>JAFZKY010000037.1 GCA_017551725.1 Bacteroidales bacterium
GGACACCCATCTTGCGGTATTTGTCCACCAGCTGCATAAACTCCTGGAAGAGCGGGTTCTCGGTGGCGTCGATCATCTTCAACTCCTCGGCATATACCCAACCTTTGGAGCCGTTCAAGCTCAGCAGGTCGCCTTCTTTGAAGGTCTTGCCGTCGATGGTGAGCGTGCGGGCAGCCATGTCAATCTTGAGGGCGTCGCAGCCCACGATGCAGCACTTGCCCCAGCCACGGGCCACGAGGGCGGCGTGGGAGGTCATACCGCCACGGGCGGTCAAGATGCCGGTAGCAGCACGCATACCCTCCACATCTTCCGGGTTGGTCTCCTCGCGCACGAGGATATTCTTGATTTTCTTCTCCGTATAGGCTTTGGAGGTCTCGCTGTCGAACGCGATGACACCCACGGCGCCGCCAGGACCTGCGGGCAGACCCTTGGCAATGACGGTATGCTTCTTCTCGTCGGCGGCATCCAGGATGGGGTGCAGCAGCTCGTCGAGCTGGGCGGGAGCCATGCGCATCACCACTTCCTTCTCATCGATGAGGCCTTCGTGCAGCATGTCCAGAGCCATGGTCATGGCCGCCACGCCGGTACGTTTGCCCACGCGGCATTGCAACATATAGAGTTTGCCCTCTTGAATGGTAAACTCAATGTCGAGCATGTCTTTATAGCTGTTTTCCAAGATATTGCGGATGTCGCAGAGCTCTTTGTAGGTCTCCGGCATCAGCTCCTGCATGGAGTGCATCATCTTGTTCTGCTCGTTTTTCGTTTCGTCGTTCAGCGGGTTGGGAGTACGGATACCGGCCACCACATCCTCACCTTGGGCGTTGATGAGCCATTCACCATAGAACTGGTTGTCGCCGGTGGCAGGGTTACGGGTGAAAGCCACGCCGGTGGCGGAGTTGTCGCCCATGTTGCCGAACACCATCGCCTGCACGTTCACGGCAGTACCCCAGTCATCGGGAATGCCTTCGATGCGGCGGTAGGAGATGGCCTTCTTGCCGTTCCAGCTCTTGAACACGGCCTTGATGCCGCCTTCCAGCTGGGCCTTGGCATCATCGGGGAACTCGGTGCCGAGCACCTCGCGGATTTTGGCCTTGAACGCGTCGGCCAGACGGAGCAGCTCCTCAGCGGTGATCTCCGTGTCGCTGGCATAGCCCTTGTTGGCCTTGAACTCGTCCAGCATGTCATCCAGAATCTTGCGGATGCCCTTGCCGTCGGCGGGCTCGATGCCCTCGGCTTTCTCCATCACCACGTCGGCATACATCATGATGAGACGACGGTAGGAGTCATACACGAAGCGGGGATTGTTGGTCTTCTTGATCAGGCCGGGGATGGTTTTTGAACAGAGTCCGATGTTGAGTACGGTGTCCATCATGCCGGGCATGGAGCTGCGGGCGCCGGAACGGCAGGAGACTAGCAGCGGGTTCTCCGCATCGTCATACTTCAGTCCCATAATCTCTTCCACATTCTTCATACCAGCCCACACCTCATCCATCAATCCTGCGGGAAGCGTGCAGTTGTTGTCATAATAGGCGGTACAACATTCGGTAGTAATGGTCAGACCAGCAGGTACAGGCAGGCCCAAAAGACACATTTCAGCAAGGTTGGCACCCTTGCCGCCGAGCAGATTTTTCATGTCTGCTTTCCCTTCGGCCTTCTTGTTACCAAAGGTATAAACATACTTCGTACTCATATTCAATTAGTTAAATTAATAAATAGGGTTTCTTTAAAACGGGTGCAAAAATACGAAAAAGGTTGTTATCTCCAAACGTGTTCGGATGGGGATTTTTCACTTTTTAAGACAAAATTACAGGGGTCAGTAGTCAGTAGTCAGTAGTCAGTAGTCAGTAGTCAGTAGTTAGTAGTTAGTAGTTAGTAGACAGATATTCCAACTATTAATTATTAATTATTAACTGTTAATTATTAATTGTTGATTGTCAATTGTCAACCGCTTTCACTCTTGCCCCAATCGTGAGAAGCCTTTCCATATCGTGGTCATGTCCAGACGGAGACTGTAATCGCGGGTATAGAGCGTTTCCGACAACTCCAGCATTTCGTCCGAAAAGGCACACTCCGGGAAAGCGTCCTCCGGATGGAGCACACCGGGTTTCAACAGGGCGGCGGCGGGATTGGCACTGCCCGGATGGCAACCCACCCAGCTCTTCTTGCCCGCCAGCACCGTGAAGATATTGCGCACAAAGCCACCTTTATCCTCCACAAACCAAATATCCACCCACAGGAAAAGCAGCAGCAACAGGGCAACAGTCACATCCAGCAGGCGCTTGCTGCGGAGATTCTGCTTCTGCACAATCGTCTGTACTGGAATCGTATAGAAATCTGCCGTGGAAAAGATGGAGTTGCTGCCGATGACGGAGCGACTGTCCTCCGGGGCAATCCGATACTCCACTTGGAACTCCTGCAGGCGCCCCATCCAGTCAATAATCTGGTCGGAGGGCACATCCTTGGCGCAGAAAATCACCTCGTTGAGGCGGTAAAGCCGGATCAGGTCCGGCAGCTGGTCCACGCGACCGATATGGGACTGCGAGGGTTCAACGTCAGGACTTGTCAGCACCGTGCCCGCAAACTCGCTGTTCTCGCCCATCATCCGCACCATCGAGAGCACACGTTCCGTCTCCTTCGGGCTACCCACCACCGCCACGCGGCGCAAGCCCTGATGGTCGAAATAGCGCGCCCCCAAGGGCAACCGGCGAAGCACATAACGGATCAGGTTGATGACCATCACCGACCACATGGCCCCGAAGAGCACCACGGCCCGCGAGTAGCGCATCGTTTCCGGCAACAGTGCATATACCAGCAAGATAGCCACCGTTCCCGCAAAGATGCCCTTGTTTACATTCTGCATCTTGATGGGCTTCCGATAGCCCCGGCATAAGGCCACCGACACGAGCCACACCAGCACGTAGGCGGGTATCACCGCGTAGAAATAGTAGGCGGGATAGGCACTGTGGCGCTGCGCCAGCACGTTGTTCTGCCAATAGAACGCCAGCAGCAACATGCCCGCATATACCGCCACGAAATCCAAGAAGGGCAACAGCAGCTTGCTGGCAATCCGCTTCAAGGCCGCCAGCGCCGCCCTAAACCATATTGCACAATCAATCAAGAAGTTGAATAATCTTGCATTCTTCTGGGAAAAATGCTTGCGGGCGAATATCTGCATCGCTTTATAAAAGACATACACATAATTCAGACTTCCCGTCTTGGTGCTTTCGCCTTTATAATGGATAATCCGGGTTTCCGGAAAATAATAGTTCTTATAGCCTCCTTGTAAAATCCTGTATGAAAGGTCAATATCCTCGCCATACATAAAATAGTCCTCGTCCAGTAGCCCCACTTGGTCGAGCACGCTGCGGCGCAGCATCATGAAAGCACCCGACAGCACCTCCACGGAGTGGATTTCATCGTTACTGAGATAGGTAAGATGGTACGTGCCGAACCGCCGCGACTTGGGGAACAGTTTCGAGAGGCCGAAAAGCTTGTAGAAGGCCACTGCCGGGAACGGGATGCCGCGCTTGGACTCGGGCAGGAACTCGCCCTTGCCGTTCACCATCTTCACCCCCAGCCCACCGGCGTCCGGCGTTTCATCCATGAAATGCAGACATTTTACAAACGTGTCCTCCTCCACCAGCGTGTCGGGGTTGAGCAGCAGTACATACTCGCCCGTGGAGATACGGATCGCCTGGTTGTTGGCTCGGGCAAAACCCACATTCTCTTGATTCGCAATAACATGCACTTGCGGAAAACGGGCAGCCAGCATCTCCAGCGAGTTGTCCGCCGAATGGTTGTCCACCACAAAGACCTCGCCGTCCACGTCTTTCAAGGCCTTGAACACCGAGTTCAAAGCCTGTTCCAGAAAGCAAGAGACGTTATAGTTGACAATGATGATGCTGAGTTTCATACGCTGCGGTTAGAAATAGGCCAGCACAGTCTTCTTGGAGACCATCTTGTCGCCCTTGGACACGACCACCTGCGCATCAAGCGGGAGGAACACATCCACGCGGGAGCCGAACTTGATCATCCCGACCTCATCGCCCTGTTTGACGACATCGCCCACCTCGGGGTAGCTGATGATACGACGCGCTATAAAGCCGGCAATCTGGCGGAAAAGGACCTTTTCCTGCTCGTTGCGGGCCACCACGATGGTGTTGTGCTCGTTGTCCACCGATGACTTGGGCAGCTTGGCCAGCACATATTTTCCGGGATGGTAGGCGGTGTATTCGATGGTGCCGTCAATCGGGTAACTGTTCACATGCACGTTGTTGATGGACATGAAGATGGAAATCTTGATGCGCTCATCCTTGAAATACTCGTATTCGAAGGCCGGCCCGACCGAGAGGATGGTGCCGTCCGCCGGAGCAAGCACCCCGTTGTCCACCTTGTTGACAATACGGTACGGGACGCGGAAAAAACGCACAATCAAAGCCCCCAGCACAATCATCACGGCATAGAAAACCACGTTCACCCACCACAGGTTGGCGAGGAACAGCACGTAGCAAATGGTTGCCAGGATTATCGTCAGCAGGCTGACGATGATGATCATTCTTCCGGCCTGGTGCAGTTTCATGGGCGACTACTTAATATACAGGATATACGTTCTGACGGGAATGTAATTCTCGGAAGATATGGTGATGAACTGCCGCGGGTAGCGTTTGTCGTTGAGGAAATGCTCTCCTTCATATTTATATGTATAGGACACCTGGCGGGTAACGATGCCGTCGGTGCGCACAATCTCCTCCTCCGTGGCCTTGTTGTTGACGTAATAGCCCGCGAAGCCCGCGTATGCGTAGGTCATGCCGTAGAAGGGGTTGAATGTCGTGGTGTCATACGTGAACGTGCGCGTCACCTCCTGACGAAGGTCGGGGTATCTTTGCACGATGGTGGCGATGTTCTTGTATTCTTTCTCTTTCTTGCCGGGATAATAGGTGATGTCCATGCTGCAGTGCAGCGTAAGGCCCTTGCGACCGCTTTCCTCGACCATCTTGCAAATGCGATTTGCATCTCCCATATAGGTGTTGTACAATTTACTCTTATACATAATGTAATAACGGTCGAAGAAAGACTTGTCATACGTCTCCTCCACATGCTTGATGCGGGCGGTCTCCTCATCGCGGGTGAACTCCGCCTCCTGGCGAACCGTATCGTCCATGGTGTAGGTCATCGTCTTGATCAGGCCGTCATCGTCATAGGTCATCTCAATGGATTCCGTGTATTTTTTGCCCACATGGACCACTTTGGCCACCGTTTTATCCTTGTTATAGGTAAAGTCGTATGTTTCCAGCGAGTCGATGGTTATATTCGTCAACACACCCTTCTTGTCATACTGGTAAACCTCAGCAGGATCGCCCACTTCGCTGCGGTACCAGATCTTGCTGATCTTGCATTTGGGGTTATAGACTTCCACGTTAGGCTGGCAGGATGAGAGGGTTGCCAACAGTGCAGCAGCACATACAAGGAGAAAGAAACATCTCTTCATAGTATTCACTTTTTAATAATCGGTGGCAAAAATACAAAAAAAAATTCTTATATTTGCAGCCGTTTCTTTGTGAAATTCATACAATTAATATTTTAATACAAATCACTATGGTAGAAAAAATTACTACAAGTCAGCAAGCCATTGACATGGAAGCCAGATATGGCGCCCACAACTATCATCCCCTGGATGTTGTCATTTCGCGCGGCCAAGGTCCGTTCGTTTGGGACGTGGAGGGCAAGAAATACTATGATTTCCTCTCCGCCTATTCCGCCGTCAACCAAGGTCACTGCCACCCCAAGATCATCAGCGCCATGATGGACCAGTGCCAGAAGGTTTGCCTGACCTCCCGTGCATTCTACAACGACTGTCTGGGACCGTATGAGAAATACGTCACCGAAACGTTCGGCTACGACAAGGTGCTGCCCATGAACTCCGGCGCCGAGGCTGACGAGACCGCTTTGAAGCTCGCCCGCCGCTGGGGTTATGACAAGAAAGGCATCCCCGAGAACCAGGCCAAGATCATCGTCTGCGAGGGCAACTTCCACGGACGTACCATCACCATCATCTCCCTCTCCATCGACCCGGACGCCTACGCCGGATTCGGTCCCTTCACCCCGGGCTTCATCAAGATCCCGTACAATGATGTGGATGCTTTGGCCAAGGCCCTCGAAGATCCCATGGTGTGCGGTTTCCTCGTGGAACCCATCCAAGGCGAGGCCGGTGTCTATGTGCCGGACGACGGTTATCTGAAAAAATGCTACGACCTCTGCAAGGCCCACAACGTGCTGTTCATGGCCGACGAGGTGCAGACGGGTATCGCCCGTACGGGCAAGATGCTGGCCTGCGACCACGAAGGCGTGCGCCCCGACATCCTGATCCTCGGCAAGGCCCTCTCCGGCGGCACCATGCCAGTGTCAGCCGTGCTGGCCGATGACGACATCATGCTCAACATCAAGCCGGGTGAGCACGGTTCCACCTTCGGTGGCAACCCCATCGCCTGCCGCGTGGGCATCGCCGCCCTCGAAGTGGTGAAGGAAGAAAAGCTCGCCGAACGCGCCGAGTACCTCGGAAAGGTCTTCCGCGATGAGATGAACAAGGTGAACAGCCCGCTCATCAAACAAATCCGCGGCAAGGGCCTCCTCAACGCCATTATCATCCAACCCACCAACGGCAAAGAGGCTTGGGATGTGTGCGTGAAGATGAAAGAGCTGGGCGTGCTCGCCAAACCGACCCACCAGCATATCATCCGCTTCGCCCCCCCGTTGGTCATCACCGAAGAGGAACTCCGCGACGCCATCGCCAGAATCACGGAGGCTATCCTTTCCTTCGAATAATCCAACAACCATTCATAAAAAACGGAGCAGATTGCTCCGTTTTTTTATGCCCAGAAATTTGGTCTGTTCGTAAGGTTCCTTTATTTTATAATGTTAAACGTGGAAGAAATAAAAGTTCAAGGTGCGTCGTCAAAGTTCAAAGTTTAAAGTCCATTGTCTCTTAACGACTTAAGTCCTTAATTTCTCAACTCCAACAACCAATGTCAAAAATCCGAGCTCACCTCCTGGACATCCAGCAGGGAGTTGCGCCTGTCGATGTAGGAAATAATGTACGGCGAGGTGCTCCGATAGCTGCACTTGGAAAGGATAATGCTGTTGGTATGGCCGGTCTCCGCATCCTTGTCGGTGTCCCACTGCGCATAGTCGGTCACGTACTTCACATGCCCTTGCCCCTCCGGCACATTCTCGAACTCCTGACAGGGACCGTACTTGTCGAGCTGCGCCTTCAGCGTCTCGTAATTGTAACTGGTGCTGAGATTGAAGCACACCATGACGCTATAAACGAGGTGAGACTTGGAAGCACAGCGCACCTCCAGTTTCACCTTCTCGCCAGCGAAAGTGCCCTTCATCACCACCTTGTTGTCCTGGTGACTGCTGAGATCCTCCGTGAAGCCCTTGCCTTTCAGCTTGGACATAAAGGTGGAGATGGTGCAGTTCATGTCGATGCCCATGAACTTCATGTGCTGAGACTGGGCGGGAGCCGCCAAGGCAAAGATCCAAAGGGCCAGAAGGCAGATACATTTCTTCATATTCTAAAGCCTTTAAATGATTGGGCGGCAAAGATACAAAAAAAGAGACGCAGATCGCGTCTCTTTCTGACAGTCGGGGTGAGAAGACTCGAACTTCCGGCCTCTACGTCCCGAACGTAGCGCGCTACCAACTGCGCTACACCCCGCCGTGTTTTGAGGCCGCAAAAATACATTTTTTTTTATTATGTCGGCCTTTGTCGTTTTAAATTATTTTTTTTACTTTTGCGACAAGTTACTCTTATTGGGTTTCTATGCTTATTTATTTGATAATTAATAACATAAAAAAATATCAGTATGAAAAAAATCACTAACAACGCTTTTTGGGGCAAGTTGACGCTGCTTCTGAACATCCTTTTATTGGTGTTCTTTGTCCTTTCCATGATTTTCCTGATGCGGTTTGACAAGACCAACAAGGCGGTTGTCTATGAGCGTGCCGCCTACGAGAAATCCTACGAGAGTTTCATCATGGCCCAGCATCCGCTGAAGCAGGACAGCGCCGAGGTCGCCTACTACCAATACAAGCTCGACACCCTCAAGCAGAAGACGGCTGCCACCCGCGACGAGAAGAAGACCTTGGCCGACGCCATCGAGGTGACCAAGAACACTCTTTCCGAGAAGCAGAAAGCCATGGATGCCCATCTGGAAGAGTTGGCCAAGAATGAAGCCGCTTACACTCCGGCAAAAGCCCATTGGGACGAACTCAACGCCGCCAACGACAAGACTCGCTCCGCTTTCCGCGTCATCGCCATCATCACCCTCATCGTCTTCCTGGCCAAGATTTTCGTCTTCGCCCATTATAACTACAAGAACTCCAAGAACCTGCACGCCATCGCCGACTACATGAAAGTAGGTATGCCGTCATGGCTTGCATACGTGTCTTGGATCATCCCGCTCTACAACCTCTTCAAACCCCTTTCTTTCTTCAAGGAGATCTGGGAGGAAACCGACTACATTCTCGAAGACAAAGGCATCGTCACCTATACATCCGAGCAAAAAGACAACATGGTCGATAACAGCGGCTTGCACATGGCCATCTGGTGGATTTTACTGCTTTGCAGCACATGGTTGATGTGCTTTGTCCTGCACAAGACATTCTTCAGCGTGGGACCGCTCTTCCTCAAAGCCAACCACGGCACCATCGCCATCATTGCCATCGTTATCCTTCTGGGCTGCCTGGTGGAAGAGGCCTATCTCATTCTTACCTACAACAAGAAGAACAAGATGCTGGTGGACAACGCCGACAAGTTCTAAACAATCCTCATAAGGCCGCCATCCGGTCCCTTTTGCTGGATGATTCTATCCCCTACGGTGCATTCCATGCACCGTTTTTTTGTGCAGTATTCTCCCAACAATTCCATTATCGCCTGCGAATCCAACGCGCTCGTACGCGGGATAGGCGTGCCCGTGCACACGCGCGTGAGCCTGTTATCCTCAAACGGCAGTCGCTCCCACACCGACATGACGCTTTCCAGCCGCGCCTCTTCCCCAAAGAACTTATGATGGGCAAACAGGAATGGCACCACCGTGTTAATCAACAGCGAGTCCACCGTGGAAGCACCCAGCACAACCCCATGCGGTGCCGTTTCGCGCCCGAAATGATAGTGTGTGCGCCAATAGAGATCGGCAGACACGGCAAATCGTTCCCGCAATTTTCCCAAATCATCGGTATGCAACAGCGTGTCCAACAGTTTTTTATCGCGGGTAAGCAGTGCTGCCAGCTGTGCAATCCGAAGACAAGGAAAATTGGACGGGCGCAGGCGTAAAAGATTCCAACGCTCCTCTCCGATGGGCTGCAGATTATATTTGTACCTCAAATAGTCATATTCATACTTCAGTTTGGAATAATAGGAGTCACCGAGGGGCGTTTCCAACATGCCCGCCTGTCCGAACAGTAGGGCGTTCACCTGCAAGGCCGAATCCAGATGGCGCGACAGGATGCGATACGGCAGACTCCGTGCCAGCAACTCAAAGGCGTCGCCGTTGGTCTTGAATCCAAAGCTCACCGCCAGCAGTCTGTACAACGCCTCGTGCCAGTTGCCCTGGCACTGGCGCACCGTGTCGTGTACCCACGCCTGCTTGCGAAGCAGACGTTCCATCGCCATCGAGGACACCAACGCCTGCAAGGTCAGCGGGTCGCACAATTTTATCTTTGATCGGCAGGCCAGCAGCTCCGGTGACCCGACAAGTTCATCGCAGCGGCGGAAAATCTCCTCCGGCACCCGCCCGCGCAGTTCCAGTGTGGGATAGCACTCGTTGGGCCGCCGCACCACCTCCACATCGTGCTCATATACCACATGTAATATCACAGAACGGTACTTGGCATCCTCCTGGTGCCGATGGCGATACCAGTCGGAGCTGCGAATATGAATCTCCACGTCGCCCGCCCACGTGATGTCCCCAATCTGAATCACCGCCTGCCGGAAATCCGGCCCGGCATCACTATTGGGATAGCCCGGGAACTGTATCCGCAAGGGCTCTCCCGCCGTTGTCCGCAAACCCTCGTCCCTGAACAACCGATTCCGCCACACATACTGCAAAAACGCCTCCTTCATATCAACCAAATTTTCACAAGGCAAAAATACAATTATTTTTATTACATAAACAATATTAAAACATTATTTTCGTTATTTTATTACAATATATTTAATTATAACTTTTTACACAACTAAATTCAATCAATTATCAATTAATAATTAACAATTAATAGTTAAAAATGGAAACAACAAAGAAGAGGACCGGGAACACAGGCGAGGAAATCGCCGCCGACTACCTGATTTCGAAAGGGTATCGGATATTGGAACGCAACTGGAGGGCGGGGCACTGGGAGATCGACCTGATAGCCGAAAACGATCGGTGGCTGGTGATCGTGGAGGTGAAGACGCGCAAGAGCACCCTCTTCGGGGAGCCGGAGGATTTCGTCACCTTGCAGAAGCAGCGGAACCTGATTCGCGCGGCGGCAAACTATATTTGGCGCACGCAACAGACGAAAGAGGTTCGTTTCGACATCATCTCCGTGGTGCTGCAGTCGGGCGTGCAGGGAGTGAAGCACATCGAGGACGCCTTCCAGCCTCGGTGGTAAAAAAAAGCGGATGCGCTTTCACGCATCCGCTATAACAGGGAAAACCTATAAGCCGGGTTCTGTGTTCGGTTGTCATTTATCTAGGACCTGCGTCACCGCAAGCCTCCATCAACCTACCCTCCGAGTCGGACGAGCAGCCCTCAAGCCTCGGTTTATTTGGTCTTTCAACCCATAAGGTTTACCATCGCCGGCATCACTGACGGCGTCGTGAGCTCTTACCTCGCGTTTTCACCCTTACCTTTGCAGGCGGTATTTTTTCTGTGGCACTGTCTGTCATTCGAAGAATGCCTTCCCGTTAGGAAGTATGGTGCTCTGCGTTGCCCGGACTTTCCTCCCCCACACAAAGTGGCAGCGACAACCCGGTTTTCCCTATGGGGTTTAGTAATTCAGCATCACCGGCATGATGAGCATCAGGACATCCTCATGCTCGTCGTACTGCTCCATCGGAAGGATGAGAGCGGCGCGGTTGGGCTTGGACATCTCGACGCGAATCTGGTCGCCGTCCATGTTCTCCAGCATCTCGCGCAGGAACCGGGAGTTGAAACCGATGTCCATCTTCTCGCCCGCATACTCGCCTGTGATGACCTCGACAGCCTTGTTGGAGTAATCCATATCCTCCGCCGTGATATTGGTGGCCTCCTGTGACAGGGAGACACGGATCTGGAAGGTGGACTGGTTGGAATAGATTCCCACACGACGGATGGACTTCAGGAAGTCCTCGCGCGAGATCACCAGGTTGTTGGGATTCTCCTTCGGAATAACCTTTTCGTAATCAGGATATTTACCCTCTTTCAGCGAAGAATAGAGTACCAAGTTGTCGAATGAGAAGCGGATATGGTTCTGTTCCTTGGAGTATTCCACATGGACGTTCTCATCAAGGCCGGCCAGGATGTTCTTCAGGTGTGCGATGGGCTTCTTGGGCAGGATGAAGGAGGTAAAATCATCCGCCTTCACTTTCGTGTTGCGGTAGCGTACCAGCTTGTGCGCATCGGTGGAGACGAAGGTGATGCCCTCGCCGGAGAGTTCACACAGCACGCCCATCATGGTGGGGCGCAGCTCGTCAGTACCAGTGGCGAACAGCGTCTTGCTGATAGCCCGTTGGAGTATGGAGGCCTCAATATCGAAAGAGCTGGGGTTGGTCATCTCCTTGATTTGCGGATACTCGTTGCCGTCGAAACAGGGAGCGTCGTACTCGCCGTTGGCGGCGGTGAACTTGAAGATGTTCTTCTCCTCGTCGATGGCGAAGACCAGCGGGGTTTCCGGGATGAGCTTCAGCGTCTCCAGAAGGGTTTTGGCGGGTACAGCCACGGCGCCCTCGCCCTCCACATTCTCCAACTCGATTTCCGCCGTCATGGTGGAGTCCAAATCCGAGGCCGTCAGCGTCAACTTGTCATCCTTGATGGTTAATAAAAAATTGCCCAGAATGGCCATTGAGCTGTTGGAACTCATCACGCCACTGATGGCACTCAGATTACGATACAAGACATCACGGGATACAATAAATTTCATGCTATTTCATTTTAAAATTCAGACGGCAAAGATAAGTTTTTTTTTTATATGCCGCTGCAAAATTTTGACACCAACAAACGAAACGGAGATATGATTTTTTTGTATCTTTGCGCCCTATTTAAATACCGCCTACTATGGTCATAGAAGAACTCAAGCAATCGGAAGCCCTGTTGGAGGGCCATTTCCTTCTCTCCTCCGGTCGTCACAGCGACCGTTACTGCCAATGCGCCAAGCTGCTGCAATACCCTGACAGGGCCGAGCGCGTCATCGCCGTCATCACCGAACAGGTGAAAGACCTGCCCATCGATATGGTGGTGGGTCCGGCCATGGGCGGAATCATCGTGGCCTACGAGCTGGGCCGTCAGCTGGGCGTTCCCGCCATCTTCACCGAGCGGGTGGACAACCAGATGTGCCTGCGCCGCGGCTTCGAAGTGAAACCCGGGCAGAAGCTGCTCATCACGGAAGACGTGGTCACCACGGGCAAATCCTCCCTGGAGACCATCGAGGTACTCAAATCCTTCGGGGCGGAGGTCATCGGCGTGGCCTGCCTGGCCGACCGCAGCGACGGCTCCTTCCCCTACCCCATCTACAGCGCCACCAAGCTGAACATCCAGAGCTGGGCGGCAGATGAGTGCCCGCTCTGCCAGAAAGGCCTCCCGTTCGTGAAACCCGGCAGCCGCAAATTCTAATCCGTCCGTCTGTTGCAATCCCATTTTCCACGATGAAAAACCCAAGATTAGCCCAACGATACGCCAAAGCGCTGTTCGACTTCACGATGGAGCGCAACGAATTGGAAGAGGTGTGCCAAGACCTTGGCAGCATCCGGAACCTGCTGAAGGACAACCGCGAGCTGCTCAGCGTCCTGAACAGCCCCGTCATCACCCCGGCCAAGAAGCATGCCGTCTTCGCCGGCATCTTCCAGGGGAAAATCCACGAAACGACGTTCCTGTTTCTGGACACCATCATACGCAAAAAGCGGGAGCCGGCCCTGGCTACCATCTGCGATGAGTTCCTGCACTATTACAACGAACACCATCGCATCAAAATCGCCACCCTGACCACCGCACAGGCTCTCGACCCCCAACTGGTGGAGCAGATCCGCGCCATGCTGGCCGAGCAGACCCACTACAACATCACCATCAAGGAGGTCGTGCAACCCGACCTCATCGGCGGCATCATCGTCAAAATGGACGACTTCTATTTCGACGCGTCGGTTATATCCCGAATCAACAAGCTGAAACAGGAGTTCTCCCACAATGTTTATCAAGTGAATTTTTAACCTTATATTATAAATAGGATATGGCAGAAATAAAGCCTTCAGAAGTAACATCCATCCTGCGCCAACAACTGCAGAATCTCAATTTGAAGACAGAACTGGAAGAGACCGGCACCGTTCTGCTGGTCGGCGACGGCATCGCCCGCGTGTACGGGCTGCAGAATGCCCGTTCCGGCGAATTGCTCACCTTTGAAACCCAGTCCGGCGGCGAGACCGTCACCGGCATCGCGCTCAACCTGGAAGAGGACAACGTGGGTGCTGTGCTTTTGGGCGACTCCAAGAGCCTGAATGAAGGCGACTTGTGCAAGCGCACGGGCCGCATCGCATCCATAAAAGTGGGCGAAGGCCTGCTGGGCCGCGTTATCAACACCTTGGGTGAGCCCATCGACGGCAAAGGTCCCATCGAAGGACAATTGTACGAGATGCCCATCGAGCGCAAGGCGCCGGGCGTCATCTTCCGCCAGCCCGTCAAGGAGCCGCTGCAGACCGGCCTCAAAGCCGTGGACGCCATGATCCCCATCGGGCGCGGCCAGCGCGAGCTGATCATCGGCGACCGCCAGACCGGCAAGACAGCCATCGCGGTGGATACCATCATCAACCAGAAAGAGTTTTACGAGCAGGACAACCCTGTCTATTGTATATATGTGGCTGTGGGACAGAAGGGTTCGTCCGTGGCCGCCTTGGTGAAGACCCTGACGGAGAAGGGCGCCATGCCCTACACCATCGTGGTCACCGCCACGGCCTCCGACGCCGCCGCCATGCAGTTCTACGCTCCCTTCGCGGGTGCCGCCATCGGCGAGTATTTCCGCGACACGGGCCGCAACGCCCTCATCATCTACGACGATCTCTCCAAGCAGGCCGTCGCCTACCGTGAGGTGTCATTGCTGCTCCGTCGTCCCCCTGGGCGCGAGGCTTACCCCGGCGATGTGTTCTACCTGCACTCCCGTCTGCTGGAAAGAGCTGCCAAGATCATCGAATCGGACGAGATTGCGGCCCAGATGAACGACCTGCCCGATAGCATCAAGCCGCTCGTGAAGGGTGGCGGTTCCCTGACCGCACTCCCCATCATCGAGACGCAGGCCGGCGACGTGTCCGCCTACATCCCCACCAATGTGATCTCCATCACCGATGGCCAGATATTCCTGGAGACCTCCTTGTTCAACGCCGGCGTGCGACCGGCCATCAACGTGGGTATCTCCGTGTCGCGTGTGGGTGGCAACGCACAGATCAAGTCCATGAAGAAAGTGGCCGGCACCCTGAAGCTCGACCAGGCGCAGTTCCGCGAGATGGAATCCTTCGCCAAGTTCGGCTCGGATGTGGATGCCGCCACCCAGTACGTCCTCGACAAGGGTGTCCGCAACGTGGAAATCCTGAAGCAGCCGCAATACACGCCCTACAAGGTGGAAGAGCAGATCGCCATCATCTTCTGCGGCTCCCGAGGACTGCTCCAGAACATCCCCGTCCAGAACATCCGCAACTTCGAGACGGAATTCATCCATTTCATGCACGAACAGCATCAGGACATTCTGGACACCCTGCGGTCGGGCAAAATCGACGATGAGATTATGCAGAAACTCCAGCAGGCCTGCACCGAAGTGTCCAAACAATACGAAGTCAGATAGTCATGGGCAATCTCAAGGAAATACGAACCCGCATCAGCTCCATCGAGTCCACGCAGAAGATCACCAGTTCCATGAAACTGGTGTCGGCGGCCAAGCTCCGACGTGCCCAGACCGCCATACAATATCTGCGCCCCTACTCCGAGAAGCTGAACGACATCCTGCACAACCTGTCCGCGTCTGCCGAATCCATGGAGGACATGCCTTTGGTGGAAAAGCGTGAGCCGCAGAACATCATCATCGTGGCCATCACCTCCAACAAGGGATTATGCGGGGCCTTCAACGCCAACATCGTGAAGGCCGTGCATCATCTGGTGGAAAGCCAATATGCCGCGCAGCACAAGGAGGGCCGTGTGCAGCTGATATGCCTTGGGAAGAAAGGCCGTGAACAACTCAGCAAGACCTATCCCGTGATACTCTCCAACGACGAACTCATTGACAGTCCAGACTTTTCCGAGATGGCCCCCATCGGCGCCATGCTCACCGAACGGTTCCTCAAACACGAGGTGGACAAGGTGGACATCGTCTATAACCAGTTCCTCAACGCCGCCACCCAGCGGGTGACCGTGGAGCCGTTCCTGCCCATCTCCGGCAACGAGGAAGAGACGCTGACCGTCAAACACGACTATATCATCGAGCCCTCTCCCGAAGAGGTTCTCGAAGAACTCATCCCGAAGATTCTGAAAACGCAACTGTACAAGACACTCTGCGATTCCGTCGCATCGGAGCACGGCGCCCGCATGATTTCCATGACGAAAGCCACCGACAATGCCACGGAGATTCTGCGCGACCTGCGTCTCAAGTACAATAATGCCCGCCAGTCGTCCATCACCAACGAACTCATCGAGATCGTAAGCGGTGCCGAGGCTCTGAAAGGGTAAGGCGGCGGTTAGAAGTTAGCTATTGGGAATTGGAAATTTGCTGGCAGAATAATTAGTATTTTCTGCCACAATGATTATTAAACAAAATAGCCCTAAACTCCATTTTTAACAATTAATTGTTAAAATAAAATCTTTTGTTAATTATATGAAAATATTTTGTATCTTTGTCGCCAAATACAAAATATTGGAGTGTGATGATACGGGGAGGAAAAAATGATTATACAATAGCCATCCATATACTGCTGTTGTGGTGGGTGATGATGGGAGGAGAGAATGAATCGCGGGCGCAGATGGACACCCGAACCGTTTTTTTGTTAAACAGCGCCGCTGACATCCCGGCGGCATACTGTTTCATTCCCGCTTCAACAATCTCGCTGGGAGTTGGCAATGATTTCTGTACCAAGGAGATGACAAACTCCGTATTGCGCGGCACATACGCGCGCAACGGACATAATCTGCTGCTATCGCTTTCGCATTACGGATACCATGCCTTCGGGAAGATGACGATGCAAGCCGGGTACGGCAAGTGCTTCGGCGGGCGTGTGGCCGTTAGTCTCCAAGGGGTTTACCTGATGCAACACGCCCGCCACTACGGCTGCCAACATTCCGTCACCTTTGCCCTCTCGTTTTACTACGCCATCACGGAAAAGATGAGCGTCGGGGTAGCCGTGTTCAACCCGGCGGCACTGAAATACGGCGTTGTGGGGCACGAGACCATCCCCATCCGCTTTTATTTGCAAATAGGCTATCTTCCCGACCGCCGCCTGGCCGGCAGCCTGTTCTGCGAAAAGACGCTGCCGGGTCCATTCAACGCCGGCATCCGCCTGCTGTACCATCCCATACCCAACCTGTTTCTGGAAACCCGCTGCGGATTCAGTTGTCTCTCGTTCCACACGTCCGTGCCTTGGCGGAAATTCAGGTTCGGATGCTCGGCCCAGTGGAATTACAAGATCGGCTTTTCACCCGCCTGCCAAATCGATTGTGTTTTCTAATCATACTCCCACCATGATCACTCTTTTCTTTTCACTCACCAAATATTGGCAGATGAAGCACAAGTTTCTTTGCTTCATCGTTCTACATTTTATAATATATACACCTACGCTGTTGAAGGCGCAAACGGACAGCATCTATTCTTTGGACAACATCCTTTATGAGATGGAAAACCGGTTGGACCAAAACGATGAGTCGGATTATGATTATACGGATGAATTGGAGGAACAATTAGAAAATTCTCTTTATAATCAACAGAATATTAATGAATTGCCATACGATTATGCCATTAAGACTCTCGGGATGACAGCCTATCAATATTATCAGCTGCAATTGTACATTGAGCAATATGGGCCGCTGGTCACCTTGTACGAAATAGCTGCTATTCCGGGATTCAGCACCGAGGATATGGAACGGTTGCGACATCTGTTAACGGTGGCCGCCCAAGGGAAAACGAAGATTCCGTGGCGCGAATTTGTCCGAAAAAGTCACCACAACCTCTGGGTCCGATATGGACGGGTGCTGGAGAAGCAGGCGGGCTACGACACTGCGCGCACCACGCATTATGCAGGCACGCCCGCGCACGTGTGCTTTCGCTACATCTGGAACGCCGCCGACCACATTCTCCTGAAAATTGCGGGCGAAAAAGACCCTGGCGAGCAATTTTTCAAAGGAAAACAACGCTACGGCTTTGATCTCTACTCTGGATCCATTTGCTTCAAAAACATCGGACTGGTCAAGGAGGCGGTGGTGGGCGACTACCGGCTCAATTACGGGCAGGGATTGGCCTTGGGAGGCTCCTTGCTTTCAGGGCGGGGTGGCGAACCTGATGCTCTGCGCCGTTTCGGAACCAGCATCCGGGCGGTGGCACCCTGCAATGAAGGAGACTTCCTGCGCGGGTTCGCTACCCGCATCGGTAATCACCAGTGGAAAGGCACGCTCTTCGGCGGGCGCACGTTCGGAACCTTGGAGAACCACTACGGCGCCGACCTCTCCTGGCGGCGAGCGCTGTTCCAGATTGGACTTCGGGCCGTATGCCACACTCGCACCGACACTGCATCGGAAAGCCTCTCGCACAAGATCGCCTCCTCTTTTATTCCGAATGGCTTTAATGTTTCTGCTGATTATCAAGCTATTATCAAACATTTTATTCTTTTCGGGGAGATAGGGATCGACCGATCTGGGAAACTCGGAGCCGTGCAGGGGATCCTGTTTTCACCGGCACCAACCACCCGGTTGGGACTGCTCTTCCGGCATTACGACCGGGATTTCAAGGCTCCGCTGGGCAACGCTTTCGGGGCGGCAAGCACCAACCAAGGCGAAAGCGGCATCTACCTCTCAATCCAGCACATCTTCGGCCGTCGAATAACTTCGAACGCCTATTTCGACTACTATCACCTGACCACCCCCTCTTATCGCTGCGATGCCCCGACAGCGTGTTTGGCACTGGGCAGCACCACCACGTGCCAACTCACCCGCAACAGCCAATTTGCTCTCCGTTACACGTTTTTACAAAAATCCGAAAACGGACAGGCCGACCATTATCATTGCATTGTAGCGTATAATCGGCATAAACTTCGGCTGCTTTGGACCAACTCGCCCCATCCCATCCTTCAGCTTAAAACGGGCGTTGAGGGCATTTTAAATCATTATCCAAAAGAGAAAAATCTGTATAAGGGCATACTGCTGTTCCAAGATGTTGCGGTAACCTTGGAGAAGCCCGACCTCAGCATCCGAGCGCGGTTCGCCTTCTTTGACACCGACCGTTACGACGAAAGGCTATATGCCTATGAAGATGATGTTTACTATGCTTTTACCGTCGGAAGCTATTATTACAAAGGGATTAGAGGATATGTTGTGCTACGTTACAAATATAAATGGCTAAGCGTTTGGCTTCGCGTATCGCGAACCGAATATCTGGACCGTAAGGTCATCAGTAGTGGCATGAATCAGATTGACAAGCCGCACAAATCCGAAGTGAAGGCTCAACTTATGTTCAGTCTGTAACAGATTCTTCATTCATCCTGTCACAAAGGAACTTTATTTTCAACAAGTCCAGCGAAAAAAGAGATGATTTCTTCAGAACTGAATGTCGTAACGGTTTTTCAGTGACATTCAATAAGTTGTGTACCAATGCAAGCAGATGATAGTGTTTGCATTTGGCATAGGTTCGCATCAGTCGGCTGTTTTGGATGAAGCTGTCCGGCAGTTTGTGACTCCGGTAAAGGTGCACCAGATTGTTGATTGACGTTTCCACCTTCTTCAGAAAGACATCGTTCGCATCGATGCCGTCGTGATAGAGCTCATTGTCAACATGTTCCAGCGGAATATTGGCCAATTGCAATTGGATGCCGAAGAGTGTGTCCTCAAAACCATACGAGGAGATGGACTCATCGAATCGGCAAATCTGGAACAGATTCTTGGTTGTGAGCATGTTAAACGGTGTAAAGGCGGCGTAAGGTTTCATGTTGCGGCGGGCAGCGGTGCGCACCTCACGGCGCACGCCATATTTCCACCGCAAACGATGGTCGTCTTCCGGCACCTGTTCGCGGTAGGCCAGTCCGCCCGACACCACGAACGGTTTGCTCTCCGCCGAACGGCTGCGGATGCACTGCAGATAGTGGGAGATGTAGTCCGGTTTCTTCACATTCGCATCGCAATCCATGAAGAGCAGATAGGGATAGCGTGCGGTGTCGGCCAGATGATTGCGGACCTTGGAGCGGCCGTGATTCTCCTCGTTAGTCATCAACGTGACTTCCGGCTCGTGGGCAACATCCTCATAGAAGCGATGATATGCGGCGTCAGAGGCATCATCCTCCACCAGCACCTCGAACGTAAGGCCCAGCTGGCGGCATTGGCGCAGCAGGTCGCGCACCAGATGACGCAAGTCCACGTTATAGGCCGGAATCAGGATGGAGAGCATCAGACAACAGTATCAATCAGCTTCCCGTCCTCCACGCAGATAGTGCGGGTCGGAAACTTGTCGATCATCGGGAAATTGTGGGTGGCCATAATGACCGTGGTGCCTGTCTTGTTGATGGTATGGAAAAGCTGGAAGATCTCTTCGGCGGTGATGGGGTCGAGGTTGCCCGTAGGCTCGTCGGCGAGGATCACGTCCGGGTTGTTGAGCAGGGCCCGGGCGATGCACACGCGCTGCTGCTCGCCGCCTGACAATTGGTAAGGCAGCTTGAAATCCTTCGTGGAGAGGCCCACCATGGAGAGCACCTCCTCGCAGCGGTTCAGCATGGCGTTGCGGTCTTTCCAACGGGTGGCCCGCAGCACGAACATCAGGTTCTCAATCACCGTCTTGTCGTTCAGCAGCTGGTAGTCCTGAAACACCACGCCAAGCTTCTTGCGCAGTTCCGGTATGCGCTTCGGCTTCATCGTCAGCAGGTCGAAGCCGATGATTTCGGCTTTTTCTCCTTTGGGTTTGATTTCCGAAATCAGCGTTTTGAGGATGGATGATTTGCCGCTGCCCGTCTTGCCGATCAGATAGACGAACTCGCCCTGTTTCACCGTAAAGGATATTTTCGGCAGAATCAGGATTTTCTTCTGGTAGATGTCCACATTCTGGAACGACACCACGGTAGGGGGTTCCGAGATGATAGGACCATCGCTTTTCGGCTGGTCAGTCTGTGCCGGCATCTCGTTCGTGTCGGCCTGCGGTTGTTCTACGGTTTCAGGGATTACGGGTTCCTGGTCCGGATTAGGCATCGATGTTTGCATAAGTGGCATTTTGTTCAATAAATTCACGACGTGGCGGCACCTCATCGCCCATCAGCATGGAGAAGACGTGGTCGGCTTCGAGGGCATTTTCGATGGTTACCTGGCGGAGGGTGCGGAACTGCGGATCCATGGTGGTGCTCCAGAGCTGCTCCTCGTTCATCTCACCAAGACCTTTGTAGCGTTGCACGTGTACCTTGGCCTCCTCCTTGTCGCCGGCGGCCTCGGCGGTGAAGCGTGTGCGCTCCTCTTCCGTCCAGGCGTACTTCTGGTATTTGCCCTTCTTGATCAAATAGAGCGGCGGCGTGGCGATATATACGTGCCCCTGCTCGATGAGCTCGCGCATGTAGCGGAAGAAGAAGGTCAGGATCAGGGCGGCGATGTGGCTTCCGTCCACATCGGCATCGGTCATGATGATCACCTTGTGGTAACGCAACTTGGAGATGTTGAGGGCTTTGCTGTCCTCTTCCGTGCCGATGGTGACGCCCAGTGCGGTGTAGATGTTCTTGATTTCCTCGCTTTCGAAGATGCGGTGCTGCATGGCCTTCTCCACGTTGAGGATCTTGCCTCGCAACGGCAGGATGGCCTGGTAGTGCGCATCGCGGCCCTGCTTGGCCGTGCCGCCTGCGGAGTCACCCTCCACGAGGAAGAGCTCGCACTTGGAGGCGTCCTTGGAGGAGCAGTCGGAGAGTTTGCCGGGCAGGCCGGAGCCGCCGAAGGCGGTCTTGCGCTGCACCATCTCGCGGGCCTTGCGGGCGGCGTGGCGCGCCTGCGCGGCCAGCACCACCTTATCCACAATCTCCTTCGCATCTTTCGGGTTCTCCTCCAGATAGTTGGTCAGCATTTCGCCCACCATCTGGTTCACGATGCCGGCCACCTCGCTGTTGCCCAGCTTGGTCTTGGTCTGTCCTTCAAACTGGGGCTCCGCCACCTTCACGGAGATAATGGCCGTGAGACCCTCGCGGAAGTCGTCGCCGGAGATTTCCACCCGCTCCTTGCCCTTGCTGAGCTTGTCCAGCATGTTGTTGTCGTCGGCATACTTTTTCAGCGTGCGCGTCAGGGCGGAACGGAAACCCGTAAGGTGGGTGCCACCCTCTATGGTGTTGATGTTGTTGACGTAAGAATGGATGTTCTCGGTGAAGGAGTCGTTGTACTGCATGGCCACCTCCACCGGCACGCCCTGGCGTTCGCCCTCGATGTAGATAGGCTTGGACGTGATCTTGGTGCGCCCCTCATCCAGATACATGATGAAGTCACGCAGACCGTTCTCCGAGTAGAACTCATGCTTCGGATGTTCGCCATTCTCGTTGGTCTTGCGCAAATCCTCGATGGAGAGGTGGATGCCCTTGTTGAGGTAGGCCAACTCCTTGAGACGGTCGGAGAGGCGTTCGAAGTCGTAGGTCGTCACGTAGAAGATTGTCTCGTCGGGGGTGAAGGTGATCTTGGTGCCGCGGTAGTCGCTCTCGCCCACCACTTTCACCGGATACAGGGGCTTGCCATAGGCATACTCCTGCATGAAATGCTTGCCTTCGCGGAACACCTCGGCGACCATGTGCTTGGACAGGGCGTTCACGCAGGAGACACCCACGCCGTGCAGACCGCCGGACACCTTGTAGGAGTCCTTGTTGAACTTGCCGCCCGCGTGGAGCACGGTCATCACGACCTCCAAGGCGGAGCGATGCTCCTTCTCGTGCATGTCGGTGGGGATGCCGCGCCCGTTGTCCAGGACGCAGATGGAGTTGTCTTCCAGGATGGTGACTTCGATATTGTTGCAGTAGCCAGCCAGGGCCTCATCGATGGAGTTGTCCACCACCTCGTTCACCAAATGGTGCAATCCGCGGTCGCTGACATCACCGATGTACATGGCGGGACGTTTCCGGACGGCCTCCAAGCCTTCCAGAACCTGAATATTACTCGCGCTATAGGTTTCTTCAGTCGGAATAGTGTTTTCTATCTCACTCATTTTCAATCACTTTTATTAATTCTATAAAACGAGCAAAGATACGAAAAAAATTGGTTTTTCCGTATCTTTACCAGTATAAAAAATGCTGTCTTAAAACTTGTCCGGACAAGTGTCCAAACGGGAGTGTGGACAAGGCTTTTGCGGGCTTATGCGTGCATTCTGCGATCCATTTCCTGGGCCAGGTAGGAGGCCACGTCATCGGCGTAGGTGTTCATGCCGAAGCCGGCGTCGAAGCCAAGCTCCTGGGCCAACTCGTGCGTGATACGCGGGCCGCCGGCGCAGACGATGAGCTTGTCGCGCAGGCCTTCCGCCTCTAACATCTCGATGAGCTCAGTCATGTTTTTGATGTGGACATCCTTCTGCGTCACGGTCTGCGATACCAGGAGGGCATCGGCGTGCATCTCGACAGCCTTGGCGATGAACTCTTCGTTGGGTACCTGGCTGCCCATGTTCAGGGCCTCGAACATGTCGTAACGCTCAATGCCATAGTGGCCGGCGTAACCTTTCATGTTCATGATGGCGTCAATGCCCACTGTATGGGCATCCGTGCCGGTGCTGGCACCTACTACAATGATCTTCCGCCCGATATGCTCGCGGATGAACTGGTCGGTTTCCTGCATGGACCAGACCGTGGACTCAACCTTGGGCACATGGATGGTGGTGTAATCCACCGTGTGCGTGCAGGAACCGTAGCAGTTCACGAAAGTGAAACCGTTGGTGAGTTCCTTGTAATAGACCACCTGGGGATTGTCGAAGCCCAGTTTCTTAAGCAACTGCTTGGCTGCCTCCACCGCCTCGTCGCCGCAGGGCACCGGCAGCGTGAAGCTCAGCTGCGTCTTGCCATCGTTCATCGTGTCGCCGTAAGGCCTAACCCGGGTTAAATCTAACGTCTGATCAAAATCCTTTTGATCCATCGAATACAAACCGCCACTCATTGCTTTGTTATTTAGAGGATGATTGTTTTATATTTTTTTCAGATTCAGTTTTAAAATCGGCAAAAATACGAAATATTCTTATATGTGTAAAAAAATGACGCCTTACGCATTCGCCGTGCCCACGAAATAATCCTCTTTGTTCTCGAAGAGCACGTTGAAAGAGGTCATGCTGCCGTAGATGCGGGAGATGTACTGCTGCAGGTTGACTTTTTCCTCGTCGGACAGCGAGCTGCTGCTGTTGATGTTCTGCTCGAGCACACGCAGACGGTCGCGCATCATCACGATTTTGTGGAAGAAGGTCTCGATGGGCATGTCCTTGGGCTTGAGCTCCTTGTTGGCAGGCTGGAGCGTCATGGTGCCGCCCTGCCACTTCTTGCCGAGTTCCACCTTGTGCTCGATGCCGTTGTACTTGGTGAGGAGATGAGTAAGCACCCGCTCAAATTCCTTGAGGTTGAGCTTGGGCTGGTTGTCGTCAGCCGCTTCCACAGATTCGATGACATCCAACTGTACGCTCATCTTTGAGAATTCCACCTCGCCACCCCGCACAAAGATGACCTTGTACGTCAATGCACCGTTCATGCTGATAATGCCTTCACCGTATTTCTCGTGGGCGACGCGAGTTCCTACCGGGAGATTGTCTTTATCCATAATCAATTGATGTTATTTCTGTTCTTGTTTTTCTTTTTCTTTTTGTTTCTCTTCTTCTTTCTTTTCAGTTTGTTTCACCGCCTCATCCAAGGTGATGCGTTGGCCTGTGGCCACATCAATGAGGATGTATTTGGTGCTGCCCATGCCCAGTTTCTCGGCATATTTCAATTGCTCAATGCCGCTCACGTGGTTCACTTTCTCAAACACATGTTCGCAGCCGTATGCTTTGGAAGTCAGGTCCTGGCAGGCCTGGTCGATGGCCACAATGTCGGTGGAGGCCACCGCGCCGATGTCGCGCATGAAAGGCTTGGGAGCCTTGGCGGAACAGTCGCAGGTGGTGGAGATGTTGGCCATCACGTTGATGAAGACCATCGGACGACGGTCGGCCAGCACCTTGGTGTACTCCACAAGCTTGTCGAGGAAGCGTGTTTCGTCGTAGCCGCTGTTGTCGGGCGAGAAGAGCTTGAGGGGACACTCCGCGATGCACTTGGCACAACCGATGCACTTGGTGGTGTCGATGACGGGTCCATGGTTATCCACGGAGATGGCCACGGCCGGGCACTGGCTGGCGCAACGGTTGCACTGGAAGCACTTCTCGGGCGTGTTCACCTTGGGGTAGTTGTTGGCGTGGATGGCCATCTTGCCGCCCGGGGAAGCCATGCCCATACCCACATTCTTGATGGCCCCGCCGAAACCGGAGGATCCATGCCCTTTGAAATGGGAGTAGATGATGTAGAAATCGTAGTTCTCGAAATGATCACCGGTGCGCACCGTTTTGCAGAATTGGAAATTCGTGTCACCAGGATAGATGGTCTCTCCGTTCGCATCCAGAATGTCGATGGGAGCAAAGGTAAAGCCGTGTTCTTCCGCCAACGCAATGTGAGATTTTGTGAAACGGCGGTCGCTGACATACAACACGTTGGTTTCCACAAAGGTGGGGTGAACCTTGTCCACCAGCGGGTGTAACAGTTCCGGATTGAGGAAATTCTGGTTGCCGCGCTCTCCGAAATGCACCTTCAGACCAACATTTTTATAAGCATTAATGTCCACTCCAAGAGCATCATAGAGCTTCAGTATGTTTTCCGGGGTAATTTCGCTACAAAAATAAACTATAGTTTCCTTTTCGGGAACTATCTCCATCGTCGGGCGCTTGTGCTGGGCCATCAGGCTGCTCACCAACAGGAGCAAACCCATGACCAAAAACGTCTTTTTCATCTAAAAACTTTTAATTATTAACTCTATTTTCTGTTCTTCATCAACTCTATAAAGGGATTGAAATAATTCTCGCCCTTGGTGACCACGCCGGCAAGACCCTTGCCACCGTTCATCGGACGCTTCACGTCGCCGAAGATACCCTTCTCCAATGCGGAGAACAAGCCTTCTTCCACAATCTGCTGCAGCAGCTCGATGGCATTGTTGAGTACCGTTTTGGCGCGTTCGCGGCAGATACCTCCCTCACGAAATTCCATCTCCTCGCCAATGCTCCGCATGTCGTTGAAGATGTATCGGGCGTTCTCGATGGAGAGGTAGCGGTCGCTCATGAACGGAGTGTGGATGGCCTCGGTGGGCATACCGAGCAGTTGGATGCCCTGGTGGGTCCAGATGCCGATCATGTTGAACAGGGCGTCCTGGATATGGCCGCGGAAGATGTTTCCGGTCATGAATTTCGTGGGCGGCATGTATTTGAGCGTAGCTTTCGGGAATATCTCGCGGGTCATCTGCGCCTGTGCAAGTTCGAGTAGGAAGCCGTTTTCGAGCATCGGGTCCATCTCAAAGGCGTGACCGAGGCCCATCTGCTCTTCGGGCAGGGCGGCCAAAAGGGCCAGCTGCTCGTTGATGAGGTCGGAGGCGAGCACCGTGTGGGCGGCCTCCACGGCATCGGCGGTGGTCAGGTAGTTGTCCTCGCCAGTGTTGATGATGACGCCGGCATAGCCGTTGATGACGCGGGAGAAGTACTGGTCGATGAGGGTGCGCTGCGGGTTGATGTCGCGGAAGAGGATGCCGTAAAGGGCGTCGTTGAGCATTACATCGAGGCGTTCGAGGGCGCCCATGGCGGCGATTTCAGGCATACAGAGGCCGGAGCAGTAGTTGCATAGGCGGATGTAGCGACCCACCTCTTCGCCCACCTCATCGAGGGCCTTGCGCATGATTCGGAAGTTCTCCTGCGTGGCGAACGTGCCGCCGAAGCCCTCGGTGGTCGCGCCGTAGGGCACGTAGTCGAGGAGGCTCTGGCCCGTGGTACGGATCACAGCGATGATGTCGGCACCCTGGCGCGCGCCGGCCTGCGCCTGCACCACGTCCTCGTAGATGTTGCCAGTAGCCACGATGATGTAGAGGTACGGCTTCGGGCCCATCGCCGATGGTATTCAAATACTCGTTACGCTTGGCCACATTGCCTTTGATGCGGGTTAGGCAGGCTTCCACAAAAGGATAAACGGCCGCCTGTATCTTGTCTATTGTGTTCAGCTTCAAGGTGGTGATGTCCCAGTTCTCAGCAGCAATCTTCTCGGCAATCTCCTGCGGACCCATGCCCGTTTCCAGAATGGCATTGCCGATGAAGTAGAGTACACCCTGGTTCAACACGCCCTTCTCCAGGATAGAGTCCACCACACGGTTGGGAAGGGGCACGCCGTTTTCGTCCACGCCGTCAATGCCGATCAAGCGGCACAAGGTGCGCTCCACCGTGACGGTGGTGTAGGCATCCACAAATTCCTGAACCTGGTTGGCAATGTTCTTTGCTAATTGTTTGGCCGCATCTACTTGTGCGAAATCCAATCCGAGTTTACTTTTTCTCATATAATGGGTTTGTAGGGTTTGTAATGTTTATAATGTTCGTAAGGTTTGTAAGGTTAAAGTGGGAAGGTATAAAAGTTATAAAGTAAAAAGGTTCATAGTCATTGTTCAAAGTTCACCGTCATTGTTCAAAGATCTTAAAGTGCGCGAGGTGCCATTTCTGAAGCCGGTATTGCAGGGCGGTCCAGAGCACACCCCAGCCATACTTGGAGCTGCGGCGGAAGTTGATGGAAGAGGCCTCCGGGAAATATTTCGTGGGACAGGTAATCTCGGCAATCTCATAGCCGGCGTAGAAAATCTGCGCCAGCATCTGGTTGTCGAAGACGAAGTCGTCGGAATTGTCCATGAAGTGGATTTTCTTCAGGACCTCTGCGGAAAAGGCGCGGTAACCCGTGTGGTATTCGGAGAGTTTCTCGTTCATCAGTACATTCTGGATAAACGTCAGGCAGCGGTTGAAGATGTACTTGTACAGAGGCATTCCTCCTCGCAGGGCACCTTTCCCGAGGATACGAGAACCCAGTACTACGGGATACAGCTCATTGACAATGACATACGACATTGACTCAATCAGCTTCGGGGTGTACTGGTAGTCGGGATGCAACATGATGACCACATCGGCACCGAGTTCGAGGGCTTTGGAATAACAGGACTTCTGGTTGCCGCCATAGCCCTTGTTGACGTCATGGCGGATGATATGGTGGATGCCGAGGGCCTGCCCAACTTCCACGGTGGCGTCTTGTGAACAATCGTCCACGAGGATCACCTCATCCACAATGTCGAATGGGATCTCCTCGTATGTCTGCCGCAACGTTGATTCCGCGTTATAGGCGGGCAAAACCACACATATTTTCTTGTTTTTCAGCATACCTTTTCGTAAAATCCTAAAAAAACGTGCAAAGATACAAAAAAAGACGACACCCAACGTATGTTGGGTTCTTAAAGATTGGCTGTTTTGCAAGATTACATATCTCTGCACTGCCGTAGGCGTCCTGGCAAACAAAAAGGCCTATGCTTCGCAAGGCTCCTAATTGTTTACCGTCTGTCTTGCGTCTGCAAGCAGACGACGACTTCCGATAAACAATTAAGGCAACGTTTTCACGTTGCCTTTTTAGTTTGCGGAGAGGGCGAGATTCGAACTCGCGGATAGGTTTCCCCATCGACAGTTTAGCAAACTGTTGGTTTCAGCCACTCACCCACCTCTCCGGGTTTCGTTTTTGAAATCGGCGGCAAAAATACACTTTTTTTCAAATCACCGCCATACAAAATGTCATTTTTTATTTCCGAAGACCACAGACTACCGCTCCCGGCGGATGAACATGGTGTGCGGATCGACCTTGGCGTTGTCGTCCAGGTTCTTACGACTCACGCTCAACAGCAGTCCCATCGCACATCCCGACACAAAAAGGGAGGCACCGCCGCTGCTGATGAAGGGCAGCGTCTGCCCTGTGGCCGGCAGCAATTCGCAATTCACCCCGATGTGGACCAGCGCCTGGCACGTAAACCAGAACCCCAACCCAAAGGAGAGCAGCGCCCCCAGCGCGTTTTTCGACTCCCTCGAAATCTTCCACGAACGGTAAAAAATCATCATGTATATGGCAATCACCAGAATACCCACCAACAAGCCCGTCTCCTCAAAAAGCGATGCGTATGCATAGTCGGTGTCGTTTTCCGGCAAACGGTTCTTTATCACCCCCTTGCCCGGGCCTGCGGGACTAAGCCCCGAACGCGCAATCGCCGTCCGCGCAAGGATCATCTGGTCGCCGTAGCCGTTGTCGTTCTCCTTGGTGAAATAGTATTCCAACCGGTTGACGAACGTGCCCATACGCCCGATCTTGGAGGAGCCGTCCTCCGCCCCATGCCATACCACCAGTGCAAGCAATCCCACCACAACCACCACCAACGCCATCACGGCAGCCAAGCGGCTCTTCTTGAAATTGCCCGTGAAGAAAATCACCATCCCCGTGGCAAACAGAATGATGGCAGTGGACATGTTCAACGCGGCAATACCCACACAAAAAACAAGCAAGTATATTATGCACGTATTCATCTGCTTGCTGGTCAGTTCTATCTGCCCGCTGTTATAACGACGACCGATATAGTTGGTCAGGAATATGATGACCAGCAACCCGATCAGATAAAAGGTCTGCACGTCGTGTCCGAACAAGGTCACGCCACGCACCGCCTTCGAGAGTATTGTTACAACAAGCAGAAAAATAGCCACCAACAACCCGAAGAAAGCGAAGTTGGAGACCACCTTACGGTAATCCAGGATATAGAAAATGAAGAGACCCGCATAGCAAACCGCCACGTGCATCAGATGATGGAGTACCTTGGTGCCGCCCGTGCTGTACACCATGATAATGGATATCACAGAGAGCAATCCGACCAAGATCAGGATGGTCAGATCGCCTTTGAAGCGGAATTTCGCCTTGCTGATATCTTGATTCACTGTATCCATTTTAAAACTATAATTGAGCTACTGCATTCTGAAACTGTTCCCCTTTTTCACGATAAGAGAGTCCGTTGGTGCCAGCCGAACCCGGAGCATAGAGTACAACATACCCTTTGTCGCATGCATAATAGGCCTGGCTGACAGCATCTTCCATGTTCATTTCCACATACACCGGAATTCCTACTTCCGCAAAACGATCGTAAACATCCGTGTTGTAAACGCCTTGCAGCACCACGCATTTGACCTTCTCCCCTATCTCGTTGATAAGGTCGTTGGTGATCTTCTCCACATTGTCCACATTGGTCACCCACACGACGGGCTTGGTCATGCTTTGCAACGAATACCAAACGGAGTTCACATTCGTGGAACGCGCGTCATCAATGAAATCAATCTGATTCAACGTCTTCACCTTCTGCAACTTGTGGGCACTACCCTCAAAGTCGGACAAGGAAGCCGCGATGTTTTTCTTGCGGATATTAATCAGACGGTCGGCCAACGTAGCCACCATGGGATTTGCATATTCTCTTTCCTGTTCAAATAATCTGAAACTGTTATTTTTATTGGATGCCATATTGTAAAATTTAGGTAATGGTTTGACTATTAATGATTTTTTCTTTTATAAAAACATGACTAACGTACTTTCAGCGTGGCCACGGTCAGCACGGCGAGCAGCAGACTGATGACGATGAAACGCTGCACGATCTTGGCTTCATGCATCCCTTTCTTTTGGAAATGGTGATGCAGCGGAGCCATCAAGAAGATTCGGCGACCCTCCCCATATTTCTTCTTCGTGTATTTGAAGTAGGAGCGCTGCATGATAACGGAAACGGCCTCAGCCAGATAGATGCCGCACAGGATGGGGAGCAGCAGTTCCTTGCGGATGATGACGCACGACACAGCCACGATGCCGCCCAACGTCAGGCTGCCGGTGTCGCCCATGAAGACCTGCGCCGGATAGCAGTTCCACCAGTAGAAGCCCAAACACGCCCCAACCACAGCGGAAATGAAGATCACCAACTCACCGCTGTTTGGTATATACATTATATTCAAATAGTTGGCAAAAATCACGTTACCCGACACATAGCCCAAGATGGCAATGCCCACCGCCACCACCGAGGTAGTGCCGGTGGCCAGTCCGTCCAACCCGTCGGTCAGATTGGCCCCATTGGAGACAGCAGCAATGATGAAGACCACTATCAGGATATAGATGATGCAGGACCACTTGCCCGTTTCATCGCCCAACCAGCGCGTAAACCACGAGTAGTCGAACTCGTTGTCCTTGACAAACGGGATGGTGGTCTTGGTGGAGTGGTGCGGTTCCCCGAAAATCTTGGGGGTCTGGGCCGCCTCTTGGTTTTCCACCTGCAAGGCCGTCACCACAGGAGTATAGACGTTATCTGCGGTTTTGTTTTTCTCACAAATCTTGGCATCGGGATGGAAATAGACCACCACGCCCACCAACACGCCGAGGATAATCTGCCCAATCAGCTTTTTGCGAGGCGACAGGCCTTCCTTGTTGTGTTTGAAGACTTTGATATAATCATCGGCGAAGCCCAACATGCCGAGCCACACGGTGGTGAAGAGCATGAGCAACACATACACATTGCGCAACTCGCACACCAGCAACACGGGAATCAGGATGGCGGCAATGATGATGAGACCGCCCATCGTGGGGGTGCCGGCCTTCTCGTTCTGACCGGCCAGTCCCAAATCACGCACCTCCTCGCCAATCTGCTTGCGACGAAGAAAACGGATGAAGCCCCTCCCGATGAACATCGAGATGAGGACAGAGAGCACGAACGCCGCCGCCGACCGGAACGAAATGTACTGGAACACACCCGAGCCGGGAAGACCAATGCTGTGCAGCCATTTGAAAAGATAGTATAACATTATTTATGGGTTATTGGTTAATTGGTTATTGGTTGTTGGTTATTGGTTAATTGGTTGTTGGTTGTTGGTTAAAAGTATTAAAGTGTTTTGGTTAGAGAGTGTGAAAACTGTTGGGCGTTACTCTTCTGCAAATGCCTTACGGATTTCTTCGGTGTCGTCGAAATGATGTTTCACGTGATTGACCTCCTGGTAGGTCTCATGGCCTTTGCCTGCCACCAGCAGCACGCCGTCGGCAGGCAGCAGCATACTGGCGGTCTTGATGGCCTCGCGGCGGTTCTCGATAACCAGCACGTTTTTCTTCTTGCCCGCGGGCACGCCGGCCACCATATCGTTGAGGATGTCGGCGGGCTCCTCCGTGCGGGGGTTGTCGGATGTGAGGATGACGCGGCTGCTGAGTTTGCAGGCTATCTCCGCCATCTCCGGACGTTTGGTCTTGTCGCGGTCGCCACCACAGCCCACCACGGTGATGACCTCTGTGCCGCCCTTCGTGATTTCGCGGATGGTGGAAAGCACATTCTGGAGGGCGTCGGGCGTATGCGCGTAATCGACGATGGCCGTGGCGCCGTCCTTCCGATAGATCATCTGGAATCTTCCGGCAGCACTGTTCAGCGTGCTCATGCCCACCAGAACCTCCTCTTCGGGAGCGCCCAGCAGTACAGCCGCACCATAGATGGCCAGCAAGTTGTAGGCGTTGAATTTTCCACAAAGTTTGAAATAGACCTCATGGTCGTTGATGCGCATCTGCAAGCCTCGGAAGCTGTCGTCCAGAACCTTGCCCTTGAAAGTAGCCGCCGTCAGCAAACTGTACGTGCTGACCTTGGCTTTGCTGTTCTGCACCATCACCATGCCGTTCTTGTCGTCCACATTCGTGAGCGCGAAGGCCGCTTTTGGCAAACCATCGAAGAAAGCCTTCTTGGCCGCGATGTAGTTGGCAAACGTCTTATGGAAATCGAGGTGGTCGTGCGTGATGTTACTGAAAATGGCTCCCGTAAACTGCAGGCCTGCAATACGATGCTGGCATACGGCATGGGAGCTGACCTCCATGAAGCAATATTGGCAACCGGCCTCCACCATGCGGTGCAGCAAACTGTTCAGTTCCACCGCGTCGGGCGTGGTGTGCGTGGACGGCACCTCCTCCTCCCCTATCCTGTTCACAATCGTGGAGAGCATTCCGGTGGTATGGCCCATGTCGGTAAACAGGCGGTGCAGCAGCGTGACGGTGGTGGTCTTGCCGTTGGTGCCGGTGATGCCCACCAGCTTCAGCTTGCGGCTGGGGTGGTCGTAGAAGGCTGACGCCATCAAGCCCAGTGCCACGGTGCTGTCGGGCACCTGCACGAAGGTTACCTCCGCCGGCAGGTTCTCGGGCAGTTCCTCACACACAATCACACGGCAGCCCTTTTCGATGGCCTGCGGGATGTAGAGATGCCCGTCGGTGAGCGTGCCGCGCTGCGCCACGTAAATCTGGGTGATACCCGGAACGCCAGCGGCCTCGACCTTACGCGAGTCGAAGGTGACGCCGGAGATCTCCCAATCCGGGCTACCGGTGAGTTCGTACCGTTTAACGGCTTTCAGCAATGTGGTTAATGGTTTCAAGGTAATGGTTTTATTAAAAGTTAATGTTAAACAATCGATTCTATGGCTCCAAATACAGTCTCACCGTCTTCGCAGACGCGTCCACCGTCTGGTTTTTCACCCGTCCCCGGCCCTGTATCTGTACACGGTAGCCGGCCCGCGTCAGCTCGGCCACGGCATCGGAGGCCAGCATATTGCGCACATCCGGCATCTTGTCCTGCTGCTTAAATGCCCATCCTTGCAGTTGGGGCTGCGGCTCGCCCTTGGTTTTCACGGAGATCATGTAGCGGCTTTGCGCATCCGTGACCGTGGTATCGTACCCCATCTCATGCAGCAACACGTTGAAATAGCGTTTCTCCACCGGCTCAATCCTGGGAATGGGCTGCCGTTCGAACTTGGTGATGGAACGGGTGGCTCCGAAATTATGGCTGTTCATGATGCCCCGGGCGATTTTCCCAAACAGATCCACCGCCACCTCACTGTGTTGCAACACATTATACATATATATGACAGCCGTGTATTTGGGATTCTCCTTCGGAAAATAGCCACAGAAGGAAACGGCGTTGCGGTCATATACATACTGGCCTGTCTTTTCGTCCCACACGTCGCGGGTACCCGTCTTGCCGGCAAACGGGCAGGTGGAGTCCTTGTAGCGGCGTCCCGTACCGTAACGTCCCCACACCACGCTGTCCAGATATGCCCTGGCCTTCTGCACGATCGTGTCCGAGACAAATTGTTCCATCACGACCTCCGGCTCAAACGTGCGGACCGTATCGTACGTGTTAGTGATGTATTTCACAATGAAAGGCTTCATCATCTTGCCGTTGTTGGCGATGGCGTTGTAGTACATCAGCGTACGCAGCACCGGCATGGTGAATCCGGCTCCGAAGCACACGGCATAGTAGTTGTCGAAACGCCCGTCGTTGCGGATGGCTGCCGGCAGGATCGGGCCGAGTTGTGTCTGCACTGTGTCGAAGAAGCCGAACTTGGCGAGCTGCTTGCGGTATTCGGAGAAATGGCCCATCCCATACGCCTTGAAAATCATCGAAGCCACCCCGATGTTGGAGGAGCGCTGGAAGATCTCATTCGAGAGGCCCGGGGTCTCACCGTGAACCTTGCTGTCGCTCTTGGCTTTTTCGATATATCTGCCCGACTTCGTCGGAACCCGGAACGTGTGGTTGAACATGGGAAAATGCGCGGTGTCAACAGGCGTCCGCTCAAAGTAGGCCAGCAGCGAGGCCAGTTTGAACGTGGAGCCCGGCTCCACCTTGGCATTGAGGGCATACTCCATGCTCTCGGTGTAAGTCTGCCCGTCGGAGGAGGCGCGGCGCAGGTTGGAGATGGCCTTGATGGCGCCCGTCTCCGTCTCCATGACGATGACACAACCCCAGTCGGCACCCAGTTCTACCAACTTGCGGTGCAGCTCGTTATGCACCACATTCTGGATATCCAGGTTCAGCGTGGTGTGGATATTCATGCCGTCCACGGGTTCAATCTGCTCGTTGAAAGGCACTTTGGCCTTGTTGATTTCAAGATATTTCTTACTACCCTGCACACCGCCCAGGATGCTGTCCATAATATATTCCAACCCGTAGGCGTTCCCCACCGCATTCATGCCCAAGGTGCGGCGAGCCATCTCCCCATACGGGTTCACCCGCACGGAGGTGGGCACGCAGTTCAGATAACCGTAGTACTTCTTCGGACGTAGCTGCTCGGTCTCCTTGTCCATCACCTTGCGGGTCAAAAACGGGAGATTGCGTATGTATGACGTGTCGAAGGAGGTCACCCAGCTCTTCTCATCGCGCAGATTGACCGTCAGGAGGGAGGCATACTGCTGCTTGCGGTAGTTGTTCTTGAAGAATGCGTAATACTCTTGCTCGGTTTTGGGGTAACGGTCGTGGAAGCGCTGATAGAAGCTCTTCGCCAGATTGTGCAACAGCGTTTCCACTTCCTCCTTGGTGTAACGATTGGTGTTGTCGTACTCCTTCGCGAACTTCTTCCCGTCGAAGGCCACCTCAAACACCGTGTAGTTGCCCATCAGGAGGCGGCCCTGGTCGTCCAGGATGTCGCCCCGCTCAGGCTGCAGCGGGTTGGCCAGGATGTAGCAGCGGCAGTCCGACTCTTCCTTCTCCTTCCAATTCGGATCCGTCGTGTCCACGCATTTTGACGATTTACCCGTGCTGATACCCCTCTCGAAAAACGAAAGGTAGCATATCTGCCCGAGGCAGAATATGCCGAACAACAGCATCAGAAAGAACACGACCGCCATTCTGACTCTGCTCACACCGCCCTCGCGGCTCTTCTTATTCTTCTGAGTGGTCTGCATCTTTATAATTGTCCTTTTTTTCTTTCTTTTTGAACAAATGACGTTTGCGGGTATCCGCCGGCTTCTTCATCCGGATGGTGAAATTATGGTTGTTGTCAAACACAAAACCTCTATCCAACAGCTTCTGGATGAGAACTTTATTCTCCTCATAGGGGATATACTGGTTGTTGGCCTTCAGCTTGCTGACCTCCTGGCGATAGACGCTTTCGAGGCGCGCCACCTTCTTCTTCTTATTGGAGATGCTCTGCTCGCTGACCACCAGGGCGGTGACCAGCACGAGCACGAACAGGACATACAGGTACCACGGACGCATCTGCCGGCTGAGCAGGAACTCGCCGCCAAACACGTTCTTCAAGGTTGAGAGCACCCGTTTCGAATTCCGGCTCTCAGGGTTTTCGATATTCGTCGTGGTATCCATGGGGTGTTACAATTATCTTTTCGGCGACGCGCAGTTTGGCGCTGCGGGCGCGGGGGTTAATGGCTATTTCTTCGAGGTCCGGGACGATGGCTTTGCGGGTGACGGCCTTGAACGGCGAGAGCGGGTTCCCGTAGAAATCCTTCTCCACCTCGCCCGACAGGTTGCCCGAGCGCATCACATTCTTCACCATCCTGTCTTCCAGGGAATGGTAGGCGATGACGACCAGCCGCCCGCCTTCTTTGAGCGCCTCGGCGGTCTGGCCCAGCATGATTTCCAGGACTTCCATCTCCTTGTTGACCTCGATACGGAGAGCCTGGAAAATCTTGGAAAGGTATTTGTTCTCCCGTCCGTGGGGAAGGCAAGGCTTCAACGCCTCCGCCAGCTGGAAGGTGGTCTCGATGGCGGCATCTTCGCGCGCCCGCACAATCTGGCGGGCCAGGCGGCGGCCTTCCGACAACTCCCCGTATGTAAAGAAGATACGGCTGAGTTGTGCTTCATCGTAACGGTTCACCACATCATGGGCCGACAGGTCCGAGTCCATGTTCATGCGCATATCCAAAACGCCGTCGCGGCTGTATGAGAAGCCCCGGTCGGCGGTGTCGATCTGATGGGAGGAGATGCCCAGGTCGGCCAAAATGCCGTCCACGGGATAGGCTTTGTGATATTTGAGGAAGCGGGTGAGATTCTTGAAGTTGGATGGCACGAAGCAGAAGCGCGGATCGTCGATGAGGTTCGCCTTGCTGTCCGCGTCCTGGTCGAAGGCAATCAGGCGGCCTTCGGGCGAAAGCCGTTCCAGAATGGCCCGCGAGTGCCCGCCCCCGCCGAAGGTCACATCTACATACGTGCCCGCCGGGTTGGTCACCAGGTAGTCCACCGAAGTCTGCAGCAGCACCGGGTTATGATACTCCATTCCCGTCCTCCTTTCCTTCGTTGAGCTGGCCGAGATGGATTTCCTCGTTCAGTTTCTCCAAATCCTCCGGCTCCATGTCGAACTTCTCATGGTAACGGGAGCTGTTCCAAATCTCGATCTGTCCGTTGTCCAGCAGCAGAACAATCTCCTTGCTGATCTTGTACTGATCCATCATGGGCCTGGGCACCACGATTCTGTCCTGAGCGTCGCACTCCACACAGGCCGTGTTGCGCAGGAAGGCGTTGCGATAACGCTTCACCCGGGTGAGGTTACGGTCAAGGGAATTCAGGAAGTCCATCTGCTCCTGGTAGGCCTTCACCGACCAGAGCGTGATGTACTCGCCAAAGCCGTGCGTGACGTAGAATACGCGACGCTCGTCCTCCGGCAGGGCACGCAAAAGCGCCGTCGGCAACTTCAGCCGTCCGCTCTTCTCGATGGACACTTCCCAATATCCGTAATCCTGACTTGGCATTTTTTCACTCTTTAGATGTGCCAAAAATATATTTTTTTCAAATTCTTTTCCATAAAACCGATAGAAAAAGTTATTAACATCCTTATTTTTACATAAAATACTGATTATCAGTATGGAAATTTTTGGAAACAATCATATCACTACACTATTTATAAACATTAAAATATTGATAAACCGATAATTAGAATAAAGATACATAGTATAAAAATCAACTTGTTAATTATCAGTATTTTAAAATAAAAGATATGAATTATCATTGTTCATAAACCTATTTTCAAGGGTATTATTTCGGAGTTTTTTGGAAAAAAATGGAAAACCGTGGATAATCTTTTAATATTATCTTTGCACCACATAATACACACGATGATGAAACGAGTACTTTTCCCCATCCTGATGACGGTCGTATGCCTCGCCACCTTTGCCCAGCCGGACCTGACGCAGATCCGCATGGAGGACTGGGTTTACGTAAAGGGTATCAAAAGCGTCACGATACAGGCCACCGACCTGCCGCTGAGCGATCCTATCATGGAGTTGAACGGCGGGGGCATCACGCTCACCTTCGATGACCTTGAGGAGGAGTCCCGCTACCTGAAATACACCATCATCCACTGCACGCACGACTGGAAGCCGTCGGACATGAACCCGATCGAGTACATTGACGGTTTCCTGGAGGACAACATTGAGACCTACAACTACTCTTTCAACACGGTGACCCACTACATGCAGTACCGACTGGATTTTCCCACCGAGAACATGCGTCCCACCCGCTCGGGCAACTACATCCTGTTCGTGTATGACGACTCGCCCGAACAGCCCATCCTCACGCGGCGTTTCATGGTGGCGGAAAACAATCCCGCCGGCATCCACGGCAACGTACACTCCTCGTCCGTCATCAACGACCGCTTCACCCACCAGGAGGTGGACTTCACTGTGACCACAGGCTCGTATGTCATCCGCGACCCCATCATGACCGTCCACGCCACCATCAAGCAGAACGGGCGCTGGGACAACGCCATCTACAGCCTCACCTACCGGTCGGGGTTCCCCGGCGAGCTCAACTTCGACTTTGACGACGGGCGCAACACCTTCCCCGGCGGAGCCGAGTTCCGCACATTCGACATCAGCACCCTCCGTTCCAACGCCGACCGCATCGTGGGCATCACCTACGAACACCACCAGAACCAGGCCTACGTGCTGCAGGACGATGCCCGTCCCTTCGGGGCCTACGAGTCGCGCAACACGCTGAACGGCGCCTGCCTCTACCACAACGCCGACATGCGCAACGACTTCTCGGAAGACTACGTGAACACCCATTTCACCCTCAAGAGCAACTTCCCGTTCCAGGATGGCGACGTGTATGTCTTCGGCCAGCTCACCGATTGGCGCATCCTCCCCGAAGCGAAACTCCACTTCAACGCGGACTACAACTTCTGGGAAACGGACTTCTTCATCAAGCAGGGCTTATACAATTATCAATATGTATATGTGCCGAAAGGCAAAAACACCATCGACGCCACCTACATCGAGGGCAGCCATTTCGAGACCCGCAACCAATACACCATCCTGCTCTATTTCCACGAAGAGGGCACCTCCTACGACAAGCTCATCGGTGTGGGCCATGTGAAAATGCTGTAACAGGATGTGTTTCAGTCTCCCTTTTCCCATAAAAAGCGTATTTTTGCCGCATCATCAAACACAACGTATATTCAAATAACACAACAAATAACATCTTTTTACATGAAAAAAATACTCTTGCTCACCCTCATGCTGACCGCCACCATACTCTCTTTCGGTCAGGCCAAGAAAATCACCATTGAAGAAATCTGGGACAAATACTACTTCACCCCCAGAGGCGTGCCGGGCTACACGGCCATGCCCAACAGCGACTATTACACCACCGTCTCGCGGGCCGGCATCGAGCGCTACAGCTTCGCCACCGGCGAGCAGGTGGACATGATCCTGACCAACGCCGACCTCAATCGTCTCAGCGGAGGCTCCGTCAACATCAGCAAGGTAAGCGGCTATGAGTTTTCCTCTGACGAGAAGAAGATGATGATTGCCGTGGACGAGGAGAGCATCTGGCGCCGCTCCACCCTGGCCTTCTACTATGTTTATGATAGAGAAAACAAGACCCTGCAACTGGTGGCTGACACCAACACCAAGCTGCATTTCGCCTTCCTCTCCGAAGATGGCCAGAAGGTGCTCTTCGCCCGCGACTGCGACCTCTTCTACCAGGACATGGCCACCGGCAAGATCACGCAGATCACCCGCGACGGACAGGAAAACGCCATCCTCAACGGCTATGCCGACTGGGTGTATGAAGAGGAACTGGACATGTCGAGTGCCGCCTCCTGGTCGCCCGACGGCAGCAAGATCGCCTTCCTGCGCTTCGACCAGCGCCGTGTGAAGGAGTACAACTTCGCCCTCTATGACAACCTCTACCCCACCGACTTCAAATACAAATACCCGAAGGCCGGCGAGGACAACTCCCTGGTGGACGTTTACATCTACGACCTCGCCGCCCAGCAGCTCACCAAAGTGGATTTGGGTGACAACAGCAACTGCTACTTCCCGCGTGTCTATTGGATGCCCAACAGCCAGGAGGCCGTCATCCTCAAGCTCAACCGCCACCAGAACCAGCTGGATTTCATCCGTTACAACACCGTCACCAAGCAGCAGGACATCGTCTATACCGACAAGAACGACAAATGGCTGGACGTGACCGACAACTACTATTTCCTGAAAGACGGCAAGACGATGATCGTGACCTCCGAGCGCGACGGTTTCAACCATATATATAAGGTAACGTTCGGCGGCGAGATCAAGCAGCTGACCTCCGGCAACTGGGAAGTGAACGAGATCCAGTATGTGAACGAAGCCAAGAAACAGATTTACTACCTCTCGAACGAGAGCGGCGTGCTGAACCGCGACCTCTACGTCATCAACTTCGACGGCAAGAAGAAGGCGCTCATCAGCAGCGGCGACGGCTGGAACCAGACCTCGTTCAGTCCCAACGGCAACTTCTACCGCAACCAGTACTCCAACCTCAACACGCTGCCGATTTACACCATCCGCGACGCCAAGGGCAAGGAGCTGCGCGTGCTCAACGACAACAAGAACGTGAAAGAGACGATGGGCAAATACGGCTTCGTGGACCGCGAAATCATACACTTCACCACGGACGACGGCACCGAGCTGTACGGCTGGATGATGAAGCCGGCCAATTTCAACCCCAACAAGCGCTATCCGGTGATGATGACCTGCTACGGCGGTCCGGGCAGCCAGCAGGTGATGAACGCCTACAGCAGTGCGTACGACCTCGCCTTCTACCAGATGCTGGCGCAGCACGGCTACATCTGCGTGTGCGTGGACGGGCGCGGCACGGCCACGAGGGGCGACGCTTTCAAGAAGGTCATCTACCAGCAGATGGGCAAGTACGAGGCCATCGACCAGATTGCCGCCGCCAACTGGCTGAAGAAGCAATCGTACGTGGACGGCGACCGCATCGGCATCTGGGGCTGGAGCTTCGGCGGCTATCTCTCCGCATTGTCGCTGTTCCGCGGCGAAGGCGCCTTCAAGATGGCCATCTCCGTGGCACCGGTCACCAACTGGCGCTACTACGACAACATCTACACCGAGCGGTTCATGCGCACCCCGCAGGAGAACCCCGACGGCTACGACCTCAACTCGCCCACCACGTATGCCAAGGACCTCAAGGGCAAATACTTGCTCATCCACGGCACTGCCGACGACAACGTGCACTTCCAGAACGCCATGGAGTTGGTGAAGGCGCTGAACGAGGCCGGCGTGGAATACGACCAGTTCTTCTTCCCCAACAAGAACCACTTCATCATGGGCGGCAACACCCGCACATATCTGTACAACAAGCTGGCGAAGTATATTTTGGAGAATTTGTAAAAGTAAATTATTTCCATTGCAGCTGACCATAGGTCGCCACAACCAACGGTCTACAACCAAAAAGTGTTGGCCAGATCAGACAACAGTATCGTTTATTATAGTAGCACCTCCGCGCCGCAAGGGACTTGTTCCCCTTCTATTGTAGGGGTGGCTGCAAGCCAGGGTAGTATTAAGGTATTTTATTCCTTATACATCTACCCCGCCCTTCGGGCACCCCTTCTTAAAAAAAGAAGGGGAATATTGGGGATGCCCGCACAGGTGTGCGGACAACGGGTCAACTACTATATCATTACCTTTTTATTAGAACTTATGATGAGAAATTATATTATAGACAGGAAGCAAATTCATCTATCATTAATTTCGACTCGAGAAGGAATTATAACCTGATCAATTGCCAAAATTCCTACCTCCCGTAACCAGTTTTCTGATAACGCCTATCAACAAACAGTATAAAAATATTCCACTCACCCTTCATTTTTTTATGTTATTTAAAACAAAACTCTCATCAGCATCAACTACATTTTTTAATATAGTCACTTCCTCCAGTGTCTTATTATAGCAACATCTTTAACGACAGAGGCCTCACCCTTGTAGATAATATCAATGCGATAATCAGCGGCATCAGTGTATATATATAGTGGAATGACTTCTTCATTTCTGGGTTTGTAATCAAAATGCAGATGAATAGATGTGCCTGAGAGGTAATTGTCGGTGGGTAACAATGCATCAGGTTTATCCAAGGGATAGATAGAAAACACAGGGTCTGCCATTACCAAGGTACGTGGCAAATCAATGCTAAGCGTGTTATCAGACTTTCGAATCCTTTGGATCAAACGTTTCCACCACGATGCTTGCTCGGCTGGATTATTTTTGAGTGGCGACACGCTGACGCCCTGGCGCAGAGTTCTTTGTAACTGTGCCGGTTCAAGTGAATACCTATTGAGATACTCTTTAAGTGCCTGTTTCTGTTGCTGGTTAAGCACTTCACATTCTCCTCGTTTTTTAGAAAGAGCGTGGTTCTTCTTATAATCCACAGCATCAATCCAGCAAATGCGGTCGTCGGTCATAGCGATAGCACGGATGCGGGTGATGTCTTTATAGTTCTTGTCGGGATAACTCAATTCTATGGTTCCTAAATCTGCTGTGGAATGAGGTTCGATAATGTTTGAGGCTTTGGGCACCTTGACCACATCATATTCATCCTTGTACATGTCCGTATAATGGATGCAGAGGAAGACTCGTACATTCTCGAATCTCAAGTCGGAACGGTTATTGATGCTCACACGTACTGTGTAATTATCGTCCCAGAAAAGCCATTTCGATTTCGGGTCGACTAATACATCCAAATATGATTGTTCGAGTAATAGACTTTTAAAAGGTCCAAAGAGGTGTTCTTCGCAAAATTGCATATCAGAGAGCAACTCATCATAAACACCTTGATTACCGCGGCGAAAGAAATGATTGTATATTTCTTTTTGACTCTCATCCAATTTACCTTTTTGGTTATAGTAAATTGCCTTTAAGAGATTGGGACTGAAGAGTCCATACCCTTCCATGGTGGAGGCATAGAGACGACGTAGATATTGTCCTTCCGGGGTTTTGGTTAGGTAATAGCGCATATTATATGCATCAAGCATATCAGTGAGGTGTTCGGCTTGACGGGGGTACTCCACCGCAGCTTGATTGAACTTGAGGAGTGCGCTCCGCTCGTCGCCAAGTTGCTGACAGATCAAGCCTTCAAGAACCAATGCAGGCGCAGTCCTATCAGGATAAAGTTTGTTATATTGTTGCAGGATATCAATAGCTGCCTTTTGATTGCTGTTCAAGGAATACATTCCATATAAAGTGTCATTGAGCAATTCGTCATGTATGTTATGGGACTCCGTTACAATATGATTTATACTGATGGTATTCATTGGTTGTGTCCCAGACACACTTCCGAGAATGAGTCCCAATGACTGCAGAAGCATAGCCTCTGAATTAGTGGGATATTTCTTTAAGATATTTTGGGTGTGGATGATGGCTTTGACAATATCTCCGGCATAGAGATCAAAGTATGCCTGATCTTTTTCGACACAAAGGCCATCATATTCCTGCATATATTTCTTGTAGATAGGAACATAGTACTCTAAAAAATTGCGATACGCGAACCGTAATTTTTCAAGGTCTTCTCGTATCTTACCTTTCAATTCCCTATCCTTCTCGTAACTGGCAAAAGCTTCGTCTATGGTTTTATTGGCATCACTGCCGGCTGCAATCTCGAACAAAGCAAAGGGGGCTTCATTCATCATGAGAGCGAGCCTCCCCCAATTAATATCCTTGGACAAACTCTCACAACCTTGTGCCAAACTGCTCAACAACAACCATGTGTTGTCCATCTGCTCATACTGTTGCTGCAACTTGTAGGTGTATTCCAGAAGAGGGAACAGTTTACATTTGGCTTCCAACACTTCTGGAGCAACACCGCTGTAATCTTGTCCTGCCATGTAGTCCAAAAAGTCGTCATAGTTTTCCGACCTCACTTGCGCTAATTCCATAGCATTAATGATTCGGATTGTTTGTTCAATGTCGTACGTAGTATTGGTTTGTTTATGGCTGCTAATCGCATTGTAGGCAGCAACAAACTCCTCCATGGGCTTATATTGCTCTATATTGACATTGAGTAAATCATTAACAATGGATTGACGGCAACCACTAACGAGAACCACTAACAACAACAGAGTTGTAGTCAGCCAAAGAGTTGACGATTGAAAAACACGTTTCATAACACAACCTGAAGTATTATTTCTTCCACAAAAGATTACTTTTATCTTGATAATTATTAAATATAACAGTGAAAAAACTTATTGTAACAATACTATTTTGTTATTTTGATTCCACAGCATCTAACTTGTCCACAAATCGCATAAACATAAAAATAAACACTATTTGCCAAATGTCAAGTAACGCATAAAATATTTGTCCAAGCACTGGTAATCCAAGTGCTAATAGTAACGAACACATAATAACAGATACGGCACCAACAAGCAAAAGTCCTGAAACATATACTTTCAAATAAGTTCCTAATGCTTGCACTTTTTTCCAAAGATCAAAATTGTGTATTTGAAATGCCGACCATTTTTTCTCCATTTCTTTTGCCATTACAAAAGAGCATACGATACAGGCAACAAAAAGAAATAACCCAATCACCCCTATTATATAAAACACTATCGATTCCGTAGGCAAGAAATCTAATAAGAAACGAATAATAGTCGCCGAAGTCAGCAAACACATTAATGCTTTGGACGTCACAATTCTCGCTTCATCAGGCAAATAATCATTGAACTTGTTCAACTTAAACAATACAAGTATGTATAATATTCCAACAAATTCATCCGCGAATAGACCAAGGAAAGACCAGGAATGAAATTGTATTTTATTACCATAAATGAAATCGTTTAATGTTATGATATCACCATTGGCAATATTCAATATGATTTGGCATATAAGAAAAAATATACCTAAACCGCAACAAATGGAAATCAGCGTTCCATCAAAAACATCCTTTACAAAACAGTGCCCACATTCAGGGCAATTAAGAGAGTATTCAGGGGCCTCCGTCCCACATTTTTGACATTTCATAATATTTATCTTTTAAAAAAAATACTGACACTTGATGACTTCATCTCACACTAAAGTCCTTTATAAATATTCCAAAACCAATTCACTATAATGACTAGAATGATGAAAAACGTTATTATAGGATGTGCTATTTTCGCCATGATATTATGCATCATGTGTGTGTTTTTAAAATAGTCCACCCACGAAAGGATAAGGAAAACCGGAATTAGGATACATAATATGACAGAAAGTGGGTTAATGTTCAATGCTCCCTTGATATCCATAGCCATTAATGCATGAATAACCCGCACCCCGCCACAACCAGGACAAGGTAATCCAGTAATGCGATGAAACGGGCAAAAAGGGTGGAGAGGAATCTTGCTCTCCACCTTTATCCAAAAAAAAGAGAAAACAATAATTACTGTAAATAATAATTGTTTACGACATTCCTTCATTAAAACATCAGAGATTCGTTAAACAATTTGAAATTATAATCATAGGTTTTTTGTTTTATTGAGCACCAATCAATAATGGTCCAAATGCCGCATCCACCACAAGTCAGTAGCTTAGCAACACCAAGTCCTGTATCCCCTAACATAAAACGATCCACCCCATAACTCCCTAAAAAAATAGAAACAATAAGCATGGTTGTTGGATTCTTGAACGATGTGGATGCGACTTGTACATCTTTCCCTTCAGGCAAGGAGGCGAGCTTCTCTTTGATCATAACCCATTGTTGAACTGTAAAGCATTCTTTGTTTGCCATCACAAACATGTCAATTTTTGATTGATCCATACAAAATCCCTTATCCGTGTCGGGCACAACTTTTAGTTGCACGGCTCGATGCTGAAAGACACTCACGAAAAAGTGGAGCCATCCTTTTCGCCTCATCCTCAATGGTTGGGCTTGGACTCCCATGTATAAACAAGATAAGGACTATGAATTGACCCCACCTGTAGTATGTCGTATTTAACGAATACATATCAAGTGAGCCACTATTCCCTATTCTGTGTTTATACTATAGCGAAGTGTCCAAGTTCACCATTGACAGAATAAACGAAAAGCACTCTTTTCGGCAAACCAATACTTTTGGTTTACGAGTGCAAAAATACCATTTTTTCTTTAAAAGAATACAAAAAAATGTCTTTTTTAGTAAAATTACAGATTCAGCTGGCGAAGTACATTTTGGAGAATTTGTAAAAGTAAATTATTTCCATTGCAGCTGACCATAGGTCGCCACAGCCAACGGCCTACAACCAAAAAGTGTTGGCCTGATCAGACAACAGTATCGTTTATTATAGTGGCACCTCCGCGCCGCAAGGGGACTTGTTCCCCTTCTATTGTAGGGGTGGCTGCAAGCCAGGGTAGTAATATGGTTTTTTATTCCTTATACATCTACCCCGCCCTTCGGGCACCCCTTCTTTAAAAGAAGGGGAATTTTGGGGATGCCCGCACGGATGTGCGGACAGTGGGTCAACTACTATATCATTACCTTTTTATTAGAACTTATGATGAGAAATTATATTACTCACAATAAATAAAAAAAGCTATCAGCCAATGACAAGTAGCCAATAGCTAATAGCTTATTTGTAACGAGTAAAATTGTGAATTACTCCTTTTTCGGCAGTCTTTCGCGAACTTCCGCCAAGAATTCTTCCGTATCGATGCCGATAGCCTTGGCCTCCTCCACGAGAACAGCCTCCTCTTCGGGCGTGATGACTCCGTCTTCCAGGATGGCGGCCACTTTCGTGTCGAGCGTGTTGAGCAGGCTCTCTTTCTCGGTAGTGTCTTCCGGAGACTCCTGAAGTTTCTTGCCCATCTTGATCAGCACCGGGAGGTTGGCCAGCGTGCCGAGCTTCTCAAGTGCTTTGCCGCTCATCTCCTTCGCCTTGTCGGCGGCATCGCCCACCTTTTCAGCGAATTTGCTGTCCTTGATGTCCTCCACCATGTCTTTGGCTTTGTCGCGGACATTACCGGCCACATCCGCCACCTTCCCGCCAAACTCGGAGTTCTTGACATCTTCCACCATGTCTTTGGCCTTGTCGCGGACATTACCGGCCACATCCGCCACCTTTCCGCCAAATTCGGAGTTCTTGACATCTTCCACGGTGTCTTGCACTTTTTCTTTAACCTCTTTCGAAGTTTTTCTGAACAAATCCAAAAACTTTTGGACGCAAGATTTCTTTTCAGAATCTGAATTGTAATTTTCTGCCATAATTTTGAAGTTTTAATTTGAAAAGCAAAAATACATTTTTTTCAGAAATAAAGAAGCCATCACCCCATACGCAGGTTAATAAAAAAGATTATCTTTGCACCTCACAAACTAACATCATCAATATGCGAAAATCTATACTTCTTACCCTTTTGTTCGCAGCCATTTTCAGCATCGCCCGCGCCGACGGCGGCATGTGGCTGCCCCTGTTCCTGAACTACAACGAGGCTGAAATGCAGTCGCTTGGCTTTAAACTGACCGCCGAGGACGTCTATAGCGTGAACCACCACAGCATGAAGGATGCCGTGATGCTGTTCGGCGGCGGCTGCACCGGCGAGCTCATCTCCTCCCAAGGCCTGGTGCTCACCAACCACCACTGCGGCTACTCCTACGTGCAGTCGCACAGCACCATGGAGCAGAACCACCTGCAGAACGGTTTCTGGGCCAAGGACAAAAGCGAGGAAATCCCCATGAAGGGCCTCACCGTCACCTTCCTGGTCTATATGAAGGACGTTACCGAGCAGGTGCTGGAGGATGTCAACGACGACATTGAAGAGGCCGAGCGAGCCATCATGGTGAAAAACAGCATGGAAAAGGTGATCAAGGAGGCCACCAAAGGCACGCACTACAAAGCCACCATCAAGCCCTTCTACTACGGCAACCAGTATTTCATGTTCGTCACGGAGACCTACAGCGATGTGCGTCTGGTGGGCGTGCCGCCCGAGAGCATCGGCAAGTTTGGCGGCGACAGCGACAACTGGATGTGGCCGCGCCACACGGGCGACTTCTCCCTCTGGCGCATCTACACCGACAAGGATGGCAACCCGGCCCAGTATTCAGCAGACAACATCCCGATGAGACCGAAGAAATACTTCCCCATCTCCATCAAGGGCATTGAGGAGAACGACTTCACCCTGGTATTCGGCTATCCCGGCTCCACGCAGCAGTTCCTGCTCTCCGACGGCGTGGATGTGGTGGCCAACGTGCAGAACCCCATCGCCATCGACGCTCGCACCATCCGCCTCGACGCCATGAAGCGCCAGATGAACCTCGACCCGCGCATCCGCCTCATGTACTCCGCCAAGGCCAACAGCATCTCCAACGGCTGGAAGAAATGGCAGGGCGAGAGCAAGGGCATCCGCGAGTGCAACGTCATCGCCAAGAAACAGGCCCAGGAGGCCGATTTCCAACAATGGGTCAACGCCACCCCCGAACGTCAGATGAAATACGGCAACCTCCTCAACGACATGCACCGCGTGTATGAGCGCTACGCCGAGCATGTCAACGCGAGCACCTTCATCAGCGAATGTATCTTCGGCCCTGAAATCATCGGCAACGTGCTCCATCCCTACTATCGGCTGCTCGCGTATCCGGCAATGCAGGGCGAGAACGGCACGGTAGAGAACAACCGCGAGAAACTGCTCCAGAGCAACCAATCGTTCCGCAACAGCTATTGCCCGGCCATCGACAAGGAGGCCTTTATAGAATTGTTTACCTATTATTTCACCAAAGAGAAAAAAGAGCTCATCCCCGGCGAACTGCACAAATACGTGCTGGACGAGGCCACCGTGCGGCAGATGATGACCGACCTCTGGGACAAGCAGGCCACCACCGCGCCCTATATCACCGACAATGATAAATTCATCCAGTTTGTCAAGAAGGCGAAACCCAGCCAGATAGCGAAAACCGCCAACTCAGAGCTGGCCAAGATCTACCGTGCCGTTTACGACCAATATGCTCAGGTGCGGAACCAATATTCGGTGGAGCACAGCCAGCTGAACGGCTACTACCGCACCTACGTCAAGGCCCTGATGGAGAAGGACACCGCCCGCGTGTTCTATCCGGACGCCAACCTGACGCTGCGCGTGACCTACGGCCAGGTGAAGGGCTTTGAGCCCGCCGACGGCGTACAATACAACTATTACACCACCTTGGACGGCATCATCCAGAAGGAGGATCCGGACGTGTATGACTACAAGGTGGATCCGAAGCTGAAACAGTTGTGGGAAGCAAAGGACTACGGGCGCTACGCCAACAAGAACGGCGAGTTGCCGGTGGCCTTCATCGCCAGCAACCACACCACGGGCGGCAACTCGGGCAGCCCGGTCATCAACGCCAACGGCGAGCTCATCGGCACCAACTTCGACCGCGTGTGGGAAGGCACCATGAGCGACATCAACTACGACGTGAGCCGCTGCCGCAACATCAGCCTCGACGCACGCTATTTTCTGTTCATCGTCGATAAGTTCGCCAACGCGCACAACCTGATCGAAGAGATGGACATTGTGGAATAAGCCGCTCACGCCCTATGATTTCCTTTGACAAAATAGACCAATACGACTGGCTGTACGACCTGTACATGAATTACTTGTGCGTGGCGCACAACTATATCTACTATCGTCATTTCTACATTTTAAACAAGGAAAACATCCCGCCCAAAGGGCAGCCCACCATCGTCATCGCCAACCACCAGAACGGCCTCATGGACGCGCTGGCCATCCTCCACACCATGTTCCAGGACCGGCGACAGCCCGTCTTCATCGCGCGCGGCGACATCTTCAAGAAAGACGGCGTGGCCCGCATCCTGCGGTTCCTGAAAATCATGCCCACGTTCCGCTCGCGCGACGGCAACCGCGACGACATCCGCAGCAACCTGGCCCTCTACAACCGCGCCGCCAAGGTGCTCAAATCGGGCGGCACCCTCGTCATCTTCCCGGAGGCCACCCACCAGCACGGCCATTACATGAACACCTTCAAAAAAGGGTTCTGCCGCATCGCCTTCTCGGCGGAGGAGATCAACGACTTCAAACTCGGCGTGCAGGTGCTGCCGCTCAACATCCATTATTCCAACTACTTCAACTTCCGCAGCGACCTGATGGTCACCGTGGGGAAGCCCTTCACCTTCGAGGAGTTTTTCGAGATGTACAAGGAATCGCCCAACGAGGCATACCTGGCCCTCAACGAGAAGGCCCGTGCCCGCGTCAAGGAACTCACCCCCGACATTGACATCCCGGAGTACCTCAACGAAATCGAAGACCTCACCCAGATGATGAGCCGGCCCTACCTGAAGCGGAAAGGGCTCCGCCCGAACTTCCTCCCCAACCAGAAGGATGCGGCCATGACCATCATCGCCAACCTGAAGCAGTTCCAAGCGGAGGATCCGGAGGCGTTCACCCAGCTGATGGACGACACGCACGAATACCACCGCCTGCTGCACGAGAACGGCCTCACCCACTGGGTCATCAACCGGAAGCCCTCCATCGTGCGACTGACGCTCCGCATCCTGGGCCTCGTGCTCCTGCTCCCGTTGTTCCTGTTCGGACTCATCAACAACTACATACCCCGCCGCCTCACCAAGATGTTCACCGACAAGGCCAAGGACCCGATGCTCACCTCCTCGTTCCAATACGTGACGGGCACCGTCTTCACCTTCCCCATCTTTTACCTCATCCTTTTCGCCGTGGTCTGGATTGTGTCGCACAAGTTCTGGATTGCCCTTCTCTACATCCTGCTCACCTTCGCCACCGCATTCCTGGTGCATTATTACAGGATCTGGTGCCACAGACTCATCACCTTCTTCCGCGCCATGCACCTGCGCAAGACGGAAGTCTATCAGAGGCTGTGCCGGCTCAACCGTCAGATTGTCGGCACAATGGAAAGCATTTTGCATTGATTCGCGCCCAACAGCCTCCCCTACTCGCTCAATTCCAGCCACTCCATTTCCTTCTCCTCCAGCTGCTGCTTGGCATCGTTGTATGCCTGATAGAGCGCACCTGAGGCAATCTCATCGGCGTAGCGGTCCGGCTGGACCAGCTTTTCTTCTATTTCAGCCACCTTCTGCTGCAACTGCTCTACCTCATCCTCCAGCTTGCGCAGACGGTTTTTCTTCTTGCGGTCGGCGGCCTCCTGTGCCTTGCGCTGCTCATAACTCTCCTTGTTGCTGGAAACAGCCTTCTCCCCATTACTGGAAGAGGCCGATGCATTGCGTTGCAACTCGTTGAGCGTCTCTATCTTGCGCTGCTGCAGAAAGTCATACACATCGCCCGTGTAGCCGCGCAGCTGCTTGTCTTTGAACTCGTAGGTCTTAGTGGAAAGCCCCTGCAGGAAATCACGGTCGTGGGAGACCAGAATGAGACTTCCCTCATATTGCAACAAAGCGTTCTTGAGCACGTCTTTGGAGGGCATGTCCAAGTGGTTGGTAGGCTCGTCGAGGATGAGCAGGTTGAAGGGGGAAAGCAGCAGTTTCGCCAACGCCAGCCGCGCCTTCTCGCCGCCGGACAGCACCTTCACTTTCTTCTCCGTAGCCTCCGTGTCAAACAGGAAACTGCCCAGGATAGTCCGTATTTTGGGCCGGATGTCGCCCACCGCCACATCGTCAATCGTCTCAAAGACCGTCTTCTCCGGATCCAATAACTTGGCCTGGTTTTGCGCATAATAGCCGATAACAACCTGATAGCCAAGCTCCAGTTGTCCGCCCTGCGGGGCCAGTTCGCCCACAATGGCTTTCACCATGGTAGATTTGCCCTCACCGTTGCGACCTACAAATGCTACGCGCTCGCCACGCTCCAGATGGAAGTCAATCTTGTCCAACACATTCAACGTGCCATACCCCAGCGAGAGCTGTTTGGCATCCACTACCATACGGCCTGAGTGCGGCGCTGGCGGAAAGCGGAAAGTGATGGAGCTGCTGTCGTAGTCGTCAATCTCCACCCTATCCATCTTCTCCAGCATCTTGATACGGCTCTGCACCTGCCGGGCCTTGGTGGCCTTGTAGCGGAAACGCTCTATAAAACGCTCAATCTGCGCAATTTGCTGTTGCTGGTTTTCGTATGCAGCCTGCTGATGCTCAATGCGTTCCAAACGCTGCTCCACATATTGCGAATAGCTGCACTTGTAATCCTGGATGGTGCCGCAGGTGATCTCCACCGTGCGGTTGGTCACGCGGTCAAGGAAAGCACGGTCGTGCGAGACAAGGATAACACAGCCGTCGTAGTTGGCCAGATAATCCTCCAGCCACTGGATGGATTCAATGTCGAGATGGTTGGTGGGCTCGTCGAGGAGCACGATTTCCGGCCGCTGGAGCAGGATCTTGCTCAGGCACACGCGCATCTGCCAACCGTTGCTGAACTCGGCCATCGGACGCTGGAAGTCGCTCCGTTTGAAGCCCATGCCCACCAGCACTTTTTCCGCCTCGCCCTCCATGGTATTGCCCCCCAGATGCTGGAAGCGGTCGTTGGCGTCCGACAGTTGCTGCGCCAGCAGCGCGTACTCCTCCGACTCGTAGTCAGTGCGCACGGACAGCTCGTTGGTAAGGCGCTGTATCTTGCTTTCCAGCTGTTTCACCTCCACAAAGGCCGACATGGTCTCTTCCCACACCGTCTTATAGGAGGTTTCGGCCAGCTCCTGCGGCAGGTAGCCGGTCTTGAAGCCGGAGGTGATCACCATCGTGCCGGAGGCAGGTTCCATCTCGCGGTGGATGATTTTCAACAAGGTGGATTTGCCGGCGCCATTGTGCCCCACCAAGCCGATGCGGTCGCGGTCGCCGGCCACGAAGGATATGTCGCGGAACAGGAAGTCGCCGGTGAAATTTACAGACAGTTTATTCAGTTGGATCATCTTTCTCAGTCATTTCAAAAAGCCGTCGCACCCAACAGGCCTATTCTGCGACGGGGTTCAAAAAGAGCGTGCAAAAGTACAACAAAAAGGGTGATGCCGGAGCAATCACCCTATCATTATCATAGAAAAATTTGAACGTTTCTACTGTTAGGCCATGCCGCCACCGCCCATCATCGGGGGCAGCGTCTGCTGGTTGTCCTCAATCATGCCGTTCTGGCTCTCAAACTTGGCCACATTGTCGGCCAAGGCATTCAGGAGACGTTTCGTGTTCTGGGGGGTCATAATAATCCTTGAGCGCACCTGACCCTTCTGCACACCGGGCATCATGGACACGAAATCCACGATAAACTCGCTGTTGGAATGGGATATGATGGCCAGATTGGAATAAACACCCTGGGAAACCTCTTCGGGCAGATTGATATCGATTTTCTGTTCAGGCATAGTTTCAAAATTTACTGGTTAACACCTTCCATCAGTTCTTCCAGCTTGGAAGCCATGAGGGATTCGTACTCTTCGCGGGAGCCAACCTCCACCGTCTGGAAGGAGCGGATACCGGTACCGGCCGGAATCTTCTGGCCCACGATAACGTTCTCCTTCATACCGATCAGGTCGTCGCTCTTCGCATTGATGGCAGCCTCCGTGAGCACCTTGGTGGTCTCCTGGAACGACGCAGCGGAAATAAAGCTGTGCGTTTGCAGAGAGGCGCGGGTGATACCTTGCAAGATGGGCTTGCCGGTAGCCGGACGCGCGTCACGCACCTGCACGAGCTTCATATCCTTACGTTTGAGGATGGAGTTGACATCACGCAACTTCTTGGCCGTGATAATCTGACCTTGGCGCACCTCTTCCGACTCGCCCGGATCTTCCACCACCTTCTTGTCCCAAATCATGTCGTTCTCATCCTGGAAGTCAATCTTGTTGATCAACTCGCCCTGGAGGAACTTGGTATCACCGGGATCCTCGATTTCCATCTTGCGCATCATCTGGCGGACAATGACCTCGAAGTGTTTGTCATTGATCTTCACACCTTGCAGACGATACACCTCCTGGATTTCGTTGATGATGTACTCTTGCACCTTCTGGGCACCCTTGATGTTGAGGATGTCAACCGGCGTGAGTGAACCCTCGGAAAGCGGCGTACCTGCTTTCACAAAGTCGTTCTCCTGTGCCAGAATCTGTTTGGAGGTCGGGATGAGATAGGTCTTGGCACCTTCGCCGTCGTCGTTTCTCGGCGTGATCTTCACCACACGGTTACCACGTTTGAGTTTCTTCTCGAAGGAAACCACACCGTCGATTTCGGAAACCACAGCGGGATCGGAGGGGTTACGGGCCTCGAACAACTCGGTCACACGCGGCAGACCGCCCGTGATATCGCCAGACTTGCCGAAGGAACGCAGAATCTTGACAAGGATTTCACCAGAGTCAATCTCCTGACCCTCTTCCACAGCGAGACGGGCACCGACCGGCACGTCGAAACTCTTGATCACCTCACCATTCTTATCCACGATGGAGATGCTCGGGTTCTTGGTCTTCAGACGGCTTTCGATGATCACCTTGTCGTGGATGTTGGTCTGTTCGTCCGTTTCCACACGATAGGTGACACCTTCGATAATATCGTTATAGACAACCTTACCGGCCACATCGGAGAGGATGACGGCATTGAACGGATCCCAATCGGCAATCAGGTCGCCCTTCTTGATGGCATCGCCATGTTTGAAGTAGAGATTGGAACCGTAGGGCACGTTGGAGGATGCCAACGCGATGCCGGTCTTGACATCGATAATCTTGATTTCAGCGGTACGGCCAATCACCTTGTAATAGGTCTTGCCCAGCGCGTCGGTCTTCTCCAAGGCACGAAGCTCGTCGATGCTCAACACACCGTCGTAGGATGCCTGGATGGAACTGTTGGCGGCCACGTTACCGGCCACACCACCGACGTGGAATGTACGAAGAGTCAGCTGCGTACCAGGCTCACCGATGGACTGTGCGGCGATGACGCCCACAGCCTCACCGATCTGGACCATCTTGCCCGTGGCTAGGTTACGACCGTAGCACTTCTGGCAGATACCGTGCTTGGCCTCACACGTGGGCACTGAACGGATTTCCACCTCCTCGATCGGAGACTCCTCGATAATCTTGCAATATTCCTCTGTCAGCTGCTCACCAGCCTTGATGATCAGCTCACCCGTCTGCGGATGATACACATCGTGGAGGGTGACACGGCCCAACAAGCGGTCGTAGAGTGTCTCCACCACCTCTTCGTTGTTCTTCAGTGCGCTGACGGTCATGCCGCGCAACGTGCCGCAGTCCTCTTCCGTGATAATGACATCATGGGAGACGTCCACCAGACGACGGGTCAGATAACCAGCGTCAGCGGTCTTCAAAGCGGTATCGGCCAAACCCTTACGGGCACCATGCGTGGAGATGAAGTACTCTTGCACGGAAAGACCCTCCTTGAAGTTGGACAAAATCGGGTTCTCGATAATCTCACCACCCGTGGAACCGGCTTTACTCGGCTTGGCCATCAAACCACGCATACCGGAAAGCTGACGGATCTGCTCGGCAGAACCACGAGCTCCAGAGTCGCGCATCATGTGTACCGGATTGAAGCCCTGACGGTCGGATTCGATTTCCTTCATCAAAATCTTGGACAGACGGGCGTTGCACTGCGACCACACGTCAATGACCTGGTTGTAACGCTCGGTGTTGGTGATGAAACCCATGTTGTAATTCATCGTGATTTCATCCACCTGGGCGTTGGCCTCGGCAATCAACTTCGGCTTCTCGGCCGGGATGATCACGTCGCCCAAGTTGAAGGACATACCACCCTCGAAAGCCATACGGTAACCAAGCGTCATGATGTCGTCCAGGAACTGGGCACAAGCCTTGTTACCGCATTTCAACAGCACATCGCCGATGATGTCACGCAAGGCTTTCTTGGTCAACAGCATGTTCACATAGCCGTAGTCCTTGGGAACCACCTGGTTGAACATCACACGACCCACCGTGGTGTCGATGATCTTGACGGTGCCTTGACCGTCCACATCCACACGGCATTTGATTTTGGCGTTCAGATGGACTTTCTTCTCATTATAGGCAATCATAACCTCTTCCGGACCGTAGAAGATGCCGCCTTCGCCCTGAACCTTATGGTCGGGGGTGGAGGGCAGTTCCTTGGTGATGTAGTACAGACCCAACACCATGTCCTGGGAAGGCACCGTGACGGGCGCACCGTTAGCCGGGTTGAGGATGTTGTGAGAGGCCATCATCAGCATCTGGGCTTCCATAATGGCGGCATTGCCCAGGGGCACGTGCACAGCCATCTGGTCACCGTCGAAGTCGGCGTTGAAAGCCGTACAGCACAACGGGTGCAGACGGATAGCCTTACCTTCCACCAAACGAGGCTGGAAGGCCTGGATACCCAGGCGGTGCAGCGTAGGAGCACGGTTCAACAACACGGGATGACCCTTCAAAATGTTTTCCAGAATCTCCCATACAACGGGATCCTTGCGGTCCACAATCTTCTTGGCAGATTTCACCGTCTTGACAATACCTCTTTCGAGGATCTTGCGGATGACAAACGGTTTGAATAGCTCGGCAGCCATATCCTTGGGCAGACCGCACTCGTTGAGGTGCAAGTCAGGACCGACCACGATAACGGAACGTCCGGAATAGTCCACACGTTTACCGAGAAGGTTCTGACGGAAACGACCCTGCTTGCCTTTCAAGCTGTCGGAAAGGGACTTGAGGGCACGGTTGGATTCCGTCTTCACCGCGCTGGATTTCTTAGAATTGTCGAAAAGGGAATCAACAGCTTCCTGAAGCATACGTTTCTCATTACGCATAATGACATCGGGAGCCTTGATTTCGATCAGTCGTTTCAGGCGGTTGTTGCGGATGATAACCCGACGATAGAGGTCGTTCAGGTCGGAGGTGGCGAAACGGCCACCATCCAATGGAACGAGCGGACGCAAATCGGGCGGAATCACCGGAACAGTCTTGATGATCATCCATTCCGGTCTGTTCTCGGCACGCTTGCGGCTGTCGCGGAATGCCTCGAAAACGTGCAGACGCTTCAGCAGGTCTTTCTTACGCTGCTGGGAAGTCTCGCGGTTGGCACGGTCGCGCAACTCGTAGGACTCGGCATCCAGATCCACCTTGCAGAGCAGATCATAGATAGCTTCCGCACCCATCTTGGCGATGAACTTGTTGGGATCGTTCTCGTCCAGCAGACGGTTGTCGGCGGGCAGGTTGTCCACAATGTCGAAATACTCCTCTTCGGTGAGCAACGTGCTCTTCTTCACCTTGTCGCTTTCCGCCACACCGGGTTGGATGACAATGTATTTTTCATAATAGATGATAGCGTCAATGTCCTTGGAAGCCAGTCCGAGGAGGGCGCCGATCTTGTTCGGAAGGGATTTGAAAAACCAAATGTGGGCCACGGGCACAACCAGCTGGATGTGTCCCATGCGCTCGCGACGCACCTTGCGTTCCGTGACTTCCACGCCGCAACGGTCGCAGATGATGCCTTTGTAGCGGATTCTCTTATACTTGCCACAATGACATTCCCAGTCTTTGGTGGGACCGAAAATCTTTTCGCAGAACAAACCATCACGCTCGGGCTTGTAGGTCCGGTAGTTGATGGTTTCCGGCTTCAGAACCTCACCATGAGATTGTTTCAGGATGGTTTCCGGGGAAGCCAGGCTGATGGTGATCTTTTGAAATTCTTTTCTTGTATTATTGTCTTTTCTAAAAGCCATAATATACGATATGATTTTTAATTGTCTTATTCAAATTTAACATCCAAACCGAGACCGCGCAACTCGTTGACCAGCACGTTGAAAGACTCGGGAATGCCGGACTGCGGCATATTGTCGCCCTTCACGATGGCCTCGTACGCCTTGGCTCTGCCGACCACGTCGTCGGACTTCACCGTCAGGATCTCCTGAAGCACGTTGGATGCACCATAGGCCTCGATAGCCCAGACCTCCATCTCACCGAAACGCTGACCACCGAATTGGGCCTTACCGCCGAGCGGCTGTTGGGTGATGAGGGAGTACGGTCCAATGGAACGAGCGTGCATCTTGTCGTCCACCATGTGATGCAATTTGAGATAATAGATGTAACCGACCGTAGCCTTCTGATGGAACGGCTCGCCCGTCTCGCCATCGTACAGCTGCGTGCTGCCGTTTTCGGGCAGGCCCGCCTGACGCATGTACTCGTTGATCTGGTCGATGGAGGCACCGTCGAAGATCGGGGTGGCGAACTTGACACCCAGCTTCTTGCCGGCCCAGCCGAGAACGGTCTCGTAAATCTGACCCAAGTTCATACGGGAAGGCACACCCAGCGGGTTCAGCACCACATCCACAGGACGACCGTCCGCAAGGAACGGGAGGTCTTCCTGCTTCACGATCTTGGCCACACAACCCTTGTTACCGTGACGACCGGCCATCTTGTCACCGATGCGCAGCTTGCGCTTGTTGGCGATATAGACCTTGGCCATTTGCACGATGCCGGCAGGCAGCTCCGTACCGATCGTTGCATCGAACACCTCGCGCGTCTTCCGTGCGGTGATGTCGCGAACCTTGACCAGGTAGTTGCGGATGATGTCGGCCACCAGACCGTTGACCTTGCTGTCGTTCGTCCACTTGGTGATGGCCACCGTGGTGAAATCGACCGTGTTCAACAGTTTCTGGGAGAACTTGGCACCCTTTTGGATGACCACATTCTTGGCATTGTCATGGATATTGTGGGCAATCTTGCCTTCCAGGATACGATACAGTTTGGAGACAGCCACCTCATGCAACTTGTCGTATTCCACCTGGTATTTGTCCTCGATGGATTTGACCAGATCCTTGTCCTTGGCTTTGGACTTGCGGTCCTTCACCAAGCGGGACAAAGACTTGGAACCGATCACCACGCCCTTCATACCCGGGGTGGCTTTCAGGGAAGCGTCCTTCACATCGCCGGCCTTATCGCCGAAGATAGCGCGAAGCAGCTTCTCTTCCGGAGTCGGATAGGACTCGCCCTTAGGCGTAATCTTACCGATGAGGATATCGCCCTCATTGACCTCGGCACCCACGCGGATAAGACCATCCTCGTTCAAGTCCTTGGTAGCCTCGTTGGACACGTTGGGGATATCGTTGGTCAATTCCTCGATACCGCGCTTGGTGTCGCGCACCTCCAAAGTGAACGACTCAATATGGATGGATGTATAAAGGTCGTCATTGACGGCTTTCTCGGAAATCACGACAGCATCCTCGAAGTTGTATCCCTTCCAAGGCATGAAGGCCACCATCAGGTTGCGGCCCAAAGCCAACTCTCCGTTCTCCGTGGCATAGCCCTCGGTGAGAACATCGCCCTTCTGCACTTTCTGTCCTTTCACCACGATCGGACGCATGTTGATACAAGAGTTCTGGTTGGTTCTGCGGAACTTGAGCAGCTCGTAATTCTTCACGTTGGAATCGAAGCTGACCAGACGCTCGGTTTCCAATTCTTCGTATTCGATTTCAATATGGGTGGCATCCACAGACTTCACCACGCCAGTGCCCTCGGCCACGAGGACCACGCGGGAATCAACAGCCACCTGGTGTTCCAGGCCCGTACCCACGATAGGAGCTTCCGGACGAAGCAAAGGCACGGCCTGGCGCATCATGTTGGAACCCATCAACGCACGGTTAGCGTCGTCGTTCTCCAGGAACGGGATCAAGGAGGCGGCGATGGAGGCAATCTGGTTCGGCGCAATGTCGATCATGTCGATTTCCTCACGCGGGAGGATCGGGTAATCGGCCAGACGACGGGCTTTCACCTTCTCGCCTAGCAAGCCGTTCTCATCCATCGGCGTGTTGGCCTGTGCGATACGGAGGTTGTCCTCCTCCTCGGCAGTCAGGAACACGGGCGGTTCGTCGAAACGGACCTGACCGTTGACCACGCGACGATACGGCGTGGCGATGAAGCCGAGGTTGTTGATCTTGGCGAACACACAAAGGGAGGAGATAAGACCGATGTTCGGGCCTTCAGGGGTCTCGATGGTACAAAGACGACCATAGTGCGTGTAGTGTACGTCACGGACCTCGAAGCCGGCACGCTCACGCGACAGACCTCCAGGACCCAAAGCGGAAATCCTGCGCTTGTGGGTGATTTCAGACAGCGGATTCGTCTGGTCCATGAACTGGGACAGCTGGTTGGTTCCGAAGAAGGAATTCACCACAGACGAAAGCGTCTTGGCGTTGATCAAGTCCACCGGGGCGAACACTTCGTGGTCACGCACGTTCATCTTTTCACGGATGGTGCGGGCCATACGGTTCAAGCCCACGCTGAACTGGTTGTATAATTGTTCCCCGACGGTACGGATACGACGGTTGCTCAAGTGGTCGATATCGTCCACCTCAGTCTTCGAGTTGATCAACTCGATCAAATAGCGGATGATGGAGATGATGTCCTCGTTGGTGAGCACACCCGTTTCCATGGGGATGTTCAGATTCAGTTTCTTGTTGATACGATAACGGCCAACTTCGCCGAGGTCGTAACGTTTGTCGGAGAAGAAGAGCTTGTCCAACGTGGCACGGGCCGTCTCCTCGTCGGGAGCTGCCGTGCTCTTCAGCTGCAGGTAGATGTAGTCGATAGCTTCACGGCCGGAGTTGGTCGGGTCCTTCTGCAACGTGTTGAAAATCACGGAGTAGTCAATCTGCTTCTCGTCTGTTTTATGGAAGAGCACCGTCTTGATGTTGGCATCCGTAATCATGTTGATATGTTGCTTCTCAAAAACGGTCTCGCGGTCGATGATCACCTCGGTACGCTCGATGTTGACGACCTCACCGGTTTCGTCATCGACGAAGTCCTCGCACCACGTCTTGGTGACGGCGGCGGCGAATTTCTCGCCTAAGAACTTCTTCAGGTTTGCCTTGGTAGCCTTGACTTCATGGGCAATGTCGAAGATGCTCAAAATGTCCTTGTCGGTCTCATAACCGATGGCACGGAGCAACGTGGTCACCGGGAGTTTCTTCTTCCGGTCGATATAAGCGTACATCACGTTGTTGATGTCGGTGGTGAACTCCATCCAGGAACCCTTGAAGGGGATGATACGGGCGGAGTACAACGGCGTTCCGTTGGTGTGGTAGGAGAATCCGAAGAACACACCTGGCGAACGGTGCAACTGCGACACGACCACACGCTCGGCGCCATTGATGATGAAGGTGCCGCGGGGGGTCATGTAGGGGATCATGCCCAGATAGACATCTTGGATGATGGTCTCGAAGTCCTCGTGCTCGACATCATTGCAGGAGAGCTTGAGTTTCGCCTTCAAGGGGACGCTGAACGTCAGGCCTCTTTCCAGGCATTCGTCCATGGTGTAACGAGGGGCGTCGATGGAGTAATCCAAGAACTCCAGGACGTAGCTGCCTCTCGCATCCGTGATGGGGAAATTTTCGGCAAACGCGCGGTACAGGCCCTCATTATGGCGACATTCGGCATCCGTGTCAATTTGGAAGAACTCCTCAAACGACTTGAGTTGGATATCCAGAAAATCCGGATAGGGCACCGGTCTCGTGGTTGCAAAGCTTATTCTGTTGTTATTATTAGTTGCCAAGGCTTTTAGAATTAATTTTTGGAAAAAAATTCTCTGACTTTTCGGGAATACCAATCAGCGGGTATTTAAAACAACAATAAGTACAATCACTTCCACCGGAGTGGAAGTGTTGTACTATTGCAAAGATTATAGGGAAAACTATTTAATTTCCACTTCGGCGCCGGCTTCTTCGAGAGATTTCTTCAAAGATTCGGCTTCGTCTTTGGAAACGCCTTCCTTAACGGCCTTGGGAGCACCGTCAACCAATTCCTTGGCTTCTTTCAGACCGAGGCTGGTCAGTTCCTTCACCAGCTTGACGACCTGCAATTTCTGAGCGCCAGCGGCTTTCAGAATCACATCGAATTCGGTCTTCTCTTCAGCGGCGGCAGCGGCGCCAGCTGCGGGACCAGCGGCCACGGCGACTGCGGCGGCGGCGGGCTCGATACCGTATTCTTCTTTCAAAATCTGAGCTAACTCGTTAACTTCTTTAACGGTCAAGTTCACTAATTGTTCTGCAAATGCTTTCAAATCTGCCATAATTGTATTTTTTTAAATGTTTTTACTAAATGATTTTTTTATTGATTGTAATTATTCTGCTCTTTCGGACAGTGTTTTGACGATGCCAGCGAGCTTGCCGCCACCAGACTGCAATGCGGAGATCACATTCTTGGCCGGTGACTGGAGCAAACCGATGATGTCGCCGATCAATTCCTCGCGGGACTTGATGTTGCACAGGGCTTCCAGGTTCTCATCGCCGATGTAGGCGGTTTCCTCGATGAACGCGGCCTTGATGATGGGCTTCGCATTCTTGGCGCGGAACTCCTTGATCATCTTCGCAGGCACGTTGCCCGTGTTGCAAAGCATGATGGCGGTGGCACCGTTCAGCGTGGGATAGATTTCGGAATAGTCGGATGCGGACTGGTCCATGGCGCGCTTCAGAAGGGTGTTCTTCACCACTTTCAGCTTCACGTCGCGCTTGAAACACTGTCTGCGCAGCTGATTGACCGTACTAACTGTGAAACCGGAAATGTCTGTTACATATACGTTGGCATAGTTAGCTAAGTCCTGAGCTATTTCCTCAATGATTTGGCTTTTCTGTTCTTTTTTCATACTAACTAAACTTTAAGATTATAATGTAACGGATTTGGGATCCACTTGTACTCCGGGACTCATCGTCGTGGAGAGGTAGATGCTCTTGACATACGTACCCTTGGCGGAAGTCGGTTTCAGCTTGATGATCGTGCTCATCATTTCGCGCACGTTGTCCACCAACTGGTCAACTGTGAAGCGGTTCTTGCCGACGGACGAGTGGATGATACCATACTTGTCCACCTTGAAGTCGATCTTACCGCCCTTCACCTCGGTAACGGCCTTGCCCACCTCCATGGTCACGGTGCCGGACTTGGGGTTCGGCATCAAGCCACGGGGACCGAGAATACGGCCCAGGGCACCTATCTTCGGCATCACGCTCGGCATGGTGATGATCACATCGACGTCGGTCCAGCCTTGCTTGATCTTGTCAACGTATTCATCCAGGCCCACGTAATCAGCTCCGGCGGCTTTCGCTTCTTCCTCCTTGTCGGGGGTGCAGAGGGCCAGCACACGGACCACCTTGCCTGTCCCGTGAGGGAGAGTCACGATACCACGCACCATCTGGTTGGCTTTTCGAGGGTCAACGCCCAAACGGACGTCAATGTCGAAAGACGCATCAAATTTGGTGTAGGTAAGGTCTTTCACCGTCTGGACAGCTTCCGGAAGGTTGTACACTTTACTCTTATCAAATTTAGCAAAAGCCTCTTTGCGTTTTTTTGATATTTTAGCCATTTGATTGTGTTTTACTTGTTATTAATTCTTTTCAAAAGGATTCTGGCCTCCCTTGACGTTGACACCCATGCTGCGGGCCGTGCCGGCCACCATAGACATGGCGGACTCCAGCTCGAAACAGTTCAAATCCGGCATCTTCAGTTCGGCGATGCTGCGGACCTGGTCCCAAGTGATGGTACCCACCTTGTTGCGGTTGGGCTCTCCAGAACCTTTTTGAAGTTTTGCTGCTTCCTTAACTTGAACAGCTACAGGGGGGGTCTTCGTGATGAAATCGAATGACTTATCCTTGTAAACCGTAATCACCACGGGGATGATCTTCCCAGCCAAATCCTGTGTACGGGAATTGAACTGTTTGCAGAACTCCATGATGTTCACGCCCTTGGAACCCAATGCGGGACCAACTGGCGGTGACGGATTGGCGGCACCTCCCTTGATTTGTAACTTAATTAATCCAGCTACTTCTTTTGCCATTTTTTTAATGAATTTTATTGTTTGTAACTATTCAGCCGCGTTATATTTTTTCAACCTGCATAAAACCCAGCTCCAGCGGGGTCTTACGGCCGAAGATTTTCACCATAATCTTCAGCTTCTTCTTCTCCGTATCAATCTCTTCGATGATGCCGTTGAAGGTATTGAAAGGTCCGTCAATAACCTTGATCTCCTCACCCACCACGTAGGGCTGCATGAACGTCTCGTCTTGCGACATGAGCTCATCCACCTTACCTAACAGGCGAGACACTTCGGCCGGACGCAGGGCCACCGGCGGGTCACTTTTGTGCTTGCAACCCACGAAGCCCAACACACCCGGAACGTCCAGCAGCGCCCCGGCAACCTCCCCCGTCATAGCTGCCTCCACAAAGATGTAGCTCGGGAAATAATTGCGCTCGGTCACCACCTTCTTACCGCTCTTCGTGCTATGGAAAACTTTCTCGGTCGGAATCAAGACTTTCGTCACATAGTCCTTCAGATGGGAAAGCTCAACCTCGGTCTCGATGTTCTGCTTCACCTTCTTCTCGGTACCCGTGACCGCCTTGATCACATACCACTTGCGTTCAACTTCTGCCATGACTCGGTATTTAGGATATAACACTGACTATGAAGAAGACTAAACAGCCGTGGCCGGGAACAACAATCCCATGCCGGCATTGAAGATGATGTCCATCAAAAACACGATTAACGCGATTATTAGGGAAGCAATAGACACCACCACAACACTATTTCCAAGCTCCTGCATGGTGGGCCAACTCGTCTTGTGAACCAGCTCATCATACATTTCCTTAAAATAATTAACTATTTTCATCTTCTTCTATTTTTTATATTATTCGAATTTTTAGAAACTTTTTTCGCACTTTATGCACCACACACTACTCCCCTACTAACCAACCATTGTTAAAAAATATCGTTTCAACTTGCCTTAAACCACATACTTACAAATCATATCCCCTCAAACACGCAAGGCCTTTTGCCGATTTTCTAACAAGTTGGCAAATATAGCATTTTTTTAATTCCAAATGCCTTAAAAAAAAGTTTTTTTTATTTGTGGCATTATTTTTGTTTGGAGGGCTCTCCGGCACCCCCGACAGCCAGCCGCACATACGAAATGGTGCGCCCTTCCGCCAGCCACATTTTCTCATAGAAAGTCTGTATCCCCGTCAATATGTCGGCACACGGCTGCGCATACACATCCTCCACATCTTCAAGAACTTGCCAGCCCGCCAACGGAGCCGTTTCCAACACGTACGCATACAGCATCCGACTGTCCGTCTTCAGATTCAAAATACCCCCCTCCGCCGGCAACACCGCCCGGTAATAGTCCACAAAGCGCGGCGACACCAGCCGCCTGCGCTCACTCTTCGGCTGCGGGTCCGGGAAAGTGACCCATATCTCGCTCACCTCGCCCGGCGCAAAATAATACCCAATATTGTCAATGGAAATACGCAGGAAAGCCACATTCTGCAACCCCTCTTCCAACGCATCCTTGCAGCCGCGCCACAACCGCGCCCCCTTGCGATCCACCCCTATGTAGTTCACATCCGGATTGCGGCGAGCCAACGCCAGCGTGTAGTCGCCCTTGCCACATCCCAACTCCACCACAATGGGATTGTCGTTGTGGAAATAGTCCCTACCCCACTGTCCCTTCAGCGGGAAGGGAATCCCCTGACGGTCGTAGTTCGTGTGCTGGAAAAGATTGCCGAAAGTCTCGTTCTCGGCGAAGCGTGCTAATTTGTGTTTTGCCATATTTTGTGAACTTAGAAACTATGAACTTTAATTCTAATTATTTGCCACAGCACAATGGTGCCGGAACGGGAAAATTCCCCTTCCCAGGAAGGGGAGTTTGGCTTCCGCCTCTGCCGCCTGCAGCCGCAAATCAAATAACCTTATAATCATCACAAACCTTATAATCATTATAAACCTTACGAGCCTCGAACACCTTCCCCGCTCTCTACCATACTCCTGTACACGCCTGCGCGCGCGAGCAGTTCTTCGTGTGTGCCCGTTTCCACCACACGCCCGTTCTCCAAAACGATGATCCGGTCGGCGTGGCGGATGGTGCTGAGCCGGTGCGCGACCACCAGCACGGTGCGCTCCTTCATCACGCGGGCTAAGGCTTGCTGCACGCTCTTTTCCGATTCGGTGTCCATAGCCGAGGTGGCCTCGTCCAGAATCAGGATGGGCGCGTTGCGCACCACGGCACGCGCAATGCTGATGCGCTGCCGCTGCCCGCCCGAAAGGTTGAGTCCCCGGTCGCCGATAGCATATTGCAGCCCGTTGGGAAGCGCGGCCACGAACTCTCCTAGATTGGCCACCTCCAACGCCCGCATCACCTCTTCCTCCGGGATGTCTGTGCGCCCCATCGTCACGTTGCGGTACAGCGTGTCGTTGAACAGGACCACATCCTGCGACACCAAAGCGAACAAGGAGCGGTAGTCGTGCAGCCGGTATTCCCGAATGTCAATCCCATCCAACAGAATTCGTCCGTCGGTCGGGTCGTAAAAGCGTTCCACAAGATCAGTCAGCGTGCTCTTGCCGGCTCCGGAGGGACCCACCAACGCCACCATCTCGCCCCGACGGATATCAAAGGTCACATCCTGAATTACTGGATTCTCGCCATAAGAGAAAGTCAGATGGTCGAAGCGCAGTGATTCGCGGAAGGCATCCACAGCAATCGGCTTTGCCGCCTCGGGAATCTGTTCTTCCGCCAAGAGCAGCTCACGCACACGGTCCAAAGCAGCCAAGCCACGACGGTAGTTGGCCCCTGCCGTAGAGAGCGACTTCAAGGGTTCTATAACCTGGGTAAACATCGCGATGTAGGTGATGAACATCTCAGCGGTCAGGCTCATCTTGTTGGCCAGCACCATGTTGCCACCCACTACAAGTACAATCATCACAATGATGACACCCAAGAACTCGCTCAACGGGGAAGCCAGGTCCGTGCGCCGGTATATGCGCGTCTGCACATCGGTAAAATCATCGTTCAGCCGCTCGAACACATCCTTCGCATTCCGCTGGGCGTTGAATCCCTTGATGATGCGCAACCCGCCGACACTCTCCTCCACATGCGAGAGCAACGAGCCAAGGCGTTCCTTCGAGGCGCGCGTCTGCCGGCGAAGCCGTTTCGACACCCGACTGATGATCAAGAAGGCCAACGGCATCAGCAAGAGGGAGAAGATCGTAAGCGGAGCGTCAATCATAAACAGGGCCACCAGGAAGATGAACAACGTCACCGGGTCCGTCATGAACGAGCGCAGCGAGGTGAGCGTTGTATGCTCTACCTCCTGGGTGTCGTTCACCGCGCGAGACACAATATCCCCCCGCTGACGGGCCGTGAAATAGCCCAAGGGCAGATCCAGGATTTTGTCATACACCTCGTTGCGGAGCGTCATCAGCAGATGGCTGCGCATGGAGGCCATCACCCATTGCGAAGCGTAGGCGAAGAAGTCCTTCAAGAAATAGAGCAGCAAAGCCAACAGCAGCAACCCCAAAAGGGGCAGCGCTCCCGAATCGAAATGCAGCCAAGGGAGCATGCGATTCATGAAAAACGAGGTTACAGGACTGAGGTCCTGCATGGAGACATGGAAGAGGATTTTACAAAAAGGCTCTATCAAAAGGAACACCAGAATGGTAAGCAAGACAGAGCATAGGTTGAGCAGAAAAACAACAAACAACCGTCCGGGATACCGGCGAAAGAGCGAAAGCATGAAGTTGTTGTTTTTCATAATGGGTAAAAAAAAGGGAGTTGTGTGTTGAGGCACAACTCCCTGAAAAGTATGATGAATTACATTATCTGGTCACAACGAGTTTCTTGGAGATCTTGGCCTCGCCGCTCTGGACGCTCAAGAAGTAAACGCCAGGAGTGAGGTCAGCCGTCTGACGGTGATACGTGTACGTAGCAGCCTTCGTAGCGGAGATAGTCTCCTCGGAAACAACCTTACCGGCCAGCGTCACGATTCTGACAACTGCAGCACCCTCGAAGCCTTCGATGTTAGCATAGACATCGCCGGAAGTCGGGTTCGGGTAAACCTTGACCGTAGGTTCGTCAACCACGTTGAAGATTGGTTCGGGTTCGGGCTCAACAGCCGGAGACGGCGTGTAGTGCAGATCCTCACCAGTAACCGTGAACTTCAAAGTATCGACAACCAACTCGGTAAGATGAGAGCCCGATGCAATGGAGTTGTGACCACCAATTATAAAGTTATGATTTCCAGCTGCATTAGTGGTATCAGGATTATAGTACAGGTCACCATGCAAATTGTAATTGTCGGTGGAGTAGAGTCTGTAGATAATCTTATACTCACCAGATCTCAAAGCAGGAGAAACCGTCTTGCTCACCTCACGATTATTCAAGAAATGCAAGAACACATCATCATAGATAAAGTTACCACCGGCCAAATTCTTATACGGGAAGTGGTTACCCTCATTCAAAGTGCTACCGAAATTAGCCTGAGCATAATCATAATGCGTTTCAGCATTCATAGGATGAAGGTCATACGTCAACCATTCGATATAGTCTGTTGACATCCACTTCTGATAATTGGAACCCATACCTTGTTCTTCTTCCTTGAAGTAAACACCGATGGAGTCATTCGGAATGAGCTGATCGTTGTGATAGAAGTCGAAAGTGACGAATACAAGATCATTACCATTCGTACACGGAGCACTGATCATCCAAGTATAGTTGAACTTGTTAGCAAGATCTGCAGAAGTGGTAGCATCCGGCAGTCTGTGCGTAACCGTTCCGTTCACATCCTTGAAGATGAATCTCGGAGCGTCGGAAGCTTCAATCGTGACACTGTCAGACTTGAACAGCTTGGAGTCCTTATCGGAAGTACCATTGATGTTGTAGGTAGAGTAACAGCCATGGCCATCCTTAACACTGACCGTGAAGGTGAATGTGGAAACATTTGCTGTATCAACATTGAAAGTGTATGTCGGGTTGGTAGCACCCACAATCGTATCACCATTCATGAACCACTGATAGCTTGCATAACCCGTCTCCGTCACGGAAAGCGTGGTGGAACCTTGTTGACAAATCGTGGTGTCACCAAGGATCACAGGAACAGGCAGCGTGTCAACGCGGGCGAAAGCGAATACCGTGTCAGCACCGCACTCGTTCACCACGATGTAACGGATAGTAGCATTGTTGTAGCTGGTGTCGTACGGCTGACCGAAGACCAGAGTCTCATCGTTCGTGGTACCGGCCTTGGTAATCGTCCAGAGCTCGGTGGTATCCTTAGCCACGTTGATGTAGTTCATCGTCTTGGAAGCGAACGTGTCGCCAGAGCAGATGGTAAACTCGGTAGTCAACAGTGTATCCGTAATTTCAGGAAGCTTCGTCACAACAAGTCTGACGGCAGCACAAGTATCAGCGCCACAACGAGTAGCAGCATAGTACTTGACGTTCGTATCTTGAGTGATAGGCGTCGTTTCAGAAACTGGCACATATTCACCAGAAGCATTCTCAATCAACCAGCCCTGAGCCGTGATTCTGGAGGACTTGGTCGGCAGCGTGACAACAGGAGCCGTCACGATGAAGTCTGACAGCGGAGAACCGATACAAGTGTCAGTAGCAACCGGAGCGGTAACCACCGGCTTGCCTTCCACCACAACCAGGAGGCTGTCGTTGATGACAGACTCACCACAATGGTTGGTGATGGTGAAGGCAACCAAAGCGCTATCATGTTCAGCGGCAATCTTAGTAGGCAGAATATCAGACCAAGAAGCAGCATAAGTATGCGTACCGAAATCGTAAGTCTTGATGTAGCCAGTCACGACAGAATCCTTCGTGTTGTAAGCATTCAAGTTAACAACCTCACCAACCTTGAAGTTCGGAGTTTCATCAATGCAGTAGTCTTGCTGTGCATTGTTGAAGGTGATGGTCGGCAGAGAATCAACATAGATTTCGAAGGTGTGCGTCTTGTTCGTTGCCGGACAATATACACTCTTAGCATAAACCGTTGCAACATAGACACCGTGAGGAGCTCTGATACCCGTGTTACCTTCAATCGTATCCGTACCCATACCAAAGTCAAATCTAGAATCTAATGAATAAATTATACTACTCATTAAAGCACTGTGAAGCGGATAAGCATACTGATCCAGATCAGGATTGATGACATAATACAGGGAGTCTTGGGAAACACCGGCAAATTCATACGTAAACTTACGACTCACAAGATCATTCCAGCAAATGGTATCCTTATCATCCGGTGCAGTGAAGGTCAGTTTCACTGTATCATACACAAACACCTGGATAGAATCGGAGTAGTTGTATCCACAACGGGTCTCCACAGCGTAACGCAGATACTTACCATAATAATCCTTGGTCATCGGAGTGTTCACATCGAATGTAGCCCAAGAACCATTAACGTTGCTCTGCCATTCCTCGTTCAAGACAGGAGCGTTCGGCGTGGTGTAAGAAGGAGCAACAACGGTGAAGGTAGTGCCTTCGCAAACCGTGTCAACCTTAGGAGCACTGGTGAAGTGAGCCGTGTCAGCAATCGTAAAGCGGATCGTGTCATACTTCTCGCGGTCGCAAGCGGCCACAGCAGACTCAACCTTAATATAGATTTCACTCAAAACACCATCCGTGGCAACCTTCGGTGTAATCGTAACGGTCGTCTCTTTTGCAGTAGCCGTCACATTCGAAGTGGAAGCCAACTCGAAATCGGTGGTGCTAGAAGGTGTAACTGTCAGCACATTGGACTTGTGAGTCGTAACCTTGAAGCTCATTGTACTACCATCAACACAAATAGTGTCAACCAAAGCAGTTCTGTCAACAACCAAGGAAGCGGTATCGTTCACAACAACCTTAATGGTGTCAGAAGTGTTCGTACCACACTTGTTAGTGACTTCATACCAAACATTCTTGTTGGAGTCAACCATCGTAAGAGCAGTACCTGCGGTATAATCAACACCATCCAACTTCAACACCGGAGTAGCTGTCAGCGGAGCCGTCGGAGTAGTGGTAACCGTAAGATGGAGGTCGCTCGTAATGTGGATAGAGTCACCAACGCAGTACGTAATAGTAGCCGGAGTGAGCGTAGCAAACGGAACCGTGTCAACCACAACAGGAACAGCGTTCGAGTAGGAGGTACCGCAACGGTTGGTCACCTGATACTTGATGGAGTCACCATGGTTAACAATGTACAGAATCGTGGTAGGATCGAAGTCCACATAGTTGCCCGTACCATGCTTGATGAGCCAGCCTTCAGAGAGGATCTCACCGTTCTTAGCGTTGTACGTCGGTATGTTAAGACCTGTGATGGCATTGCCAGCGCAGATGCTGTCCGGATTGGCAACCTCGGCAACCACCGGCTTGTCAACGATGTAGAACTCAACCGTCTTCTTCTCAAACTTACAATTGCCAACCAAGTCAGCAGGAACTGTAGGCTCCTGGAAGGAATAGATGTCAACGGAGGAGACACCCACATTGGCAGAGTCAGGCGTGATGGTATAGGTGTTGCCACTCTTGGCCACCTTGAAGTACACGGAATTGAACACCAGCGTGTCGGAGTTACCCGTGTTCACCGTGAAGGTAATATCACCCGTAGTACCAACACAGAGAGAATCAAATGTGTAAGCAAGATCCAGCTTAGCTGTGTTGTAAACCGTAAGCGTCAACTCATTGGAGTAGGAGGTTCCGCAAGCATTGGTAACAGCGTAACGGATAACACCGTTATTCATGCCATAGACAAACTTGTCGATAATCGTATCCACACCACCCAGCTGCCAGGTACCTGTACAGGTAACACCGTTGCAGGTGTAAGCAGGAACCGTCAAGTCAAACACCGTGCTGTCGCAATACGGACTATTGGTCGTGATATCCGGAACGATAGGCAGAGAATCGATATTCAATGTGTAAGGTCCGAAAACCACAGTGTCACAATTGTTCACAGCGTAAGCATACACAGTCTTACCACTATCGGCAAAATTCAAATTAGCCGTAGGATCGAAAGCAGCATCTGCGGAGTTGTAGTCCGTACCAAACTTCCAACCATAGTCGCTCGTGTACTTCACCTTGAGCATATTGTCCGTATGAAGCGGGTTGCCGTGGCATACATGACGCTCAATGTAAGTAGCATCAGAATCAACCGTGAGAACCGGACTACTATTAATAATGATGTTGACAGTAAGGAAGCTGTCGCAACCATTAACAGCACCGTTGGCGAAAGTGTCAATTAACGTATGAGAGTTCGGACCACCTTCCACGAAGTAGAACTTATGCTCAATACCCTTCTGATCTCTGTAGATAGTGCTGTCACAAACAACCTGAGTGATCTGGTGATTTGCAACCGGCTTGATATTGACATTCATATAGTCATGAGCGATACAACCGTTGTGGTCAACCAAGTTCACGCAATAGGAAATCTCCGTCGGGGCAGTATAGGTGTTAGCCGCAACATCGACATGAGTACCAGCAACGTAAACAGGCTGTGTCCAGAAGATGGAATCGTAATCGGCAATCGGATTCGTGACACCAACCGTATAATCATTGTTCTCGCAGTTATAGGCAACACCGTGGCTCTGAACAAAGATACGGGTAGGATTCTCGAAATAGAAGTGGACAACAGGAGTCGTGTCAATGGTAACAGCAACCGTCTTGGTTGTCACACAACCGGTGGCAAGACTGGTCACTTCAACCGTATATTCGCAGTGGAGACGTTCAGCAGAGGTGATGACATCCACACAGCTGGAATCGGAAAGAACCGTCCACGGGAAGCAGTTGCAGGACCACAGATATCCATAGCCAAGCGTGTCGCTAGCAACCTGAGCCGTTACCTCAGCACACAAGGTAGCATTAGAATTCGGACAGAAGTTATATTCGCTGACGTTATTGTAACCCGTAGGAATAATAGAATCGATGATCGGAGCATTGTCATTGACCGTGTTGACAGCAGCCACGAAAGGACCATAGATACAGGCAGTGGTGGTATCCTTAACCCAGATGTTGTAGGTGCCGGCACCGAGCTGCTCGTAAACCATTTCACCCGTGTAAGCCATCGTGTCAGGCTGTGTGCTAGGAGCATCGGAGAAGGCGAATTGATAAACCGGAGTCGGAATATCGCTCGTCAAGCTGTCAATATAGAGACCGATAGCACCGTTATACGGAGCAACACAGTACTCATTATCCTTGACATACGGATTCAACGTAACGTTGTAGTCTTTCTTGTTGACCGTGATCTGCAGCGGACCGGCAACAGGATAGGTACAATTGGTCGTGGTATCCCAAATGAGCACTTCGTGAACACCTTCCTTCAGGCCTTCGAAGACATTGCTGACCTGGTATTCACCACCGTCGATCTTGTAACGATAAACACCGTCGATGTTCGGGTTAACCATGTTCACCGTAACCGTACCATTGTAAGGAGCAAGGCAACGATCGTTGTCGGTGGAGTCAGCCGTAACAGTGATGTCATCGTGGTGCAAAAGCACGCTGATGGTATCCTCAGCAGAACACTTGGTAATCGTATCATTCACCACCACTCTGTAGAGCATGTCTTTCAAGTGGTACATGGTGTAGGAGTCAGGATTGAAGTAGTTCACATCGATCTGGGCACCGGCATTGTCATAGAAGGAATAGGTGTAATGACGTGCCTGCGGTTTTTCAACCACAATGGTACCGTTACCCGGATGTTCGAACGTAGGAACACACATCGTGTTCGGAGTCTGGGAGAGAAGGAGCTCATAGATGTGAGCGCTATCGGCAACATTAACCGTACCCTCTGCAGAAACACAACCCTTGTTGGTAATCACATAGAATTTATAATCACCGCTATCCAGGTTGTTGAAGGTAGGCGTAATGCTGGTCAAAGTATCAGGTACATTGGAAACCAAGTAGTAGGTTACGTCAGCCACAGAAGATGTGATCGTAACGGAACCGTTCTTCTCAGGTTTACAATTGTAGTTAGCAGCCTTGGAGGCAACCGTAGCTGTCGGGATAACAGGAACATGGTTGATTGTAACATCCGTCGTATCCGTACAACCCGTCAGCGTGTTGTAAGCAGCCAGTCTGTAATCAGCATCCTTAAGACCAGTGATCGTGGTGGTCGTGCCATAAACGCTGTCAGCAATAAAGAGCGTGTAGATGCAGTTGGCTTCCGGAGTGATCGTCACCGTACCATCATGAATTGTATCCGTACAATAGGTGTTGGCCGTAGTGGACACCGTAAACTTAGGAAGCATGGTGGAATCACCAACCGTAATGGCCAACTGGCCCGGACACTGCGTAGCATTGTGTTTCACGCTGATCGTGTACGTGCCATCATGCAGGTTGCTGAACACATTGGAAGGATTGATAGCACCGTCGATGTAGAACGTGAAGTCGGAAGTGGAGAGGTTGGTCACCGTGATGGAACCCGTACCAACAAAGTTGGCATTGTCGCACACGATATCCTTCGTCATATTAAACTCAATCGTGTCATATCTTGCTCTGGCATCCTCAACCACAACAGTATCCTCGCGGAAGCAACCCGTGGTGACATTGTATTTAATAACATTGTACTTACCAGCATCCAGACCGTTCGTTGTACCGGTAAGAGGCTGATTGGAAACCTGGCAAATGTAATAGTTGTATCCAGCAGCCGGGGCGATGGTGATAGAACCGTCATAGACAGTACAGCTGGTACGCGGAGTAGAAGTGTACTCACCCGTAGCAATCGTAATCGCGGCAGGATCGTCAACAATCGTGCAATTCGTATCGCTTTCGCAACCCGTGGCAATGTCACGAACCGTGATGGTGTAGGTACCGGCAGCAAGTCCGGTGTAAGCATGACCGGAAGTCGGAAGGATTTCCGTGGTACCCTGCATAACCTTGTAAGTATAATGGGTATCATCTGTGTTGGTCAAAGAAATCGTACCATTCACCGTCGGAGGAGTAGCAATGGAAACGCAAGTAGGAAGCGTAGCCGTGCAAACCGTATTGTTGGTGAAGGCGAAGGTGGCCTTGGCAGGATTGACGATGTTGGAAGTAACCTCGAAGGTGAAGTCCTTGGCACAACCGAGATCAGACGTAACCGTCATGATATGGCTATTAGCATCAATCAGATTCACAAACTTGATGATGTTCGTACCATCATACGTGTAGGTAGAATCACCCATCTTATAAGTAAAGCCGTTGATCGGGTTGGTCACCGTGATAGAACCGTTCGGAGTGATAGCCTGGTCGCAAACAGAGTTCGGAACAGAATCGATCAGAGGTCTATCAGGATCCTGCGTGGTCGTAGGAACATTGATAGGAGCGAACTGCTGACTACAAGCCGTCACCGTAGAAACGATAGCCAAGGTATAGTCACCACCATTCAAGGCAGCAAATGTCAAGTCACCACCATTACCGGTAAGTGTAACACCATTCAACGTGTATTCGAAATCGGTTCTGGAGTTTTGAATCGTGATAGCACCATTCGGAGACACACAGCTCGTCTTAGGCGTGGTAGCGTAAGTAGGCAGTTCCGGAAGTTTCGTGCTGTCAGCCACAATCGTATTGTAGATGCTGTACGGACAATACTTGTCAGAAACAACCTGGATGAGATAGTCACCATTACGCAGACCTTCATATTTCAAATCACCAGAGGTGTAAACACGCTCAGAGTTCGGAACATTGATAATCTCATACGTGTAGTTCACTTGAGGATTGTTCACCGTGATGGTACCATCGTACGGATCAGCACAACGATAGTTCGGCGTACCCGTAGCGGTGGAGATAACCAAATTGGACGTAGAGTCAGCATTAACCGTAACCGTGGTGGCGTTCAGCGTCTCGCAGTCGTGATCAGACAACAAGTCAACATTATAGGTACCATTGTTGAGACCCGTGTAAACATAGCTTGCATCGCGCCAAGTGGTATCGGTAGAGAGTTTGTATTTGTAACCCGTCGTGATGTTCGTCACAGAAATCGTACCATTGTATTCATTGTTGACATTGTAAACAGACTTACAGAACTCATTCGGAGTGGAAGCCATCGTTACATCTGCAGCTGCCGGCAACGGATAAACCGTGACGTTGGCAGACTTGGTAGCTTCGCAATCCATGGAATCCACCACAGACAACATGTAGGTGTGAACACCGGCCGTGGTCGGGGTAACCGTCAGGACAGCAGTTGTAGCCAGCGTGTCAGATCCCTCTGTCCAGGCGTATTTGAAAGTACCAACACCATTTTGGGTGCTCGGTGTAAGCGTAGCCGTGCCATTCAGACAGAAAGCAGTGTCAACCACAGCGATATTGGTAATCGTAATATTGTCGGCAGGCAGGTTAGCATTAATCGTGAATGTGCTGGAGTTACCGCAATGGTCAGTAAGGGTAATCGTGACAGCCTTGTTCTCGGTAATTTCCAAACCGGGTTGAGGATCTTGCGTCAACGTCATCGCACCAACCTTGTAGCAGTTATCAGAAACATTATTATTATTGAAGAGCGGGGTGAAGTCCGGAAGGAAGAACTTACAACCCGGCTGGCGAACCAACGTGGTATCGCTAATGATAGCGGAAGCATCCACAACAGGAGCGGTGGTGTCAACCACATCGAACGGGAATTCAGCCTCGGCCACACAACCCTTAATGTTCACAACCTTAACATGCGGATAGTAGGTGTAGTTACAGCTGTCAGGCAGGATGTAAACACCCGTCGTGTCATTGTGAGAGTAAACATTTACACTCTCGCCAGACCATTCATAGGTAACACTGTTGTCACCCGGGATTCTGCCAACGGCGACAGCCTCAACGGTCAGCACACCGTAGTTCGGACAAAGCGGGAAGGTAGCACCGTTACGAATATCTTCGTGGATGTAAACGGTAGGCAGGTTCCAAACATGAACAGGATCAGAAGAATCCTTAGCCACACAACCGTACTTGTCAGTAACGGTAACCGTATAGACAAAGTTGGTGTCAGGCAGAGCCGGAATACCGAGAGCATTCTGCCAAGTGTGGTGGATAATCGTACCGTCGTTCGGTCTGCCCGTCCATACGAAGGAGTACGGAGCGTGATTGTAACCGGCGATGGAATCCGTAGAGAAACTCAAGTTAACGGTATCATAGAGACAGAGCTCATTTCTGTCGATGGAGACAGAACCATGTTTGATGTACATCGGTTCAGGACGTGCGAGCGTGGCAATCTTAACCTTTTCAGACTTGTTACCACATCTGTCGGTAACCTGAGCATAGATATCAACGCTGAGGGAGTCGGCGAAGATGTTCGTATTGGCACTTGCGAGATCAGTGTTCAAACCATTGAAGTATTTGACAGAAGCCTCCAGCACAGTATCCGGAGTGCAGTTGTCATGAGCATTACCTTTTACAATATTGAAGAAGACGCTGTCATCCGGCATAACGTATGTACAATTCATAGCCGGAACAGGATCCACCTGAGCAGGCGTAACCGTCAGCGTCGGTCTCGTGGTATCCGTCACCGTGTAGGTCTCCACGTAGGTGGAGGTGTTGTTACAGTGGTCAGAAATCGTATAGGTACGCACGAGTCTAGAGGTGCAGGAATCACCAGAAACTGCGTCGCTGTGAGTAACACTGGTTTCCAGTTTACCGCAAGCGTCGGTGACCGTGATGCCGGCACCGGAAGTGAGAGCGGAAAGCGTGGTGTAAGCAGCAGGAACAATCACCGTGTTGCAACCATAGAGGTTGAAAGACTTGGAAGGAACAGAGACAACCGGGTGGGTGTCATCTTTCACATTCACAACAGCGGTGTCCGTGTTGGATTTACAACCGTTGGCATCGGTCACGAAAACCATAGCCTTGTAAACTTTGCCCGTGCAATCATTGTCGCTCGTGGTAATCGTGTTGGTGTTGGTGGTGACAGAAGTGGTCACATCACCAGACCAAGTATAAGTATAAGCAGCCTTGGATGTCGTGGTCAGGCTGGCGGTCAAATCAACAGAAACGCCCGGACATACCGTAGAGGTCTTCGGGGCAACAGCCAAAACAGGATATTTGTAGAAATCGAAGGTGAAGGCCAGTTTCTGGTCAGAAATACAGGTCGTGGTCGGATTGTAGGAAGCCACATAGTATTTCACCGTCTTATAAACATTGGTAGCCGGTTTGATGCTGTTCATATCCACCGTGTAGCTGTTGGCGGTGTCAAGAGGATTGCCAGCTTCGTCGAACCAAACACAAACAGCACCCGCAGGAGCCGTGGCGGTCAGCGTGTAGGTGGCAGGGATGGAATCATTCAAACAGTAGGATTTGGAAGTCGTGGCCGGAAGAGTCGGCTGAGCAGGGATAGGATAAATGGTGATGGTGACATCAGCCGTGCTGGTACAGGTGACAACCACAACATTGTTAACCTTATGGTCTTCACCCACCGTAACCGTATAGGTGCTGTCGCCAGCAGCCGTCGGCGTAACCTTCAGAACGTTGGCGGTACCCAGCGTGGTGGTATTGCCTTTCTTCACCCAAGCGTAGCTGTCGAAGCCCGTCGTGGCGGTCAGCGTGAACTCGGTACCCAGACAAGCGGCCGTAGGAGCAGCGGTAGCCGTGACGGTCGGGTTGTCATAAACGGTAACCGTAACGATGTCAAAGCTGTCTTTCGAGAAGCAGCCTGTCAGCGTGTCACTCTGATAGACATAGAATGTCTGGACACCTGCGGCGGTTGTGGACGGAGTAAGGGCAGTGCCCGTGATTTCCGTGGCGAACGTGTTGTCCAAAGCCCAATGCAGTTTGCAATCCTGAGCGGCGGTCACATTCTCATCAACCGGCGTGGCCGTTGCGCCAACGCAGTAATAGTAATTCGGGGTTCCGATGGTCGGCTTGCCCGGAATTTCATGTACTATATAGGTAATGGTGTCAATCGGGCCATCACAAATCACAGTGTCTTCATTGAAATTGGCGTAGTAGTTCACCTGACGCACATAATAATAATAGGTATCAACCACCGTGGATGGAGTCGGCACAATGGTGTCGAACGTCGTTCCGTCGGTTGACCATTGGATTTGTTTCCAAGAAAGACCGGTAGCATCCGGAGTGGGGGAAGAAGCCAAGGCACCCAATTGGTCTTTGCTCAGACCTTCGCCGAAACAATTGTCAATACGATGCTGGCTCACTTGGACAACAGGGTTCTCACGCACATAGAGGTGCAGGGTATCGATAGCCGTCACCACGCAGTGACCACCGCAAAGGGTGTCGATGAAAGCACACACATAGTTGCCCGTGGCGTCGAAGGACTTGGCCGGTTTGCCATACTCAAAAGAAGAACCGTCGCAAATCTCTTTGTCGAAGGCACCGTAGTTTTCAAACGGAGCAATGGAATCCGTGGCAACAATACTGCCAGGAGTACTCATGTGACCACCGATGTATTTGTCTTGGGTATCATTCCAATAGAGATTCTCATAATCAGAACCACCCGTACGTTCACGGATGCTAATCACCAAAGAATAGTCGCCAATTTGTTTCCAGTTGATAATGATAATATTTTCAGTTTGCTCAAAAAACTCAGCATTGAAATAATCAAGATGTTGGGAGTAGATACCGGTATAGCCTCCGGCATACTGGTAATCATTCGAGTAGGAGAAAGTAGTATCAGGCGACATGGCACCCGGATAACCTTCCTTGCAGGCTCTTGTCTGTATCTGAGCATCGTAGCAACGCACGCCCTCTACAGGGACACCGTGTCCATCCAGCACTTGGCCGCCAAGCCACGGAATAGGGGTGTTTTGGTTGAGACGATTGTAGAAGGTGTAGATGCTGAAGTCGGCGTATTTGGACAACCGATGGAGGTCATCGCTGCCGTCCAGCAACTCGCCGTCGCGATACACTTTCCAATCAATAGACAGCCTTTGAATGTTGCAGCTGTTGATGAAATGGATCTTGTACACGTCCGTCTGGCTGTTCGGGGTATACAGGCCGATAGAACCTACAGGGTTCATGGCGTTGTTCAACACCAACTGCCCTCCAGGGACATTCGCGATGCCTGTCAGTGTGTCTGGATTCATGTTCTCCAGCCATACGCAGCAAGGCGACTGAGCTCGGGCCACAAAGCCCGCCAGCGTCAGTAAGATGCTTAAGAAGCAAATTGATAATAGTTTTTTCATACTTTTATTTTTTTGTTGTTATTAATTATATTATTTCTCTTCTATACTCGTTGTTTTATAGTACTATACACTATTATACATTTCACTAAAATTTCAACTTGCAAAAATACATTTTTTTTGATTACTTATCTCCTCTGTATTTTTTTTTTTGAATTTTTTTCACCGAATTTCAGCGCAAACCCGCCGCATTTATGCGGTATTCACGCTGGAATTATAGCACAAGAAATTGTTATATTACTATAAATCACTATGTTACATATAAATTCTTCTTTTAGTTTATAAACATTTTTATATGGACTTTTTACCTTGATTTTTTTGAAATGTTACACATAAAAAAGGGAATGTCCTTTAAAATCGGACATTCCCCAATATGATAATCTTGTTGTAAGAAGGTTTAACGACCCATTATGCGGAATTCTGTACGCCGGTTGGCCGCCCTACCCTCCTCGGTGGCATTGTCGGCGATGGGTTTCCGCTTGCCATAGCCACGGTACTCCATGCGGTCGGCCGAAACCCCCTTCGCCACCAAATAGTCATACACCGCCTTGGCCCTGCTTTGGGAAAGCTTGTCGTTATACTCATCCGAGCCCTGGTTGTCGGTGTGGCCGCCAATCTCAATGTTCACCTTATTATGCTGGAGGTAATCCGCCAGGCGGTCCAATTCCTCAAACGACTCAGCCTTCAACGTGCTCTCGTTGAAATCAAAGAAGATGTTCTTCAGCACCACCGTGGTTCCCACATCCGCCCGCTGCAATACAATATCTTTTATATAGGGCTCCAGCTCCGTATAGGATTTTTCAATCTGGAAGTTCTCGGAATAGAACGGGTAATTAGGGTTGGAAACATTCAGCATGACATTGCTGCCCGTATGGATACAAGCCAGGAAAGCGCCGGTTTGAGCATCCGAGGTGGTATGTGTCAGCACTTGGCGGGTGGCCAAATCCACCATCTCGATGTCCGCCGTGAGCGGAAGACCGTTTTCAGCATCCCGCACCACACCCTTGATATAGGTCACAGGGTTGGGGCGCAAGCTCTCGGCCAACTCGAAACTGTAGAGGTCGAGACCTCCAAAACCGCCATCCTTGTCGGAGGCCATGTACGCCACCGTGCCCGAGGCGTCAATGAAGATGTTGATCTCATCGGCAGGCGTATTAATCGGATAACCCATGTTTTTCGGTTCGCTCCAGGAACCATCAGGCTGAAGTGTGGCATAATAAAGGTCGTAGCCGCCCATACCCACGCGCCCGTTCGAGGCAAAATAAAGCGTGCGCCCATCGCTGTGGATGAACGGAGCGGCATCATCGCCCGGCGTGTTGATAGTGGATCCGAGGTTTTCGGGAGCGGTGAAGGCACCCTCCGAAGTCATCGTCGTCTTCCAGATGTCCATTCCGCCATAGCCGCCCGGCCGGTTGGAGACGAAATAGATGGTACGTCCATCCGCCGCCATCGAGGGCTGGCTCTCCCAGGCATTCGTGTTCACCGGCGCTCCAAAATTGCGGGGCCGAGACCACTTGTCTCCTATCTTCTTCGACCAATAGAGGTCGCAACTGCCCATCCCGAAATCGGCATCGCACATGGTGTAAAGCAGATACACGCCGTCGGGGGAAATGGTCTGCGCACCTTCATTGTATCCGGTCTTGATCGGAGAAGCAAAGGGAGTGCGCGTCAGCCACTGTCCGTCCTTCTGGTCACAATAGTATAAATCCTCTTCATTCAAACAGAAGGCACAAACCGTCTTGCTGTCTTTCGGACGTTTCACCGTAAAAACCAGCCGAGAATTGTCTGCTGTCATAGCGGCCAGCGACTCGTCCCACTCGGAATTGATGCTGCCACCCAGGTTCTGCAACTGGAACGGCACCGGATTCTTCATGGCCTCTATTCCAAAACGGCAGTTGGCCATGCCCTTCTGTGCATCCGTCAGCACATCCGTATATTGGAGGCCGCGCTGCATGAAGGTCTCATAGTTTTTCAAAGCCGTTTCATAATGCCCGCACTTGGCACCCTCGGTGGCGGCAATGTAGTACAACAGCGGATCGGGATTGCCAATCAGGTCGATGGCACGGTTGTAGCACGCCTCCGCCGAATCGGATTTCAAGGTGAAATTGTAGAGGTCGCCCAACAGAATATAGGTGTCGGGAAACTGCGGATCCTTGACCCGGGCCTGCATCAGCAGATTTTTAGCTTTGTTGAAATCATGGGCATTAATGGCCGTTTTCGCCTTCTCGCACAAAGCAGCCGCCTTGCTAGGTTTCTGCGCCTGAAGTGAACCTGGCAGCAGAAGCGTAATATACAATAATACTATATATACAATTTTATAATACATCTACAAAATGGTATTATGAACGTTCTAGGTTTTTAGCTTGCTGCCAATACGCCTCCATCTCATCCAACGAAAGGTCGGTAATCCGACGTCCCTCCGATTTGGATTTCTCCTCAATATAGTTAAAACGAGAGATGAATTTCTTGTTGGTTTTCTCCAACGCATCATCGGGATTCACCTTGATGAAGCGAGCATAATTGACGATGGAAAACAGCACATCGCCCAGCTCATCCTCTTTTTTGTCGGAATCCTTCTCCACTTCGGCCTTCAGCTCTGCAAGTTCTTCCTGCATTTTGTTCCAAACCTCCTGTGAATCAGACCAATCGAAGCCCACTCCGTTTGCCTTTTCCTGGATGCGGTATGCTTTCACCAACGACGGCACACTCTTCGGGACTCCGCCGAGCACGGTACGATTCCCCTCCTTCTGCAACTTGATCTTCTCCCAATTCTCGTGCACCTGCTGTGCATCCTGTGCCGTTTCCGTACCATAGATGTGCGGATGACGACGAATCAGCTTCTCGCAAATCTGGTTCAGCACAGCCGTGATGTCGAACAGTCCCTTTTCCGATGCTATTTTTGAGTAGAAAACAATGTGCAACATGATGTCTCCCAGCTCTTTGCACATATCATCGGCATTCTGGTCCACAATTGCTTCCGAAAGCTCATACGTCTCCTCGATGGTCAGGCAACGCAGCGTTTCGAAGGTCTGTTTGCTGTCCCAGGGGCACTTTTCGCGCAGCTCGTCCATGATGTCCAGCAAGCGCTGGAAGGCTTCCAATCTCTTATCCATAGTAAAAATGGGCAATTTATTAATACGAACGGGCGAACAGCACACGTTGTTTGGACGGTTTGCCCGTCAGGATGCACTTGCCCTCCTCCAACGGGTTGTTGAAGGGGATGCAGCGGATGGTGGCTTTCGTCAACTCCTTGATTTTGGCTTCCGTTTCGGCCGTTCCGTCCCAGTGGGCATAGATAAAACCCGGATGATTGTCCAACAAATCCACAAATTCATCCCATGTATCCGCCTTGCGGGTGTTCTCCTCGCGGAATTTCAACGCTTTTTGGAACAGATTCTGCTGGATATCCTTCAAGAGCTGCTGCACATGTTCAACCAAACCGTCGAAGGAGACCTGCTCTTTCGTGAGTGTGTCACGGCGAGCCACCTCTGCCTCATTGTTCTCCAAATCGCGCGGGCCAATGGCAATCCGCACCGGCACACCCTTCAGCTCATACTCGTTGAACTTCCAGCCGGAACGCTTGGTGTCGTCATCATCAAATTTGACGGAAATGCGGAGGGCCTTCAACTGCTCAATCAGCGGCTGCACCTTCTCGGCAATCGCCTGACGTTGTTCTTCACTCTTATAGATAGGAACAATAACTACTTGAATAGGAGCAAGATTCGGCGGAAGCACCAAACCATTGTCATCCGAATGGGTCATAATCAAAGCACCGATAAGACGGGTGGAAACGCCCCACGAGGTAGCCCACACGTACTCCAACTGGTTCTCCTTGTTCAGATATTTCACATCGAAAGCCTTGGCAAAATTCTGTCCCAGGAAGTGGGACGTTCCGGCCTGCAACGCCTTGCCGTCCTGCATCAACGCTTCGATACAATAGGTGTCGATGGCGCCGGCAAAACGCTCATTCGGCGATTTCACGCCCTTCACAACCGGGATGGCCATGAAATTCTCGACGAAATCGGCATACACATGCAACATTCTTTCCGTCTCCTCCACCGCTTCCTCGCGGGTGGCGTGTGCGGTATGGCCCTCCTGCCACAGGAATTCGGCCGTGCGCAGGAACAGGCGGGTGCGCATCTCCCAACGGACCACATTGGCCCACTGGTTACAGAGAATCGGCAGGTCGCGGTAGGAATGGATCCAATCCTTGTAGGTATCCCAGATGATGGTCTCCGAAGTGGGACGCACAATCAGTTCCTCCTCCAGCTTGGCCTCGGGATCGACCACCACGCCGCCGCCATTCGGATCGTTCTTCAAACGGTAATGGGTGACCACGGCGCACTCTTTGGCGAAACCCTCCACATGGCTGGCCTCACGACTGAAGAAGGATTTCGGGATGAAAATCGGGAAATAGGCGTTGGTGTGGCCGGTTTCCTTGAACATCCCGTCCAATGTGGACTGAATCTTCTCCCAAATCGCGTAACCGTAGGGTTTTATAACCATACAGCCTCTTACAGAGGAATTTTCCGCAAGATCGGCTTTCTTTACAATATCATTGTACCATTGCGAGTAACTCTCTTCTCGTGTAGAAAAACTTTTTGCCATTATTTTTTGTTATTAGAATTAACTTTTTAGTATTTTTGCCGTCAATGAAAAGTTTTGCAAAAATACGAAAATAAAAAGATATAGGAGGTTATTATGAGAAAACTATTTTCCATTGTCCTAGGATGTGCAATTGGCTTGTTTACAGCATGTTCAACAGATTCGCTCGCCTATTATGACGACATCTACACCACATCCTCCGATGCGCAATACAGCGCACCCGCCCCCAAACAGACCAAAAGTGCCCCTGCGGAATTGCAGCCCGACTCCATCGTTTACGAATACGACGAGAACGGGAATCTGCTGGACACCAAGACGTATTATCCCGGCCAGGCCGAACCGACCGTCACCTATTATGAGATCCCCGTGGAGGGAAGCACCACCGCCATCACCGACTATGATGACGACTGCTACGACTATTATTACACTTCCCGTCTGCGCCGTTTCCACACAAATCTTTATTGTGGATATGGCTACTACGATCCCTATTTCACCAATTTATATTGGTATGACAGCAATCCATATAATTGGGGATTAAGCATTTACATGGGTTACAACTGGTGGTGGCCAAGCTACTACTATCGTCCGTATTATTATGATTACGGATGGTATCATTATGGCTTCAACTACGGATGGGGCTGGCATCATCCGTATGGAGGATGGTGGGATTACGGTTACCACTCATGGCATCATCCGCACCATTACTTTGCCGCCGACTATTGGCACAACCATCTGGATCCCAATCACTCCTACTATTATGGCCACCGCAACAGCATCGGACCTTCCGTGGGCAACCACAACCCTGACCGTGAGGACAAACCCTTCAGTCCCGGTCTCAGCGGTAACAATGACAACAACAACCACTATTCGATCACATCATCTGCTCCCACCTTCAATCAACGCTACGACAACATCGCAGCTCAATACACCACAAGCGGTGGTGGCGGCGGTTCTTCATCAGTGACACCTTCTGCTCCAACCAGCAGACCTACAGCACCTTCCCCGACTAACAATCGTGTAGTCCCCCAGAATGTTGAGAACCCATCCAGCAGCATGACACGTCAAAACCAATCGGTGCCAACCTCCACTTCGGTCAAGCCTACCGTGAACTCTCGCACTGAAACACAAGGCACCTCCCACATTAATACAAATACATCCAAAACCCCGACTGTCATCAACCGGACCGTTCCTTCACAATCGACAACACGTCCGGCTAACAATTCCAGTTCGACGACATATCCCAGCCGCACCAACACGGCCAGTCCTTCCAGCACCCCTCAACGCTACAACTCCACACCGTCAAGAAGCACAGCCACTCCCAGCAGCACTTCTCGTCCGGCGACCTCTCCTTCCTCCTCATCTTCCACAAGAACCAACTACTCAAATAGTTCGCATTCCTCCTACCCTGCCACCTCACCTTCTAACTCCAGCAGTAGCCGTTCCTCTTATAGCACTCCTTCCCGCAGTTCCTATTCTGGTAGCAGTTCACCATCCAGAAGCTCCTATTCCAGTGGAAGTTCATCTTCCAGAAGTTCTTATTCCGGCAGCAGTTCTTCCTCTAGAAGTTCTTACTCGGGTGGAAGTTCCTCTCACAGTTCATATTCTGGCGGAAGCTCGTCCCACAGTTCCAGTAGCAGTTCCTCCTCGCGCAGCGGTGGCTCGTACAGTGGAGGCAGAAGATAAATTAACGCAGTAAAAAATCAGCAACAATGAAAAAAATAATCGGCATTTTCGTTTTATTGGCCTTTGCAGCATTTTCCTTTGCTCAAGGCGATTACGAGGCTTTCCGTTTCTCCCAGACGGAGATTTCCGGCACGGCGCGCTTCATGGGTGCAGGGGGTGCCTTCAGCACCACCGGCGGTGACTTTTCCGCACTTAGCCTCAATCCAGCCGCCATCGGCCTGTACAAGCGCCACGAGGTGACCCTCACCCCCATGTCGCTGGCATTCTCGAACAACACGTCCAAATATTACGGGAACGGCGACTTCGCGAAGAACCCCAAATACACGGTACCCGAGTGCGGTCTGGTCATTACCAGCAACCGAGAAGGCTCCAACTGGAAAAGCTGGCAGTTCGGCTTCGGATACAACCGACTCATGGACTACAACAACGCCCTCCGTGCCAGTGCGCCTAACGTACCCAACTCCATGGTTAACACCATCTTACGCCATGCCCAAGGTACACCTTACACAGCACTTGCCGGCGATGCGGGCCTGGCTTGGAGCACCTGGCTTATTGATACCGTAGCTGGCCACAACGACCTCTACTACAGCCCCTTTGAGAGAGCCAACACAGATCAGAACGCCCTCGTGGAACAATCCGGGGCCATTGACGAAATTTCGCTCACCTTTGGAGGCAATTTCCAAGACATACTCTATATCGGAGCCAGTTTGGGCATTCCCATCATCGACTACAAGGAAAAAATAACCTATTCTGAAGTCGTTCCTGATGCTTTGGAGTCGGGCCTGTATTTGACATCATTCCAGACTATATCCACCCAGCACGACGCGGGCGGCGGCATCAACCTCAAATTGGGTGTGATTTACCAGCCCGTGACCTTCCTCCGTTTAGGAATCGGATTCCAAACCCCAACCTATTTCTGGAAAATCAAAGACACATATGACCGAGAGATGCTGGCCCAATACTTTGATGGAACAAATTCCAAGACCTGGTCCTACACCAATCGCAACAACTTCACCCTCACCACGCCTTTGAAATTCAACGTGGGAGCCACGTTCCTACTCAAAAAACGGGCTTTCATCTCCGCCGAATACAATTTCTGCCACTATGGTATGGCCAACCTTTACTCCAACGACTATAACTATATAAATGAGAATCAGGCCGTCAAGGACAAATACGGCATCTGCCACACGTTGCGCGTGGGTGCGGAAGTCAACCTTTCCTCGCATTTCGCCCTGCGTGCCGGATACAACTTCAAGAGCAGTCCTTACAAGCTCACCTCTGGCCCGTATAACGGTTCTGCTCATTACGCCTCCCTCGGACTGGGCTTCAAGTCCAAATATTTCTTCGCAGATCTGGCTTACGTGCTGAAACTCAGCAAAGACAGCTTCTGGCTGTACGAAAGCAACAACCCTGCAGTCAGCGCCGTGGAGTATGAAAACACCACCCATAGAATTGTGGCCACCATCGGCTGTAAATTCTAATCTTCCATGAAGAAAATCCCCATATTGATCTATATCCTCGTCGCTCTGGGTGTCGCCAATGCCCAAGAGCGACGGTTGTTTATTGAAACTCCCGTTGAGCACTATACGGTCGATTTATTCGACAACGTTTACGCCTGGTCTGGGGCCTCGTTGGTGCAATATGACCGTGCCGGAAATCCATTGCGTCATTACAGCAACCCTGCCCTTGGGACCATCACACACGTGGATGCCTCCTATCCATCCAAAATCCTGGTCTTTTATCAGGAGGCAGCCTGCATCGTCCTGCTCGACAACCAGCTTTCACCCATCGGAAACACCTTGAACCTACTGGATCACAATCTGTTCACCATCTCTTTAGCCGCAATGGCAGGCACCAGCAAAATCGCGCTGTACGACAATCAAAACCAGACGTTATTGCTTTCCGACATGCAGCTCAACATCACCGGGACCACCCGATGCCAATTTGAAAGCGACTTTCACCCCACGTTTCTACAATCCACTCGGGAAGAAACCCTTATGCTTTTGGACACAGCAAAAGGAGCCTATTCATTCGACATTTTAGGTTCTTTCCGGCAAAAAATAATGTTACCGCATACGACATGTGCCCAATTGGTCGGAGATGAGCTTGTTTACCTGCAAAACGGTGTTCTCCGGTTTTACCATCTGCAACAGCACACCTATCACGACAGCGACTGGGCTGACGCTTCGTGCCGGAATTTCCACGTAGGAAGCCAATGTCTTTATTTTCAGGACACCACCGGCCATATCTATCAGATCCCCAAATCGTCCAAACCCTGACGAGACAAGGAAGTCTCCGCAGTCATCCCTTATCATATCGTAAATTAGCGGATTTTTCATACCTTTGCACCCTCAAAAACCATTATCATGAAGCGACTTGTTCTTAGTCTCTTTTTTACTATAACATGCGTCATATCCGCATTTTGCACCCATATCCTCATCCCGATGGACATGGGACAGACCAATCATTTGAAAGCTTACGGGATAGCCTACTATGCCGTTTCACACCAGGTGGACATGAGTTGGCTGCTCAACTATCGGGGCGGCAGCTTCATGTGCCAATACAACTCGGACATCGAAAACGAATGTTCCGTACGAGGGGTTTCGTACCAGATTATCGCCGACATCCAAGCCCAGCAGATTTTGAACGAGATTGCCGCCGTGGAGAACAACATGAACGAAATCCGGCTAACGAAAGAGCCCAAAATCGCCGTCTATTCTCCGAAAAACAAATTGCCTTGGGATGATGCCGTCACGCTGGTGCTGACCTACGCGGAAATCCCCTACACTGTCATCTACGATGAGGAGGTCATTAAAGGGGAGCTTCCCAAGTACGACTGGCTGCATCTGCACCACGAGGATTTCACAGGCCAATACGGAAAATTCTGGGCCAGCTACCGGAATGCCAAGTGGTATCAGGATGACGTGAAGGAAAACGAGGAGCGGGCCGCGCAGCTGGGTTTCGCCAAGGTCTCGCAAATGAAGCTGGCCGTGGCAAAGGGCATCCGTGATTTCGTGGCTGGCGGCGGATACCTCTTCGCCATGTGCTCCGGCCCTGACAGCTACGACATTGCACTGGCCGCCGATGGCGTGGACATCTGCGACGTCATGTTCGACGGCGACCCCATGGACCCGCAGGCACAAAGCAAACTGAACTATGACAACTGCTTCGCCTTCACCAACTTCAAGATTGAGACAAACCCTTACGTCTATGAGGTGTCCGACATTGATGTCAATCCCACCTTGCACATGACCAACAAATCCAGTGATTACTTCACCCTGTTTGAATTTTCTGCCAAATGGGATCCTGTGCCCACCATGCTCTGCCAGAACCATCTGACCGTCATCCCCGGATTTATGGGGCAAACGACGGCTTTCCGCAAAGAGCTCATCAAGCCCACTGTCACGATTATGGGGGAGACACAACTGTTCAACGAGGCACGTTACATACATGGCGAGTACGGGAAAGGCACCTGGACGTTCTACTCTGGCCACGACCCGGAGGACTATCAGCATCTGGTGAACGACCCGCCTACCGAACTGGATCTGTTCCCCAATTCAGCAGGATACAGACTTATTCTCAACAACGTCCTGTTTCCCGCCGCCAAGAAACAACAACAAAAAACATAAACGAAACAGACCTTAGATAATGCCTAAGGTCTGTTTTATTTTAGAGGTAAGAATATCAATTCCCTTTTCATTCTGGGCACCCACGGGGATGATGATATCTGCCGAGCGTTTGGACGGCTCGATGAAAAGCTCGTGCATGGGCTTGACAAAATGCTGGTAATGGATGATGGACTTGTCCAACCCACGACCTCTCTCGTTCACGTCCCGCTGGATAATGCGTATCAGACGCTCGTCCGCATCCGTATCCACGAACACTTTCAGGTCGAGAACATCCCGGAGGGCTTTGTCGGTAAAAATCAAGATACCCTCCACAATCAGCACATCGCAGGGGTTGACAGGGATGGTATCCTTGCCGCGGGCGCAGGTGACATACGAATAGGTGGGCATTTCCACGGGAATCCCAGCTTTCAATTTGTCGATGTGGTCCACCAGCAGGGTCCACTCGATAGCCGACGGATGGTCGAAGTTGATCTTCTCCTTCTCTTCCTGGGGCAGATGGCCGTTGTCTTTGTAATATGCGTCCTGGGAAAGCACGCTGACCTGTTCTTTGGGCAGGCTTTGGATGATTTTCTTCACCACCGATGTTTTGCCGGAGCCGGAGCCGCCGGCGATACCAATTACGAGCATAGTGTCTGTGTTTTAAATGCGAACGCAAAGATACTATTTTTCGGATATTGGAATAAAAAAAATCACGCTTTCCGCGTGATTTTTTGTTGCCCCGATAGGACTCGAACCCATACAAACAGAACCAGAATCTGCTGTGCTACCATTACACCACAGGGCAAAAGTTTGAGCGCGCAAAGATATACTTTTTTTCATATACCCAGCGCGCTCAAGCATTTTTTTTTTCTAACTTACGAAAACCACTTCATACCAGATATATCCGCTCACTATAACTTCCTTGTAATAAACATTATCCACTTTGTAATAGACGTATCCGTCCAAAACGATTTCTTCATAGTTACTCGGAAGTTCGGCCACGCGGGCACCGATCGGAGGGTTCACAACCACGTAATCTTTCTGTCTCGGGGTGTAAAATGTGCCATCATCGTAGTAATAAGTCACATTTCTATAGACGACCACCACAGGGCTCCAAGTGCGGAAGATGGAGTGAGCTATGACAGCTCCGACAGGCGGGCGGCAGATGATATAGTATCCGTTGATGTAGCGGCAGTAAACGCTGTTGTAGAAGTAGTAGGGAACGCCGTGATAGTAAACGGGACGGATACCGTGAGGAACGTGCATGTGGTGACCAAAGGAGTGGTGGTTCGGGTGTACGTAAGGCGCAGCAAGAGGAGCGTGGTGTCCGGGTGCCGGTTTTGCGTCAGGACTGGGAGCTGCTCCCTGACCCGAAGGACGACCGCCTTCATAGCGTGAGGATGCCGGCTGAGGAGTTGCTTGACCCGTGGAAGTATAACCCCGTTTGGTCTCAGACGTGCTGGACGTAGCGGCTGCCGGCGTTGACACGCGAGAATCTGTGGTTCTACTACTGACGGCAGAAGATGTCGTCGGACGGCTTGTCACGGACGTGGCAGGTTTTGCCACCTCGGAAGAGGCTGGTCTAGCCGTTGTTGAAGAAGCAGGTCTTGCCGTCGTAGAAGAGGAGGCCGGGCGGGACACCGATGAAGACGTGTTCGTGCGTGCAGCACTCGGGGTCACCGTGGAGCTGCTCGTGGAAGCAGGACGGGATACTGCGGTTGACGAAGTGTTCCGAGAAGAGGCCGGTGCAACCGTTGAAGAGGAAGCCGGACGGGACACGGACGACGGTGCGGAAGTCCTGGACGACGTACTCGAAGACGTGGCAGGCGGTCTGCTTACCGAAGTGGAAGAAGTCGGTCTCGATGTTGTCTGTGCCTTTTGGTAACTGCTGTTGGCCTTGCTCATCTGCGCGTCACCTTTCCGGACCTGACGATCCACCGAACTGCTGACAGTGGTTGCGGGCTTGCTGCTGGGTGCAGAAGCTCTGGATACAGGCGTCTGTCCCATAACCGAAGAAACGGCCAGACTACCTATCCATAAAAGGCTGATTAACAAAACTGACTTTTTCATGACATTGTGATTTTAAAAGTTAGTGAAAACGACAGGTAAGACGAGAAAATCCTCCCAATGTTTAAGACCTCCGAAAAAAAATTATCGTTCCACGACAATCTTCCTCCGATACACATTCCTGCCATCACATACCTTTAATATATATATGCCAGACGAAAGGGATGAAACATCCATAACACACTCCCGTTCGGATAGTGACGACATTTTCCGGACAAGTTTTCCGGACAAGTCATATATCTGCATATCCACTTTCTGTGAACCCAAAGGCATTGAAACATGCAGTTGATTGGAAACGGGATTCGGATATATGGTAACAATATCCCCATCGGGTTCCTGTATGGAGGAAAACACGCTATCCGTGATCCATGAAAGTGTAAAACCGCCTGCATTCAGATAGTTGTCGGTTTCAAGCACCACCATAAGTTTACTGGTGTTTACAGTTAACGGTGACGGGATCTGATTCCCCGAATAAGCGGCCACGAGCTTGCTGTTCTGCGATTTGACATCATAGACATAAAGAGCGTCACTGGGGTTGATATCCAATTCAGAAAAAGAGAGGATGATATACTGTGCATGATTGGGCCATATCCTCCAGACACAATAACTGTTAGGCTGATAATACAAAGAGCCGCTACCGTCTGTTATCGTACCCTGATGGGTTCTGTACATCTCATAATTGCAATAATAGGTGTAATTCACCACCTCATACTCAAAACGCCATCCCTGTCCGGTATCCGAATCATTGGTATTGAATGTAACATACAAAGTGTCCGTTTGAAATGAGTAATTCTTCTGTAGAGGCAGTTGGCCGGAGAATGATTGCAGCAGACGACCATTTGACGGATGTCCATCCCAGAAAGAGAGCGTATCATGCCCGTCTTCCGTATCCATCATTTGCAACGAGATATTGATATATTCCACATAATCATCCGTAATGGCCATCATACAATGGGTATTATTCTGATAAGGCAACGGGCCACTGCCATCCTCGATGGTGCCCCGGGAACATTTCACCAATTTATCCAGACAATAGTATGGGTAATCGGAATCACCTGGATAGCAGTTGACAACAATTTGCTGGCTATGATAGAAACCTCCAACTGCCGAAGGACTTTCCGACGAGCTCAAGGTATAATATCCGTTGGAAGATCCTCCCCATCCAAAATTGAAATGGAAAAGGTTATTCGCATCATATCCATCACAGACAAACGCATGGCCACCATCCGAACTGTGTCCCGAATAGTAAACCGGACGGCCATTATTCAACTCTGTTTTCAACATCTGTTTCCATTGTGAACTCGAGTAGGAGTATCGGCTCACAATGGACGTGTTGGGACTGTAACCGAAATAGGTCTTCATGGCATCGGGCACATTGAACGAATAGGCACCAGATCCGGTCGCCCCATACATCATATCGACAGATGTGGCACAATGGAAAATGAGCTTGGCCACCTCATCATTCGGGCTGGAAAGTGCATCCTCCATTGCCTCATAGCAATAGTGCTGCTGGCTGAAATTCACGTAAAAATCACCATAATCCGTATGATTGGTATGGCTGCCATAGCCGTGCATGGGGTAACGATAATAGTACATAATCATAGCCATGGCTACAGCCACGCATCCGTTGGGTGTTCTGTGTCCGTATGCCGACGGCACACTGTCTTCTACTGGTGAATATTTGTTATAGTACTTTGTCTGATTCCATTTGGCCGTCAGAAGAGGTGATACAATCTCATTACTGTCGCCTTTCACGGCAATACCGTTTTTAAGGACGTTCCAATCTGGGTGCACGGAACGTTCCGGATTGCTGCGGACAAGGGCAATTTCCTGGGCATACTGGTCCAACCAAGCGCGGGCAGCAGGGGCCATGTCGGCCAAGTCCATGGATTCATCCAAAGAATAGGCCAGCACTGGGCTGACAGCGTCATCTGCCGCCAGCACCATGAAACCCTTGTTGAAATTTGTAATCAGCATAACAGTATCCTCTCCGTTTTTATAGAACGAGGTGGAACGTACTGAAACATCACGGGTTCCAGGCGTGTGGTTATTCAATTTTTGGAGAAAAGCTTTTTTCGATAGAGCTATAAGAGAATCGGGAGCGACAGGAGCGGCGTTTGTCACGAAAGAGGCTAAAAAGAGACAAACAGCCAGCAGCCAGCATCTGTTACAAAATCGAATCATCGAACTCGTCCTCCTTTTCATCTCGGTTCATGCTGTTCGAACTCCGTTGCAGGGAGGCGATCAGCGATCCGACCATTTTGGTTAATTCCATCAGTTGATTACGGGAATACTCCTTCGCATCCTCCGAAAAGAGGCCCAGTTTGTAGGCGATTTCGGTGAAGACGACGCACTCGCGAACAGAACTCTTGGCCATTTTAAGGTAGTACAAGAATTGGGTTTTGTTGCGGGAGGAGCCTTCCGCCATATTCAAGGCAATACTCTGCGCTGATTTCAGGAAGGAATCCCGCAGAACATTCTTACAGTCGGCAACTTCCAAAATAAAACCTGCTGTCTCCTGATAGAGCCAGGTTATGTAGTCCGTCGCCTTGGCATAAATCCTCAAGTCCTCAAACCTGAAAAAGCTCACATTGTTGTCTTGGTCATTCATAAACATTATTTTTAATTAAGATTGGGGACAAAGATAATTTTTTTTTTAAAACAACAACATTTTTATATTTTTTATTTTCAAATAGACTAATCCGTGAATTGATGAAGAAAAGAGCGTTTTTTTTTTGTATTTTTGCGCCCAATAAAAAAACGCGGATGGGCAAATTTCAAAAAATTAAGAAGTTTTGGAGCGTCATTGTGAGCGAATGGAAGACTCGTTACCGGTTGGTCTTCTCGAATGAGGAGACCCATGAGCAGAGTTTTGTCATCAAGAAAATCACCATTCAGAAGATGGTGGTTTTCATCATTTTGGCATCTTTTGTCCTCATCCTGCTGACCACGGTCATCATTGCGCTCACCCCTTTGCGGATGTACATCCCGGGATATACCACCCAGAAAGATTACAAGATTTATAAGCAGACTGTCATGAAGATGGACTCCATGGAGCGAACCATCCGCTACAACCAGGAGTATATCGACCATCTGTCCAAGATGCTTTCCGGCGACGTGCCCACCACCGACGAGATGGACCGGGACGCCCAGACCTCCCCGCAGACGCATGAAACCCGGCGCGACAAGAAGCGGATAGCGGAATCGGAGGCCATTGAAAAGGAAGCGGAACGGATATTGGGACGCATCCGGAAAGACGATGGAGGCGGCAGCGACAATGTACCCGGCATTTCCCAAGCCAAAATCACAAACCTGTCGCTATATCCGCCAGCCCTTGGCTCCGTGGTACAGGTGTTCGACGCCACCCGCAAGCATTATGGCATCGACATCCTTTCCGTGCAGAACAGCATCGTCTCCTGCATCGCCGACGGGGTGGTCGTCTATGCCGGATTCACCGCTGACGACGGCTACACCATCATCGTGCAGCATCCGGGCAACCTAGTTTCCGTATATAAGCGCAACGCGGCCCTGATGAAGAAGACAGGTGCCCGTGTGCGTGCCGGCGAAGGCATCGCCAAACTGGGCAACAGCGGCACGTCCGAAGGGAAAACCAACCACCTGCATTTCGAGCTGTGGTACAACGGTTTCCCCATCAACCCCCTCAATTATCTAACCATTGAATAATATGGAAAGAATCATCGCCATAGAACCCGACAACGTGGTAGGTCTATACGGCAGTCATAACGCCAACATCGACCTTTTGACCCACATTTTCTCCAAACTCAAAATCATCGCCCGAGGCAACGAACTCAAAGTCATGGGCGAGGAGCATGAGGTGCGCTTGTTTGAGGAGCGGCTGTACCTGTTGCAGAAACATCTCGAGGAGTATGGCAAACTGACGGAGACGGACATCCTCAACATCACAGCCATGGAAGACGACAGCTTCTATCGGATCAACAGCGGCGACAGCAACGTCATCGTACATGGGCGGGAGGGCAAGCCCATCAAGGCCATCACGCCGAACCAGAAAAAGATGGTGGCGAGCGCCGCCAAGAACGACATGGTCTTCATCATCGGGCCGGCGGGCACCGGCAAGACCTACACCGCCGTGGCCCTGGCCGTGCGTGCGCTCAAGAACAAGCAGATCAAGCGCATCATCCTGACCCGTCCGGCAGTTGAGGCGGGCGAGAACCTCGGCTTCCTCCCCGGCGACCTCCGCGACAAACTCGACCCTTACTTGCAGCCCCTCTACGATGCCCTCTGGGACATGATGCCCATGCAGAAACTCATGTCGTACATGGAGGACAAGGTCATCGAAATCGCGCCGTTAGCCTTCATGCGCGGGCGCACACTGGACAATGCCTACGTCATCCTCGACGAGGCCCAGAACGCCACCTCCTCGCAGCTGAAAATGTTTCTCACCCGTATGGGAAAGAATGCCAAGTTCTTCATCACCGGCGACATCACACAGATAGACCTGCCGAAAAACCAGCAGTCGGGACTGATACAGGCCGACCACATTTTGAGCTCCGTTCCCGGCATCGACTTCATCTATATGGACACCAAGGATGTGGTGCGCCATCACTTGGTCACCAAGATCATAAACCGTTACGAAGCCTACGAAAACCATCTTGCTGAATTGGCTAAAGAGCGCAAGGAGAGTAAGTTGAAAGACAAAGCCACGACTACCGACGACCATGAGTAGGCCATTCAAGACACGTCGCTTCCTCATGCCGCTGGCATGGATTTTCGGCAACATCGCCCGACTGCGTCGTTGGGCCTATCATAAAGGTCTTTTCCGCTCATACAAAGCGGACATTCCTGTTGTTTGTGTGGGCAACATCGCCATCGGAGGCACGGGCAAGACGCCGCACGCCTCGTTCATCACGCGGTGCTTGTCCGGATGTGCGCACGTGGCCATGCTGAGCCGGGGTTACGGGCGGAAATCCAAAGGGTTTGTCCTGGCCAATACCACGCCAGCAGCGGAGCTGAACGCCAACCTGATTGGGGACGAGCCGTTGCTGCTGCACCAGCGTTTTCCAGCACTGCCGTTGGCGGTGGCCGAGGACCGCGAGGAGGGCATCCGTCGTCTCCTCACCTTTGCGCCCGGCACCGATGTCATTGTGATGGACGACGCCTACCAGCATCTGTCGGTCACGCCGTCGTTGCGCATCATCCTGACCGAATACGCACGGCCGTACTTCCGCGACTATCCCTTGCCAGCGGGACGGCTGCGTGAGTTTCCCGATGCTGTGCGCGATGCCGACGCCGTGCTTGTCACCAAGGTTCCGGAACTGTCTGCTCCCATTGACCGTGACGACTGGCGGCAGAAATTGGGACTTGCAGAGCATCAGCCGCTCTTTTTCACCCGCTACACCTACGCGCCACCGGAGCCCGTCACCGAGCAAGCGTGCAACATTGTCCTTACCCCGGACTCCAACATCGTGCTGCTCACAGGCATTGCCAACCCCGCGCCACTTTATGAGCATATCCGGCAACAGTTCCGCCACATCCAGCACGTGCGCTTCTCCGACCATCACAATTACTCCGAGAGCGACATCCAGCATATCCGGCAAACGTATTTTTCCAACAATTCAGGCCACCCCATTCTTCTCACCACCGAGAAAGACTGGATGCGGCTGCAAACAGAGCGTTTGAAAAAAAACGTATCTTTGCTCCCAGTTTTCATTTTACCTATAGAGGTGGATTTTTTATTTGAAAACGACCGAAACGAATTCATTAACATTCTTGAGCATCATGTCAGAAGATCAGAAGAAAAAAATTGAAGAAACCGTCCAATATTTGAATGAACGCAAGCCCAACAACCCACACATTGCCATCGTGTTAGGATCTGGTTTGGGTGGATTGACCAATGCCATTGACATTTTAGAGGAGATTCCCTATCAGGAGATTCCGAATTTTCCTGTGTCAACGGTGAAAGGCCACAAGGGTACCATGATTTTCGGGAAACTGAACGACATTGACGTTGTAGTGCTCAGCGGCCGTTTCCACTATTACGAGGGCTACTCGATGGACACGGTGACCTATCCGCAGCAGGTGTTTGCCGGCCTTGGCATCAAAACCATCATCCTGTCCAACGCTGCCGGCGGCATGAACCCCACTTTTGCTGTAGGGGACATCATGATTATCCGCGACCACATCAACTTTTTCGGCACCAACCCGCTCATTGGGCCCAATGATGACAGTCTTGGAGAGCGTTTCCCCAACATGAGCGAGGTCTATTCGCACCGGCTTATCCATCTGGCGCATCAAAAGGCCAACGAACTCAATATCCATTTGCAGGAGGGTGTATATATGGGCGTTTCGGGGCCCTGCTTCGAGACTCCGGCGGAGTATCGTGCCTACCATATCTTGGGAGCCGATGCTGTGGGCATGTCCACCGTGCCGGAGGCCATCATTGCCCATTACCGGGGCATGGAAATCTTTGCTCTGTCGGTGATCACCGACCTTGGCGTGATCGGCAAGGTGATGGATGCCTCGCACGAAGAGGTGCTGACCGCCGCCACTGCCGCCGGTCCGAAGATGGTGAAGCTGATTTGTGAAATGCTGCCGGAAATGTAGTCGGGGTATTCTGCTGGATTAACTGTAAACCCTTAGTTTCATCCCGTCATAACGGGTTTTATACTTCCGGGCGGGCCACTTGGCTGGGCCGGAGAGGACGCTGCCGTCCAATATGTTGAATGTGGAGCCGCACAGCGAATCCACCAGACGCAAGCCATCTGGGGCAACAAAGAGCCACGAAGCCGGCTCCTCGTAATCATACGAGCAGGCGCGGTCGTAAGCCAGGAAAGTCCATTCATCCAGGCGATACACGATGATGCCGTTCACGCCACCCGTGAAATACTCGTAACCGCCATACGTGTTGAGGCGATAATACATCACATCATTGGGATAAATGGTGAAATCCACCGGTCTGTTGGGGATGGTGGGATGATTGTAATAAGTACAGCCCGACAGAAAGGGCAGCAGGAGAACCAATACAAGTAGTTTTTTCATCGTTTAATAAATCCACGGGAAAATCTTATACCGTTTCAACGAGGTGAATTCTTCGCCGAAGAACTGGGTGTAGCGGCTATACACCTCTTTGGAGCGCGGGATGATGTTGGCGCAGGTCCACAAGAGGAACACCAAACCGGAGATGGACCAAGTGAGGATGGCGAATCCCAGCCATTCAAGGATTTCGCCGAAATAGTTGGCGGAACTGATGCGCGTGAAGGGCCATCCTTGGGGGAGGTAATAGTTGTTGTCCATATCATCTTTCCGGAGGCCGCGGATGATGCGGTCAGCGTAGATGTTCACCACCATACCGAAGATGAAGATCAGCGTGCCGATGATGAACTGCGGCGACCAGAACCAGGAGATCGGATAAGCGTCAACGGCGGAGAAGTAGAAAAGCCATCCGCCCTGCATGATAGCGTTGAACGTGTTGAATATGAAGCCGATGATAATGATGGAGATGGGCATCTTGCTTTGGCCTTTCATCAGCAAGGGGAAGATAAACGACCGTTGGAAATAGTGGAACTCGAAGAAGATGAACATCACACAGGTGACGATATTGAAAGGCCGGATGTTGTAATACAGCGAGATGAAATAGAGCACCAGCATCGTGAAAAACACGGGCGACTCCATGATAAACCAGCCGAGGTTGCTCCTCACGGACACGCCCCAGCGGTTGTTGAACGTCATGCCATAGGCGGGTGTTACAAACTGGAGCACCACGAAAACGGCCACGCCCAAAACGGACATCACAATGAGGAGGTACTCGTAAAATTGTGCGAATAATTCCATATTAAAAGTTGTTTCTTTAAGGGTTAATCAAACTTGGTGCCGTCGAAAACCTTCTTTCTTTTAAAATAATGAAGAAAGACAACGGATTTCGGAAAAGTGTCGGCATAGGCCAGTTTGGGCATGGTATTGCGTTTGGCCTTGCAGTAGTTGTAGTTTTTGTAGAAGGCGGCCATGGCTTTGAACACGGCAGTGAAGTCTTTGAAGTGGCCTTGCAGCAGGAAAGAGCCGGCGGCCATGATGTCGAGGAAGAAGCGGATCACAAAGGTGCGGGTGAGGCGTTCTTCGGGCAGGTTCTTGAGGAGCAGGAACAGGTTGTTGCGGAAGTTGAGGAACGTCTTGTAGGAGTTTTGTTTAGGCAGTGTGCCGCCGCCGATGTGATAGACCACGGACTGAGGGCAGCATTTGATCTTGTAGCCGGCATTCTTGATGCGCCAGCAGAAATCGATTTCCTCCATGTGGGCGAAGAAGTCGTCGTCAAGGCCGCCCATGACGCGATACACGTCGCTGCGGACAAAGAGGGCGGCACCGGTGGCCCAGAACACGTCGATGTCGGTGTCGTACTGGCCGTGGTCCTTCTCCACGTGGCCGAACACGCGCCCCCGGCAGAAGGGGTAACCGTATTTGTCCACGAATCCGCCGGCGGCGCCGGCATACTCAAAGGCGTCGCGTTGGTTGAAGGAGCGTAGCTTGGGCTGCACGGCGGCGATCTTGTTGTTGGCGTCCATCATCTCGATAATGGGCTCCACCCAATGTTCTGTCACCTCGATGTCGGAGTTAAGCAGGCAATAGTATTGGGCCTCCACCTGTTGCAGGGCTACATTATAGCCCCGTGCGAACCCCTCGTTGCGTCCGTTCTCGATGATGCGGACCGAGGGATGGTGTTCCCGCAGGAACGGGATGGAATCGTCGGTGGAGGCGTTGTCGGCCACCACCAGCTCGGCGTAGTCCGGCATGTGCCGGAGCAGCGTCGGCAGGAAACGTTCCAAGTAACGCTTTCCGTTCCAGTTCAATATCACTATGGAGAGTTTGGTCATAGGCACACTTCTTCAAAAGAGTGCAAAGATACGATTTTTTTTCATTCCTCATCTCACGAGCGTCACGGCCGCGCGCACGATGTGTTCCGTGCCGTCCGGGTCGGTGTGGCGCACGCGCACCACATACACCCCCATGGGCGCGTTGCCGCCGTCCCAGCCCTCCGTGAGGCTACCCGTCACGAACAGCACACCGCCCCAGCGGTCGAAGACCTCCATGCGGAAGTCCTGCACCTGCTCCGGGTGCTCAAACACCGGCAAAAGCCTGTCGTTGAGGCCGTCGCCGTCCGGTGTAAACGCCGTCGGCAGGCGCACCTCCTGGCTGCAGTCTCCGTAGGCCACGTATATCCTGTCGCCGTGGCTGAAGCATTTGTTGCTCACCACCACGCTGTACTCGCCCGCGTGGCGCACCACATACTCCGCCTGCGTGCTCCCGTCCTGCCAGCGGTAGTCCGCCCCCGGCGTGTAGGCCGACAGCCGCAGCTCCGCGCCTGTGCACAGGGTGGTGTCCTCGCCCAGTTCTATGTCGAAGTCCTCCAGGTATTCCACCGCTATGGTGTCGCTCACGCCCGTGCAGTTGTCGGTGACCACCACCCAGTAGGAGCCGTCGTCGATGACCGTGTATGTTCTGTTGGTGGAGCCGTCCTGCCAGAGGTAGGAGGCCGGGTGGGGCTGTCCCGCGTCCAGCAGCAGCGACACGGTGCCGCAAAGGGCGGTGTCCGCGCCGAGGTCCACGGCGCTGGAGGGGAAGAGGTCCACGAGCACGCTGTCGGCGTGTGCCGAGCATCCCCGGTTTGTGACGGTCACGGAGTAGAAGCCCGCCGTGTCGATGGTGACGGAGGGCGTGGAGGCGCCCGTGCTCCATTGGTAGAGGATGGCGTTGGGGTCCTCGGCGGAGAGTTCCGCGCCGCGGCACAGGATGGTGTCGGACGAGAAGCGGATGACCGGCGGGGGCAGCACCTGCACGAAGGTGGTGGTGGTGTCGGGGCAGTTGGGGTTGCCGTAGAGGACGAGTCGAGCCACGTGGCGGCCCGTGTCCAGCAGGGGCAGATCCACCACGGGCCTGTCAGGGTAGTCCGTGCCGTCAAAGGTCCAGAGGCAGGGGATGGAGTCCCACTGCGTGTTGGCGTCGAGGTGGAGGGTGTCGCCCACGCAGCGCCAGACGGTGGCCGAGTCGTGGGGCGAGAGGTTGGAATGCGCGAAGTCGAGGTCCTCGTATGCCTCGCCGGAGGAGGAGAGCAGGAAGCCCGTCACATCGATCTTGGAGGGGTCCGACGGGCGCGCGTGGTAGGCAATCTCGTCGAGGTCGGCGTGGAAGCCGCGGGGGTTCTCTATTTTGAAATAAGGGGGAATGTCCTGGTTGTAGTAGGCGAACTGTGCCACCCAGTACTCGCGGTTGGTATAGGGGAAGGAGTCGAAGGCGGTGGCGGGGATGGGCTGGCCGTTGAGGGTGGTGGAGTGGAGGCCGTCCTCATGCACGTAGATGAGCAGGTCGGCGTAGTTGGTGTCGTCGGGCATCTCGTTGGTGGAGGTGGGGATCCAGCAGGAACGGACGAAGTAGTTGGTAGGAGGATCAGAACGTGCATTGAAACAAAGGTCAAGGTGATTGGAAGCATTTAATGCTTCCACCCAAGGGTTCCCATTTGTATATACAGGGTTGACACCAAGTTTATATAAATCATCACACAAGTTTCTATTGTCAGATTCCCGGCAATAGGCATATTCAGGGTCGGCCGAAAATGATGGAGCCTGTGCATAAGGATTATAAACCCCAAATCCCAGCAACATTATTCGAGTAAAATTACTGCCTGGAGGATTCATACCATCATAAAAAATTCTGTTTGACAAACCACCCATTAAATTCAGATGTTTATAAAACTTTCGATTGGTGTATCTTTTAAACAGCCGGTCTTTATGATTATAGTAAGAATGATGCGCGATTTGAGGAAAAAAAGATGATGATGAGGTTCCAAACGTCAAGATTCTCTTGCAATTTGATTCGACATAAAAGATAGTATCCGAGTCTTGACTCCTGTCTTTGAAAATAAGGATCTCCCCCTCTTGAAGTGTTCGCTGCAAAATCGGACTTCCGAATTGATAAATGGTCACAGGAGTGTTGTTCTCTATTGCCAAAACACACAATGACATTGCAGTTTGTGCATCAAGAAACTGATATACATTGGTATTTGAAGGATATAGAGATGTTGGCCAAACAGGTGTTTTATTTATGTATTCGAAATTGGAGAATAAATGTATAGGTATTATACCGAACATAGGTTGAACCGTAAGAGGAGAATTTGTCAGTTGATAGACGAAAACATCCTTGGTTGTGACAATATGGATTCCTGATGGGAATAGAGTATCAGCACGCAGCCCTGAATTTATCGAAAACCACTGAAAAGGTAAGTTATTCATGATATGTTCGGAAGGAATTTTTACTTTTGTCGTCAGGCCAGGGATGACAGTGAATGTTTGAAAGAAGCCTGTATTAGGATTCTCAACATATCCTGTACAAGTTGTGTCCCCCATTATATATATCATACTGGTATCTGCTTGTGTCAGAAGCGTGTCTGCATAAATATTATACAACGCTCTCGCTGTCGTCCAAAAATCGCGGCCTTTCAGGTACTCTTCCTGGGCGGAAACTGTCAGGGCCAGAAATAGAAGCAACAATATGTGAAAGAGTCGTTTCATTATTGTTCACGGGTATAGATAATACTTTTTTCGGCGGTAAAGATACGAATTTTTCAATAAACAGGATTTTACGATTTGGGAATTAGGAATTTGGGATTTGAGTCTTTAGTTCTTTATTCTCTGATCTTTGTTCTTAGTTTTTTAACTCTTTCACTTCCCTCCCTGAATCCTCTAAACGCCCATTCTCCGACCTCTAAAACCGCCATAAAAATAATTGCAGGCAAAGATTCCATCATATTAAAAAAAATAGTACCTTTGCCGCCCGAAAGAAGAAAAGTAAAAAGTATTAAAAATTAGACGTTTATTATGTATTTAACAACTGAAGTTAAGAAAGAAATTTTTGAACAGTACGGAAAAAATGCTACGGACACTGGTTCTCCGGAAGCACAAGTTGCCCTGTTCACCCACCGCATCAAGCACCTCACCGAGCACGTGAAGGCCAACGGCGGTGACAAAGTCACGAAGAGAGCGCTGATCAACCTTGTCGGAAAGAGAAAGAAAATGCTCGAATACCTCAAAAGACAGGATATCGAACGTTACAGAGCACTTATCAAGAAGTTAGGTCTCAGAAAATAATTCTCAAACACATTTTATAAAAAGGGGCAATTTTATAAAATTGCCTTTTTTTTGATTATGGCACATGTTGAATATTGTGCCGAACAGTTTATTATTTAATTTGAATTCATCATGTTAGGAATAAATACAACCTTTACATTACCCGATGGTCGTGAAGTGACCATCGAAACGGGCAAGTTGGCCAAACAGGCCGACGGTTCCGCCGTTGTGAGAATGGGCAACACCATGATTTTGGCCACCGTGTGCTGCAAGAAGGAGGCCGTGGAAGGCACCGACTTCATGCCGTTGCAGGTGGAATATCAGGAGAAATACGGTGCTCTGGGCCGCATCCCCGGGGGCTTCTTCAGACGTGAGGCTCGTCCTTCCGAGTACGAAATCCTCATCGCACGCCTCGTGGACCGCGCCATCCGCCCGCTATTCCCGAAAGACTTTCACGCCGAGACGCAAGTCATTGTGACGCTCATCTCCGGCGACAAAAACCAGCTGCCTGATTGTCTGGCATGTCTGGCCGCCTCTTCGGCCATCGCCGTTTCCAACATCCCCTTCGAATGTCCCATCTCCGAAGTCCGCGTGGGCCGCGTGAACGGCGAATTCGTCGTGAACCCGACCGTGGAGCAGATGGAGAACTCTGATATCGACATGATCGTGGCCGCCTCCATGGACAACATCATGATGGTGGAAGGCGAGATGAAGGAGATTTCCGAGGACGACATGGTTGCCGCCCTTAATTTTGCCAAAGATAACATCAAGGTGCAGTGCCAGGCCCAGTTGGATCTGGCTGCCAAGGTGCCCACCGCCAACCCGAAACGCGAATACTGCCACGAGACCAACGACGAGGAGATTCGCGAGCGCATCCAGAAGGAGACCTACGACAAAGTGTATGCCGTGGCCAAGTCCTTCATGGGCAAGCAGGCCCGCAACGAGGCTTTCGACCAGATTCTGGCCGACTTCATGGAGACGATTCCGGAAGAGGAGCGTGCCGAAAAAGAGGTGATGGTGAAACGTTACTACAGCGATGTGCAATATCACGCCATGCGTAACATGATCCTGGACGAGCGCATCCGTCTGGACGGCCGCGACCTGGAGACCATCCGTCCCATCTGGATTGAGACCGACTACTTGCCCGCCGCTCACGGTTCTGCCATCTTCACCCGTGGTGAAACGCAGGCTCTGGCTTCCTGTACCCTCGGTACCAAGTTGGACGAGCAGACCATTGACGGCGCCGTCATTGAAGGCTCCAGCCGTTTCATGTTGCACTACAACTTCCCGCCCTATAGCGTGGGTGAAGTAAAGCGTATCGGTAGCACGGGCCGTCGCGAGATCGGTCACGGCAACCTGGCCAAGCGTGCCGTCGCACCCATGATCCCGTTCGATGATCCCACATTCCCCTATACTGTCCGCATCGTTTCCGACATTTTGGAATCCAACGGCAGTTCTTCCATGGCCACCGTCTGCGCCAGTACTCTCGCCCTGCTCGACTGCGGCGTGAAACTCAAAAAGCCGGTGTCCGGTATCGCCATGGGCTTGATCACCGACGAAAAATCCGACAAATACGCCATCCTTTCCGACATCCTGGGCGATGAGGATCACCTTGGCGACATGGACTTCAAGGTCTGCGGTACGGAAGACGGTATCACCGCTTGCCAGATGGACATCAAGATCCACGGCCTTTCCGCCGAAGTGATGGCTGAAGCCCTCGCACAGGCCCACCGTGGACGTATGTTCATCCTCGGAAAAATCAAAGAAGCCATGCCGGCTCCTCGTGAGGACTACAAACCGTTCGTCCCGCGCATCATCCAAATGCAAATCCCGCGCGAGTTCATCGGCGCCGTCATCGGACCGGGAGGCAAGATCATCCAAGAGATGCAGCGTGAAACCAATACCGTCATCAACATCGAGGAGGTGGGCGAGTTCGGCGTCATCGATATCGCCGCCCCGAATCTGGACAACATCAACGCCGCCATGGACCGCATCAAACTCATCTGCACAAAACCGGAAGTGGGCGAGATTTACGAAGGTACGGTCAAGACCATCACCGCCTTTGGCGCCTTCGTCGAGTTCCTGCCCGGCACCGACGGCCTGCTGCATGTGACGGAGATCGCCTACCGCCGCATTGAAAATGTGGAGGATGTCTTGAAGGTGGGTGACAAGATCAAAGTCAAACTCATTGAAATCGATGAGAAGACCGGCAAGTTCAGACTTTCCCACAAGGTTCTTCTTCCGAAGCCGGAAGGTTATACGGATCCCGAGTCCAAGCCGAGAGGCGGCAACCGTGGACCTCGCAACGACCGTGCCCCGCGCGGCAACGGTGACGGTCCTCGCCGCAACAACGATCGCGGCGAACGCGGCCCGCGTCCGAACCACCGCAACGACCGTGGTCCTCGCAACAACGACCACGCTCCGCACACGCGTACGGAAAACGAGGCACCCAAACAAAACGACCTGCCCGACTTCCCCGAACTTGACTAACTACAACCATAATATTTGAAAAAGCAGGGTTCAATGCCCTGCTTTTTTATCAAAACCAATAATCAAAATGCGAATCAGCGACATTCTCAAACAGAAAAAGACCTTCTCTTTCGAGGTCTTCCCGCCGAATCCCCAGAACAGCAGCATCCGCGACATCTTCAGCACCATCGATGCACTGCAGCAATATCACCCGGACTTCATCAGTGTAACATTCAAAGCCTCGGGAGATTACGCCCAGAACACCATCGACCTGGCAGCCTACATCCAGCAGCACACCCAAGCCGAACCCTTAGTGCATCTTACATGCGGAGCCTTGGACAAGAAAGACATTGACCACGTGGCCGCCATTCTGGAGAAAGAGCATCTAGAGAATGTTTTAGCCCTGCGCGGCGACAAGCCCACTGACTTTGACGGTGCTTATCTTAAACATTTCAAGCACGCCTCCGAACTGATGCAGTATCTGTGCCAGAATCATAATTTCTGTCTGGGCGGAGCCTGCTATCCAGAAGGACATCTGGAGTGTGAAAGCCTGTACGAGGACCTCAACAACCTCAAAATCAAGCAGGAGATGGGAGCCTCCTTTTTCATCACGCAGCTGTTTTTCGACAACAACTATTACTATCGCCTGGTGCGGGTGGCGCACAACATGGGCATCACCATCCCCATCATTCCCGGCATCATGCCGCTGACCAGTGCAGCGCAGTTCAACAAGATATTGAATATGGCCGGCGCCTCCATCCCCTTCGAGTTGCGCGTGCTCTTCGACCACTTCCGCAACGACAAGAAAGCTATGTACGAAATTGGCATCGCTTACAGCGTCAACCAGATTTTGGAACTGTTGGCCAACGATGCCGACGGCATCCACATCTACACGATGAACAACGCCAACGTGGCAGGCGACATCTACCGTCGCATTGAGAATGTCATTGAAAACGCATTGAGATAATGGAAGAACTCATCCGTCAGATTTCCAGGCATATCGGCTATCCCGGCAACGCCGTCATTGACGATGCCATGCGGCAGCGCATCGAGGGAGCCTTGACGGAGATCGAGCGGGATGCCGCCTTCCTTTACCGGTATCTTCATTACGTACAGCCGGCGGATTTCATGCTGCAACACTCCTCCTACATGGAATATCTCTCCGGGGCAGAGGGTTATCTGCTATGCGCCACCACCTTAGGCATCCAAATAGACCGGCAGATCAAACGGTTGCAGACCATTGACTTGAGTTATGCCGTCATTTACGATGCCGCCGCATCCGTCTATTTGGAACATCTGGCGGACACTTACGAGCAGAGTCTCCCCTACCCCAACCTCGGATTTCGATTCTGTCCAGGATACGGCGACACGCCGCTATCCGACAACCGGATTATTGCCGATATGATAAAGGCCAACCGCATCGGGATTTCCTTTCTGGATTCCGGGCTCATGCTCCCGATGAAGTCCATGGTCGGCATAGTGCGGATTGGCGGCCACGCACGCAAAAGTTGCAAAGGCTGCATTGCCGCCGAATCGTGTTCGTATCGGGCATCAGGAACCACTTGCTGGAAATAGGTGACTCCTGAGTTAAACAAAAAATCTTGTAAATCTACGCTTTCAGAAATTCGTCGATGGACTGGGCGGCCCGCTTACCCGCGCCCATGGCCAGAATGACCGTGGCCGCCCCGGTGACAATGTCGCCGCCGGCAAAGATGCCCTTCCGTGAGGTGCGTCCGTCGTCATCGGCGGTAACGCAGCCATGTCGGTTGATGTCGAGACCATCGGTGGTGGAGGCTATCAGCGGATTCGGGGACGTTCCCACCGCGATGATCACCATATCCACGTCCAGCGTGAACTCGGAATCGGGAATGGGCACCGGACGACGACGCCCGGAGGCATCAGGTTCACCCAGTTCCATCCGGATACATTCCATGCCACTGACCCAGCCTTGCTCGTTACCGAGAATCTTCACTGGGTTGCAAAGCAGATGGAAGACCACGCCTTCCTCTTTGGCATGGTGCACCTCTTCGGCACGGGCAGGAAGCTCGGCTTCCGAGCGGCGATATACCACGTACACGTCCGCACCGAGTCGGATAGCGGTACGCGCGGCATCCATCGCCACGTTGCCACCACCAACCACCGCCACGCGCTTGCCGACGAAATTGGGCGTTTCATGCTCTTTTTTGTAGGCGAACAACAGATTGTTGCGCGTCAGGAACTCATTGGCCGACACCACACCACACAGGTTCTCGCCAGGTATGTTCATAAAGTTGGGGAATCCGGCGCCTGTTCCGAGATATACGGCATCGAAACCCCACTTGTTCAACAGATCATCCACGGATACCGTTCGTCCAATCACCACGTTGCTTTCAAAGCGCACGCCCAATTTCTTCACATTCTCCACCTCATGCTTCACCACACTCTCCTTAGGCAAACGGAATGAGGGAATACCATAGACCAAAACGCCACCAAACTCATGCAAAGCCTCAAAAATAGTGACATTATAGCCTTTCATGCGGAGTTCTTTGGCACAAGTCAAACCAGAGGGACCGCTACCGATGACCGCCACCCTATAGCCGTTTTCGCCAGCACTCTTCGACATGGTGAAATTGTTTTCGCGGGACCAGTCGCCGACGAAGCGTTCCAGTTTCCCGATGGCAATCGGCTCGCCCTTGCGACCTAACACGCATTTGCCTTCGCACTGCGTCTCCTGCGGGCACACGCGGCCACACACGGCGGGCAGGGCGGAATCTTCATTGATGATGCGGGCAGCCTCGGCAAAATGGCCTTCCGCCACCTGCTGGATAAACGCGGGTATGTTGATCTGCACGGGGCATCCCGACACGCACTGCGGTTTTTTGCAATTCAAGCAGCGACGGGCTTCGGCCATGGCCTCCTCCTCATTATATCCCAGGCACACCTCATCAAAATTGTGCCGGCGGATCTCGGCGGGCTGCTCACGCACGGGCACACGACGCGCCGGCGGGATGGAGAGCGGGGCCTGCTCTACAGCGGCATCCATACACTCGCAATGGTGCTCCGACTCCTTTCTGCCGTCAATATGGTCGTACATAGCCTGACGGCGCATACATTCGTCAAAATCAATCAGGGAAGCATTGAATTCGGGGCCGTCCACGCAGGTAAAGCGGGTCTGCCCGCCAACCGTCACGCGGCATGCGCCACACATGCCCGTGCCGTCCACCATCAGGGCGTTCAGGCTCACAATGCAGGGAATATTGAGCTGTGCTGCCTTCTTTGCAACGAACTTCATCATAATCATCGGGCCGATGGCCGTAATCTCATCGTAACGTTTCCCTTCTTTTTCCACCAAACGCGACAACACATCCGTCACGGTGCCTTTCTCCCCCATCGAACCATCGTCGGTGGCGATGTAGAGATTGTCGGAAACGGGACGCAGTTTCTCAATGTAAAACAGCAGCGATTTGGTGCGGGCACCGATAATCACATCACAATCAAGACCATGCGCATACATCCATTTCACCAGCGGGTAGATGGGTGCAATGCCCACGCCGCCTGCGATGAAGCAGTAGCGCGTGCGACGCAGCTCACCTATGGGCCGATGGATGAAGGCAGAGGGCCGCCCCAAAGGACCGACAATGTCGTGGTAGGACTCGCCCACCTGGAAATTCAGCATCTTGCGGGTGGAATAGCCTATCGTCTTCACCACCAAGGTGATCGTGCCGTCAAAAAGATCCGTGTCGCTGATGGTCAGCGGGATACGTTCGGCCTTCTCGTCCGCCTTCACAATGACGAACTGGCCCGGCAGCGCCGCTTGCGCAATCTTGGGGGCTTCCACTTCCAACAGATAGGTGTCTTGTCCGAGTTCTTCCTTCTTAATGATTTTATACATAGTCGGTTGTTGTATTTTGATTTTATTACAATTCAAAAAATAACCGCCCCGCGGGCGGTCTTGTACTTGTCGCTACCTTATGCCTGCAGCGAGGTCACGATGGCATCCGCCAGCTTCTCCAAATCCGTCAACTGATTCGCTTTCAGTGAGGATTTCAGCGTCACGACGGGTTCCAGCAGCGTGTTGGCTTTCATTTCCGCCATGATTTTGCGGATGATATTGGCGGCTTGCGGGGCCCACGTGCCGTTTTCCACCAGGGCAAAGGTTCTGCCCTGCAGGGCATGGGCCTGCAAATCCAGCAGGAAGGTCTCCATCGGCGGGAAGAGGCCGTTGTTGTAGGTGGGTGCGGCCATCACAATGTGGCTGCAGCGGAATGTTTCCGCCACCAAGTCCGACACGTGCGTCACGGAGACATCGTACATCTTGATGTCGCGAACCCCTTTTTTCGCCAGATAACCGGCCAAAATAGTGGCGGCATTTTCCGTGTGGCCATACGGGGAACCATATACAATCACAACACCCTTCTGTTCGGGTTCGTAACGGCTCCATTGGTCATGTTTATGGATAAAATACTCCAGATTCTCCCGCCAGATGGGTCCATGTAGCGGGCAGATCATCTGAATGTCCAGCGCAGCCGCCTTTTTCAGCAGATTCTGCACCTGGATGCCGTATTTTCCCACAATATTCGTATAGTAGCGACGGGCATCGTCCAGCCAATCGCGGTCAAAGTCAACCTCATCGGCGTACAGGTTTCCGCTCAACGCGCCAAACGTGCCGAAAGCGTCGGCGGAGAACAGGATCTTGGCGGTGGCATCATACGAGACCAGCACCTCCGGCCAGTGTACCATCGCCGCCGACACAAACTGGAGCGTATGGTCGTTCACCGTGAGCGTATCGCCCTCCTTCACAATCTGCAGTTGGCCCGACAAGTCCATATCGAAAAACTGTCCGATAAACTTCGCCGCCTGCTGGCTGCACACTACCTTCACCTCGGGATAACGGATCAGTACCTCCTTCATCATGGCCAGATGGTCGGGTTCCACATGATGAACAACCATATAGTCCAATTTCTGCCCATTCAGAGTAGCATCCAAGTTCTCAAGGAATTGGGCACCGACAGAATTGTCGGCCATATCCAGCAAGGCCGTCTGCACCCCGGTGTAGATATAGGAGTTGTAAGAAACGCCCCGAGGCACGGGCATGACGTTTTCAAAAAGGGCCAGCCGCCGGTCGGAGGCGCCGATGTACCAGAGATTCGGTTTTATTTCACGAGATGTATTCATGTTTTGCTATTATATATTATTGTAAAAAACAACGCTACTTCTGGTCTTCCTGCTTTCCAATCTCCTCGTTCTCCTTTTTCAGCACCACCACTTCTATGATGGCGTACATGAAATAAATGATCAGGAACGCTATGGCAAAGCGCCACGCATCTTCCTTATTTAAAACCATATACAACACCAAAAACAGCAGACATGAGAGGAGTTTCACCACGCGGGAGAGCATATAGTTGGACACAAAACGCTTGCCCTCTTTCCCTCCGCTGTCGCGCAATACGATGTAGAGAGAGAACAGCGTGATGACCAAAAAGAAAAGTACAATAAACGGCAGTGCCGGCGAAGCGTACTCGGGGCAAAGCCATTGGAAAATGACAGTCAGGGCGGCCACCACCGCCGAGAACAACAAGATACGGAACGAGAATTTCCTAATGGGTATCTTCTGACTCATGTTCACTCTTTTTTTTCGGAGTTACACCCTTAATCATCAAATAGATAGCCACCGCAACCGAGCCCAAGGAGCCTATCAGGGTAAGCAACGGCAAGGTTCCCAGCATCTTATCCAGCTTCACACCACCGAAAACACCTATCAGCACAATCACGCCCATTTCGATGGCGAGATTGGAGTAATAGGCGTACTTTGCCAAGGGAGAATCCTTCTTGATGGGAGGCTGCGGCATCGGCGCTATTTCCTTTCAGGCTGGGGCGCAACGGGAGCCTTTGTGGTCTGCATCTTGCAATTGCCGGAAAATTCGGCACCCGGCTCGATGGCGATTTTGCCCACCACGATGTTGCCTTGCAGCTTGGCGGACGACTTCAACGTCATGAGGTCGCTCACATTCAGGGTTTCGGCCTTCACCGTGCCCTCGATTTCAACGCTGTTGCAGGTAATGTTGCCCTCCACCAAACCGCTGCGTCCGATGATAATTTTGGATTTGGACGTGACATTCCCTTTCACGTGTCCGTCAATGCGGCAGTCGCTGTTGGTAACGACGCTACCCTCTACCTGCGTGCCTTGTGCAATCATGTTGACAGCACCTAAATCTCTGATTTCGTTGTCTTTCATACTATCTTTTTTTTCTGTTCGTAACAATTATGATTTCTATTTTTACTATTGTTTCAAATAATTCTCCTTGAAAAAGTTAGCATATGCAGCTCTTTCATCCTTGTTGTTATAAAAAGTTGTGTAGTTGGTAGCCGACATGGCATACACCTCAATGTTGCCATTAGCTATATCGCCGGCAAAATCTTCATGTTTCACCAGCACATGGTAATAATCCATCACTGCAGCCTTGTTGGCAAACTTGGCCACCGTGACCATCTGCTGGGAATTGTTGATATAGAAACTGCTCATATTGAAACGCTGCAAGCTGAACAGGAGCTTATTGAAATTTGTCAGTTTGAGTTTAACGTCCTGCACAGGCAAATTTGCGGCCTTTACCAGCAGCACCATATAGTGCATCTCATCATCCTTGACTATAAAAGAATTTTTTACAACATTGGTTTGCGGCGCTTCCGTGACCGGTGCCTCCTGTGCCTTGGTGGAATCCGTCGTGGGTGGAAGGGTGGCGGCCAACTTCTGGGCATCAAAGGTGGAGAGGTAGATGCGTGCCAACTCGGCCACCTCATACTGGCCATATTGGCTGATCACGTTCCGCAAGCCTACGATAAGCGTGTCCTCGTTATATACCTGACCGGCAGCCACGGCACGCAGATAAGCGAACTTCGACGCTAGTTCCTTATCTTGACAATTCGACAGGGTAGCATCCGTTTTCTGAACCACAACACTCCACTGCCGGTTCTGGAAAGCATCATACACCTCCTGATACATATTCTCCGCCATCTGCTCTTGGCTGGCCAGTTTCTTGTAGTAATCCGGATCCTGGATCAGCTTGGCATAGTCAGTGTCCGGATATTTGGTCAGCAAAATCTGCTTGTAATGTTCGTATTTGGGATCGTTCTGTTTCAGATAGATGGAGTACAACAGGAACGTACACGGCAGGGCATACTCGGATTCGGGATAACGTTTCAAAAGGGATTCGAACGAGGCACAGGTTCGCGGAAGGTCGTTCAAAAGATCCTGATAGATAAAACCCACCTCATACAAGTCCCTGGCGATGATGGCGTTGGAGGTGTCCATTGCCCCCTGGGTGAGCGGCAGGTCCTGCAGATAATACTCTTCCTTCTTGGGGTCGGTTTCCCGTTTCTTGATGGGATTGCCATCCTCGTCATACTCCACCGTATCCTTGGCATGATTGGGATCGTTCATCACAGCCATGTCCTCGAATGAGATTTGCACCTTGTTGCTGACGAACCAGTTGTCTTCCAGTTTCCGGTTGCCCCAACGCCGGTAGAAGTCCTGTTGGCCGGCAGTCACCAGCGACTGGTTGTAAAAATACCACTTTCCGTTGGAAGAGGTGGTGTTGATGTTGGTGTAGGACGAGGCGTTCTGCAATGCCAACATCCGTTCAGCCTCCTCGGCAGCGGCTTTGCGCTCGGCCTCGGTGTAGTCGGCAATCATCTTGCGCACCCATGCTTTGCGTTGACCTTCCGGCATCTTGGCGATGCGTTGCAAGCTGTCCTGGAGGTCAATCTCGTCCAACTTGTCCACCAAGTCTTTCAACACGTTGGCTCTTTTCAGGATATTGTCATAATCCGGATAGTTTTTGGGAATGCTCATGACCGCCGTGTCATAGTAGGCTTGCGCCATGCGGTACTCATCCTGACTGAAAAAGAAATCGGCGAGCGTGAGGCTGGAGAACGTCTTCTGATAATAATTGTTCGTGGAAGTGGATACCGACTTTTTCAAATAATCGATACGCAACGAATCGTCCTCGTCGATGCGGGCGATTTCCGAGCAGGCATAGTATATCTGGTCCTTGAAATCCTCGTTCTTCTTTTCGTTCAACATTTTGCGGAACTGCTTCATGATGGCGTTCCGGGATGATTCGCTGCCGTCGTAGTTGGAAGCCAGGTGCATCTGGGCGCAGAAAACCTGCTCATAGATGGACGACTTTTTGATGACCTTCATGAAATTCTTCTGAGCCTCGGCCTGTTGTCCCATCTCCTCGTACAATTGTCCCAAGATCAGGTGCAGACGGGACTTGAAATCGCGCTTCGGGTGAGCATCGATGGTGTTTTGGATGAAATCGACGGCCTCTTGCTTGTCACCGTCGGGGGCGGTAAGGTGGTACTCGGCCTTCGCCGCGTTGAACCAGACGTTGAACTTGTGGTTTTTCTTGTTGGTGGCCAGATAGTGCAGATTCTCCAACTGCTCGTCGGCACTGGCAAAATAGCCTTGACGCATGGCCGTGCGGGCCTGCAAGACAGCAGCCTCGTTGTATGTGTTCGACTTGGGGTAATTGTGCATGATGTAGTTGAACACCCGCTGCGCCTGTGTGTAGTCCTGCTTGTAGAAATAGGCCTTGCCCATGATGAGATAGGCATCGTCGATGGTCTTCACGTACTCCTTGCCCCGGATCAGCATCGAATGCTTGTAGATGGACTTGGAGGCTTTCTCAATGGTGCGGTCCAAGTGGGGCAGCGCCGAGCCAAGGTCCGACTTGCTAGGGTAGTTGTAGATCGGCAGCCGGACTGTATAATTGTCCTTGCCCATTTTAGCCATCTCCGCCTCGGCACTTTTCATGGCCTGTTGGCCGTTCCAAAGCACATTGTACTTGTTGGTTACATTATGATAAGCCCTGTTCGGAAACGTGTTCTTGGAGGTGGAACAGGCCGCCAACCCGACCAGCAGAGCTGCCAGCAGGCCTATTGTGAGGAGAGGAAGAATGTTATGTTTCTGTTTCAATCTTGTAGAATCTAATAATAAAGACAGAATAACGTTCCGACTATGATTTTATTTTCCCTTCTGCTTGAAATATTCTTCCAACAGACGTTGAACATATTTTCCGAAAACGTCAAACTCGATGTTGACAACGGTTCCGGGTTTGAAATTGTGGAAATTGGTCACCTTGTGCGTGTAGGGGATGATGGCCACGGAGAACATGCCCCGTTCGGAGTCCACCACCGTCAGGCTCACCCCGTTGACGGAGATGGAGCCCTTGGGCACGGTGAAGTTGTTCTTTTCGGGGTCATACGAGAAATAGTAGCGCCAGCTGCCGTTCTCGTCCACCACCTTCTCGCACACGGCGGTCTGATCGACATGACCTTGGACGATGTGTCCGTCGAAGCGACCGTCCATGCGCATACTGCGTTCCAGGTTCACCTCATCGCCCACCTTCCAGGTTTTGAGGTTGGTTTTCAGCATGGTTTCCTCCATAGCGGTCACCACATATTGTTTCTTCTCCTTGTCCAACTTCACGATGGTCAGGCAGCATCCGTCATGGGCCATACTCTGGTCGATGGAGAGCTCGTCGGCGAAATCCACTTCCAGCGTAAAGTCAAAATTCGTCCTATCCTGTTTTATATCAACGATTCTGCCTGTTTTTTCAATAATACCCGTAAACATTATTATCCTAGTTTAAAAAACGCGCAAAGATACAAAAAATCAGGGAATAATGAATAGTTTAGAGTTGACAGTTTAGCGTAATTTGCCAACGGCCGGCTACTGGTTCTTGTATTTCACCACTTCGTCGGAGAAGAACTCCAGCTGCACGCCGGCGGCCTTGAACATCTCCTCCGACTCGGCTCCGGCGTGGTATTTGTTGGCGCACACCACGCGCTTGATGCCGCAGTTGATGATGAGCATGGCGCACACGCGGCAGGGGGTCATACGGCAATAGAGGGTGGCTCCGTCCAGCGAGATGCCCAGCTTGGCAGCCTGGCAGATGGCGTTCTGCTCGGCGTGAACAGTGCGCACGCAGTGCTGCGTCACGGTGCCGTCCTCATGGACCGTCTGCTTGAGCTGGTGGCCCACTTCGTCGCAATGGGGCAGCCCCTTGGGCGAGCCCACATAGCCGGTGACGAGGATCTGGCGGTCGCGCACCACCACGCAGCCGCTGCGCCCGCGGTCGCATGTGGCCCGCTTGCTAACGGTATCGGCAATCTCCATGAAATATTCATCCCACGAGGGACGTATGTGTTTGGTTTCTTCCATAATTTCCGTTTTTATTCAAAGTGCAAAGATACAAAAAAAAGCAAATTTTATTCTGCAGCAAATCATATCGGAATATTATGTACCTTTGCCAACTTGTTTTTATTGCCGTGCAGAAACCGCTTGCAGAGATATTGCGTCCCTGGACTTTGTAAAGCTACATCGGGCAGGAGCACCTGATGGGGCCGGGTGCCGTATTGCGCACGGCCATCGAGAACGACAATATCCAGTCCATGATCTTCTGGGGCCCGCCGGGCGTGGGCAAGACCACGCTGGCCCTCCTCATCGCCGAGCTCACCGGCTCCGACTTCTACATGCTCAGCGCCATCAGCAGCGGAGTGAAGGACATCCGCGAGGTGATCGACAAGGCTCGGAAATCGGAACATAGGAGCTTACTCTTCATCGATGAAATCCACCGTTTCTCCAAGGCGCAGCAAGACTCTCTGCTCGGGGCCGTGGAACAGGGCGTGGTCACCCTCATCGGGGCCACCACAGAGAACCCCTCCTTCGAGGTCATCTCCCCTTTGCTGTCGCGCTGCCAAGTCTATGTGCTGAAAAGCCTGAGCCGGCAGAATCTGGAGACCATCCTGCAAACCGCCATCAGCTATCTGGAGAATCATTTCCAATGCAAGATACAGCTGGAGGACACGGAAGCCCTCCTCCGCATCTCGGGCGGCGACGCGCGTAAGCTTATCAACGCTGTGGAATTAGTCACCTGGATGACCAAACCCGTTGACGGCGTCATCACCATTACCCGCCAGCAGGTCATCCACGTCATACAGCAGAATTTGGCCATGTACGACAAAAACGGGGAGCAGCATTACGACATCATCTCGGCGTTCATCAAGTCGATGCGGGGCAGCGATCCCAACGCGGCGGTCTATTGGATGGCCCGCATGTTGGTGGCCGGCGAGGACCCGCTCTTCATCGCCCGCCGCATGGTGATCCTGGCCTCCGAAGACATCGGCAACGCCAACCCCAACGCCCTGTTGCTGGCCAACAACTGCTTCCAGGCAGTGAACGTAATCGGGATGCCGGAGGCGCGTATTCCATTGACACAGACGGCCGTATATCTGGCCTCCTCGCCCAAGAGCAATGCCGCCGTGGTCGCCATCGACAACGCCTACGCCCTCATCAAGCAGACCGGCGACCTGCCTGTGCCGCTGCACATCCGCAACGCGCCCACCAACCTGATGAAGGAGTTGGGCTATCACAAAGGCTACCAGTATGCCCATGATTTCGAGAACAACTTCGTGAACCAGGAGTTCATGCCCGACCCTATCCGCGGAACGAAGCTGTACGAACCGCAGAACAACCCTCGGGAAAACGAGTTGCGCAAATATCTGCGGAATTGCTGGAAAGAGAAATACCACTACATCCTCGTGCTGTTTCTGGCACTCACCCTCTTCTTCCGCATGGGACATGCCCAAGACTACCATTTCTCGCAGTTTTACAGTCAGCCCATCACATTGAATCCCTCCTTGACCGGCGCCTTCGACGGCGTATTCCGGGCCACTGTCACGGAGCGCACCCAGTGGCTGTCGGTCACCAAGCCCTTCCTCACCATCGGGGCGGGCATAGACGGGGCCATCCTCAAGGACAACCGACGGCAGCAACTGCTGGGCATCGGGGCAGCATTCACCGCCGACAAGGCCGGCGATTTGCATTACACATCCCTGCAGGCTCTTGCATCGGTTTCCTACATCAAATACATCGGACGGCGCAGCCGCCACAAGATCGGCCTCGGGGCATACGCCGGCCTGATCAACAACTCCTACGATATCCTTTGGGCCATGTGGGGTTCCCAGTACCGGGATGGCCAATATAATCCGGATTTGCCCGGTGGAGAGGTTATTCCGCTGAGCCGCCAGCTTTTTTTTGACTGCGGGGCGGGGCTCTTCTGGAGCTACACGCCCAATAAGACCAACACCTTCCAGCTAGGGGCCGCCGCCGCCCACCTCAACCGTCCGTTCGATGATTTCGGAACACTCTCCTCCCGTCTGCCTATACGTTACACGGCCCACTTCCTGTCGCGCATCAGCCTCACCCGCGAGGTCTCCATAGAACCTCTTCTGTATGGTTCTTGGCAACGGAATTTCAGCGAATATCTCTTCGGGGCCAATGTCGAGTATTTCCAGCGACAGAACAGCTACAAGACACTGTTTTCCTTTGGCGGCGGACTCTTTTACCGATGGAACGACGCCATCGTGGTGGATTTCTTCTTCGACTGGCAGAATCTGCGCTTGGGTGCCAGCTACGACCTCAACGTGTCGCGATTCATCCGGGCCACCAAGATACGCGGTGGATTTGAGGTCACGTTGTCTTATGTTTTCCGGAAAAAAAGTATCACACGATTAGGCAAAGAGCCTTGTCCTTTTGATGTTATGTGATTATGAGAAAGGCTCTGGCGTTCATATTATTCATCATCATCTGCGGGGTTTTGCCGGCCCAGGTGCGGTTGTCGGACCGCCAGCGGGACGAGCAGATCCGGTTTATCCGGAATGACACGCTCCCCGTGACCGTAAACGCCCTTCCTTCAAGCGTAAACTCCCGTTTTTCGGAATATTCGCCCGTGCTGCTGCCGGACTCCTCGTTCCTGTTCACCTCCATGCGTGCCGACCGCGAGGAGGATGCCGACCGCTATTTTGAGACCAGCTGGTATTGCAACATTTACCGTTCGCAGCTACTCTCCGATGGAAACTATGAGCCAGCCGTGGCCCTGCCCTCCAGTATCAACAGCCGGCGCACCTTCAACAGCAATTTCTGCTGGAATGTCGCCCAGAACGAGCTGATCTACTCGCGCTGTCTGCGCGACAATACGAACGAGCTGCGCTGTTCGCTATGGCGCACCGTCCGCAACAGCCGGGGCTGGAGCACACCGCAGAAGCTGCCCACCGCCATCAACGCCGAAGCCTCCACCAACATGCAGCCCTGCCTCGTGACCTTGCCCGACTACGACGTGCTCTACTTCGTTTCCAACCGCAAGAACGGATTCGGCGGCCTTGACATTTGGTATTCCATCCGCAAAAACGGCAAATTCGATGTCCCTATCAATGCGGGTCCTCTCATCAACACTGAAGGCAACGAGATTACACCTTTTTACGATTCTGATAAGAAAATCCTCTATTTCAGCTCCGACGAGCACCTCGGCATCGGCGATTACGACATCTTCTACGCGGAGGGGGCTTTGAGCCAATGGGGGGATGTCGCCAATATGGGCGTGCCGTTCAATTCGCCCTACAACGACTTCTACTTCCATCCGCTTTCAGACGGGGAGAGCGGCTATTTCTCCTCCAACCGTCCGCACGACGACCTCCAGCCGGAGGACACCTGCTGCAACGACATCTTCCACTTCCAAAAACATTATCCGAAAGATACCATGGCCAAGCCAGCCGACACAATCACCTTCCGCGAGAAAATCGCCTCTGTGTTGCCCATCACCCTTTATTTCCAAAACGACCAGCCCGACCCCAAAACGATCTCCGATACCACCAAGACGGATTATCCAGCCCTTTACAACCGATACGTGGCCGACATGCAGCATCATATAGCGCAGTCCATCAGCGGATTGGATGACGACAGTATGCACCTTGTACGGCAGATGATGATCCGCTTCATGCGCGATTCGGTCGCTGCCGGCTATGGTCGTCTCCTGACCTTCACCCGTTACCTGAAAGAGGCCCTGGCGGCGGGCGACTCCGTGGGCATCCTCATCAGCGGGTACGCCTCGCCCCTGCACAATCCGGCATACAACCGCCATCTCTCCGCGCGCCGAATCGTCAGCCTGGTCAACTATCTGCGCACGGCGGAAGGGGGCTTCTTCCGGCCTTATCTGGATGGCAGCCGCAGGGGACTCACCCTCCGCACCGACCCGCAGGGAGCTGTGGGGCCGGCCTTCACCACCGACGACACCCGCGAGACCGTTTACGGCATCCAGGCGGCCAAGGAGAGGAAAATTGTTGTCACCATCCTCTACGACCAGCCCTAATCTTTCGCCGGAATCTTGACCACCATCACAAAAATCATCCCGACCGCCCATTATTTTTTTGTATTTTTGCAGCTCATAAATACCTCACGTATGCCTATAAGAATCGTCCTCACTGGCGGGCCCTGTGCCGGAAAATCCACTATTTTGAAACGTATTGTACAAAAATACAGACAGTTGGGATATGCTGTCTATACCCTGCCGGAATCCGCCACCATGTTCATCCTGTCCGGTGCCGATTTTCTCACCCCTGACCCGCACCTCTCTTTCGTCACGGAAACGGCCAAGCTGAAATTCCAGATACAGATGGAGGACAGTATGGCACAGATAGCCGAAGCCACTGGCAAACCTGCCATCATCGTGGGCGACCGCGGCACGATGGACACCTTCGCCTACGTGTCCGAGAATACCCGCCGGAAGATTTTGGAGGCCGTGGGGATGACGGAACACAACCTGCGTGACGAGCGCTACGATGCCGTGCTGCACATCTGCACCGCCGCCAAAGGCGCCGAACAGTTCTACACCCTCGCCAACAACACCTGCCGCTCCGAATCCATCGAGAAGGCCCGCAGCGTGGACGACCATATCATGGCCGTGTGGCACCAGCACCCCTCTTTCCACGTCATCAACGCCGAAATCGACTTTGAAGTCAAAATACAGAACGTGCTCGACACCATCGACAACATCCTTGCCAACTTGAAATAACCCTCCCGTATGGAGCAACGCGAACGCACCCATTTTGAAAAACACAGCATAGCCTCTTACATGGTGGACGGCAAGCGGAAGCTGATGCCTACCCTGATGTTCAACCTGTTGCAGGAGGTGGCCGTTAACCACGCCGACCTGCTGGGTGTGGGTTGGAATTATCTGCGCCAGTTCAACCAGTTCTGGGCGTTGTCGCGCATGGACGTGGAAATATTGCGAATGCCGGAATGGCTGGAACAGGTGGAAATTTTCACGTGGCCGAAAAAGAATTCTTTTCTTATGCAACCCCGTGATTATCAAATCAAAACATTGGATGGGGAGATTTTAGTGCGTTCCACTTCCAACTGGGTGATTTTGGATGGGGAGGGCAAGCCCCAGCAGCTGAGTGCGTACGAGAACAATCTGGGCGTGGTGGAGGATTTGCACGCGATTAACGCACCCGCCTCACGCCTGCGCACGGGCGTGCCTTGCGAGAACCCGGTTTTCAAGCCTGTGGTCTATTCCAACATCGACATGAACCACCATGCCAACAATTCGGCCTACGTCACCTGGGTGATGGACAGTTTCGACAACGAGTTCCACGACCGGCACACGTTGGCCTTCCTGTCCATCAACTACTTGCAGCAGACCCGCGCCGACGACCGCTATGCTATCATGAAGCAGGAAACCGCCCCCAACGACTTCCTTTGCTCCATCTATTCCGAGAAGGATCTGGTGGAAGTGTGCAGGGTGAGAACAGTATGGAAATAATATTAACATTTTAATACACAACATAATGTCCAATTTGAGAAACCTTTTCCAATCCAGCGGATACCAGGCATTCATGAAAAAATTAATATGGTATGCGGTCATCGAGATTGTCATCGGTCTGCTTTTCCTGTTCATGCACTGGCCGGGCGGCGAAACCATTACCATAGTGGGCGTAGGCACATTGGTAGTATGGGCAGTATTCGACATTTTAGAAAAGATCATGATGCGCTCATAGTATGGTCAGCATTCTTTTTGTGTGCCACGGCAACATCTGTCGCAGTCCGATGGCCGAGTTTGTGATGAAACGAAAGGTGGAAGAGCGCGGCCTCTCCGCCCAGTTCGAGATTGCCTCCGCTGCCACAAGCCGCGAGGAAATCGGCAATCCCGTCTATCCGCCCGCACGCAGGATGTTGCAGACGCACGGCATCTCCTGCGCCGGCAAGACTGCCCGCCAGATGACGCGTGCCGACTACGAGCAGTACGACTACATCATCGCCATGGACCGCAACAACCTGCGGAATATGCAACGCATTGTCGGCCAGGATATTGATGGGAAAATATCGCTGCTGATGGACTACACGGACACCCCGCGCGACGTAGCCGACCCCTGGTACACCGGCGACTTCCAAGCCACGTGGGATGACGTGCAGGAGGGATGCGAGGGGCTGCTGGAACGAATCCTGACAACAAAACAGGCATAGATTTCTTCCAAAAACTCGACCAAAACATCTTCATCCATACAGTCAGCAAGCTGAAAAAGCGAGTATAACCTTAATGAGGAAACAAAAATCACCTGTTATAACATATTGATTAATAACATATTACACCCCCCCGATGCAAATCAAATTTTTGTATTAAAAATTAGTAATCTCCAATAAATGTTGTAATTTTGCGACAACATTTTCAAGATCTTGTTTTATGGACTGAAAAATGTCTTGGGGTATGACCTCATTATTTCTAAAGAGAAGTTCAATATAAAAAACCGATGGGCCGATGGGATATAACAGGCATATGTTTTTATGAAAAGAAATTTGTATTTTTGTTTGTTTTTCGCTGTCATTGTCCTTTGCAGTTGTACAAAGCCTGCTGGCCAACTCATCACAAAAAGCCTTGATGTCGAAGGCTGTTACACCTACACATCGTTGGATGTGAGCGATGCATTTGATGTGTATGTTTCCGATACTGCGCACACCGTGTATGTTACCGCTGGCGAAAATATCATGCCCAAAATCGTTGTAAAAATAGTTGACAACACCTTGAAGATTTATTGCGACAAAATCAACATTAATACGCAGGAAATGAAGGTAATAATCCCACACAGTGCTGAATTGAACTCCGTTGAGCTGTCGGGTGCCTCCACGTTTCAGTCCCCCTTCTCTATTGAGAACAACGAAGTGTTCATCCGTATGTCAGGTGCGTCCAACATGTTTGGCGACATTGTCTCGAATCGGGTGAGCATGGATTTGTCCGGAAGTTCCTACCTGGAAGGAAACTATGCAGCGGCAGCGACATACATGGAGCTCAGCGGAGCTTCCGGTGTCAAGCTGTCAGGCCATACTGGCAAACTCAATCTCGTATTGTCGGGTGGCAGCTACATTCAAAAAAACATCAGCGGAAATCAGTATGCCTTCTCGTGTGACGAGTGCGAGGCCACGCTTTCGGGTGCCAGCAAGGCATACATCCATTGCACCACAAGCATTAAAGCCAACCTGTCAGGCGGCAGCGGACTCCACTACACGGGCGATGCCAGCACGGACGGCAGCACGACTACGGGCGGATCGTACATCATCTACGACGTATTGTAAACTCCCAACCTTTCCAACGACACTCTCCCGATAACGGGCATGATCTTGGAAAAAATAGTGACAACCTAAATCAGAAGCTCACTATTGGAGTAGTTATCTGCTCTGCCGCTGGATGAAGTCGAATGCGTACTTCCAGCAAGTTTCAAACTTTTTTTCGTCCAATTGATACATGTATAAATGCTTGAAATAAAAGGCATGAGGTTCCTGCTCATGTAAATGCAGATCAAACGAGCTGGTCCCTAACGTCCGTAGTCGGTCAGCCATCACCTGCGAGCCGTATGCATAGGGAAGTCCTGCCACTGAAAAGGCGTACCCCGAATCCACCGGCAGTATTTTGTCTTTTCCACCGTGGATGAAGCAGACAGGGGTGGTTTCATCTGCGTCTATCATTTCCGGATTGAAGATGCAACCCCAGAGCAATACGGCTCCTGCCACGCCAAATGTTTGTTTGCGGGCCTCAGGTGTTCCCGTGGAGTGTAGCGAAGGAAATGCAGGCTTCTCGAATGTTTCCGCTGGACGTTCGTCCTCGTCCATGTACAATGCGTGGATAATGGCCACTGCCCCTGCCGACTGCCCCAGCAGGAAGATGCGGTTTGTATCGATGCGGTACTTCGCACTATTGGCCTTGAAGAAGCGTACCGCTGCACTCACATCCTGCGCCGCCATATAGCCGGTACGCACCAACCCCTTGGCTGAAAACTTCTTGGCGGGCATCACTCGATAGTCAATGGAGGCGGCGGCATAACCATTTTCGGCAAAGCGGGTACACCATGCTTGCATGTCGGCCCAGTCGCGGGAGCCAAGCACGAAGCCGCCGCCGAACAGCGTGATGACCAGAGGACGAAGCGTGTCAGACCTGTCCGACGGTTCGTAGAAGTCGAAGCAAAGTTTCTGCGGATGCGATTTTTCTGGAACAGACACCGGCGTATATACAATGTTGTAGGGAAGCCCACGACGAACAATGATCTGGGGAGGCTGCGCGAAAACGCTTTCGCCCATCAACAAAATTGCAAACCAAATAAACGCGTGTCTTTTCATAACCTTTCATCAGGTTTCGACCCGCGAAAATACATTTTTTAAGCTTCCAATTAAAACCTTACCCTCACACCTCCCAGGAAGTTGATGCCGGCCTGCGGGAAGTAGCCCGTGTCATAGTATTTGCCCGGTTCATCCTCATAGTAAGAGGTGTAGATCCAGGCATTGCTTTCATACTTGGCGTTGAAGAGGTTGTTGACATGGAAGAAGAGTTCCAAGTCCTTCAAGCATTTGAAATGGAAGGTGTATGAAAGACGCAGATTGCTGTAGGAGTACGGCCTCAAGCAATACGTGTCATCGCCGGAATTGTCGAGATATTGCTTGCCGACAAACTTGGTGGTCAAGGAGATGTTGAAGTCCTTGAGCGGGGTGAAGGTGAAGTCGTTGCCCAGAATCACGCCTGGCGAGAAGGAAATCGGGGTGTTGCCCAGTTCTTGGCGCACCTGTCCGTCCCAGTCCCAGTTCTCACCGGAATAGTGGTCCACATAGTTCACGTAATTCACGATCCTGTTTATGCTGAGGTTTCCGTTGAAATGCCACGTGAAGAAGCGCACGGGACGGTAGCCCACTGACAGTTCAATGCCGCCGCGAAAGCTTTTATCCACATTGGTCATCAGCGCGTCGCCGGTCTGGTCCAGCTCACCGGTGCGCACCAACTGGTTCTTGTAGTTCATGCCATACAGCGTGGCGTTGAGGAAAAACTTGTCGTTATGAGCCAAATAGCTGAATTCCAAATTGTAAAGAGTTTCCGGAATCGGTTTTCGATCATTTGGAGCCGCCACAAGGTCGTCGCGGGTGGGCTCGCTGTTGGCTGTGGAAAAGGAGAGGTCGAAGCTGTGTTTCAGTTTTCCACCGTTCAGGTAATAGTGCAGCGCGATTCTGGGGTTCACAAAGTTCCAGTTATATCGCTGCGCAATGTCCATCATATCATCGTTGGTACCGTCAATGACATAGTTGATGTGGCGATATTGCAATTCAGCCGTCACACTGAATTTCTTGTACCAGTAGCGCAGTCCGCCGAAAAACTTGGTCTGCGTCTTGTGACCAGTGCCGTAATACCATTGGTAATCACACGGATAGTCCTGCACGCGGTTGGGCTGCGCCCAGATCAGATTTCCGAAATGCTTGCCGTCATAGCGACTGTTGTCCATACCCACCACCCAGCGCAGGCCTTGGTCGGTATGGTTGCGGAACACTTGCGAGCCGGTATATTGTGCATGGATTCCATAAAAATAGTTGTCCAGATATTTTTGCGTGATGAAATCCGCCTTTTTGATGGAGTCATACAACGGTTCAAGCCCGAAATTCCGGATTTTCTTGTTGTCTTTGTATTGCTGATAATAGCCTTCTCCACGCGTCAGGTAAGGCATCATCTGTAATTTGTGATGCTGAAGTCCGTCCTGACGGATCCAGTCTTTCAGGTATTCCAGTTGATAGAATGTCTGGGTGTAATTGTCCTTGGAATCCGTATAATAGTGGCGTTGGCCGTCGTCTGTGTAATATTCGCCGCAGGGATTGTAGGTGCGGTTGGTGGCGAGGCTGTCATACGGAATGCCGCTCCAGGCGAGCCCCGTATGCTCGGTGCCGAACAGGAGATGGAACCTCAGTTTGCCGTAGTCCTTATTTTTCTTGAAGTTGTAAAGATTGTACTGCGCGGTGAGGAAACCGGAGTTGAGGCGCACGCCGGAATAGTCAAGGAAGCCGTCGCTGCGGATGTCGGAGAAGGAGGCCAGCATGGAGAAGTGTTTGCCGATAAGGCCGGTGCCTGCGCTCACCATGTTGTGAAAGGTGTTGTATGAGCCGTAGGAGCTGCGCACCTCGGCAAATGGTCTGTCGGGAATCTCCTTGGTCATAAAGTCGATACGAGTGCTGAAAAGCGTGCTGCCATCGTTGGAGTTGGCGCCGTTTTGCACGCTCACCTGCCCGATGTAGGCGGCCATATCGGGGAGGTTGACGAGCCAGGAGCCCTGCGACTCGGCATTGTTGATGGTCACTCCGTTGAGGGTGGTGTTGATGCGCGTCTGGTCGATGCCACGGATGAACATGTAGGTGGCGCCGAGGCCGTTGCCGCCATCCGAAGTGGTGACCACGGAGGGCATCAGCTCCAGCAGATTGTTGACGCTTCCGTTACCCTGCTGCGCGCGGATCTGCGGCATCGACATGGTGGTGACGTTGGCCGCCGTCTGCACCGTGGGCTTGGTGAACTGGATGGTCACTTCCTCCACCTCGCCGCGCTGCACGGTGTCGATTTGTGCCGAAAGCATCGGAGACAACACAATGAGGAACAATAGGGTAACAAAGGAGTTGACTATGAACTCTGAACCATGAACTTTGAACTTTAAACTTTGAAACATACTCTTACAGTTTTGGTTTTTAATAAATTAAACAATACTGAAAGAGGGATTTGGAAATAGAAACGTTTGTCTCCCTACGGCGGCATTATCCGCATCAGGTTCAACGGGTCTGATCTCAGCCTTTCGGCACCCCTTTCAAAACGGCGGCAAAGATACAATATTATTTCCAAAAGACACAATATTATGTCCAATGGCGCGTTTTGAAAAAAAATGTACATTTGCCCCCGTACATTATTTAGCATTACAACATAGTTACATAGCAACATTTAACCAAACAAAACACACACATTATGAGTTCATACACTACCATTATCATTATTGCGGCCGTCATCCTGGGCTTTATCCTCATCATCTCCTACGTTAAAACACCACCCAAAGAGGCCATGATCATCTCAGGTCTCTCCAAACAGCCCCGCGTGCTGATTGGCAAAGGCGGGTTCCGGATCCCGTTTTTCGAGCGTATCGACAAAGTGTTCCTCGGCCAGACCTCCGTGGACATCAAGACCAGCACCTCGGTGCCCACCAACGACTTCATCAACGTGATGGTGGATGCGGTGGCCAAGATCCGCGTCATGAACACGCCGGAAGGTATCCGTCTGGCTGCCAAGAACTTTCTGAACATGTCGGAGAAGGACATCGCCGCGCAGTGCAAGGACTCGCTGGAGGGCAACATGCGTGAAGTCATCGGCGCCGTCACGCTGAAGAACCTCAACATTGACCGCGACGGCTTCTCGGACCAGATTGCCAAGAAGGCCGGTCCCGACATGGCCAAACTGGGTATTGAGATCATCTCCTGCAACATCCAGAACATCACAGACGAGGTGGGCTTGATCAAGGATTTGGGTGCCGACAACACCTACGCCATCCGCAAGCAGGCCGCCATCACCAAGGCCGAGGCCGAGCGCGACATCGCCATCAAGCAGTCGGAAGCCAAGAAGGCCGCCAACGACGCGCGCGTACTCAACGAGACCATCATCGCCGAAAAGAACAACGAGCTGGCAGTGAAGATTGCCGACCTCAAAGTGGTGGAAGACACGCAGAAAGCCAAGGCGGATGCCGCCTACATGATCCAGCAGCAGGAGCAGCAGAAGACGGTGAACGAGAAGACCGTGGAGGCCGTGGCCGCCAAGAGCATCCTCGAACAGGAGAAGCAGAAGGTCATCAACTCCAAGCAGGTGGAGGCCCAGATTGAAAAGGCGAAACGCGAGCAGGAGCTGACCGCCGAAAAGGTTAAGATTCAACAGAATACATTGGAAGCTGAAATTCAGAAGAAAGCCGATGCCGACAAGTACAACACGGAGATCTCCGCCGCCGCCGAGCTGGAACAGCGCAAGCGCAACGCGGAAGCCGCCGCCTACGAGGCTGAGCAGAATGCCAAGGCAGTGCGTGCTCTGGCCGAGGCCGAACAGTACAAGATGGAGCAAGAGGCTATCGGTAAAAAGAAAATCGCCGATGCCGAGGCCTACGCCATCGAGCAGAAAGGTAAAGCCGAAGCCGAGGCTCTGCGCCTGAAGGCTGAGGCTTACAAGGAGTACGGCGATGCCGCCAAGGCCCAGATGGTCATTGAGAAGCTGCCGGAAATCGCCGCCAGCATCGCCGAGCCCATCGCCGCCATCAAGGACGTGCGCATCTACGGCAACGATGGCAAGGGTGTGGCCGAGATGTCGGGCAATGTGCCCACCGTCATCCGCCAGACTATGGATGTGGTATCCGACGCCACTGGCGTGAACATGGGTGAGATCATGAAGACCACCACGCTGGAAGGCGCCGTGAAACGGACATCCCAGAAAAACAGCAATAACCAATAATCCTGATTATCATGAAAAAAATAATTGCGTTGCTGCTTTCTGCCTTGGGATTTTTTACAGCCTGTGACGGGCCCGAACTCATGTACGGTCCTGTTCCTCCTGAACATTGGACGACACCTGACGACACCATGTCGGTGATGTATGGTCCTGGTTACAAAACATTTGTGCCGGACAGACAAATGGATGTCATCCAGTCAAAAGATGAAGCGTCCTCCGAAGATACGCCGTTCACGGACGAGTCCAAATAACCGCGTATGAAATTAGGTTGGAAGAAACGGGCCGCGCTGGAGTTGTATCGCAAGTACCACGCCATCGAGGTGCGGGAGCACACGCTGCAACAGCTCTTTTGGGAGTGTACGCTCCGTTGTTACCTCAACTGCAAGCACTGCGGCAGCGACTGTACCGCCAAAAGCAACACACCCGACATGCCGGCGGAGGATTTTATGGCCGTCATCGACAAGCTCACGCCGCACGTGGACCCGCACAAGGTAATGGTCATCTTCTCGGGTGGCGAGCCGCTGATGCGCACCGACTTGGAGCAGGTGGCGAAGGAACTCCACAAGCGCGAATACCCTTGGGGGATGGTAAGCAACGGCATGTTGCTGGACCGTGCCCGTTTGGATTCGCTGTTGCGTGCAGGCTTGCAATCCATCACCATCAGTCTGGACGGCTTCGCCGAGGAGCACAACGCCATGCGCGGCCATCCCGACAGCTTCGACCGGGCCGTGGAATCCATCCGCATGATTGCGACGGAGCCGAACCTAACCTACGATGTGGTTACCTGCGTCACGCCAAAAACATACCCATATTTGGACCAGTTCAAGGAATTCCTGATCGGCATCGGGGTGCGGCGCTGGCGCATCTTCACCATCTTCCCGGCGGGACGCGCAGCGGACGACGACAGCTTACAACTTACCCACGAACAGGTGCAAGGGATTATGGAGTTCATCAAGCGTGCCCGACAAGAGGGTCGCATCCATTTGAACTTCGCCTGCGAGGGTTTTCTCGGCCGCTACGAAGCCGAGGTGCGCGACTATTTCTACCATTGCGCCGCCGGCGTGAACGCGGCCAGCATCCGCATCGACGGCAGCATCTCCGGCTGCACCAGCATCCGGCACAACTTCCATCAAGGCAACATCTACAAGGACGACTTCTGGGACGTATGGCAGAACCGTTTCCAGGAGTTCCGCGACCGCCGCTGGGCCAAGACCGGCCCGTGCGAGCACTGCGAGGCCTTCCGCTACTGCCAGGGCGGCGGTATGCACCAGCGCGACGACGAGCGCCAACTGGTGGATTGTCTGTATTTGAAGTTGAATAGTATTCAGTAATCAGGGATCAGGGGACAGGGGTCAGTGATCAGTTAATAGTTGTCGTTCATTGTTCATTATTAACTATTAATTATTAATTGTTAATTATTAATTATTAATTGTTCATGGTTGAAATTCAAAACCCCACACCCGACATGCTATATGATTTTTTTTGATTATTTTTGCATGTTTAATAATTCCCCTTATGCAATCGAACAAAAACATTTTACTTACGTGTTGCATCGCATTGTTTGCGGTGACGACTGCTTTCTCACAATCGTTGATGTGGAAGGTAAGCGGGAAGTCGCTCAGGTCGCCCTCCTACCTGTACGGCACCATCCACATCCAGGACCAGCGGGTGTTTAACTTCGACAGCACCGTCTATCGGGCGCTTGCTTCCTGCGAGGCCTTCGCCATGGAGGTGCTGATGGACGAACTGGACATGACGCAGGTGCAGACGAGCATGTATCTGCCGAAGGGGAAAACGCTTTCGGGCTTGATGCCCAAGGAGGATTTTGCCCGGCTGGACAGTTTTTGCAAAGCGCGCATCGGCACGAGCGTGATTTTTCTGAACACCATGAAGCCGATGTTCCTGAGCAGCGCCCTGGAGCAGGCCGTCATGCCCACCGATCAGGACATGGCACTGGACGTCTTTTTCCTGCAGCAAGCCCGTAACCAAGGAAAGCTATGCTTTGGGGTGGAGGACTACACCGACCAGATGAAGGCGCTGGATGCCATTTCGCTTGACCAACAGATTGACATACTGATGCATGTGGTGGACGCGCCCGCAGACGAGAGCGAAAAGATGTACGACTCGCTGCTTCACGCCTACCTCGCCTTCGACTTCGGGGAGATGATGCGTTTATTTGCCGACACGTCGCTGCCCAGCGAGTTCAATTCAGTGTTGCTCGACAAGCGTAATGTGGTAATGTTGAAGAAGTTTGAATCCCTGGCCAAGGCTCACACGCTGTTCTGTGCCGTCGGAGCCGCGCACCTGGGCGGCGACAAGGGCCTGATAGCCATGCTGCGGAAAAAGGGATATACGGTGGATCCGGTGATTTTTGAATGGAAAAATAATTTTTAATTGTTATTCTATTTAAATATTGTATCTTTGCCCCACCCTATTGAATGATTTTTTTTTTTAACCCACAAATATCAACATATATCCATTAAAATCCAATCTTATGAAAAAATGTTTCCCTTTGTTTCTGCTGGCAGCAGTCCTGCTGTCGTCGTGTTCCGCCATATACACTTATCGTGAGTCCACGGCACGCTATGTGGAACCCATGCGGGCTGGGTTTATCACCCCGGTGGTGGCCGACATGAAAATCAACCCCACCAAGATTTCCTATACGGCAAAATTTGAGAACACACTCAGCAAAAGAGATGTAATCTCTATAATGAACGATGTGAACAACAACCGCGAGTCGGGCATTGTGCTCACATGGAAGAAAAACACCATGGCTGCCGCGTTGAAACAACATCAGGCTGACGACATCATCACGCCCACATTCGAAATCACGCCCAGCGAAGACCTTAAATACATCGAGGTGACCGTGACGGGTTATCCGGCCAACTACATCAACTACCGCAAGGCCACCCAAGAGGATGTCAACCTCATTGTGCCGTTCCTCGACGACAACAAGAACCTGAAAACCGACGGTGTATTGATTATTAAGAAAAATAATTAAACACATGATTATGAAACGATTTTTCTGTTTGCTGATCTTGGTCGCCATAGTGGCTGGCTCGTATGCCCAGGTGGGCGTATATCGCAGCGCCGGCGCGGGCGCCATCAAAAAGGAAAAGAAGCCGCATTGGACCCAGCCTGTCAAGACCGGCTGGCAGAACACGCTCCTCCTCAATTATGAATTTACCGTCTGCCCGGGCATCCATTGGAACACCGGCTACCGCGTCAACAAGTGGCTGCTCGTGGGCGCCGGACTGGGCTACAACTTTGATTTTGTAAGTCCAGGAACTTCGTATGTTAACACACATTGGAGCAACTCCTACAATGGATTCGATGTTTCAAATCCCATCACACACCGATTCCCTTTGTATGCCCAATTGGGTTTTTACATCATAGGGGAGAGAAAAGTCAATCCGTATATAGGTGTGTCACAGGGTGTGGATCTCATCTATTACAAACAAAACCCAGCTTCGGACAAGATGTTAGGTCTGGGTTCACACACACGTTTGGATCTGGGGGCTAATTTCCGTCTGCCTAAATCCGGCCACAGCATATTGGTCACCTTTGACATGGGCATTTCCCCTGTAGGAGATAAATACAAAAAATCTATTACGCATGCATTTTATTCAGGATTAAACATCGGTTTCACCTTTTAAACGTCAGAATTATGAAGAAGCTATATATTTTTTTAATGATGCTCGTGGGTGTCATGTTCTTCTCTTCCTGTGTAAAAGAGATAGTGGACGACACCAGCATAAAGGTTATCACGGGTGACTTTATATCCAGATCCACAGAAATGACTGAATGCACGGCCACCATAGAGGCCGACAATGGCGATGCCATATTGCAGCGCGGCATCTGCTACGGGTCCCGACCTTTGCCGAGTTTAGAACGCGAAAACGGCTATTCGGAAGGTTATTCATACAGCACGAACAATGGAAAAGGTGCCGGCACATTTACCGCAGTGTTGAAAAACATTCCCGAGTACAGTACAGTACACTACCGCGCATACGCCAAGACAAAAAAAGGGGTGGTATATGGAGAGGACAAGACATTTGAAATAACGGATAAACCCCGAGGAGTGATTACCGTTTATGCATCGCAATGGAGTCTCCCGGAATCTGTCGGGGTAAATGCCGTCTTGAGAAACACCAACACGTGGGGAAATGTCTATTACGATTACTGTGGTTTCATCTTCTCTACGGATCCGGATTTCAACTCCTTCGAAAAATTAGAGGCCGGCTGGTCATACACTCAAGGTACAAACCTGCCATTCAACGGAACACTGACCGGTTTGGATAAAGAACAGACCTATTATGTAAAGGCTTACATCATTTATTCTGGCATGACCATGTACAGCGACAACACAGTCACACTGCAATATACAGGTGTTACCTGCCCACCCACTGTGCAGGATCGCGATGGCAACACTTACAGCACCGTGCAGATTGGCAGCCAATGTTGGATGAAGGAGAACTTGCGTACCACACACTACAGCACGGGGGGAAGTATCACGGATTTGACAAACAACACCTCCTCATGGTCAAGCACAACAGGGGGGGCGTACTGCTATTACGAAGGCAATGCAAGCAACAGGTCGAATTACGGCCTGTTGTACAACTACAAGGCTGTAGAGACCGGTAGTCTCTGTCCCGAAGGATGGCATGTACCCACCTCCGATGAGGTATTTACCACATTAAGCAACTCCATTTCCACGACAATAGGCAGCACATCGGTGGGTGGTGCCATGAAAACCACAGGCACGTCCTACTGGAATTCTCCTAACACAGGTGCCACAAATTCTTCGGGCTTTTCAGCACGTGGAGGCGGCTATCGTAACAATTCGGGCACCTATTCGGAACTGAAACAGTCGGGAGTGTTCTGGACAAGTTCCAATTACAACGGCACCTATTCATACAACTATATGTTAAGCTACGACCAGGGTGATTTGTATCATTATGGAACCGCATCCTATGATTATGCCATGCACCGTAATTCCGGCCTTTCCGTACGCTGCCTGAAGAACAACAACAAGAATGATGCCAATGAAAAAAGCTATGAACAACCTGCAACAAACAGCGCCGTCAAAGCCGTAGTGGAATAGGAGGTTCCTTCTTTCCCATTGTAATTTGAAACAATTTCGCCTATAAAAAAGCTGATGCTCGTGGGGCCGGACTGGGCTACAATATCGGGGATGCGCAGGTGCGTGTCCCCGATGTTGTTTTCAGTCCTTCCGCAACTGGATGCGCATAACCGTGCCGTGGTCAATGACGGATGATTTCACGAACAACCGGCCCTTGTGGTACTCGTTGATGATGCGGCGGGCCAGCGTGAGGCCGAGACCCCAGCCTCTGCTTTTCGACGTGTAGCCAGGCGAGAAGATGCGCTTCTGCATTTTGACCGGAATGCCCTTGCCCGTGTCGGAAATATCCACATACACCTTGTTTTTCTCTTCTATAATGTCAATGTTGATGACCCCCTTGCCATCCATGGCATCCACGGAGTTCTTGCACAGGTTTTCCACCACCCATTCAAACAGATAGCGGTTGAGAGGGATGATGATGGAGGAAGCCTCCGGACGGTTGAAATGGATTTTCACCATAGAAGAAATGCGGCTTTGCAGATATTGGGAGAACTCGTCGATGACGACCACCAGGTCGGTGGGCTCCAGCACGGGTGCCGAGCCGATTTTGGAGAAACGCTGCGCGATGGTCTCCAACCGATGCACATCCTTGCCGATTTCGGTGGGGATGGACTGGTCGATGGGCATCTCCTTCAGCAGTTCGGTCCAGGCCATGAGCGAGGATATGGGCGTGCCCAGCTGGTGGGCGGTCTCCTTGCTCATGCCCACCCACACGCGATTCTGCTCCGACCTGCGCTGCGTGCTGAAGAGCAGGTAGGCGATGATAATGAAAACAAGAAGGAAACCGAGCTCAATATAGGGGAAGATGCGCAATTTGCGCAGCACGGGCGAGTTTTCGTAATAGACAAAACACTTGCCAATGTCAATAAGGTCAAGTTCGATGGGATTGTTTTCGTCGTTCATCCGCTTGAGCTCCTGTTGGAGGCTCACGGGGTCTTTCAGCAGGTTGGTGTCCATGTTGCCAGCCGTGATGACATTCTGCCGAGTGCTGTCGGTGATGATGACTGGCACAGAGGCCGAATTGATGACCGTCTCTTGAAAGAAAGATTGTATCAGGTTGTCGATGACGCTGTGCAAATCCACATACACGGGATCCTCCTGGTAGTAAACCTTCACGTAGTGCCGTCCGTAATACGGCAGAATGACGCTGTCATAGTCGGCCAAAGCAGCGCCCAACTCTTCCACATTCTTCATTTCAGCCACGGAGTCAGGCACATTGACGGCGGCGGTGATGTTGCCGTTGGGCTCGGCCACGATGAGCGGCACGCTCGTGTTCATGGAGATAATGTCCGTGTAGAAGGTGATGTCCTCGTCGAAAGAGGCGGAGGTCACCTTGCGGATGGCGCGTGCGAGAATCTTGGCGTTGTTGCTCTCCTCCACACGAATGGAGTTGAAGAAGGCTTCCGTTTCATTGACAATCTGTGCCTTGTAGGAGATGGCCCCGGCCCAGATCTCCACACGCTGTCTCTCCTCCTGGGCTATGTTTTTGATAAGCTTGTTGGAGTAAACCATAATCAACACAAAGACAATGGCTGCGGATATGAAGAGCAGCCATTTCCATTGTGACTTTTGAATACCCTTGTTCATGGCAGGGGACGGTTATTCGGCGGCGGCCAGCAGCTTGTCGATAATCTGCTCGACGGTAATTCCTTCGGCCTCAGCCTTGTAGTTCTTGATGATTCTGTGTCGGAGGATGTTGTAAGACACGGCACGCACGTCCTCGATATCGGGCGAGTACTTGCCATTGAGCACGGCGTGGGTGCGTGCGCCGATGATGAGGAACTGCGAGGCACGCGGGCCGGCACCCCACGAGAGGTAGTCGTTGGCCCACGGGTGCGCGCCTGCCGTGCCCGGACGCGTGAGCGTGGCCAGACTGACGGCGTAACGGTAGACGTTCTCCGGAACGGGCACCTTCATCAGCAACTTCTGGTAGAAGATGATGTCTTCCACCGTCAGCACGCGCTTGGGCTCCTGCATGGCCCCGTGGATGGTGCTCTTCACAATCTGCACCTCCTCGTCCTTGGTGGGATAATCCAGCAGGATGTTGAACATGAAACGGTCCTGTTGGGCTTCCGGCAGCGGATAGGTACCCTCCTGCTCGATGGGGTTCTGCGTAGCCAATACGAAGAACGGATCAGGCAGCTGGTAGGTGGTGCCGTTCATACTGACGGAACGCTCCTGCATGGCCTCCAAAAGAGCCGACTGCGTCTTGGGCGGTGTACGGTTGATCTCGTCCGCCAGCACGATGTTGGCGAAGATGGGGCCCTTGACGAACTTGAAGTTGCGGCTGTCGTCCAGAATCTCCGCACCCATGATGTCGGACGGCATCAAGTCGGGGGTGAACTGGATACGGTTGTACGACATATCCACCGCCTTGGCGATGGTGGTGATCATAAGGGTTTTGGCCAGGCCGGGCACACCAATCAGCAGGGCGTGGCTGCGGCTGAACATGGCCATCAGGATATTCTTCACCACTTCGTCCTGCCCGACGATGACCTTGGCGATTTCCTTTTTCAGTTCGGCGTATTTTTCAACGAAAGCCTCAATAGCTTCCACATCGGATTTAGTGTTCAAGTCCATATTTTAGTTATTATCTTAAAAATCTATTCTGTACCCTGTCAACTGTCCCCTGTACCCTATTCCGGAATCTGCCATTTGCTAACGAAAGGACAGTCTCTATATTGTTCATTTATTTTAATGCTGGTCACTTTTACCTTCTCAACCACCCATTTCTGGAGAGCGTCATAGCGTTTCTCTTCCAAGGCGGCATTCTTGATCATGTCGTAGTCCTCCACGATGTTGGCCTTGTGCTCGCTCACCTTCTCCTTCAGATAGAGGAGCCGGTAGGCCATAACGCCGTCATCGTTGACGAAGGGCACACACTCGGAATATTCGCCGGGGATGAGCTTGTTGAGGGCGATATAGGTGGCGTCGTCAAGAGACTGGCGGTCGAATTCGTTGGAGCTGGTATAAGGGTTCACCACAAGGCCGCCGTTGAGACGCGTGGGGCCTTCGGAAAAGCGCTTGGCCGCCTCTTCGATGGGAAGTTTCTCGTTGAGGATGATGGCGCGCACGCTGTCGAGGTAGGTGATGGCCTTCACCTGCTCGTCGGTGGAGGGCTTGGGCTGGATGAGGATGTGCGCCACATGGATGGACTCGCCGCGGCGCTCGATCATCTGGATGATATGGTAGCCTGCCTGCGTCTTGATCACCTGGGATATCTCGCCGGACTTGAGGTTGAAGGCGGCGGCCTCAAATTCCGGATAGAGGGTACCGCGCTCCACGAAGCCGAGGTCGCCGCCCTTGGAGGCGCTGCCGGGGTCGTCGGAGTAGAGGCGTGCCAGCATGGAGAACTTCTCGCCACGGAGCACGCGCTCGCGGTAGCCGTTCAGCCGGTCCTTCACCTCCTGGATCTCCACCTCGCTCACCGGCGGAATCTTGACAATCTCGCCGAAAAAGTAGCTGGTAGGCACCACTGGCATGCTGTCGGGCGACATCTTGCTGGCGAACTGCTTGACCTCCGACGGGGTGATGGTGATGTTGCCGGTGATCTTGCTCTGCTCCTGCTCAATGAGGGCCTGGTCGTACATCATCTCCCGCAGGTCTTTCTTGATCTCCGCCATGGATTTGTGGAAATACTCCTCAATGTATTTCTCGTTGCCACCCACCTGCTGGAGGAAATAGGACATGCGCGCGTTGATGCGGTAGTCCACCTCCTCATCCGAAACCTCGATGCTGTCAAGCCCGGCCTGGTTGACCAGCAACTTGTTGAACATCAAGGTTTCCAGAATAAAACAATGGGTCTCGAAAGGATCTTCCACCGTCTTGAACTGGGAGGTGTAGTCCAGATAGTTCTTCTCCAAATCCGACTGCAAAATAACCTCCTTACCAATGACGGCCACGATACCGTCCACGGGTGTGCCCGCGCTCCGGGGTTGGGCGTTGAGCAGCAGGACGGACCAGACCGTAAGCAGGAGGCAGATGATTCTTTTCATTGTTTGTGACATTTGGAGACCTTTGGTGTTTTGAAAAAACAGGGTGCGAAAATACAAAAAAAAGAAGACATTTGCCTTCTTTCTCTTGTTAAAACGCTTATGGGTTCCAGAAATTATTTTCTACCCAGACTTTCGTCGGAAACTGTCAGTTTCTTTCTGCCTTTTGCACGACGGGCAGCCAGCACGCGGCGGCCGTTTGCCGTGGACATTCTCTCACGGAAACCGTGTTTGTTTCTGCGTCTTGTGTTTGAAGGTTGGAATGTTCTTTTCATCTCTATTACTATTTATTTTTACTTCTTTTTTAAGGGCTGCAAAAATACACTTTTTTTGAAATCAACAAACCTATGGTTCAATATTTTTTTCAACAGCTCAAAAAAGCACTTTTTGAAAGTCGGAGGCAAAGTAAATTTTTATTATTATTGCTTCCGTTTTGCAAAACCCGTAAATTATATGATTATGGATAAAAAATTGTCGGTCGTTTTTGTTTTTATATTTCTGATATTCAGCAATATAGTTTTTTCCCAAACCGAAAACCCATACGCAGGCTTCGACCCGTCGGCGCTGAAGAAAAATGCGCAATACGCACGCAATTTCGCGCCCAACAACTACAAACCCGAGATCGTGTACAACTGTCTGACGGACATGATGGACCTGGCCCGCGCCCAATACCGCTTCCTGACGCCGCTAGGTCACAACATCCAGATGGACTCCACGGCGCAGTTCCAGGCCGACTACCAGGCCGTGAAGGACGAGAAGCTGGAGGACAACCTGGCCCCCTACAAGACGCTGCCCTACCGTCTGCGCAAGTATGGCCTCTCGGGCAACGGCATCGAGCTGGTAGCCAAGACCAAAGCCTACCTCGGCGAAGTGGAATACACCTACTATGACATGTGCCTGTCCGTCATGCAAGGCTTGCTCAAGAACGTCAAAACCGCAGACATCCTGCTTGACAAGCAGTATTCCCTGGCGGGCATCGGGTTCAACACCGACAAGATGATGAAGAGCATGTACTTCTCTATTGTCCTCGGCAACGACCGCACCCTCGGATACAAGACCCCCATCGGGGCACGGGACCTGCCCTACACCAAAGGCATGGCCGGCCTCAAAGCCTACGACGATAAGGTTTGCAAGAAATGCGCCGCCGAACCGGGCCTGGAAGTCCTTTCCGAGTACATCAGCGTGAACAAGAACGGCGATGTGTATCTGGTCTGCGACGACTATAAGAACCTCAAACGACTCATCGGGAAAGACGGCGACGGCATCGCGCTTGACTTTGTGCAGCACAGCCAGTACGACTGCGATGACCTGATCGTGGACTACGACCATGCGCACCGCGGCACTGTCACCAAACCCATCACCTACGAGAAGATTTTCGAAGCCAACGAGAATACCAACCTGAAATCCGGCAAACTGATGGCCAAGATCGGCTCTGTGCCCGAGAGCATCGAGCTGGACAAGGAGATGGACATCAACATCCTGGTCCTGAAAGAGGGCAACTACGTGTGCCGCACGGTGCTGGCTAAGCACATCGAGACGAAAAACGCCGACTACACCGAGAAAATCAACTTCATGAAGGACATGACAGGCATCAAGAGCACCGGCGAATGGGTGCCGTCAGAAGAAGAGGGCGACTTCAGCATCACGTTCCCCTACGTACACAAGAAAACCGACTACACGTGCGCCACGTTCGACTCGCTGCTGACCTTGGTGGACGTGCCCGAATACAAACTGAACAAAATCGAAATCATCGCCCACAACTCCCCCAACTATTACAAGGATGCCAACTATCAGAAAATACAGCAAAAACGTGCCGATTTCCTGAAGAAAAGCATGATGACCAAATATCCCGGCGTGGAAATCACCATCTCCTACGATTACTGCTGGGAACTCTTTAAAAAAAATATTGTAAACAGCGGCGAGTATTACGACCTCAGCTTCCTGACCTTGGACGAGGCCGCCAAACAGCTGAAATCGGACAGCTACGCCCTGAAGGTGCTCGACAGCGCCTATCTGGCCCCGTGCCGCTACTACGAAATCAAATACTACGTCACCTACCCTATTGAAACCAAGGAGAAAGAGCAGAAATTCGTCATCTGGAAGTTCAACAACGCCATGGCCAACAAAAACAAAGGGCTTGCCATGTCCATCGAGAACTACATGATTGACCAGATGGAGAAGGGCAACTACTCCGCCGACCTCCTTTCGGATATGAACATCCCGAACAAGAAGGAGTTCCAGACGCTGTTGAACAACCGCCTCTACATGCAGTACTATGACGAAAACAAGATGACTCCCTCCATCGCTAAGCAGATGACCACCATCAGCAACCTCAATCCGGGCACTCCCACGATGCTTTTCAACACCACCGTGTGCGACGTGTTCCAAACCCCGATCCGCTCCACCGCCGACATCACGAAGATTCAGGCCAACATCGACAAACTCTATGCCACTCCCGGCATCTCCAAGGAGAAGGTCAACAGCCTGAACATGGAATTCCAACTGAAAATCATAAACTATCTGGATACGATTCCCGTGACGACCGAGACCTCCGCGCTTTCCGCCGCCACTTTCGCCAAAATCAAGGAGATACGCAATCCCAAGATGGACAGCTGGCAGAACGCCTACAAGCTGGCCTCCTATTTTGTGAAGAAACATGATTACAGCTACGCGCTCTCGCTGATGGATCCCTTCCTGGATGAGAAGAACATCGCGGAGGATTTCATCTTCTCCTACATCTCGATTGCCGCCCACCGCGAGCAGACCTACCTGAGCCCGCTCTTCTCGAAGGCCGTCAAGATGGCCTCCGAGCGCGACATCCCGCGCCTGTGCGGCCTGTTTGACAAGCTGCCTATTTGCGTGCTGGAGAACGAAACCGTTCGCGCCATCATCTGCAAATCCTGCAAATAAATATAATATAAGGTATAACTTTTTACATCCAACTATCCTGTTCTGCAGAGTAGTTGGATGTATTAATATTACCTGGAATTAATAAAACCGTAATCCTCCGAATCACCATCCGAACGGATGTTCAACCAAGGGCAGTGCGGCCAGCGGATGGTAATCGCCTTTCAGCCCCACAGGCACGGCATTGCGGATATCATAAACAATTTGGATGCAAGTTCTTACATCATCCAATCCAAAGCCATTGCCGGCCAGAATCTGCCGGTAGCTTTCTGTGTGCAAGTCGGTGAAACCGCCGCTGAACTCGAACTCTTCCTCACCGATGCGGATGGAACGATACGTGCGCAGGCCATTGTCCAGCGCCTCGGGAGGCAACGTGTCGGGATTGATGCTGAGGAAATAGCGCACGCGGGCTTTCTTCAACCTCAAAAAGCCGGCCACGCGGTCGAACGAGGAGACATGCACGATGTTTTCTTCCACATCGCCGAAGATGTACGATAACATGTCGTAGAAATGCACCCCGATGTTGGTGGCCACGCCACCGCTCTTGTGGGCATCGCCTTTCCACGAGGCGTAATACCACTTGCCGCGGCTCGTGATATAGGTTAGGTCCACATCGTAAACCTTGTCCTGCGGGCCTTCATCTACCCTTTTCTTCAACGCCACAATGGAAGGATGCAGGCGCAGCTGCAGGATGTTGTTGACCTTGTGGCCAGTTTCCTCCTCCACCCTCTGAATGCCGTCAATGTTCCATGGATTGAGCACGAGCGGCTTTTCGCAAACCACATCCGCACCCAGACGCAATGCGTAGCGCGTGTGCGAGTCGTGCAGGTAGTTGGGCGTACACACCGACACCATGTCCACCTGCCCGGGCGTACCCTTCTGCTTAGTGCAGTGCCGGTCGAAGAGCTCCAGCTCCGTGAAGACGGCGGCCTCCGGGAAGTAGCTGTCAATCACGCCCACGCTGTCACTCTTGTCGTAGGCGGCCACCAGGCGGTTACCGGTTTCGGCGATGGCCTTCAGATGGCGCGGGGCCACGTAGCCACCGACTCCTATTATGGCGAAGTTTTTCATTTTGATGTTTCTAAGTAGCTGTTCTGCTTGTCAATGACTTCAAATTCGGAGTTCTGGCTCTTGTATTCGTGAACCACCTCCTTCATCTGCGCCACGATGGTGAAATCGTCCTCGTTTTGCAGGTCGATGAGCTTCTGGATCTGCGGGGCCAGCGTGTCGTATTCATACGTGCGCACCTTGGCAATCTTGATTTTCTGGTGTTCCGTCTTGATGGTGTTCTCCTCCGTGGCCAGCAACTCCTCGTACAGTTTCTCGCCCGGCCGCAGGCCTGTGTATTGAATGGAGATGTCCTTGTCGAGCGTGAGGCCGGAGAGCTGGATCATCTTCTTGGCCAAATCACTGATACGCACAGACTTGCCCATGTCGAAGATAAAAATCTCGCCGCCGTTGCCCATCGCGCCGGCGGTAATCACCAGCTGACACGCCTCGGAAATGGTCATGAAATAGCGGGTGATGTCGGGATGGGTGACGGTGATCGGGCCGCCTTTTTCTATCTGCTGGCGGAAAATAGGAATCACCGAGCCGTTGGAGTCCAGCACGTTGCCGAAACGCGTGGTGATGAACTTGGTGGTCGTCTGGTGGAAGTTCAGCGCCTGCACGTACATCTCTGCGATGCGCTTGGACGCGCCCATGACGTTCGTCGGGTTAACGGCCTTGTCGGTGGAGACCATCACGAACTTCTTGGCCCCGTACTTCACGGCCATGTCGGCCAGCTGTTTCGTGCCCTCCACATTGACCTTGATAGCCGAACGCACGTTCTTCTCCATCATGGGTACATGCTTATAGGCGGCGGCATGATAGACGATGTTGGGACGATAACGATCCATCAGCTTGTCCATCTGCTCCGTGTCGCAAATGTCCAAGATGTGCATGTTTACATCCTTCATGCCGTTGATCTGGTTGATTTCCCCTTGCAAGAAGAAGCAGGGCGTTTCCGCCTCATCGATGAGGACGAGCCGTTTGTACGGGAACTGCAGCAGCTGACGCACAATCTCACTGCCGATGGAGCCGGCGGCACCCGTGATCATAATCGTCTGCCCCGACAACTCGGGATTCAACAAGGAGAGGTCCAATTGTATCTGCGTGCGTTCCAGCAAATCTTCGATTTTCACCTTCTTGATCTGCTTGAAACTGAGGTTGCCGTTGAGCCATCGCGACACGGGCGGCACCTTCAGCACCTTCACATTGTGCGGCAAAGCCGTTTCCGTAATCTCCTTCACCTTGGCATTGCCGATTTTCTGCACGGCAATAATGAGGAAGGATACATTATTGGTTTTAAGATAATTATTCAAATAATGATAATTCACAACCGGCAATCCCTCCAACTGCATCCCGATTTTTGTCGGATCCTCATCGAAAAATGCCAGCACCTTGTACTTGGAGGCATTGTCGCGGTCGATGGTCCGCTTGGTGGTCACGCCGGACTCTCCCGCCCCGAAAATCACGATGTTCTTGCGCAGCTTCACCGGATTCACGGTTTCCATATAATATATTTTGAAAATAAAACGGTAGAAAATCAACAGCACCGTGGTGATGAAGAACTCCATCATCCAAACGGAATTGGGAACAAAGAAACGGCCTGTTACTGAATATATTACGGAATTGATAAGCACAATAGCCATGGAACCGCCCAGACATGCCCAGAATATCTTGGCCACATCGCGGGTACTGGTGTAGCGTATGACCTGGTAGTTGACTTGGAAGATGGCCAAAAAGAGAATCCGCACCGGCAGAATCAGAATCGGCGCATTAATCCAATCAATATAGCCTAAATTCGACGGGAACTTGAAATTGTCGCGGATGAACATGGCCAGAAACACCGACAGGGCCACGACCAGAATGTCAATGCACATGACCAGCCAAGGCGGCGTGATGCCTAACGATCTGACTTTGAGATATATTTTCTTTATTGGTGATTTCATACTCAATATTTATCCGTAAAAACGGGCGGCAAAAATACGAAATTACTCTCTAACATACACTCTCGGGACGCGTTGCGAGATTCTTGTCATCAGTTCATAGCTGATCAGGCCGGCGGCTTTGGCCATGTCGCCCACGGTGTTGCCCTCGCCATAAACCACCACCTCATCGCCCTCATGGACATTCAATCCCGTAACATCAAGCATGCACATGTCCATGCAAATCTTCCCGATGACCGGCACTTTCTGTCCCTGGATGACCACGGTGCCTTTCCCGTTCCCGAGCTCGCGCGGGTATCCGTCGGCGTAGCCAATCGGGATGATGGCCACCTGCGTGTCGTGCGTGAGGCGGAAACTGCGGTTGTAGCCAATGGTCTCGCCAGCGGCTATCCTCTTCACCTGCGTCACCACTGTCTTGAGCGTCACCACGTTATGGAGCTTTTCGGCCACCTCTGGAATCTCGGAGCAGCCGTAGAGCCCGATGCCCAGACGCACCATCTCGAATTGCGACTCCGTGAAGCGGATGATGCCGGCACTGTTCAGGATGTGGCGCAGAATCGGATAGTCAAACGCCCCGATTAACGGGTCGGTCATTTGCTGGAAGAGGTCGATTTGATGATGTGTGTAGGCATCTTCCGAGGGATCCTCGGCGGCGGCCAAATGTGAGAAGACAGAGGCCACATGCAGCTGCGGCACCGACTGTATCTTCTGGATCAGTCGCGGCACATCCTCCAAGTCGAAGCCCAGGCGGTGCATTCCCGTATCGAACTTCAGATGGATGTTGAACTGGCGGATTTCAGGATGTTTCTGCAATACATTCACCAGCTCGTCCAGATAGTAGAAGTTGAAAATTTCGGGTTCCAGATTATGCTGTACCATCACATCAAAACTGTGCGCCTCCGCACCCAGCACAATGATGGGGGTGGTGATGTGACGCTTGCGCAGACGCACGCCCTCGTCGGTGTAGGCCACGGCTAAATAATCCACACCATGGTGCACCAAATCATTGATAATCTCCGCATCGCCCAACCCGTACGAATGGGCCTTGACCATCGCCACCAACTTGGTGTCGGGCTTCAGGAATGAGCGATGGAAATTGAGATTGTGTACCAAGGCCGGCAAATCGACATGAAGGATGGTGAGGTGCGTCTTGTGCTGCAACCTGCTGACTACCCGTTCAAAATGGAAGCTGCGGGCACCTTTCACCAGGATGGTTTCATACGAGATGGGTATTTGCTGCAATTCTGCGAGAAGGGTGGCGGTATCCTTGAAAAACCATTGCGCCGGACAGTCGAAGCAATGGGCGTGCTCGCACAGGTGCGCGCCCACGGCCAGCAGTTTCGTAATATCATGTTGCTGCAAACGGCGGTTCAGTTCCCGGTAATCCTGATCCGACATTTTACCAATCTGCTCAAAATCGGACAGTATCAGCGTTTTATGGTCCATCTGCGTCTGCGTGTCCATGAAATCGAGCGCGGCGTTGAGTGAGTTGGCGTCCAAACTGTAGGTGTCGTTGATGATGACGGAATGATTGCGACCTTCCAGAATCTCGGTACGCATTTTTATACGGGTCAGGCGCGGAAGACGTTCCCGAATATCCGCCGGCTGACAACCAAGTTCCAAGGCTGTAACAATCACGTGCAACGCATTTTCCACGGAGGCAGCATCCAAGAACGGGATCACATAACGCTCATGAGCCAGCTCCACCACCGTGGCATCCCCTTCCGCATGACGGTGTTCCACGGGATATGCCGCCGAGGCACTACCCCATGATACCTTTTGAAGATGGGCGTATTCGGGCTGGGCAAGCATTTCCAGCACCATTTTGTTGTCATCGTGGAAAATCAGTTTTTCACAAGTCTTGAAAAGTTGCAGTTTTTCCGCAATTTTCTGCCGTTCGTCACGGAAAAATTGGGCATGGGCCATACCGATGTTGGTGAGGATTCCGATTGTGGGCCGGATGATGTCGGCCAGCTGCTGCATTTCTCCGGGTTTGGAGATGCCAGCCTCAAAGATGGCAAGGTTTTGCTGATCCGACATCTGCCACACCGACAACGGCACGCCCAGCTGGGAGTTGTAGCTGTCGGGGCTTCGCACAATGTTGAAATCATCCGCCAGCAGGGTGGCCAGCCACTCCTTGACGATGGTCTTGCCGTTGCTGCCGGTGATGCCGATAACGGGATAGGAGAAGCATTGCCTGTGCGCGCGAGCAATGGCCTGCAACGATTCCACCGGATTGGAAACCACAAAGTTGCGCACACCCATCTGCTGTAGTTGGGGGATGTATCGGTGGCCGTCGTTTTTATCCGTCTTGATGGCAAAAAAGAGCGTCTGCTCCGGATGCACCACCTTCCGGCTGTCGATGCACAATTCCGAAATCTCATCCTGGTCGCTGGCCACAACCAGATTCTCGGGATTGACGATAGAATACAATTCGGAAACCTTCATGTCTATTTTTCAATGAGACGGCAAAGATAATCTTTTTTATTTGTATTTTTGCACCTTTTAAAAAGAGACCCTATGCGCAAAACCGGCCTTTACTTCGGATCCTTCAATCCCATCCATATCGGGCATTTGATTATTGCCGAATACATGCTGGAACATTCTGACCTCGAAGAGCTTTGGTTCGTGGTCTCGCCCCGCAACCCGCTGAAAGAAAAAGCCTCTTTGTTGGATGATCGCCAGCGACTCCATTTGGTAAACCTGGCCATTGAGGATGACGACCGATTCCGGGCCAGCGACGTGGAGTTTGCCCTACCCCAGCCCTCGTACACGTGCCACACTCTGGTGCATCTGGCGGAGAAATATCCCCAGCGGGAGTTCGCCCTCATCATGGGGGAAGACAACCTGCAGACCATCTACAAGTGGCTGAACTATGACTGGATTCTGGAAAACTACGACCTCTACGTCTATCCCCGTCCGGGATATGACGCCGGAGAATACAAGGAAGGCCCTCGCATCCATTTCGTGGAGGCACCGTTAATCGAGCTGTCGTCCACCCTGATTCGGGAAAACCTCCGGCAGAACAAGGCTGTACGCTACATGCTACCACCAAAAGTATGGCAATATCTGGACGAAATGGGATTTTATAAAACTTAAGACCAACGACCAGAGACTATAGACCGAGGACTTTACAAACATTATAAACCTTACAAACATTACAAACAACCCTTCTTCATCCACACGATCATGTCATTCAAACGCTATACCATCGAAGATCTGGAAATCCTCTCCGCCGGTGCGGAGGGCAAAGCCGTGGCCAAGCTGGACGGCCTCACCATTTTTGTCCCATACGCCGTACCCGACGACATTGTGGATGTGGAAATCTTCAAGAAAAAGCATCATTACGCCGAGGCCAACCTGCTGGCCGTAAAACAGCCCTCTCCGGACCGCGTGGTGCCTCCCTGCCCGCACTTCGGCGTGTGCGGCGGCTGCAAATGGCAGATGCTCGACTATGCCAAACAGCTGGAATACAAACAGAAACAGGTAGAGGACAACTTCCGCCACCTCGGCAAATTTGAATACCCGGAACTTCGACCGATTTTGGGCTCGGAGAAACAATACTACTATCGCAACAAGCTGGAGTACACCTTCTCCAACATGCGGTGGCTTTCATACGCCGACATGGCCCGCATGAAGGCAGGCGAACCGTTCGAGATGCGCTGCGCCGGCTTCCACATCCCCGGCATGTTCGACAAGATCCTCGACATCGACCACTGTTGGCTGCAGGCGGCCCCGAGCAACGACATCCGCCTGTTCCTCAAAGACTACGCCATGCGCAACGGCATCACCTTCTACGACCCGCGCGAACGCACCGGCGTGCTGCGCAACCTCATCATCCGCACCGCCTCCACCGGCGACCTTATGGTGGTGATGATTGTCTCTGTGTTCAATGAGGATGTTGAAAAGATGCTGAACGCACTCGCCGGCCAGTTTCCGGAAATTACATCTTTAATATATATGGTCAACACAAAGGTGAACGACGCCGTCTTCGACCTGCCTTTCCATCTGTTCAAGGGCAACGACCACATCATGGAAAAGATGGAAGACCTCTACTTCAAGGTGGGGCCCAAATCGTTCTACCAGACCAACAGCGACCAGGCCTACGTCCTCTACAGTGTGGTGCGCGACTTCGCCGCCATCCAGCCCCACGAGGTAGTCTATGACCTCTTCACCGGCACGGGCACCATTGCCAATTTCGTCGCCCACCAGGCGAAAAAAGTGGTCGGGGTGGAGTACGTGGACTCCGCCGTGGACGATGCCCGCATCAACTGTGAGCGCAACCAGATACACAATGCGGAGTTTGTGGTGGGCGACATGGCCAAGATCTTCACCGACGACTTCATCGCGCAGCACGGTCGCCCGGATGTCATCATCACCGACCCGCCGCGCGCCGGCATGCACCCCAACGTAATCCAGATGCTGGTCAAGCTGCGGGTGCCGCGCATCGTGTATGTGAGCTGCAATCCCGCCACGCAGGCCCGCGACCTCACCCTGCTGAACAGCACCTACAAGGTAACAGCCGTGCAGCCCGTGGACATGTTCCCACACACCCAACACGTGGAAAATGTGGTGCGGATGGAACTCAGGGGATAATCTCCTATCTTTTGCCGTATCGAATTTGTTTTCTTGAGCAAAAAATAGCACTAATCACTATTTTAGCTGTCACGGCCAGATTTGAGTGACACCACGATAGGTGATTTCCACATGCCCATCCTCAAGAAGATTTGCTTCTGCCCCATTGGTTCCTTGGTCGTTCGTGACTTGCATTTCAATTCTCCCAGCTCGGAAGAAAGGGGAATACGTGAAAAATCCGGCATAACTCTGCAAATGTTGAATCTCCGAAGATTCCTCATAATAAGTCATCCCAAACTCCACGGGTTCAATAATACGATATTGCATAACCGTTCGCTTCTGTAAACGGACCCCATTATAAGTAAAACTTGAACGAAACCCGAACAGGCCCTGTCCTGACAATGACAGCGAAGCACCCAATGAGAGTGGCCACAGACCATTCTCGTTGGTCAGTGTCAAGTCCATGCGACAATCTGAGGAATCCTGCGCATCGCTGACAAATGTCCATGTGTGCGCATCCAAACATGTAATATACACGACGGACCCGTCCATCTTCTCAATTGTCTGGTTGTACTGTTCGGGAACCGGCACGCAAGTCATCCTCATACAGGCACCCTGCTCATTCAGCGATTGGCCCTGCAGCATTTCCACCTCCAGGTAGCTATGCGACCAACGGGTGTCGGTAATCCGCCAATGCCGTTCACCGATGGTATCCAGTTTTATCGAATAATTGAGGAACAACGATTTCAAAAGATTGGCCTGTTCGGCACCGGATGCCGCCAGCACCGCATTCATACGAAGGGCGGTTTCTATCGTTGTACCCGTCATATCCCGCATACTACTGAACCACCCATTGTACATAAGCCTGCCTGTTTGCGTCTTGCCTTTCTCGCCAACCCCGAGGGTGCAGGCCGTCATGGCCAATGCCAGCATTACGTATGCCATCCCTCTAACCCACTGTCTGGTCTGTTTTTTCATATTTTTATTATTTATAATTTGAAACAAGAAACTAAAACTCATAACCGAAACCGGCGGAAATGAGGCCCTTGAAGCCCGCGCCCAACTCCACATTGCCGAACCAGCCTTTCGCACCCGCCTTGACACCCAGCATCGTAACGTGGACGGCCCCCGCAAACGCAGTATAGTTTGTGGCGACTGGCTGCACCTGTTTTGAGGTGAAATTGCCTATCAGCAAGCCTCCTGACAATTCAGAATACAACGTCACATGTTTCCGGTTGAGATAGGAGAAACGCAGATCTGCCATCAAATCAAAAAAGGTATTGTGTTCGGATTGTCCTTTCACCCGCTTGTCCGTCAGCCGGTCGTAGTAATAGGCGTAAAATTCAGAAAAGTCAGCGGTGAGGCCCACCCAAAGCCACTTGTAGGCGCGGTAATGATAACTTAGGGAAATCACAGGCGTGTAACGGACCTTGCTGTACGTGTCACTGGTCAAAGTCCAATTATAGGGATTGTATTCTTCTTGGCTTATTAGATATTTTTTGTATAGTTTTGGAAACCAATCAGAAAAAATGGTAAACATCACCAACGAGCTGTATTCGGACTGTAGGTTCGGGATGCCGACGTTGAACTGAAATTCATGGCGATGGAACGTCTTCTCGTCAGACCAGCCCGGCGACACTTCATCATACCAGGGTACTTTATGGAACTCTTTCTCTTTATGCTTCTGGAACGTATGGATGTATGCAATCTGCGGATATATGTATTGGTTTTTAAAAGAGACTGTACCTTCCTCTACAACAACATCTTGTGTAGAATATGTGTAGCAGCCATGCCAAAACATCGCTGGTGACAGATTGGTCCCAAGTGTAAAACGAAGCAAGCCGTTGTTTTTCAGCTGGTAATAGAAGCCCAAATCCATCAGGAAGCCCGTGTTGATACGACGCTCGTTTTTTATTTGAGAATAATACTCTGTTTCTATAGGATAAGAAAACGACTGATCATCGTACAACAAACCGACACTGCTGAACGAACCGCTGTTACTGTAAGGATAGGGGGTGCTGAAACGGGCCCCTATATCGGCCACGAGCCAGAATCGGGAATTGAACGGCATGTGAAATTCAAATTTCAAGGGGACGGAAATACCGAACATGGAGAAACGGAAATGAGCGGGCTCACCGATATAAACCGCATCCTCATACCTGATGTTACAGGCATAATGGGAGCCGAGATTGATCCCTGCTGAAACACCGAAATATTTCGCGAAATGGTAGGAAAACTCCAACCCGCCCACATACCCACTGCCCGGCCGAGATTTTATAAGGCTTTTTTCGCCGTCAGAATTGATAAGTTCCGCCGGACTCATCAGCTGGTACTGGAAAACGTATCCTAAATGGAACCCCTTGAAAATCTCGGGCACGAAGGCGGTTGTTCGGGTGGGTGCAACGGGCGTATCCGGCTCCGCCACCATCGGATAGTAAATCGTATCGTGCATGTAAACAGTATCATATACAATCTTTTCCTCTACAACGTAGATGGTGTCGCGCGCCTGCCCATGCAACTGCATACACATTAGAATCGATAAAAGGAATAAAGAGGTTTTATGCATAGGATTTTAGTATGAAAGTTTCAAAGTAAAAATTGTAGATTCAACTGGCAAAGTTATAAAAAATTATGGCATTGACACGGGAACATACACCGTGTCATGGACCGTTTTCACCACGGTTTTATACACTGTATCACGAATATACACATATTGGGGTTCTGAAATCACGGCAGTGTCGGGGATAGGTGCAACGGAGTGGAATTTTCCACCAGACGGACGGTCGGAGTTCTTCCGCATCAGGATATCATTGGGTTCGGTTGTGCCGTCGCCAAATGTGGCCGTGTCGGCCGGCGTGCAGGCGGCAGCTGCTGCGGGTACGGACGGGCCAGCGGGCGACAAACCGGCAGCGGGCGGGAAAAGGCGCGTGAAGACGTAGCCCGCCACAAGACAGATAACGAATCCAACCGCCAACGCCTGGAAGAGGCCCTTAGCGGCCAACAGTACGGGAATTTTGGGAACAGAACCCCACGGAATGGACGCCATCTCGTAGGGCACTGCGGGTTCCACCGAATAATCCCGAAGGTTTCTGCGGCAGATATCATCCACAGCATGACCACGTTTGAAAATGAGGAAAAATGGAATCATAAGCTTTATTGGTTTTTGTTTTTTACTGATCAGCAGGCGTTGCAGCTGCTGGCGGGCCAAGGCGAGATGCCGTTTGGAGGTTCGCTCGGCCATGGAAAGCGTTTCCGCAATTTCCCGATGACTGTAGTTTTCAAAGACATACAGGTTGAATACGGTACGCTGCACGACAGGCAGGGCGGCTATGGCATCCAAAATCTCCGACTGGGTGAAATCGTAACGTCCCAATTCCTCCTCATCCTCGGGAACAGTCTCCAAATCAGCAGTGGAAAGATCATCCAGTTGGACAAAACACTGTTTTTTTCGCAGATGCTGCAACACCGTATTCGTCGTGATGCGCATCATCCACCGGTCAAAACTGCCAATTCCCCTGAAGGACCCGGACTTTTCGATAGCCAGCAAAAACGCCTCATGCGCCAAATCCTCCGCCAGAGAGGGATCCGTCACATACCGATGGCACAAGCCGATCATCTTCCCGATGTTCTGTCGGTATTTCTTCGACCAAAAATCCTGTGTGTCTGTCATACTCTTTAAGAGGATGCAAAAAAACAAAAAAGGGCAAAAAAAATAACAAATCTGTTTTCGACACCATTTTCTGCCTCTACCAACTTTTTTGTATCTTTGCCCGCTTAATTAACGTGTATTAATTTGTAATTATTATAATAGCATATCATTATGACGAGACACAAGATTTCTACCAAATTCCTGAGCATTGAGCAGGTTGAGAAAATCGTCAACCGCAAACAGAAAATCGAATTATCGCAAGAGGCCATCGATGCCGTGCAGAAATGCCGCGCCTACCTGGACAAGAAAACCGACACGGAGAAGGAACCCATCTACGGGGTGACCACCGGCTTCGGTTCTTTGTGCAACCGCAGCATCTCCAAAGAGGACCTCTCCACCCTGCAGCGTAACCTAGTGATCTCGCACGCGTGCGGCGTGGGCAACGAGGTGCCCCAGGACATCGTGCAACTGATGCTGCTGATGAAAATACAATCGCTCTCGTACGGGCACTCCGGCGTGCAGCTGGCCACCATCCAACGATTAGTGGATTTCTACAACAAGGGGGTGTATCCCGTTGTCTATCAACAGGGTTCGCTCGGCGCCTCCGGCGACTTGGCCCCGCTGGCACACCTGTGTCTGCCGCTCATCGGCATGGGCGAGGTTTACTACAAAGGAAAGAAATATCCTGCCTCCGTCATCAACGAGAAGTTCGGATGGGAGCCCATCACGCTGCAATCCAAGGAGGGTCTGGCCCTGCTCAACGGCACGCAGTTCATGAGCTCGTATGCCGTATGGCTGCTCATCAAGGCCAAGAAGCTCTCCTGGATGGCCGACATCATCGCCGCCATCTCGCTGGATGCCTTCGACGGCCGCATTGAGCCCTTCAACCTGAACGTCCATTTCGTGCGCCCGCACGCCGGCCAGATTATCACCGCCTCCCATATTCTCCAACTTTTGGAAGGTTCCGAGATCATCCAACAACACAAGGAGCACGTGCAAGACCCCTACTCTTTCCGCTGCGTGCCGCAGGTTCACGGCGCCTCCAAGGACTCCATCCAACATGTTCAGGATGTGGTGGAAACGGAAATCAACTCCGTCACCGACAACCCGACCGTGTTCCCGGATGAGGACATCGTGGTCTCCGCCGGCAACTTCCACGGCCAGCCGCTGGCCCTGGTGCTCGACTTCCTCTCCATCGCCATGGCAGAGCTGGGCAACATCTCCGAACGCCGTATCTATCAACTGATTGCCGGCAAACGCGGACTGCCCTCCTTCCTGGTCACGAACCCGGGCCTCAACTCCGGCTTCATGATCCCGCAGTACGCTGCCGCCTCCATCGTGAACCAGAACAAGGCCTTCACGATGCCCTGCTCCACCGACTCCATCGAATCGTCGCAAGGCCAAGAGGACCACGTGAGCATGGGTGCCAACGCCGCCACGAAGTGCTACCTGGTGGTCAACAACGTGGAGAATATCCTCGGCATCGAGCTCTTCAACGCCGCACAGGCCCTCGAATTCCGCCGCCCGCTCAAATCCTCCCCGTTCATCGAGGAGTTTGTGGCCGCCTACCGCGAATTTGTGCCCTTCGTGGAAAACGACACCTACATGCACGAGCTCATCCAGAAGTCCATCGACTTCGTGAACGGCGTGCGTATGATTATGGACTAACACGTTCACCCTCATGAAGAAAGCCCTGCTCATCGTCTTGTGCGCGCTGCTGTTCGCCGCCTGCAAACGCCCCACGCCTTTCTCCGAAATCCCGTACATTGAATTTGTCGGGATTGAGAAGATCGACAACGGGACGGGTGTGGACGACCAGGCGGACCTCACGCTCTATTTTCACGACGGCGACGGGGACATCGGCTTGGAGTCGGGCGATACCTCCGGCGTATTCTCCAAGGATTCAGCTTATTACTATAATCTCTTCATCCACTTTTATGAAAAACAGCGGGGCGAATGGGTGCAGGTGGAACTGCCCACCCCATTGCACGCCCGTCTGCCCTACCTGAGCCACAACCTGCCCGAATCCATCGAGGGGAACATCACCATCACCACCTTCATCAACAACTACTTCTCGTCCTACGACACCATAAAGCTGTCATGCCAGCTGGTGGATCGGGCTTTGCATACCAGCAACATTGTTGAAACACCTGAAATTATTGTAAAAAAATGAAGATAACCGAAGACATCAAACAACTGATCCAGCTGACGCTGAAAGAGGACATTGGCGACGGCGACCATTCCTCCCTTTCCTGTATTCCCGCCGATGCCCCCGGCAAGATGAAACTGCTGGTCAAGCAGGACGGCATCCTCTGCGGGGTGGACGTGGCCCGCGAGGTGCTGCGCCAGGTGGACGACACCATCCAGATGGAGCAGTTCATGCACGACGGCGACGCCATCCGCAAGGGCGACATCGTTTTCCAACTGCAGGGCCCGGCCAGGAGTATGCTCACCGCCGAGCGCACGCTGCTCAACTTCATGCAGCGCATGAGCGGCATCGCCACCACCACCCACGAATATGTGGAGATGGTGAAGGACACCTCCGTGACCCTGCTCGACACGCGCAAGACCACGCCCAACATGCGTGTTTTCGAGAAATACGCCGTCACAGTGGGTGGCGCGCAGAACCACCGCTTCGGCCTGTTTGACATGATGATGCTGAAAGACAACCACATCGACTTCGCCGGCGGCATCGAAAAGGCCATTGACGCGGCCAATGCCTATCAGAAGGAACACGGGCTGCACCTCAATATCGAGATTGAGACCCGCAGCTTGGACGATGTGCGGCGCGTCATCGCCCATGGCGGCGTGCAGCGCATCATGTTCGACAACTTCACCCCCGACCAGATCCGCGAGGGCGTGGCGCTCGTCAACCATCGCTTTGAGACGGAGGCCTCCGGCGGCATCACCCGCACAACACTCCGCGACTACGCCGTCACCGGGGTGGATTTCATCTCCGTGGGTGCCTTCACACACCAGATCGCCAGCCTCGACATGAGCCTCAAAACCGTAATCCTATAATCATGAAAAAAGGAATGAAAATCTTCCTGATCATTGTCGGCTGCATAGTCGGACTGCTGTTGCTGATCAGCATATTGGCAGGGCCAATCGTCAAGTATTACGCTGAAAAGCACAGCGTTGAACTGTGTCACCGCGTGGTCACGCTGGAGCATGTGCGCATCAATCTCTTCACCGGCGGTGTCACCATTGTCGGGCTGAACGCCAAGGAAGAGAACGGCAAGGAGGATTTCCTCTCCTTCAAAAAGCTACATGTACGCATGTCGCTGCCCCGGCTGCTGGGCAAGACCGTCCGCATCAACCGTATCCGTCTGGACCAGTTGAAAGCCCAGGTCATCCAAAATGGCATCCGCTTCAATTTCAGCGACATCATCGACTTCTACACCAAAGACCGGAAGCCCAAGCCCGACAAGGGTCCGTCAAAATGGTCGGTGGACATCCGCCACATCGATGTGCTGAATGCCGCCGTCAAGTATCAGGATGTGCGTGCGGGCAGCCTCTTCGACACCAAGGACGTGAACATCCGCGTGCCCAAGCTGGACCTCGACGGAGGCCCTTCCCATTTGGACATGACCACAGCGTTCCGGCAGGGCGGCGATTTTTCCATAAACGGTAATTACAATATCAAAAAGGGTGATTTCGACGCCCACGTGCTGATGCACCAGCTTTCCACCGATATGGGACGGCCCTACCTCAACCTGCTGTCGCATCTGGGCACCGTGAACGGCCTGCTGGACGGCGACGCCACCCTCAAAGGCTGTGTTAAGGAGATTGAGAAGATGGTGTTTTCCGGCACAATGTCGTTGAACAATGTGCAGGCGCACAACGCCGACCAGTCGCCGCTGGCCTCGTTCAAATCCTTCGCCATGAACATCGAGAAGGCGGACCTTGGCCAGAAAACCTTCAATATCAAATCTATAGAATTAAAAGATCCCGTTTTCAACTTCGACATCTATGCCGACGGGAACACCTTCAGCCGGCTGAAGGGCGACAAGCGCCCCGACGCGGCGTCAGACTCCACCAAGGAGGCCCGCACGGACACGTCCGCCTCCCCGACCGAAATCCGCTACAACGTCAAGAAGATTGCCATCACCAACGGCTCGTTCACGTATGCCGACCACGCCGCCACCCCGGAGGAGCAGGTCTTCCCGGTCACCAATTTCCAGCTTACGGCCGATAATCTGACCAACGGGAAACCATCACCCATCAAGGTTACAGCCAATCTGGGCTCATCCGGCAAGCTGGACTGCGAAGCCAGCCTGGATGCCTTGAACCTCAAAAACGCCGACATTGTCGTGTCCATCGCCAACCTTGACATTAGCGATTTCTCGCCCTACGCCCTGCACTATCTGGCCTACCCCGCCGAAAAGGGCATCCTCTCGTTCACCAGCGATGTCTCCATCAAAGACAACTGGCTGGACAGCCAGAATGCGCTGGACATCTACAAGCCCACCTTCGGTGACAAGGTCAAGGGGCTGAAACCGGCCGCCGCCAAGATACCCATGAAGACGGCCATGTACATCATCACCGACCGCAAGGGCCACGTCAACATGGAGCTGCCCGTCAAGGGGGACATCTCCTCTCCCGAGTTTTCTTTCCGCAAGATCATCTGGAAGACCTTCACCAACCTGTTGGTGAAGATTGCCGCCTCGCCCGTGGACATGATTGCCAAAGCCGTGGGCGGCGACAAGGTTTTCAAGAAAATGACCTTCCCCGCTGGCGAGACGCCGAAGCTGTCGAACGAGAACACCTTCCAGCTGAACGAGATAGCCGAAGTGCTCAAAGAAAAAGACCAGATGACGCTCGAACTTTCCGCCGTGGCCGGTCCCGACGGTGGGAACTCTGCCGCACGCGCCTGCGAGCTAATCCGCAACTATCTGACAGGCAAAGGAATTCCCGCCAAACAGGTGGAAATCCTTCCAGCCAAAACCACCGAAAACGCCGCTGATGTCAATGTGTCGTTTGAATTGAAAATGAACGAATAACCCATGTTTTTAAACCTGAACCGCATACAAGAGAAGATTGATGCCTGGAGCGAAGATCTGGAACAGATTCCGGTACTCGGGAAGATAGTCCGGAAATCCAAGACGCTCACGCTGCCGGGCTTCCAGCACATTCCCTTGTACGACGTGATGAGATACTTTTTCCAATCCATGGGGAAAGGGGTCATCTTCCAGCGGGCCGCCGCCTTGACCTACCGCATTTTCATCGCCCTGATTCCCATGATCATCGCCTTCTTCACGCTGATTGCCTACACGAGCACCGACATGCAGAACACCATCCTCTCCATGATGCAGACCGTCGTGCCGGTGTATGCCTGGTCGGCGGTGGAGGACATGATCACCTACGTGGTGACGCAGCCCCAAGAGGGATTGTCCACGCTCATGTTCTTCATTGGCATCTACTTCACCCTCATCTGCACCAACGGGCTACTGGCCGCCATGAACACCTCCTACTTCAACAACAAGCAGCGCAACATTTTCAAACAGATAGGATTGAGTCTGGCCATCATGGTTATCGTCTTCTTCATCATCCTATTCGTGGCCATGCTGTTCATCATAGCCTCCATGATCATGAACCACATCAACACCTATCTGATTGATTTGCGGAGCGGTTATTACTATCTGGTACATGGTATCAAATGGGTATTGGTTTTCGCAACCGTCTATTTCATGGTCAGCATCTTATACTATCTGGCGCCTGTCAACAAGGAAAATTACCGATTCTTTTCGGCGGGCTCGTCGCTTTGTACCATCCTTTTGGTGCTGATACTCTGGATATTGAACATCTATTTTTCCAATTTCTCCAATTACAACCTCATTTACGGATCATTGGGGGCGTTGTTTGCCATTGTGCTGTGGCTGAACTGGAGCTCGCTCATCCTGCTCGTATGTTTCGACCTGAATGTGAGCATTGCCAAAGCCAAGGAGACCTCCCAATGCGTACCTACGAAAGCAGATCCGTCGGATCTTGAGAAAAAACAATTGTAAACTATACAATATTATAATATATGGAAGATTTTATAAGCATATTGATTTTGATTCTCCTCGGGTTGGCGCCCACGATTATCAAACTGGTCAAAGGGGAAAAACCGACGACGCCAAAGGCGATTCCCATCCTGGAAGATGAGGAGGAGGAAGAGGCGTTTTTTGAGACAACAGAAATGCAAAAAAACGAGCCGAATTTGCGAAATCAAACCGAATACTTCACCTACGAAACGCTTACAGACTTGGATGAACCTATGACCGAACCAACCGTAAAAGCGTCCCAAAAGCAGACACAAATATCTGATAATAAAGAAGAAGAGACTCCAAAATTGACACTGGAACCGGATGAAGTATATAAAGGTGTAATCTACGCCGAAATTTTAAAAAGGAAATACTAAAAACCTGACTTAAAACTACTTTCAAACAAAAAAAAAGCAATAGTGTGGAGGCTATTGTTTTTTTTTTTAATTTAGCGCCCCAAAAATTGTATTAGGTAAAATAGAATAATGTTTAATATAAATTAATGGCTATGATTAAAAAATTACTCTCTACTCTCGGAGTGATCATCCTTTTCACAAGCATGGCATTTTCACAATCCTCTACCATCAAAGGTAAGGTATTGGACCAAGCGGGAGAGCCTTTGGCGTACACCAAGGTGTTCTTGAAGATTGGCGACAAGGTTGTGAACATGGGTATGGCGGATGACAAAGGAGACTACTCAATGTTCGGTGTGGAACCTGGAACGTACGATTTGACAGCCGACGCCCAGATGACCTGTAAGAAATCGCAGACCAAGACCGACATCAAAGTTGGTTCCAGCCAGGTGATGTTCATTGACTTCACCATTGACTGTACCAACGATGTGCAGGAAGTCATCATCAAATACGAACCGCCCGTGTTCGACCCGGACAACACCAGTTCCACGAGCCGTATCAGCGGTGACAACGTGCGTACAACCCCTGGCCGTTCCGTGACCAGTGCCTTAGCCAACCTGGAAGGTGTGTCCAGCGTGGATGGAGCTATGTCATCCGTTCGTGGTAACCGTGCCGACGGTCAGCAGACCATTATCGACGGTGTGCGTGTGCGTGGTAACGGTAGTGTTTCCATGGCATCCATCGAAGAGGCCCAGCTGATTCAAGGTGGTATTCCCGCCGAGTATGGTGACGGTACCTCCTTCACGGTCATCACCACCAAGTCTGCTCCGAAGGACTTCCACGGATCCTTGGAGTTACGAGGTTCCATCGATGGCTACAACAACTTCCTCGGTGCCGTGTCCATTTCCGGTCCCCTGTTGAAAGGCAAGACCAAAAACGACCCCACCCGCATCGGTTTCCTCTTCAGTGGGGAAATCTCTTATGACCAGGATTCCAGACCGTTGAGAGGCGGCTACTGGGTGGCCAACGACGATGTGATTGAGGACATTATAAACAACCCGCTCCGTTACAACCCGACCAGCATTGGTGCCTGGTATCAGGAAGCCTGCTACCTCACCAGCGAGTCGTTCCACAAGGAGCGTGTGAAGAAGAACGCCGGCACATGGGATTATCTCGGCCAGTTGAAATTCGACTTCGTTCTGGGCAAGAAGCACAACATGCGTCTCTCCGTGGGCGGATCATACGAATACTTGAAAGGCAAATCCTGGGGTTTAGGCTACGCCCTGTTCAAACTCGAGACGCCTACAAGCATCAACAACACCCTGCGTTTGAACGCCCGTTTGAACCACCGCGTGTTCACCGACACCACCGGCAAGGCTGCATTGAAGAATATCATGTACGACATCAACGTCAACTACACCCAGTTCAACTCCCTCTCCTACGCCTCGCAGCATAAGGACCGCCTGTTCGAATACGGCTATATCGGCAAATTCACCACCCAACGCAAGAAAGGCTATTCTGAACGCAAAGACGATCTGCAGATTTCCTGGGAGGGCAGTTCCATCGTCGTTCATGACGCTCGTGAGTTTGAAGGCTGGCAGGATTCCCTCGTGACCTTCAACATCAACCCGGAATTCAACTGCAACCCCATCCTGGCCCAATACACGCTGAATTTCATTGAAAACTATCCTGTGGAAGACCTGCACACCTATCTTGGCAGCAACTATCCTATCGACCTTAACCTCTATCAGCAGTTCGGTGCTCTCCGTAACGGAGACTCTCCCGACGCCATTTATTCTCCGTACCTGTACTATTCTCCGGGTACAGTTCTTGGCAGCTACAGCAAGAGCCAGACCGAGCAGTTCGGTGTCAAGGCCAGCATCTCCATGAACGTGAAGAACCACGAACTCAAGTTCGGTTACGACTTCGAAAAACTGACCTATCGTGGATACGGCATCGCCTCCTATTCTCTGTGGCAGCTTATGCGTACCGAAACCAACAAGCATATCTCCGAGTTGGACAAGGAGCATCCCATCATTGAAGCCCGTTATGATGCCGATTATGAAAGAGAACTCATTTATGTGGATTATGACCGCTTGAACGTGCTGGATGATCAGACTGTCTTCGACCGCAACCTGCGCCGTTCCCTCGGCCTGGATCCTGACGGTTCCGACTGGATTGACATTGACAACCTCGACCCCACGGCCTTCAACATCAACATGTTCTCCGCCGAGGAACTGCTCACGGGAACCTCTTCCGGTTCCAACTCCCTGGTCAGCTATTACGGCTATGACTACACGGGCAAGAAGAACCACAAGAAGACCACCATCACCGACTTCTTCGATGCAATGGATAAGAACGGCCAACGCTCCTACAACATTGGTGCTTACGAGCCCATCTACATGGCTTTCTATCTGCAAGACAAGTTCTCCATCAACTCCCTGTTGTTCAACATCGGTCTTCGTGTTGACCGCTTCGACGCCAACCAGGAAGTGTTGAAAGACCCGTATTTGTTCCGCGAAGCCTATACCGTCAAGGACATCCGCAACCTCAACAGCACGATCAAATTCGCGGGCAATGTCGAAGACAACTGGGTGGTCTATTATTCCGGTACCGATAACTACATGAGCGAGGAAGGCATCGCCGGCAACGAGTTCAACTCCACATCCATTGTGGGTTATCGTAACGGCGACACCTGGTACAACGCTGCCGGCCAAGAGGTGGTTGACCCTGAATCCGAACTGTCACTCTATGTGAACGGTCCGATCCTTAAAAACGAAATTGACAAAGAAAGAAACACGAAGGTTGAATCCGCCGCATTCGAGAAATACAAAGCTCAATGGTCTGTCATGCCGCGTATCTCCTTCTCCTTCCCTGTCTCTGACAACTCCCTGTTCTACGCTCACTACAACATCATCACCTCCCGTCCTACCAACCTGCAGATTTCCCCCGTTGACTACCTGTTCATCCACAAGCGCAATTCCGCCAATGACATCGTCAACAACCCGAACATGAAACCGCAGCAGAGTATCGACTATGAAATCGGTTTCCGTCAGAAAATCGGCAACAAGTCCTCCATCAGTATCAGCGCCTACTATTCCGAGAAACGTAACCAGATTCAGGCCTACCGCTTCTCCGGTGCATATCCGACCACCTATTATTCTTATCAGAACATTGACTTCGGAACAGTGCAAGGTTTCACGTTCGCCTATAAGATGAACCGTACCAAGAACCTCACTCTTTCCGCCAACTACACATTGCAATATGCCAAGGGTACCGGTTCCAGCACGACATCCCAGCTTTCCATTCTTGCTGAAGGACAGCCTAACCTGAGAACCCTCACCAACCTTTCCTTCGACCAGAGACACCGTATCGGTATCAATTTGGACTACCGCTTCGAGAGCGGCGTGGACTACGATGGACCGAAGAAAGAGAAGACGGTCATGGTTGACGGCAAGCCGACCACAAAGACCATCCAATGGTTGGCCAACACGGGATTCTCCCTGTTGTTCTCCGCCGCTTCCGGCACGCCCTACACCCGTTCCGCCACACCGTACTCCATCACCGGTATCGGAACCTCCCAGGTGTCTGGTTCCATCAACGGCTCCAACACTCCGTGGCAGTTCCAGTGTGACTTCCGTATTGACAAGACTTTCGTCTTCAATTTGAACAAGAATGCCAAGGACAAAGACGGCAACGCCAAATCCGCGAAGCCGGGTTATGTGACCGTCTATGTTGATATCGAAAACCTGTTCAACTTCAAGAACGTGATTTCCGTTTACGACTACACGGGCAATCCGGATGACGATGGTTTCATCTCCTCTGCAGAGTATCAACAGGTGATCAACTCCCAGGTCTATGTGCCGGGCTTCATCAACTACTACACGATGCGCGTTCAGAACCCCTACAACTACAGCCGTCCTATCCGTGCCAGCTTAGGCTTACAATTCGGTTTTTAACAGTTTGAAATAAAAAAAAAGATATATATGAAAAACAGTAACAAAATTTTCTGCTTGACGCTCCTGATGGTCTGCATGGTATTCGGTACCGTGCGAGCCGAGAAAGTAAAAGGAGTTCGTAGATCCTCCTCACCCAAAGCGGAATCGGCGACCTGTCTTCCGGCAAGTAACTCCAATGAGCTTTCGGTGAACAACGTACGTGCGTACATTGAAACCGGTGGTACGATGTGGTTCAAGGAAGTGGCCGAATACGAAGTGCCCAAGGGATCCGGCAAAACCTCCATGTTCTCCGCAGCTTTGTGGATCGGTGGTCTGGATGCCAACGGCCAGTTGAAATTGGCTGCCGTCCGTTTCCGCCAAGTCGGCGACGACTACTGGACCGGACCTCTGAAAATCACGGGTGCCGGCACAACGCAATCTGAATGTATCAAGTTTGACAAACTGTTCAAAATCTCGCGTGCGGAAGTGGATAACCACATTTCCAGTTTCAGCACCAGCGGCTACGTGACCCCTGCCAGCATTCTTAACTGGCCTGCCCACGGCGATGAAGGGTATTCCTACTATCTGGCCCCCTTCAAAGATGTGAACGTGAACGGTGTTTATGACCCGGAAGCCGGTGACTACCCGTACTATGACATCAACAACGACCTCTGTCCCTGGACGGAAGACAACATCGCCGCTGCAGCTGCCCATGAGCTGCCGAGAACACCCGAGGACCTGTGGATGGAATACCGCAATTATGGTGGCTCCGGTTCTGGTGAATTCCAGTATGACTGGAGACGTTCCAACGGTATGATTTATGCCGACCACGTGTTGAAAGGCGATGAAACCCTTTTCTGGATTTTCAACGACAACGCCGGCGCCCACACCGAGTCTCAAGGTAGCCCCATCGGCTTGGAAATCCGCGGACAGTGCTTCGGATTCTCCACCAACGACGATCTGAACAACATGACATTCTACTCCTACGAGATTATCAACCGTTCCACCTATACGCTGACGAACACGTTCTTCTCCCAATGGGTTGACCCCGATTTGGGTTATGAAAAAGACGACTACGTAGGTTGCGACGTGGCTCGTGGTTTGGGTTACTGCTACAATGGTTCCAACGTGGACGGTACAGGCCAAACCAAGGCATACGGCGACCAACCGCCAGCGGTGGGTGTGGACTTCTTCCAAGGCCCCTACATGGATCCTGACAACCGCGACAACCCTAAATTCAACCCTGACAGCGCCTCTGTTCCTGGATATTGCAAAAAATTCCTCGATGATGAATTCGACCAGATGGCCATCAACGGTGTGAACTTCGGCGATGGCATCGTGGACAACGAGCGTTTCGGTATGAGAAGATTCGTGTATCACAACAACGACAACTCCGTGGTGGGTGACCCTGACGTGGCATTTGAATATTACAACATGCTGCAGGGTATCTGGAAAGACAACACCAAGATGCGCTACGGCGGAAACGCCCACTACACAGTAGGCGGTAACGGTCCTGAATGTGACTTCATGTTCCCCGCTCTGACGGACGTCTGTAACTGGGGTACGAAAGGTGAGGATCCTTCCGCTGCCACGTATGGTGCCGACGGATGGACGGAAGCCAATGTGGGCAACGCCCCCGCTGACCGTCGTTTCATGCAGTCCGCAGGCCCCTTCACGTTGAGACCGGGTTCTGTGAACTACATCACCGTTGGTATTCCATGGGCACGCGCTTCCCAAGGTGGCGCACAGGCTTCCGTGGAATTGCTGAAATTGGCCGATGATAAGTGCCAGTCGCTCTTCGAGAACTGCTTCAAAACCCTCGACGGCCCGTGGGCACCGGATTTGACCATCCGCGAACTTGAAAACCAATTGGTCATCTATATCTCCAACGAGAACAAAAACAGCAACAACTACCACGAAACCTACTTCGAATTGGATCCGCAGATTTCCAGAACACTGTCCACCTCCACGTTTGAAAAGGTGTACGACACATTATACGTGTATGATGTGAACGGAAATCCTGACACGGTAATCACCTCCAACATTGTAGCCGTCACCAAAGAAGACACGTTGAGCACCGAACAACGTCGCTATTACTTTGAAGGTTATCAGATTTACCAATTGGCAAACTCTTCCGTCAGCGCCACCGACCTGAACGATCCGAACAAGGCTATTCTGATAGCCCAATGCGATATCAAAAATGGTGTAGGACAGATTGTGAACTGGGTTTACAATGAGGCTGTTGGAACATCTGTTGCCACGGAAATGGTGAACGGCAGCGACCAAGGCATCTTCCACTCTTTCGTCGTGAAAGAAGACAAGTTCGCCACTGGTACGAACAAAGCGCTGGTGAACCACAAGGAATACTATTTCATGGCCATCGCTTATGGTTACAACCAATACAAGGAATTCAAACTGGATGCCGACTATCTTGACGGACAAAAGACACCGTATCTGGCCGGTCGTCTCAACATCGATGTTTACACTGGTATTCCGCACAAGTCCTCCGGCACTATCCAGAACAGCGTCTATGGCGATCAACCTATGATCACCCGTATTGAAGGACAGGGCAATGGTGGTTTCTTCTTGGATATGACGGACGAATCCCGTCAGAAAATCTTGGAGAACAACACCTTCAACGACATTCAATACAAGAACAACTACGGTCCTCTGAATATCAAGGTGGTGGATCCGTTGCAGGTGAAACCTTACGACTACACCATCCGTCTGCTGCCCAACGATGTGGACAATGATGTGAACGACCAGACGGAATGGCAATTGGTCATCAGCGACGAGGTTCCCGATGCCGAATTGGAAGAATTGGGCATTGAACGTGTTTCCAAAGCTGCCATGCCAATCAGCATGACCAATGAGGAATTGTTCCTCGACCTTGGTATTTCCATCTCGATCATCAACGACAACTTCAAGATTTATCAGAAGAATCTTAATGATTATGTGGCCGACAGCTTGGGCTTCAATTACAGAACCCTTACCTGGTACGGGCAGGTTGACCTTGTGGGTGCGACCATCGACTATGGTGACGGTCTGCCTTGGCTGACGGGTGTTGCCGATATTGAAGGTGACTATCCCGCCAACTGGATTCATGCTGGTAGCCAAGAAGCCGGAAAATGGTATGACTGGTACTCTCCCGATGAGGAACAACAGCATGGAGAGCCGGGTCAGGAAGGTGCCATGAACAAGTATTACGAATGGCGTACCGAAGACATGTGCTGTATCATGGACAAGGGAACACTGAACGAATCTGAGCCCACCCGTGGATTCAAAGACCCGAACCAGCAGTTCGAGGGTATTTTGAACGGCACGTGGGCACCTTACGTGCTCTCATCCCCGTACGATGGAGGTCCTCAGGCCAAATACATCGTACCGGACAACAAATTCTATGATGAGGATGAAGGCAGTCCGGCCCCGGCATATTTCGACTTCACTCAGTTGAAAGGTTCTATCAGCAACCCGGGTTATAACCAGACGCTGACCAACCTGTACTCTGTTGACATCGTGTTGACTCCAGACAAGAGCCTTTGGACACGTGCTTTGGTATTGGAGGCTGGTTCAAGTCCTGAGTCAGAGAATTATAAAGTCAAACAGAACTTCAATGGCAAGACCTACACCAACTATCGTCATGAGCCGAAGACTTGTCCTTCCGTGGACAAGGATGGCAATCCTTACACAGGCACCGACAATGCTGCCAGCAACAACCCGGATGACCCGAACTACATCGGTGCTACCGGTTATGGTTGGTTCCCGGGCTATGCCATCAACGTGGAAACCGGCGAGCGTTTGAACATCATGTTCGCAGAAAACTCCCTGGATCCTTATAACAATGGTAGTGACATGATTTTCAACCCGACGAATGTGTATGCTTTCTACCGTAATGCCGAAACACAAGAATTCATTCTGGATGAGGAAGGCAATCCTATGGGCATGAACCAAAGCACATTCAACATGATTCGTGACAGTTATGGTCAATATGCCATCATGTATGGTGAGCCTCAAAATGGTGGACGCCATTATGTTTACATCTGTGGCAGTTCCGGCAATACCTGTAGTATGTATTACCGTTCCAGCACCCGTAAGCGTAACTTCAACGATTCCGACAAACAAACATCAAGCCAAGGTGTCAAACATGGTGGATATTTCACCGGTTCTGACGGAGGATACTATCCTTGGTACGATTGCGGTTCGTATGATAATGGCAGATGGCTGGGTGAAAAGTTCAAAACATTCGTCAACAAGAAAGACATGAACGATCCGGCCCGTATACTGATGAAGATGCAGTTGTTCAACAATGTCATGTACACCAGCATCCCGATGCCTTACATGATGATGGAAGACAACTGGCTCTCCTGCGATGCCACCATCAAGATTCGTGTTTCCCGTCCATACCTGAGATACTCTTCTCGCTGGTTTGATGATGCAAGCACGGCACCGAACGCTGACCAGAACGACGGTTATCCTATGTACAAGTTCACCACAAAGAACCTCGCTCCGACCAAGTCGGAAACTGCAGAAGAGGTTCAGACTGTGCTTGACGACATCAACATCGTTCCGAACCCGTACTACGGATTCTCCCAGTATGAGCAGACAGCTCTGCAGAACTACGTCCGCATCGTGAACCTTCCTGAAAAGTGTACCATCTCCATCTACACGGTCAACGGTACACTCATCCGGACAATCACGAAGGGTAACACGGATTCTTACGTACAATGGGATTTGAAGAACCACGCCAACATCCCGATTGCCGGCGGTGTTTACATCATCCATGTGAAAGCCGATGGATTCGGCGAACGCACGCTCCGGTTCTTCTGCGCAATGCGCCCAACAGACTTGAATGGTTTCTAAAATTATTAATCTGTAAAAATCCAAGAATATGAAAAATATATATAAGTCATTAATAATTTGCACAATGATTGCTCTTTTATCTGTCGGTACGTCCTACAACGTACTGGCAGGTAACAGAGACCGTTCCGGTCAGGCTGGTGCATCGCATCTGCTGATAGACCCCTGGGCACGCACCAACGGTATGGCGAATGCCGGCGTAGCCGAAATTCGCGGATTGGAGTCTGTATATTCCAATGTAGCCGGTTTGACGTACGTGAAAAAGACGGAATTTGCCTTCAACCGCACCCAATACTTGGTGGGTTCCAACTGTGGCATCAACATCAACGCCTTAGCCTTTGCCCAGCACCTCGGCAAGAACAAGGATTTTGGTACGATCGGTATCTCCTTCTCATCCATGGGTTTCGGCAACGTCCAGATTACCACGGTCAACCAGCCGGAGGGCGGTTTGGGAACATTCTCTCCCTCCCTTTCCGTTATCGGTATCCATTATGCCAAATCCTTCAACAACTTCATCAAGGGTGGTGTTTCCCTGAAGATTGTGAACGAACGCATCGCTGACCTGCACGCCACGGGTTTTGCCATCGATGCCGGTGTCCAATACATTGCCGGTAAGTTCGAGAACTTCAAAATCGGCGTGACTTTGAAGAACATCGGTCTGCCCATGTCCTACAAGGGCGATGGTTTGACCTACAGAGGCCGAATCAACAACACGTCCGTTGAGCAGACATTGGCCGTCCGTTCCGCAGAATATGAGATGCCCTCCCTGTTGGCTATCGGTATTTCCTACGACTTCCTGTTTTTCGGCGGCGAATATGCTGGCATGTCCAAAGCCGAATTGGAAGAGGAAGGCCTCACCCGTGATGACGCAGCACACCGCATCACCCTGGCTGGTACCTTCACCGCCAACTCCTACTCCCGCGACATCTTCGCCGTGGGTCTTGAATACGGCTTCATGAACTACTTCATGGTTCGCGCCGGCTACGCCCTGGAGAATGTCACGAAACGCACGGAAACGAACGACGAAGGCCAAGAGCTTAGCACGATTCTGTTCAACAACGACTCGTTCTTTGCCGGTCCTTCCGCAGGTGCCACTGCTATCATCCCGTTGAAGAAAGGTAATACCGGTGCCCGTATTTACATTGACTATGCCTACAGATTCACCAACAAGTGGAGAGGCAATCACGTCATCGGTATCAAAGTCACCTTATAGAATTTAATAACCTTTTATAACCCGAAAATAGAAGAGACTTTTACGGTCTCTTCTATTTTATATTTTAACAACAAGAAGAAAAAATGGAAGACGTAAAGTATTACACTCAAGAAGGCTTGGACGCACTAAAGCGCGAACTCAACGAACTGGAAGCCGTCGAACGGCCGAAAATATCACAGGCAATTGCCGAAGCCCGCGACAAAGGCGATCTCTCGGAAAACGCCGAGTATGATGCGGCCAAGGAGGCCCAAGGACTGCTGGAACTCAAAATTGCCAACCTGCGCAACCTCATCGCCAAAGCCCGTATCCTGGACGAGTCCAAAATCGATATTTCCAAAGTGCTCATCTACTCTATTGTAAAAGTTCGCAATATCAAGAACAATGCCACGATGACGTACACCATCGTCCCGGAATCCGAATCCGACCTCAAAGCCGGCAAGATCTCGGTCTCAAGCCCGCTGGCCAAAGCCCTGATCGGCAACTCCAAGGGCGACACGGTGACCGTGCAAGCCCCCGCCGGCAGCATGGACTTTGAAATTCTGGATGTATCACGCTAATTCTAAAACATCATGGAAGATACCATTTTCACCAAAATCGTCAAGGGCGAAATCCCCTGCTATAAGATAGCCGAAAACGACAAGTTTTTTGCCTTTTTGGACATCTCTCCCATTGCCAAAGGACACACACTGGTCATCACCAAGCTGCAAAACGACTATATCTTTGACCTGCCGGACGACCTGTTGGGCGAGATGATGGTCTTCGCAAAGAAGGTGGCTGTCGGCATCCGGGAAGCCATCCCTTGCAACCGCATCGGCGTGGCCGTCATCGGCATCGACGTGCCGCACAACCACATCCATCTGGTGCCCATCAACGGCGTCGGCGACCTGAACTTCAAGGCCGAACGCGTCAAGCTGACCCCGGAGGAATTCCAGCAGATTGCGGCCGACATCGCCCAGAAAATCAAATTATAAACCGAAAAATCGTTTTTAATATGGATACAAAAGGATTACAAGACATTGCAGCTCAAGTACGGAGAGACATCATCCGCATGGTTCACGGTGCCAAGTCGGGCCATCCCGGCGGTTCGCTCGGATGCGCCGATTTCCTGACGGCGCTCTTTTTCCAAATCATGGAAATCGACCCGGAGAAATTCACCAAGGAAGGCAACGGCGAGGACATGTTCTTTTTATCCAACGGCCATATCACCCCGGTTTTGTACAGCGTGATGGCCCGCAGAGGCTTCTTCCCCGTTTCCGAGTTAGCCACCTTCCGCAAGCTGCACACGCGCCTGCAAGGGCACCCCACCCCGGTGGAAGGCCTGCCCGGCATCCGCATCGCATCCGGCTCGCTGGGACAGGGTGTCTCAGTGGCCATCGGGGCCGCCTTGGCGAAAAAAGCCAACCAGGACCCGCATCTGGTCTATGCATTGACCGGCGACGGCGAGCTGCAGGAAGGCCAGATCTGGGAAGCCCTGATGTTTGCCGGTGCCAAACATGTAGATAACCTCATCGTGACGGTGGACTACAACGGCAAGCAGATTGACGGCCCTACGGACCAAGTGTGCAACCTCGGCAAGATCCGCTCCAAATTCGAGGCTTTCAACTGGATGGTACTGGAAATGGACGGCAACGACATGAAGAAATGCGTGCAGACGCTCACATTAGCGAAGACCTTGGCACGCAACCAGAAGCCCGTCGCCATCATTATGAAGACCGAAATGGGCAAGGGCGTGGACTTCATGATGGGCACGCACAAATGGCACGGCTCAGCCCCCAACGACGAACAGGCTACCGCCGCACTGGCCCAGCTGCCTGAAACCCTTGGTGATTACTAACAGACCATACCCGCCGTCTCGTGAAAATCATCAACCGTTATCTCTGTAAAAACTTTCTGGGGCCCTTCGCCCTCACTTTTTTCGTGGCCTTGTTTGTGCTACTGATGCAGTTTTTATGGAAATGGGTTGATGAATTAGTCGGCAAAGGATTGGAAATCAGCATCCTGCTAAAACTCCTCTTCTACGCATCCATCACCCTCACCTCCATGGCTTTCCCCTTGGCCGTGCTGCTGGCCTCTCTGATGACCTTCGGCAACATGGGCGAACGCTACGAGATTGTGGCGCTGAAATCCGCCGGTGTCCCCATCAGCAAGATGATGATGCCGCTGGCAATTCTGTCCCTCATCATCTCCGTGATCGCCTTCCTGTTTTCAAATGTGGCCATACCCAAGGCCAGCGTGAAACTCAGGATGATGCTGTTTGACATTCAGGAGCAAAAGCCGGCCCTGAACATCGAAGAAGGCGTGTTTTACACCGGATTGGACAACTATTCCATCCGCGTGGGCAAGAAGATGCCCGACGGAGAGAAAATCAAGGACGTCCTGATCTATGACCATTCCAGCCACCAGGGCAACACCACCGTCACATACGCCAAAGAGGGCGTGATGACGGTCACGCCGGACAAGCACTATCTGCTGTTCACCCTTTACGACGGTTCCTTCTGGGACGAAAGTTCCAAATCCGGCATCCGCTCGGATGGCCGGATGCATTACCCGCTCACCCGTGCCACCTTTTCCAAACAGTACAAACGTTTCGACATGTCGAGTTTCGACATGGCCGAGGTGGACGAAAGCCTCTATCAAGGCCACTCCACTGCCATGTCCACCAAACAGCTCAACCATAAAATCGACACGCTGAAAAAGGAAATCACGGGATTGGCCCACGGAGCCTCCCGGGTGTTCTTCAGCAGCCTTTATTTCTTCAACTGGCTGGTGAAGGAGGACAGCTGTTTCGACACCATGTCAAGACAGCAGGCGTTGGATTTGACCACCCTCAGTCCCACCACACGTGAGCGCATGTTCCGCAATGCGGAAAACCAGGCAAATTCCTATATTTTCAACGTCAAATTTGCGTATCAGGATATGGCCTTCCGCACATCCTACCTGTGGGGCTTCCAGATTGAATACCTGCGGAAGTTCACCTTGTCGATTGCCTGCCTGCTCTTCTTCTTCATCGGTGCCCCGCTGGGTTCCATCATCCGCAAAGGCGGCATCGGCATCCCGCTGGTCATCACCGTCGTTTTCTTCACCCTCTACTTCGCCATTTCGATCATGGGTGAAAAGATAGCCAAAACCAGCGCCATGCCCGTATGGTTCGGCATGTGGCTCTCGTCCTTTGTCCTCATCCCCATCTGTGTTTTCCTGACATATCATGCCACCACGGACTCGGCCATTTTCTCGCCGGAAACCTATTCCAAGATGGTGGAAAAACTGAAAAAAATAAAATCATCCTTTATAAAACGTCATGAAGATTCTCCAACTGTGTCATAAACCGCCTTTACCTTTGATAGACGGCGGATGCATCGCCATTCACAACATCACGGACGGCCTCCTCAATAGTGGTCAGGAGGTCAAGGTGGTTGCGATTGAAACCCCCAAGCACCCCGTGAAGCTGGATGTCATGCCCAAAGAATACCTCCAAAAGACGTGCTTCGAATCGGTCTTCATCGACACCACTCCCCGTTTCCGTGATGCCCTCCGTGCGCTCCTGCACCGGCATCCCTACCAGATCAACCGTTTTTATTCCAAATCAATGGTTTCCAAACTGATATGGATATTAGAGCATGAAACGTTTGACATTATCCATCTGGAATCCATCTATGTTACCCCTTATATTGAAACTATTCGGAAACACTCCCAAGCAAAAATCATTCTCCGGCTGCACAATATTGAGCACCAGATCTGGCAACGTCTCGCCGATAACGAATCCTGGCCGTTGCACAAGCTGATATACAAGACCAACGCCCGCCAGCTGGAACGGGTGGAGAACAACATTCTGCAGCAGGTGGACGGCTATATGACCATCTCGGAACCCGACCACCGCTTTTTCCAGCAGACAGCCCCCGACGTGCCGGGCACCATCGTCACGTTTGGGTTGGATATGGAGAAATACGATAACGACGAGGATTTCATCCCTTCCGACGAGCCTTCCCTGTGCCATATCGGCAGCATGAACTGGTCGCCGAATATCGAAGGCGTGGAATGGTTCCTGGACGAGGTATGGCCGGAGATTCACCGCGCGCACCCCGCACTCACCTTCACGCTGGCCGGACACAGCATCCCCGACCGCCTCTACCAGCGTCACGATGAAAATGTCATCATCGCAGGGGAGGTGCCCGATGCCAACGAGTTCATCCTGTCGCACGACCTGATGATTGTGCCCCTGCTCTCCGGCAGCGGCATCCGCATCAAGATTGTGGAGGCGATGGCCCTCGGCCGTGTCGTCATCACCACCTCTGTGGGAGCCGAGGGAATGGATATCGAAGACGGAAAACATCTGTTTATCGCCAACACGCCCGATGAGTTCCTCAATATCATCAACAAGTGCATTGCCACGCCCGACCTTTGCACCATCATCGGTGAAAACGCCCGCGACTTCATTGCCATGAACCACAACAATGATCTCATCACGGACCATATTCTTGATTTTTACCAAAACGTCACCGCAAAATAATGGCATATCTCGATCAAATCGAAACTCCTGAAGACTTGCGCAAATTGCCCGTTTCCGCGCTGCCTGAACTATGCAACGAACTGAGAACGTTCATCATTGAGCAAACCTCCCAGCATCCCGGCCATCTGGGTTCGAGCTTGGGCGTGGTGGAACTGACGGTGGCCATACACTACGTGTTCGACACCCCCAACGACAAGTTGGTCTGGGACGTGGGCCATCAAGCCTATTGCCACAAGATTCTGACGGGACGTAAAAAGCTTTTCCATACCAACCGATGCTATCATGGCATCAGCGGCTTTCCGCGCCGCGAGGAGAGCGAATACGATGCTTTCGGTACAGGACACTCCTCCACCTCCATTTCCGCCGCTCTGGGCATGGCCATGGCCGCCAAGATGGAAGGGAACACTGAACGCAACCACATCGCCGTCATCGGCGACGGGGCTATGACGGGCGGAATGGCCTTCGAAGCCATGAACCAAGCCGCCTACCGCGACGTGAACATGATGGTCATCCTTAACGACAACAAGATTTCCATCGACCAGAGCACGGGGGCCATGAGCCGCTATCTGCTTTCCATCACCGCCTCGCCCCAATACAACCGTTTCAAAAACCGAATCTGGAACATCTTTACCTTCAAGACCAAGCAGTCGAACCGCATCACCCGTTTCTTCAGCGGAATGGGCAACGGCATAAAAGGTTACCTGCTCGGTGGGAGCAACTGGTTCCAGAGTCTGGGCTACCGCTACTTCGGTCCCGCCGACGGGCACGATGTCATCCACTTGGTAAAAACCTTACAAGCCTTGAAAGCCCTGCCGGGATTGAAACTCTTCCACGTGCTGACCGTGAAAGGCAAGGGCTTGGACATGGCCGAGCAGAACCAGACGGCCTACCATGCACCGGGCAAATTCGACCCTGCCACGGGAAAAATCATCAAACAACCGCAGGATCAAAACATTCCACCCAAATATCAAGACGTATTCGGGCACACCATCTTAGAACTGGCGCAACAAGACGAGAAGGTGGTGGGCATCACGCCGGCCATGGCCACGGGCTGCTCCCTGACCATCATGAACGACGTGTTCCCCGAGCGGGTTTTCGACGTGGGCATCGCCGAACAGCACGCCGTAACCTTTTCCGCAGGCCTGGCTGCCGAAGGTCTTATCCCCTTCTGCAACATATACTCTTCGTTCTTCCAGCGCAGTTATGACCAAGTCATCCACGACGTGGCCCTGCAAAAACTGCCGGTGATTTTCTGCCTAGACAGAGCCGGTCTGGTGGGCGAAGACGGCGCCACCCATCAGGGATCTTTCGACCTGGCCTTCCTGCGGGCCGTCCCCGACCTCATCATCGCATCCCCCTTGAACGAGCATGAGCTCCGCAACCTGATGCTGACCGCCTACCACAACGCAAAAAAGGGCGGACTACCGTTCGCCATCCGCTACCCGCGCGGACGAGGCGTGCTCACCGATTGGCACAACGAGCCGGAAGATATCCCCGTCGGCAAAGGACAACTGCTGCGCCAAGGCAAACAAATCGCGATGATCTCCATCGGTCCCATTGGCAACAACGTGGCCCAGGCGCTTGACCAGCTACAAGAAAAAAACATCTGCCCCACCCATGTGGACATGCGCTTCCTGAAGCCGCTGGACGAGACCCTGTTGCTCTCGCTCGCCGACACGCACAAGACATGGATCACCGTGGAAGACGGCACCGAAAAAGGCGGACTGTTCTCGGCTGTGGCGGAATTTTTAGAGAACCACCAGCTGAACAACATCCTGCACCACATCGCCCTCCCCGACCAGTTCATCTCCCACGGCGACATCCCGCATCTGTATCACGAAGTGGGACTTGATGTGGAGAATATCGTCAAGACTATTACCGGATTGTGGCAAGAATAAACAATCCTCCTACCCTATTTATCGGTTCGTCTTTACGGAAAAACTTTTGTTTAGCAAGACCTTGGCAATCCCGACCAGATAACCCCAACCGTAACTGACATGAATGACCGGGAAAATTGCCATCAAAATGGGGACGATTTTGGGGTTGCGGGTGGATTTCAGGCTAAAAAGGAGGTCGGCAATAAGATAGAGAGCAAGAACGATCAGATATATGGCGAGGAATATGGGATGTACACAAGCAAGAATACCGCCGAATATCAATCCAAGGACAAAGCCCGGCGGGAAGAATTGCCGTAAGGTGGCCGGCTTGCCCAACTTTTTGTTTACCAATGGTTTGAAAAGCCCGTACTGGTAAAACATCTTGCTCACTTTGCCTATCGTGTCGCGGGCGTAGTAGTTGATGACAACGGACGGTATCAGGTATATTTTCCCGCCATTGCGGATGATTCTGCCGTTGAATTCATCATCCTGATTGCGCACCAGTTCTTCATCGAAAAAGCCGATTTTCTCGAAAATAGCCTTGCGGAAACAGCCGAAGGGCACCGTATCTACGGGCATCTCCCGGTCTGCGCCGATGCGGAAGTAGGAGTTGCCCATACCGAACGGCGAGCTGAGCGCGAAGGCGATGGCCTGGCACACTGGTGTGTCGTTGATTGGCAGTGTGCGGCACACGCCGCCCACGTTGTCGGCCCCGAGCGCGTTGAGCCGCTCGGTCAGGACCGAAAAATAGTTGTTCGGGTACTCCGCGTGCGCATCCAGGCGGATGATGATGTCGCCCTTGGCCACCCGGATGCCGATGTTCAGCGCCACCGGCACAATCTTGTCGGGATTGTCCAACAGATGGATGAAAGGGTACCGCTCCGAAAACGCCTGCACCAGTTCCCGCGTGCGGTCTGTGCTCATGCCATCCACGAAGAGCACTTCCATATTCTCTTTCGGAAAGTCTTGAGCCAGAATGGATTCAATACATTTTTCAATGTATTTTTCTTCATTGTAAATGGGACAGATGACGGAAATCATACGGATTAGGCTTTTGTCAGGATGTCTTGGTAAATGTTTTGGTAGGTGCGGGCAATGTCCGACCAATCGAATATGCGGAACCGTTCGGCGGACAATGTCTGATAGTCTTCCGGGTGGGTGAGCAGTTTGCGCAGGGCCTCCCGGATAGAGTCGGTAGAGTTGGGATTAACGCTTTCACCTACCGTTTCTTCAAAAAGTCCGTCAATGCCTTCGTTTTTCGTGTAAAGCACAGACAATCCCTGGGACAAGGCCTCCACGTACACCAATCCGAAGGTCTCGTGGATGGAGGGCATTGCGAAGACACTGTTTTCTTTATACAGTTTTTGTAAAATATCTTTGTCGAAAATGCGTCCGTGGTAGGTGATGATGTCGGGATGGACATTCACCTGATCCAGAACCTTTTGTTCACACTCGCCCGTACCGCCTACCAGGTTGAGGTGTATGTCGGGGATGTCGTTTTTGAGTTGCAAAACAGCATCCATAAGCCGCAGCACATTTTTATTATGGTCGAAATTGCCCACGAAGACGACAGAATGGTTCTTGCCATGCTGCTGCGGGTCGGGATGAAATGCCGACAACCAGTAGTCGTTCAGTCCGTTGGAGATAACCACGCTTTTATCACTAAGTATAGACTTCATGCCTACGAGAGTCGGGTGTTTTGTCAAACGTTGTTGCAGCATCGGGGTGATGAAGACCACCTTTTCCGCCTCGCGGATGACGGCGCGGTGTACCCACCACAGATGGGGCGTGTATTTCAGGAAGGCATTGAGGTCGCTGTTGCGCACGGCCACGATGTAGGGGATGCCGTACTGCCGTTTCAGTCGCAAGGCCACAGCTCCGTCGCTGAACAGGTTGGTGGCATGTGCGCACGCCACCTCGTCCAGGTTCACCTGCTTGGCGATATCTTTTCCGATTTTGTCGATTTTACGGTTGAAAAACAACCGGTGCAACGGTTTCAGAATAAAGGAATAGATAATGCGGGTATGCTCTCCCTCAAAGGCGTTTTGGTCAGTGAGTGATTCGTTTCGTATGGGGGAGTAAACAATCTGTTGAACGCCCTGTTGGTCAAGGTGCTGGTATAATTCCGTATGCACCTTGCTGTAGGTAAAGTCGTTGCTGATATGCAGTACGGTATTGCCGTGTGCGTCGCGGGCAGGCGCCTGCTGGTATTGGCGGAACGTGGCCCCGAGGAGCAGGAAGGCCATCATCTGCACCGAGCCGGGCCCGTAGGGGAAGTTGGGTTCCACGAAGCTGACAATCAAGGGTATCATGCAGGCCACGAAGCCCACATCGCGCAGGGCGGTGCGCCGCTCCCGGAACAGTGCCACGATGGTCCGGATGCCGAAATAGAGATAGAACGCCACCAACGGGAACGACCAGATGCCATAGCGCACCATGCGCAGCAGGATATAGTTGTGAATGATCAAAATGCCGGAAGACTCCTCCTGTTCGCCATGCAGCGGGTCTTTGAGGAAGAACTCCAGACCCTGCTGGTTGCGTTCCCAACGGTTGGAGGTCAGCACGTCGATGTCGGAGGAGGACTTTCCGCCAACCATAAAACGTGTCAGCTCGTCGCTGATGAATCCTACATATATTATATAGGCAATCAGAAGGATGCCGAGAACGGTGAGAATGTTCTTCAAACTGGGCCGCCATTCCCAGTGGATATCTTTGACGGAGAGGAACAATGCACATGCCAGCAACGCGAAGCAGTCGGAGCGGGCACGGATGAGCACGAGCAAAAGCAGGGTGAGAAGGAAAAGAACCAGAAAGTGTGTGCGTTGTTGGGGCATTTTTAACGCAAAGAAGTACATGACGGCACCCGCGATGGCCACCATGCCGCCAATCTGGTTTTTGCCTTCGTCCAGCATATAATGCTCCGGCACGATGAGGTTGCCCGCCCAGAAAAAGCAGTTGATGACACACATGACGATAAGCCCCAGCGTGTAATAGTAGGCCACATCGGCCCATTGCCGCATGTCCCAGTCCAAGGTCATGCCGATGCAGATGCACAGGCACGCTACCACCAGCTGCGACAGGTCGGCGGGACGGAACCGCTGGCCAAGCAGTTTGAACACGGCGAACTCCACCGCCACGATGAGGATGGTGGCGAAAAACAGACGCACAAACCGTTCGGAACAGTAGGTCTCGAGGGAAAAAGTCAACACGAAGGCGGCAGCCATGCACGCCATGATGACGTAGCGCAGGATGTAGTACGTGACCGTCAGGTAAACCCACGGCAGGTAGGAGGCGATGACCATCCCCAGCGTGGCAAGTAGCAAATATTTGGCGATTTTATTTTTCATTACGGTAAAATTAACGAGTGTTGATGGAAGGCAGGGTTATCTTTTGGCCAAACAATAAATCGGTTGAGGGCAGCCGGCCTTTGTCGAAGCCGCCGGCAGGCGTGAAGGTGAGCTCTCCGAAATAGGCTTTGCCTTTTTCCAGATAAAAATCGGCCCGCACGAACGGGAAAGGCTTGGAAAGTATCTCCGCATAATCGAAGAGCGCATCCATGCCGTCGGGTTTGGGCAAGGTGAAGCCCTCAGGAGCTTCGAGGCCCTGCCGGTTCAGCCGTTGCAACTCCCACTCGCGATTGAAAAAGTAGAAGTCTGGCTTCTGCTGGTGCCCGCGCCCGAAGCAGCACAGCACATATTCGGGTTTTCCATTGAAACAGTAAATCTTATAGTCCACGGGCGAAGAGCCGTCTTCCGTCTCGATGAACTGCTCACAAAGGATGCGTTTCTCAGGGAAGTTGTATTGCGGCTCGGCGGCGATGAGGTGGAATTTGATTTTCTCGAAACGGTCCAAATCACGGATGGTGGCGGGGATGTCGAGCTTTGTCTTGTCGGGGCAGATGACGTTGCCGCCGCAGCCGAAGTTCCACTTCAGCACGAATTTGTCCGGCAGCGTCTCCCAGTTGATTTCCGACGCATGGGCATAGACGGCATGGAGCGGGTTGAGGATGTGCTCCAGCCCACATTCCGCCACGTAGTCCCGCACGCGGAGCTTGTCGGCGCAGCGTTCTACCAGCGCATTGTCCTTGTAGTAATAGAGTTTCATCCACTGGATTTTCTCATCCAAGGTCTGCGGGTCCTCCAGATTCAGCCGCTTGCGATGATATATGCGGAAAAGCGTTTTGACGCTCCATTTGGGCGACAGGGAGGTCAACGCATAACGCATTAACAAATTGGGTATTGATCGAAATTCCATGATGCGGGTTTTCTACCAGTAACTGTGTCTGGTATTTCGGTTTTTATAAATCTCCTTCAAAAATTCCTCCGGATTCTCACCAAAGGCAGGTCCGTATGCCGACTGGCTCAGGTCGGGGTCGGCGTTCCACTCGATGAAGACGGGCTCGCCCTGCTCGCCCACGGCGAAGTCCCAGGCGGCGATATTGAAGTGGGGCAAGCGGAGATGCAGCCGTTTGGCGGTCTCCACCACCTCAGGAAAGGACGGGATGGCATAGCCGTCGAGGGTGATGCCGCTGTCGGTCTTCTCCACCATGTCGTAGCCCGGCGCGCCGAAGGCGTAGCGTCCCAGCGTGCCGTCGGGACGGATCAGCGTGCTGATGCCGCCGGCGCTCTCGTTGTCGATCACCTGGCCGGCACGCCCGATACGGATCACAGCATAGATCAGCCGCACCTCCATGTCGTGGCGGTAGGTGAGCAGACGGATGGTGTTCACGGAGGCCGGGTTGAGGGCCGCCATACGCTCGTGCTGATGCACGGCCTCCTGCAGGATGAAGTCGCGCTCGTATTCGTCGAAGAGCTGCTCGATGCGCTTGCCCTTGCGGTCGGTGACCCCGTCCTGGACGCGGAGGCGCATGACTCCCTCGCCGCGTGTCAGCAGGGAGGGCTTCAGGATGGCCTCGTCAAGGTTCTGGCAACGGGCTATGGCCTCCTCGCGACTGATGGCCTTTCCGTCGGCGTAGAAATGATGGTTGATGTTCTTGATAAACGTCTTGGGCTGGATGACGTCGGGGAAAAGCTCCTCTGACACGTTCTTGTCGGCATAGGCATCCTTGAATGGGAAGTTGTTCATCCGCCCGATCATCTCCGAGCGGTAAACGCCCACGGGGATGTAGTAGGGCGAGTAGTTGCCGGTGCGCGAGTAGAGGAACTTGTGCCATATCAGCGGCACGCGCCGCCCGATGGCCCGGCGGTAGAAAGCCTGTATTTCCCGCTTCTGCTGCCGCGTGAGCTTGCGCTTGATCTTCAGCTGGCGGTATTTTTTCCATATCTCGTAATGGAACGAGAATTCCAATACGATCTTCTTGATTTTGGAAGTGGTTCTCAAACTTTTCATAGCGTTTATTTTTTCAAAGATTGTATGAGAAGATTTCTTCTGGCATCGTTTTTCAGCAACATAAGCAGACTCTTGTGTGAATCAGATGTGCGTCCTGTCAGGATGCGGATGCATTTTTTTGCCAATGTGCGTACTCTTCGGCGGAACGGCTGGCGGGTATGGAAGCGCTCGATAATGGGGTATTCTTGCTCCTCCGCCAGCTTCTTGACGGCAGCATCAAGGTATTGCCCATAAGCTTCAGGCTCCTGCAAATAGCGACATATTTGCTCGTTATGCTGTTGGCGAGCCTCGCTGTTATCCAACGAAAGCTCCCGGTTGGCCCGGTTCAAGGTGTTTACCGTTTCAAAGGAAATCTGGCCGTCGCAGATATTGCCGATGACGCACAACCCTTCGTACCAGTGCGGCTTGTCGGCCTTGAAATCCGGTGTGGTCTTGCTGTTGAAGAAGAAATTGCCCAGACTGTAGAAGATGGTCTTGCCCTTGTAGGTCTCCCACCCTTGCGGGCAGTGCGGGTGCGTGCCGATGACGGCGTCGGCTCCGTAGTCGATGAGGTCGCGGTAGCGGGCAATGGTCTCCGGCATCGGCACGTCGATGTATTCGATGCCATCGTGCGGCAGGACGAACAGGAAGTCCACCTCCTTTTTTGCGGCCATGATGTCGTGGTTCACCCGCAGGTCGTTGAGGTAGGCACATCCAAGGCCCTCGTGGTGCCGCACATCGTCGAAGACACCTTTCTGTGCCGCGTAGCTCAATGCCATGAAGCCAATCTTCACCCCCTTCACGTCTACGATTTTCACCCGGTAGGCTTCTTCGTATGTACCAGAGCCAAAGGTTTTTCCTTCCAACGCCGCAACCGTTTTGCGGAAGCCTTCATCCCCGCAGTCAAAGGCATGGTTGTTGGCCATGGAGAATAGATCGAAACCCAAGCTCTTGAGGAAGGCGGGCGCATCGTCGTTCTGGAAAAACGTCACATTGTGCAATGCCGGCTCCGGCATCAAGGGTATCTCGAAGTTGACAACACGCAAATCGCAACTTTCCAACAGGGCTCTCAACTCCCCGGATACGGAAATGTGGTCGGTAGAGGGTTTGGAGCAGAAGTCTCCGGCGAAAAAGATTCGGATGTTTTCCATATTGGCGGGTTATGCAGGTTCTTGTTGGTGGCGGTTTTTAAAACGGGAGAAGAGATCGCGGGCAATCTCCACAAAGTTGTTGAACGCCCGCAGCCGGAGCAGATAGGACATTCCGATATAGATAATCAGGAAGATGAGGAGTTGGATGCAGGCCAGCGGATACATGCTTAAATGAATAAATCGGGCGCAGTAGAAGCTTATAATAAAAGCGCAGATTCCCACAATGGCGATGGGCAACAGGTCCAGAAATTGCGTATGGAGGCGATACCCCACATGCTTGTGTACCAAAGCGGCGTTGATGATGTAGATGGTGTAGGAGGTGATGACCATACCGGCCAGCAACCCGTCCATTCCGAAGGCGGCCAACCCGCCCACCACAAGCACCAGTCCGATGCCACGCTTGATGAGAGTCCACAACAGCAGCTTGCCGCTCTTGCCCACAGCAGCCACGGCATAATAGTTGATGCCCTGCAAACTGATGGCAATGCCCGCGATGCACAATATCTGGAAATAGTGAACCGACGGCAGCCATTTGGCAGAGTAGATGAGGATAATCAGCGGCTTGGCAACCAGGATGAACAACAACATCAACGGGATGGTCAGATAGGCCAGCGAGGTGATGAACTGGCTCAGCATGTGGATCATGCGGGGCTTGTCGTTCTGCGATTCTGCCAAAATGGGATAGGCCACACGGTCCACCACGTTGGAGATGCTGGTGGACGACAACTCCTCCAGCTTTTTCCCTTGGGAGTAATAACCCATGGTAGAGGAATTGTATATTTTACCTATCAACAACCCTTGGATATTGTTGCAGAAGGTGTTGACTAAATTGGCCAGCAGAATAAAAAAACCGAAGTTGAACAACTCCTTGAAGGATGTCCAAGAGAAAACAAGGCGCGGATGCCACCGACCCACAATCCACAGAAGCAGGGTGGAGATGGAGCATAATAGCAGTTGCTGCGCCACCAACGCCCAGATGCCCCAGCCCTTAGCGGCAAGCAGTATCGTGATGGATATGGACACGATGGCGGAGATGATGTCGATAATGGCTAACTTTTTGAATTGCAACTGCTTCCGCAATCGGTTGTTTTGGATAATGCTCAAAGCGTTGATGATGAGCACCAAGCCCTCCACACGAAGAACGGCGGAGAGCAACGGGATATCGTAGAAGCGGGCTATGACAGGGGCTGTAACATACAGAATGCCATAGAGTAGCCCTGACAACAGCAGATTCCAGTAGAAAATAGTGGAATAATCTTCATCGGTGGGATCCTTTTTCTGGATGAGTGCCGAACCGAACCCGCCGTCGATGAAAGTGCTGGACAGGGTGATGAAGATGGCCAGCATCCCGATGCAACCGAAATCGTCAGGCGAGAGCAGTCGGGCCAGCACGATGTTGGCCACGAAGGAGATGGCCATGGCGCCGAATTTCTGGAAGGCGCTCCAGAAGACACCCGATATGGTTTTGGATTTCAGACTGCCCTGTGCCATGATGCGATGCTATTTTTCATCAGCGAAAAATTGGAGATAGGCGAAATGCGGCGTGAGCACCCCGTTTTTAAGGATAGTGCCCCGTTGCACCACTTCGTTGTGGATGCCGGAGAGCAGCCCGGGAAGCACATGTTGCATGAGCATGTCGCCGAAATGGGCGCTGGTGTCCAATGCCAGGGCGTTGGGACAGGTGTCCACGGCCATCACGGTGATGTTGTTTTCATTAGAGAAAGCGGGTTCCTCAAGGCCGGTGGCAGGGTTGTAGTCGTAATAGGGCGCTTCGTGGGTGGCAGGCCGCAGCGTGGAACGGATGCTGCCCTGTATGTCGCAGGTGATGTCACCAATGAATCGGATGCGCAGATCCTCGGCCCGCAAGTCCTCTTCGGAGAGATAAACGGGAGCCTCGGGAGTCCAGAAATGGCCGCAGAGCAGCACGTCGGCCTGCCGTGCCCACTTGTGGAAATCGCTGCGGTATGCCTGCGGGTTCTTCGTGAAGTGATCCCATGAGAATGTGCCGCCGTCACAGCGGGCCACCAGCCGGTCGGCGTCGGCCACGGTGTAGGTGAGACGGTCCACCGCGGGCGTGGAGAGGAACGTGTGTTCGTCCACACGCACAGCCCCGATTTTGTCCAGAATGAACTGTGCCCCCTGCGACACGCGCCCGTTGCCCGTCACCAACAATTTTATTTTCGGGAGAGTGATAGAAGATAGATTTTCCACCAACATTTCCATGGTAAAACGGCGGTCTGGCTTGGGGAGCGTGTATAGATGATGGCGCAGGCCGTAGCCGCGCAGGGTGTAGTAGGTGCCCACCACGCCGGCCCACCATCCGAACGCACACACGCGCCGGTTTTGCTCGTCCACCAAATACTCGTAGTCCGTGAAGGTGATGTGCTTGGCCATCAGAGTCTGCAGCAGCGGACGGTTGTAAGCCTGCATCTTGGCAAAATGGCCAAAGAAAATGTAATGCTTGTCCGGCAGCAGGGCGTTTATATCCACCTCTTTGATTCCGAAAAGAATGTCGCAGTCCTGAACATCCTCCACCACGGGAATGTCGGCCTGCCGGTACTCCTCATCGGTGAAAGCACGGACAGGGCTGGTCTGCACCACGAACTGATGCTGCGGATATTGTCGCTGCAGATCGGCCATCTGGACGGGCGACAGAGCCACACGGCTGTCGGCAGGAGTCTTGGTCTCTCTGATAAGTCCGATTTTCATATTGTAGGAAAGTATATTTTTACCCTATTTTAATATAGGGTGCAAAAATACAAAAAATAAGATTATCCGATTATTTTGCATATCTTTGCAATCTCATTTATTGCAAAAATAATTTATTAAAAATCAATATTTTACCAATATGAAACAGTTAATCGAATGTGTTCCTAACTTTAGTGAAGGCAAAAATCAAGACATCATCAACCAGGTGGCCGACGTAATCCGTCAGGCCGAGGGCGTCACACTGCTGGATGTGGACCCGGGTGCCACCACCAACCGCACCGTGGTCACGTTTGTGGGCACTCCCGATGCCGTGGTGGATGCCGCTTTTGCGCTCATCGCCAAATGCAAAGAGCTGATAGACATGCGTTATCATCACGGTGACCATCCCCGTTTCGGTGCCACGGACGTGTGTCCGTTTGTGCCGGTGGCCAACATCACCATGGAAGAGACGGCGGAATACGCCCGCAAGTTGGCCAAGAAGGTAGGTGAAGAATTGCAGATTCCGGTTTACTGTTATGAGAATGCCGCCTTTGAGGAGAAACGCCGCAACCTAGCCAACTGCCGCCAGGGCGAATACGAGGCCCTGAAAGAGCGCATCACCACCAAGGAGTGGAAGCCCGACTTTGGTCCCAACAAGTTCACGGAGAGTGTGGCCAAGAGCGGTGCCACCGCCATCGGCGCCCGCGACTTCCTCATCGCCGTCAACTACAACCTGAACACCACCTCCACGCGCCGCGCCAACGCCATCGCCTTCGACGTGCGCGAGAAGGGCCGCCCGAAGCGTGAGGGCAACCCCATCACCGGCAAGAAGGTGCTGGACGAGAAGGGCAACCCGGTCATGATCCCCGGCACGCTCAAGGGCACCAAGGCCATCGGCTGGTACATCGCCGAGTACGGTGTCGCCCAGGTCTCCATGAACATCACCAACACCAACCTCACCCCGTTGCACGTGGCCTTTGACGAGGTGTGCGACAAGGCGGCCAAGCGGGGCGTGCGCGTCACCGGCACGGAAATTGTGGGTCTCGTGCCCAAGAAAACCCTCATCGACGCGGGCAACCACTATCTGGCCAAACAGCACCGCTCCCTCGGCATCGATGAGCGCGAGAAGGTGAAAATCGCCGTCAAGTCCATGGGCTTGGATGACCTCAAACCCTTCAATCCGGATGAGAAAGTGATTGAATACTTGCTTGAAAAAGAGGATACTACACCCAAGTTGGTGGACATGACCTGCACGGGTTTCGCCAATGAGACGGCCTCCGAAAGTCCGGCCCCCGGCGGCGGCTCCATTTCCGCCTACATGGGAGCCCTGGGCGCCGCCCTCGGCACGATGGTCGCCAACCTCTCCTCCCATAAGCCGGGCTGGGATGCCAAGTGGGAATATTATTCCCAATGGGCTGAAAAAGGCCAAGCCCTCAAAGACACGCTGCTGGCCCTCGTGGATGAGGATACCAACGCCTTCAACGTGATTATGAACGCCTTCGGTATGCCGAAAGGCACGCCTGAAGAGAAAGAGGCGCGTTCGCAGGCCATCCAGGATGCCACCAAGTACGCCACCGAAGTGCCTATGCGCACCATCGAGACCTCCTTCAAGGTGTTCGAGATCTGCGAGGCAATGATCAAGAAGGGCAACCCCGCCAGCGTGTCCGACGCGGGCGTGGGCGTACTCTGTGCGCGTGCAGCCGTCCACGGCGCCTACCTCAACGTCAAAATCAACGCCTCCTCGCTGAAAGACAAAGCGTGGGCCGAGATGATGATCACCAAGGCGCACGACTACGTGATGAAAGCCGACCGCATCGAAAAGAGACTGATGAGGTTGACGGAGAAGGTGATCGGTGAATAGGGTACAGGGTACAGTGAACAGGGTACAGGGTACATTTTTTGAAATATGATAAAGAACTATAGAGAGTTGATTGTATGGCAGAAGGCTATGGAAATGGTGGAGAATATCTATACCTTGACCCAGTCGTTACCCAAAGATGAGTTGTTTTCCATAACTAATCAAATACGACGTGCAGCAATATCAGTACCTTCTAATATAGCAGAAGGATATGGGCGACAATCGAAAAAAGAATATCTGCAATTTCTATCAATAGCCAATGGCTCCGTATGCGAAATCGAAACCCAGTTATTGTTGTGTCTAAGAATTGGTTATCTAACAGAAGAAAACACAAAAGAGACCTTTCAATTACTTTCCGAAATTGGAAAAATAATAACAACAATCAAACAAAAACTCAAAACATAATCCCTGTTCCCTAATTACTGACTACTATCCCCTGACCCCTGATTCCTAAATAACACACAATGAAACTATTAATGGTCCTCTCGCGCTTCCCGTATCCCCTTGAGAAGGGGGACAAGCTGCGTGCGTACCATCAGATTCGTTGCCTGTCGGAACAACATGAGATATTCCTGGCCGCCATGCACGACAAGCCGGTGACCGACGAGGACCTGCGCCAGCTGGAGCCTTTCTGCAAGGAGATCTTTCTTTTGGACAATAATCACCTTAAACGCTGCTGGAACATGGGCAGGGCTTTCTTCAAGGGCCTGCCCATCCAGTGCGGACTTTTCTACAACAAGACCAATGCGCGACGGCTGGAGGAGATTGTCCAAAAGGTGCAACCCGACCATATCTACTGCCAACTCTTCCGGATGGCGGAATACGTGAAGACCATGCCCCTGCCCAAAACGCTTGACTATCAGGATGTCTTCTCCAAAGGCATGGCGCGGCGGGCCGAGAACGCCCGTGGACTGAAAAGGGCCCTCTTCCGCATGGAGGCCCGCCGCGTGGCACGCTATGAGGAGCACCTCTTCGACCTTTTTGACCATACGACCATCATCACCGCCGTGGACCGCGACCTCATCCCCCACCCGCGCAACCGCGAGATTGCAGTGGTGCCCAACGGTGTGGACTTCGACCAATTCACCTATCATGGCGAGACCAAATCGTATGATCTGATTTTCTCGGGCAATATGGGATATGCCCCCAATGTGGATGCCGCCGAATACCTGGCTACGGAAATCTTGCCCCCGCTACTGGAGGGATTTCCCGACATGAAACTGGTGCTGGTTGGGGCTAACCCCTCCGCAAGGGTGCGCGCCCTGCGCAACGAACACGTCATCGTGACCGGCTGGGTGGACACGATGGCCGACTGGTATGCCCAATCCAAGGTCTTCATCGCCCCGATGCGCATGGGCACGGGACTGCAAAACAAACTGCTGGAAGCCATGTCCATGCAACTGCCCTGCGTCACATCCCCATTAGCCGCCAAACCTCTGTCCGGAGCCGAAACTGAAAACGCCGTCTGCGTATGCCATAACACCCACGACTATGTGGAAGCCATCCGCCAACTTTTGCGGAATGAAGAGGCATACCGACAGCTGGCCGCCGCCGGCCACCGCTTCGTGCACGAGCATTACGACTGGCAAAATGCCACAGACAAACTGTTGCAAATCATCGCCCAATAACGGTTTTTTACTCGTTTTGCCGAGGAAACAAAAAAAAATGTACCTTTGCGCCATCTATTCCTAACCGCAGTTGCGTATTCCTTTCTTTGCAACATATTGTGGTTCAATCAGATAATCAAATCATTAAAATCTCGTTCATGTTAGATTCTACAGAAAAAAGACCTAAGAGGAGAAGAATTAACACGGCAAGTGATGTCTTAGTTGCCACCTCTAACGACAAGAAAAAAACAATCAAGGTGACGGTTGCTGAAAAAAAGCCAGTGGTCATTTTTAAAGAAAAACCCGTTATGGAAACCACCCCGGCCCCAGAAATATCCCGTCCGAATATTCCGGAAGAACCCATCATGTTTGCCAACCCTCTCCCGTTGACGGAAAAGCCCAAACAGACGCGGAAGCGCAAAGCCAAGGAACCGGAAGCATCGACTCCCGCAACGAAAGAGGCGGAAAAAACAGAGGTTGTCGCCGAAGTTCAGGCTGAACCGACACCGGTAGAAACACCTGTGACAGAAGCCCAAGGCGAACAACCCGTCAAACGCAAACGCGGCCGTCCGAGAAAGAACCCCCTGCCGGAAGAGACTCCTGCCGTGACAAGCAAGGCAGAAGACAAGGAGGGAAAAACCGTTGATACCCTGCAGGAAGATTACGCGTTCCTGGAACAATCGGTGGCGGAGAAGCCCGCTCCCGAACCCAAAGTAGAGGAGCATCAGAAGCCGTACGGCAAACATTATAATAAAAAAGACAGAGACAAAGAATATACTCATCCAAAGAAGGAGGTCCAGCCAGCAGCCAAACCCGAACCGGTAGTGGAAAAAAGCGAAGGGGAACGCATCAAGGAGGAGCAGACGGCATACGTGGCCAACTCGCAATACGACGGCACCGTCATGGCCGAGGGCGTGCTGGAAATCACCAGCGACAACTGCGGCTTCCTGCGCTCGTCGGACTACAACTACCTGACCTCCCCGGACGATATCTATGTCTCCATGTCGCAAATCAAACTCTTCGGCCTGAAGAACGGCGACACCGTGTATGGCGCCATCCGTCCGCCCAAAAGCGGCGAGAAATATTTCCCCCTCACGAAAGTAGAGAAAATCAACGGGTGCAACCCGGAGGACATCCGCGACCGTATCCCGTTCGACTACCTCACGCCGATGTTCCCCGACGAGAAAATCAACATCACCGGCCATCCGGGATGCAATCTCTCCACCCGCGTCATCGACCTCTTCGCCCCGATAGGCAAAGGACAGCGCGGACTGATTGTAGCCCAGCCCAAGACCGGTAAAACGGTGCTGCTGAAGGATGTGGCCAACGCCATCGCCTACAACCACCCTGAAATATACCTGATCATACTGCTGATTGACGAACGTCCCGAAGAGGTCACCGACATGCAGCGCAGCGTCAACGCGGAAGTGATCTCCTCCACGTTTGACGAGCCGGCGGAACGCCACGTGAAGATTGCCAACATGGTACTGGAGAAAGCCAAGCGCATGGTGGAGTGCGGCCACGATGTCTGCATCCTACTCGACTCCATCACCCGTCTCGCACGCGCCTTCAACACGATGGCCCCGGCATCCGGCAAGGTGCTCTCCGGCGGTGTGGAAGCCAACGCCCTGCAGAAGCCCAAACGCTTCTTCGGCGCAGCACGTAACGTGGAGAACGGCGGCTCCCTGACCATCATCTCCACCGCCCTCATCGACACCGGCTCCCGTATGGACGAGGTGATCTTCGAAGAATTCAAGGGCACGGGTAACATGGAACTGCAGCTCGACCGCCGCCTCTCCAACAAGCGCATCTACCCCGCCGTTGACCTGGTGGCCTCCAGCACCCGTCGCGACGACCTGCTCCAAAAGCCCGAGACACTCCAGAAAGTGTGGATCCTGCGCAACCATCTGGCCGACATGACCACCATCGAAGCCATGACCTTCATCAAGGAGAACATGGAATACACCCGCAACAACGAGGAATTTCTCAACTCGATGAACGGTTAGACTATGAAGCACTTACGTTATTTCCTGCTTCTTCTGTTTTTCTGCTCCGGCCTTCTTTTTGTTGATTGTCATAATAAACTGTCAGCCAACAAATTCAAGGATGTGGAGTTGGCACACATGCTGCCCGCCGACAGTCTTCCCCCCAGCGATCCGCTACGGGACAAAATGGACACGCTGGAGAAATACGCCGACCTGGTGGGCGAACGCCTCAACGGCACGTTCGTCATCGCACGCCATGACACTATTTGGGTGGAGCGCGCCTACGGGTACCTGGAACTCTTCAAAGACCCGACGGGCTACGGCGAGGTAACATACAACGACCTGGCCGCCTTCAAACGGAAAGAATCGAACAAGATGACTCTTTCCACCCTTTTCGACCTCGCATCGGTATCCAAGCAGTTCACGGCGGCGGCGGTGCTGAAACTTTGTGCCGATGAAAAACTGAAACTCACAGACTCGCTCTACCGCTTTTATCCTGACATCCCGTACAAAAATGTGACCATCAAACAGTTGCTGACGCACACATCGGGCATACCGGAATATTTCAATTTCGACTTTGGCGTGTACGACACAACAATGTTCATCACCAACGAACAGCTGATGAAGGTGTTGGCGGTCCAAAAGTACCCCATCATGTTCCGTCGGGGGGCACAGTTCAAGTATGTGAACACGAATTACGCCATCCTGGCGGCGATTGTGGCCCAGGTATCCGGGATGCCCTTCGAGGAGTTTGTACGGGAAAACCTGTGGAAGCCCGCCGGCATGAAAGACACCCGCTTCTTCACGGAGATTGTGGGCCTTTATCCTTCGGAAAAAAGCAAGGAATATCCGCTGGTTGAGAAGGGATTGGAGTATGTGGACGTGACTCCTGTGGAGGAATATGCGGGAAAGGTGGCCCGCGGGCACTGGCGTAACGCCGCCCTCGCCCCCTACGACCGGCTGAACAGCATCCTCGGCGACAAGGGAGTCTATTCCAACGTGGAAGATATGGTAAAGTGGACCAACGCCTTCTATATCAATGCGGAAATACTGCCCCGCGAGTGGGTGGACAAGGCTATTAAATGCCAGAATATTCTTTCCAACGGGAAAACTCCCGCTGAAATGTACGGCTACGGCGTGCGGATGGAGGAGAAGCCCGAACACGGCAAGGTCATCTACCACGGCGGCCTGTGGGACGGCTTCCACAACGTGTGGCTCTACCGCCCCTCCGACGGTTTGCAAATCATCTTCCTGAGCAACTACTACAACCGCGCCCATACGGGTCGCTGCGATCAACTGCTGGAAATCATTGACCTTTAAGAGCATGACCATTCCCAAAGCGAATTATCACACCCATAGCCTTTATTGTGACGGAAAAGAACCGCTGGAGTCGTACGTGAGAGCGGCGGAGACTCGCCATTTTGAGCAACTCGGCTTCTCGTCGCACGCGCCCGTGCCGTTTGAAAACGACTTTGGCATCACGCTGGAGCAGATTCCGGCCTACTGCGCGGAGATTGAGCATCTGAAACAAAACACCAACGTTCAGCTGCTCAAAGCATTGGAGTGTGACTTCATTCCGGGCATGTCCACGCCTTTCCGCCAATTCAAAGAGCAGTTTCAACTGGATTACATCATCGGCGGCGTACATCTGGTGCGCCCGCCGCACCGCGACGGCCTGTGGTTCATCGACGGTTCCAAACGCGAAATCTACGACGACGGCCTGCGCAACCTCTTCGACGGCAATGTGCAGCAGGCGGTGACCACCTTCTGGGAGCAGACCTTCGAAATGCTGGAAACCGAACAGATGGACGTGATTGCCCATTTCGACAAAATCAAGATGCACAACCAGCACCGTTTTTTCCAAGAGGATGAAAAATGGTATCGGATATTAGCCGAAAAAGCATTACAACTGATTAAAAACCATGATATTGTAATAGAAATCAACACCCGTGGAATCTATAAGGGACGGTGCGACGCCTTCTACCCTTCCACGGAACTGCTGACCAAAGCCTGCCAGATGGACATCCCCGTCATCATCAGCAGCGACGCCCACAAATCCGATGAGCTGGATCTGCTTTTCCACGAGGCTGTAACCGAGCTGCAGCGTTGCGGGTACGGGAACCTGGTATCCTTCGATCCCGTGCAGAAAAGATTCGTATAATAGACAAAGGCTAACGCCCAAAGCCCAAATTCCAACTGCCAATCCCCGTATCGTTTTTTTGAGTATCTTTGCGGCTGCAAACCATTAATACTATGTCCGAAACCATTGACACCGCCGCCATCTTAAGCCGGATGGCGAAAGAATACACCCACCAGGATGTCGTTTCCTGCGAACAACTGCCCCTGTCGGGGTCGCACCGCCGCTATTACCGCCTTACGCTTGCGGACGGGCAGACTATCATCGGCGCCTTCAACGACGATATTGCCGAAAACAAGGCGTTCTTCTCTTATACAGAATTCTTTACCCGTCAGCAACTGCCTGTACCTCATCTGTATATAGTAGCCCCGGACCAGCAACATTATCTGCAAGAGGATTGCGGCAGGCAGACGTTGTACGACCTGTTGTGCGCCGAGCGCCTGGAGGACGGCTCGTTCTCGCCAAAGGTGATGGCCTGCTACGAGCAGGTGGTGCGCACGTTGCCCAAACTGCAACTCTGCGGCAAGGAGGGCTTTGATTTCTCCGTGGCCTATCCGCGCGCCGCCTTCGACCGCCAGTCCATGCAGTGGGATCTGAACTATTTCAAATACTATTTCCTGAAATTGGTGAATGTGCCGTTTAACGAGCAGATTCTGGAGGACGATTATAACCGCCTGATGGACTATCTGCTGACGGCTGACAGCGGCTATTTCCTGTACCGCGATTTCCAGTCGCGAAACATCATGGTTCGGGATGACGACATCTTCTTTATTGATTATCAAGGAGGTAGAAAAGGGGCGTTGCAATACGACCTCGCCTCTTTGCTATACGACGGCAAGGCTGACATGCCGCCCGTCGTCCGCACACACCTGTTGGAGGTCTATCTGGAGGCTCTGTCGCAGCACATTAAAGTCAACAGGGAAGCATTCCTGTCCTATTTCCAAGGCTTTGTGCTGATTCGCATCCTGCAGGCTATGGGCGCTTACGGCTATCGGGGCTATTTTGAGCGGAAGTCCCATTTCCTGCTGAGTGTCCCGTATGCTGCACGCAACCTGGAGGGGCTGCTCGACACCTTCAACCTGCCCATCCAGCTGCCGGAGCTGACGCGTGCGCTGCGGGCGGTCATCGCCTCGGACTTCGTGAAACCCTACCGCCCCTCCGACGGGCTGACGGTGGAGGTGATGAGCTTCTCGTTCCGCAAGGCGCTGCCCATGGACCCTTCCGGAAACGGTGGCGGCTTCGTCTTCGACTGCCGGGCATTGCCCAATCCGGGACGCGAGCCCCAGTACCGCACATTCACGGGCCAAGACGATTGCGTGATTGAATATCTGGAGCAATATCCTGCAGTTCAGGAGTTCAAGGAGCACACCTTCGCGCTGGTGGACCAGGCAGTATGCAACTACCTGGAACGGAAATTCGACCATCTGATGGTCTGTTTCGGATGCACGGGCGGGCAGCACCGCTCCGTCTATTTCGCCGAACAAACCGCCCGCCATCTGCGGGAAATGTTCCCCGACATACAAGTAAAACTACGCCACACCGCACGCGAGAACAGATAGATGCCGTGCCGCCCCTCCGAGGCTTGTCATCCCCGGCTACCGAGCCCCGCACGCCAAACAAAACGCTAATGCAAAATCTTGTAGATCAGCTCTTTTAAAAGTTCTCCTTCCTCGCAGTTGTTGTCCAAACCCTTGGATTTCATGTCGTACTCGCGCAACAGGGATATGATGCGGGTGAGCTGCGCAACGCTGTGCTTCTGGGCCATGGGGACCATCCGGAAAGCCATCTTCCCGAAAATCTTCTTCGAGGCATCCGAACCTTTGTCGGGCGAAAGGTGATAACGCAACAGGTTGTTGTAAAACCGGAACAGCATCAGAATGGTTTTCACGTTGGGGTTCTCTTTCAGGTGCTGCGCAAAATTCAGCGTTATCTTGTAGGCTTTCTGCTCGTTGCGGTTGCCCAAGGCATCCTGCAACTCAAAGATGTTGTACTCCTTGCTGATGCCGATATGCTTCTCGATGACGTCCGGCGTGAGGACCCCGCCGTTGGGCAGGATGAGACGCAGCTTCTCGAACTCGTTGTAGATGCGCGACAGGTCGTTGCCGATATGCTCGGCCAAGAGCGCGGCGGTGGTGTCATCCAAAGTGAAATGAAAACGCCCGGCGTGCTTCATAATCCACTTGTCCAGGTTCCAGTCCTTTTCACCCTCGGAATAAAACACCTCGCCATGCTGCTCGAAGGGTTTGCACTGTGCGGGAGTGAGTTTCTTGTATTTGTAACAGATCACCAGGATGGTGGACTGTGTGGGCTCTTTCGCGTAGGCCTGCAACAATTCAAAGTGAGATACATCCTTGGCTTCCTTGAGGATGACGACACGGTAGGGCGCCCCGAAAGGGAACTGCTTGGCATTGGCAATCACATCGGCCGCGTCAACGTCCTTCCCGTACAAGACAGCCTGGTTGAAGTCGCGGTCGGCCTCGTCCAGCAGATGGTTCTCGAAAAAGGAACTGATACGGTCGATGTAGAACGGCTCCTCGCCGTGCAGCAGATACACGGGCTTGAACTGTCCGGCTTTGAGCTGTTTTGTAAGGTCTTCGTATTTAATCATATCAGATGTCGAATGTGGAGCCGCAAAAATACGAAAAAAAAGAAAGCCATTCGGGAAGAACGGCTTTCAAAATCAAACATTATGAACAAAATATCACCTTATCGATTATTCCTGAGGAATAACGGATACAAATGATTTATCCTTGTAGGATTTACGGAAAGAGACGATGCCGTCGCAAAGGGCGTACAGAGTGTGATCCTTGCCCATGCCGACGTTCTGTCCCGGATTGTGGACAGTGCCTCTTTGACGTACGATGATGTTGCCAGCCTTTGCAAACTGACCACCAAAGATTTTCAAACCTAATCTCTTGCTATGTGATTCGCGGCCGTTCTGTGAACTACCGACACCTTTTTTGTGTGCCATATCTTTTTAAATTATGTTCGTTAATACTGAATTACAATGTGATATCATCGATTTTGATGGCGGTCAGATACTGACGGTGGCCGTTCAATTTCTGATATCCTTTTCTTCTTTTCTTCTTGAAAACAAGAACCTTGTCACCTTTGAGATGTTTGACAACGGTAGCGGTAACGGCTGCACCATCCACGGTGGGCGTTCCAACTTTGACGGAACCGTCATTGTCCACTAACATCACACGGTCGAACTTGACCTGAGAACCTTCTTCAGCCTTGAGGCGTTGAACATAGACGCGACGGTCTTTTTCAATCTTGAATTGTTGCCCGGCTATTTCTACAATTGCGTACATTTTTTTACTATTTTTTTGATTAAAAATTTTGGGCTGCAAAAATAAAAAAATTTCATATTCTGCATCATAGCCTTGCAATTTTTTTTAAACAATATCGTTATTGTATGGCTTTTATATAAAAAATATGATGGAAAATAAACCTATGAAAATCTTTAAGATGCTGTTTATCAGCATAATGTTTGCTTTCTTGGCTCCTATTGGGAGCTTCGCTCAAACTTCCTCAAAAGTGTCTGGATATGTGGATATGACCACCGCCGCCGAGCGTTCCGTGAACGCCGTGGTGTATATAAAAACGGAATTTATGCAGAAAACTTCCGTCTGGGATGAGTTTTTCGGGGGTACTATTTGGGAGCATTTTTTCGGCTCCTCGCCGGGCAGTTATCCGGTGCAGGCGGCAGGCTCCGGAGTCATCGTCACCTCTGACGGCTACATCGTCACCAACAACCACGTGGTGGAGGATGCCGTGAAGGTCACCGTGACGCTCAACGACAAGCGCGAATACGAGGGCACGATTGTGGGCACGGACCCCAAGACGGACCTCGCCGTGCTGAAGATTGAAGCCGAAGGACTTTCTTACCTGGAGTTCGACAACTCCGACAACGTGCGTATTGGCGAGTGGGTGCTGGCCGTGGGCAATCCCATGAACCTCACCTCCACCGTCACCGCGGGCATCATCAGTGCCAAGGCACGCCAGCTGGCCCTCTCCGGCAGAAGCAAGACGGAGGAGTCCTACTTGCAGACGGACGCGGCGGTCAACTCCGGCAACTCCGGCGGCGCCTTAGTCAACGCCTCGGGCAAGCTGGTGGGCATCAACACGGCCATCGCTTCCGGCAACGGCTACTACACCGGCTACTCTTTCGCCATCCCTTCCAACATTGTGAAGAAGATTTACCATGACATCAAGGAATACGGCCAGGTGCAGCAGGCCTATATCGGCGTCTCCATCGCCGAGTTAAACGCCTCTCTGGCAAAAGAATACGAGCTGGAAGACGTGCGCGGCGTCTATGTGGCGGAGGTGGATGACGAGGGTGCGGCAGCCCAAAGCGGACTGCAGGCCGGCGACGTGATCACCCACATCGGCGGCACACCCGTGAACAGCCTCGCGGAGGTGCGCGGCGTGCTGAAAACCAAATCCCCGGGCGACAAAGTGGCAGTTTCCATCGTGCGCAATAAAGAAAAATTAGTGAAAAATGTAACTTTATTAAATAATAAAGGTACAACGGAACTGTTTGAAAAAAATCCAAGGTAAACGAAGCCCAAGGGCTTTTTACATTGTTTAATATTCACAAAACCAAACGATTATAAGAAAAATTCTATATGCGACAACTTAAAATCTCCAAATCCATCACCAACCGTGATTCTGCCTCCCTTGACCGTTATCTGGCTGATATCGGCAAAGAGCAGATGATTACGGCGGAAGAAGAAGTAGAGCTGGCCCGCAAGATCAAGGCTGGCGATGAAGAGGCATTGAACAAGCTGACAACCACCAACTTGCGTTTCGTGGTCTCGGTGGCCAAGCAGTACCAGAACCAAGGTATCAGTCTGCAGGACCTCATCAACGAGGGCAACGTGGGCCTGATCAAGGCGGCCAAGCGTTTCGACGAAACCCGAGGGTTCAAGTTCATCTCCTACGCCGTGTGGTGGATCCGCCAGTCCATCCTGCAAGCCATCGCCGACCAATCCCGTATTGTGCGTCTGCCGCTCAACCAGGTGGGTGTCATCAACAAAATCAAGAAAGAGACCGCTCGTCTGGAACAGAAGCTGAAACGTATCCCCACCACGGAGGAGATTGCGGAAGCCATTGACATGCCGGTATATAAGGTGTCGGAGATTATGAAGATGAACAACCATCCGCAGTCCATCGACTCCCCGATCTCCCCGAACGAGGAGACCCGTTTTGTGGACATCTTCGTCCACGACAACGACGAGGACACAGACACCATCCTGATGCAGGAGTCGTTGGCGTCGGAGATCCACGACGTGCTGAACACCCTGCCCGAGAAGGAGCGTGAAGTGCTGATGTTGTTCTACGGCATCAACACCTCGCACGAGCACACGCTGGATGAAATCGGCGACCGCATGGAGCTCTCCCGTGAGCGCGTGCGCCAGATCAAGGAGCGTGCCCTGAAGCGTTTGCGCCAGAACAGCAAAAACAAAAATCTGAAAAGCTATCTGTAAGCCGCCATGAGAGGTCCCGAACGGCATCTTCTTGTGGTTGTGATATTTCTGATGGGATTATGTGTGACGGTAGCCGCCTGCCGGCACCGCGATGTGCCGACCCCGAAACCGGTCGGTTATTTCCGTATTGACCTTCCTGAACACCAATACCGGCACATGGACACCACCCTGCCCTTCACCTTCGAGCAGTCGGAACATGCCACCCTGACCATCCGCAACCAACAGAACGGAACATGTTGGATTGATGTGACATACCCTGAACTGAACGCCGCCTTCAAGCTGACCTATATTCTGGTGCCGAGAACCGACAGCTTGCGCAGCCTGATGATAAAAGAAGAGAAAATGGTAAAATTCCACTATCAGAAGGCCGATGATGTGGAGTTTTCGGTCATACATGACCCGGAAGCCCGGCTTTGGGGCCGCATTTACGACATTGAAGGCAAGGAGGTGGCCACCCCGCTCATCTTCTGGATGACGGACAGCACCCACCAATTCCTGCGCGGCACCCTCTATTTCAATTTCACCCCGAATAATGATTCCCTGCAGCCGGTTATCGACTACCTGCGGGAGGATTTCATGCAGTTCACCAATACCATAAAATGGAAATAAATGATGATGTCCGCTAAAAGACTTTCTATAATTATCAGTTTAGTCTGTACATTCAACATTCCTGTTTTCCGGGCTGATGCGCAGGATGTGCTGAAGATGATGCAGTACAACCTGATGTACTACACGCAAACCTCCGGTGTGAGCGATTGCAACAGTACCACCAACAACCTGAATGATAAAGACGCCAACATCCGCAAGATATTCCATTATGTGATGCCGGACGTGTTCTGCGTGTGCGAGATGGGTACGAACATCTCCTACGTGGAACGTCTTCTCAACAACGCCATCAACACCGACGGGGTGGACTATTACCAGCACGGGCCGCTGACCAGCTATTCCGGTGGACAGATTGCCAACATGATATATTACGATTCACGGAAGCTGAAATACCATAGCCACACCGCCATATCGACCGCCTACCGCGACATCAACGGATACAAGATGTACTACAACTCCACCGAGCTGGCTAACGGGGACACCATATTCATCACGTTTTGGATCATGCACCTCAAAGCCGGCAGCGGGGAGACGAACGCCGCCGCGCGTCACACGCAGGCGCAGCTGCTGATGAACAAACTGTCGTCTCTGGGCGGGCCCGGCAATCATGTGGTGTCGGGCGACTTCAACGTTTATGGCTCGGAGGAGGCTGCCTACCAGGAGATGACGCAGTATCCCAACAGCCTTTACCGCCTCTACGACCCCATCGGGCGCGACGGGCACTGGAACAACAACAGCGCTTTCAAGGACATACACACCCAGTCCACCCACTACGATTCGGACGGTTGCTTTGCCTCCGGCGGTCTGGACGACCGTTTCGACATCATCCTGGTTTCCCCATATATTTATTATGGTGTCAACGGGGTGATAGTGAAACCGGAAACCTATTATGCACTGGGACAAGACGGCCAACGCTTCAACGGGTCCGTCATTTCGCCAACCAACAGTGAGGTTCCCTCGGATGTGGCCAATGCCTTGTACAACCAATCCGACCACCTGCCGGTGATCACGGATTTCGCCATTGACGGCCATGTGGGAATTGCCCATCACGAACCCGATTTCTACCTGCAAGTGACAAATCCGGTGCAAGAGAACAGCCTCACCATCCGGCTGCACGCCGACCAAGAGGACACCTACCGCTTTGAGGTCTTCTCCATCGACGGAAAAATGTTGAAAACGTTCGAGCGCCGCCTCGATGCAGGGGCACACCAACTGTCGGAACCATTTGATTTTGCACACGGTATGTATCTCCTGAAGGTGTCAGACACCCGTCACCACAGCCAAATTCAAAAACTGGTGAAATAATTCGTTGGTTTTATCGAAAATAATTATATCTTTGCACCTCATTTTAATTAAAACCATTAATTATGACAGCAAAGATAGTGAATCGCTATTCTGACGAAGATTTAGAAGAATTCAGAATACTCATAGAGAATAAGATTGCCGAGGCCAAGAAGGCCATGGAAGTTTACCAGGAAGCCTATAACGGCGCCGGCAACGACACCAACGACACGGCCCCCACGTTCAAGAACATGGAGGACGGCAACCAAGTGCTCTCCAAGGAAGAGAACAGCCGCCTGGCCGGTCGTTTGGACAAGTATATCGCCAACTTGGAGGCTGCCCTCATCCGTATCGAGAACAAGACCTACGGCATTGATCGTATCACGGGCAAACTGATTTCCAAGGAACGCCTGAAAATCGTGCCTCACGCCACGCTGGACGTGGACTCCAAGTTGAACGAGAAAAAGAAATAAGGCTTGAGCAAGCAGAAGAAATTCCGGCTGATAGCCATAGCCATCGTGGCTGTGGTGTTGGTGGTTGACCAGATACTGAAATTCTGGGTCAAGACGCACATGACCATCGGCCAGCTGAATCCCGTGTTGGGCAACTGGTTCAACCTGCTCTTCATCGAGAATGCCGGCATGGCCTTCGGGCTCTCTTTCGGACAGAATGTCGGAAAACTGCTATTATCGCTGGTGCGCATCGTGTTGGTGGTCTTCCTGTGCTGGTATCTGCACCGGCAGATCAACCGCGAGAAGCTGGACGGCCTCACCCTGACGGTCTTCTGCCTGGTGATTGCCGGCGCGCTGGGCAACATCATCGACTCTCTGTTTTACGGGCTGATTTTCAGCGAGAGCACACCGGAAACGCTGGCGGTGTTGTTTCCGGATGGCGGCGGGTATGCGCCGTTCTTCTTCGGACGGGTGGTGGATATGTTCTACGTGCGCCTGTTTCCCATCCCCGACGGCTTCCCGCTGTGGGGCGGCTCCTATTTCTTCCCGGCCATCTTCAACTTCGCCGACGCCTGCATCACCGTCGGCATCTTCCTGATGCTCATTTTCAACAAACGATTCTTCCAGCCAGCGGCAAAAGAGGAACCCGTGACCGATTCCGCCGAGACGCCGAAAGAGGCTCATTCCTGATATTTTTTTAGACAATTATTAAAAACAAATACTATGAAAAAATTCAAAAAAACATTTCTGCTGTCCCTGATGACAGTATTCTGCGCGGCCGCTTTCGCTGTGAACCCGCCCGATGAGGGCATGTGGCTCCCGATGTTCATCAAAAACTACAACTACGCCACCATGCAGAAGTTGGGCTTGCACCTGACCGCCGAGCAACTGTACGACATCAACAACTCCTCGCTCAAGGATGCCATCGTCCAACTGGGTGACGGATTCTGTACCGGCGAGATGGTCTCCCGCGACGGGCTCATGTTCACCAACCACCACTGTGGCTACTCCTCCGTGGTGGCACTCTCCACCGTGGAGCACGACTACCTGAACAACGGTTTCTTTGCCATGAGCAGAGAAGAGGAACTGCCTGCCGAGTTCAGCGTCAACTTCCTGGAAAGAATGGAGGATGTGACGAGCATCGTCCTGGCGGATGTGAACGACCAGACCTCCGAACAGGACCGTGAGAAAGCCATCACAGCGGCCATCAAGAAACTCAAAGACGAAAATTCGCAAGGAAAACGCTACAAGGTAGTGGTAAAACCCTTCTACGAAGGCAATGAATACTATATGTTCATCTACACCACATACGAGGATGTGCGTCTGGTGGTGGCTCCGCCCTCTTCCATCGGCAAGTTCGGCGGCGACACCGACAACTGGATGTGGCCCCGTCACACGGGCGACTTCACGGTGTTCCGCATCTACACCGCTCCGGACGGCTCTCCGGCCAAATATTCCAAGGACAACGTGCCCTTCCACCCGAAGCATTTCCTGCCTATAAGCCTGAAAGGCTACCAGCCGGGCGACTACACGATGATCTGGGGCTATCCCGGCACCACCAACCGCTTCATGACCTCCTACGAGGTGCAGAACGAAATCGACATCAACGCGCCCGCCTACTATGAACCGCTGGATGCCATCCTTCCTGTCATCCACGATGCCATGGAGGCTTCCCAGAAAGTACACCTGCAGTATGCCGACAAACACGCCAGCTTGGCCAACGGCTGGAAAAACCAGCATGGCGAAGTGCAGAGCCTGAAGGCTCTCAAAGTAGTGGACACCAAACAGAAACAGGAATCGGAACTCCTCAATTGGATCAACGCGGACGATGCCCGCAAACTAAAATATGGCAACTGCCTGAATGAAATAGAAAGAGTATGCAAGAATGTGAATGGTACGAAATACAAGTCTGCCATGAACGGCAATATGCATTTCAACGCCTCGTCCACATTGCTTACTGCACTGCGCCTGCAAAAGCTGGTGACGCTCAAAAAAGGCGAAAAGGGTTTTGATGATTCCAAGGTGGAGAGATTCTTGAAAATGTTCGACAATTACAATGACGACACAGATCCTGCCACAGAAGCGAAAATCATTGTGGCCGCACTGAAGACATGGGAAAAATACGATGAGAACAACCGTCCCAACCTGGAATTCTTCACCAAGAACTTCAAAGGTAATTATGCGGCATTCGAAAAAGCGTTGGGCAACTCCATCTTCATCAGCAAGGATAATTTCGAAAAATTCGTAAAGTCCCCGTCCAACAAGGTGCTTGACAAAGACCCTGTCTCGCTTTATTCTCAAGCTGTGGTTCAATATTTGCTTTTAAACCAAGCTATTTTCCATACGAAGGATGATTTGAAGGTGCCGCGCCGTACGTACATCGCCGCCCTGAAGGAGATGAACACCAACACGCCAATGTACCCAGATGCCAACAGCACCATGCGTACCACCTTCGGCACGGTGTGCGATTACTATCCCGCCGACGGTGTGCACTACAACTATTTCACCACCACGAAAGGCATCCTTCAAAAGGAGATCCCCGGCGACTTCGAGTTTGACGTGCCGGCGAAGCTGAAACAGCTCATCCTCAACCGCGACTTCGGCCAATATGCCGACAAAGATGGCGAGCTGCACGTGTGCTTCCTCTCCAACAACGACATCACCGGCGGCAACTCCGGCAGCCCGATTATGAACGGCGACGGCGAGCTCATCGGCCTAGCCTTCGACGGCAACTGGGAAGCCCTGAGCAGCGACATCGTGTTCAACACCGCCCTGCAGCGCTGCATCAACGTGGATGCCCGCTATGTGCTCTTCGTCATCGACAAGTTCGGCGGCGCAGGCTATCTGCTCAACGAAATGGATATCCGCAAATAATACTGTTTTCCACCATATAGGGCAGTCGGCAACGGCTGCCCTTTTTGCCCCCGTCATTTTTAGTCATGAAAAATCGGAACCTCTGCTACATTCTGGCCAAGTCCAGGCGCTTCATCAAGAAGCACCTCAGCAGTCGTGCCGTCATTTTGTTCCTGAGTGTTCTGATTGGCGTGTTGGGGGCACTGGCAGCCATTGTCATCAAGAATCTGCTGCACTTCACCACTACGTTGCTCAGCCACACCTTCACCGGCAATGGCATCAACTACATCTATCTGATATTCCCTCCGATAGGAATCTTCTTGACCATCCTGTTTGTGAAAAAGGTGGTGCGCGACGACCTAAGCCACGGAGTCAGCATCGTGCTCAAGTCGATATGCAAGAGCGACGGCAAGCTGCGTTTCCACAATGTCTATTCCTCGATGATCTCGAGTGCCTTGACGGTGGGTTTCGGCGGATCCGTCGGTTTGGAGGCCCCGATGGTGCTCACCGGCTCGGCCATCGGCTCGAATTTGGGCCGTTTTTTCCATCTGAACGCCAAGCAGACCACCTTGTTGCTGGCATGTGGCTCCACGGCGGCCATGGCGGCCATCTTCAAGGCCCCTATCGCGGCCATCGTCTTCACCTTCGAGGTGCTGATGCTGGACCTGACGGGCAGCGCCATCCTGCCGCTGCTCATCTCCGCCGCCACCGGCACCGTCATGTCCATGTTCTTTCTTGGGAGGGACGTGATGTTCACCATCGGCCCCACGCACGAGTTCTTCATCACCAACATACCGCTCTACATCGTGTTGGGTCTGCTGTGCGGGCTGGTCTCCGTCTATTTCCTGCGGGTGTCGCGCATGTTGGACCGGATGATGCGCAAACTGCGCTATCCCTGGCTCAAGGCGGTGGTGGGCTCGCTGCTGCTCTGCTCGCTGATTTTCCTGTTTCCGGTGTTTTATGGGGAAGGTTATGACAGCATCAATCTGCTGATTCACGGCGACTATGCGGCGCTGTTCCGCAATGCGCCCTTCGGCATCCCGAACACCAACGGAGTGTTGTTCTTTGCGGGCATTGCCGGCATCATCCTGATGAAGGTGTTCGCCACCACGTTCACCACCTCCGCCGGCGGTGTGGGCGGTGTGTTTGCACCCACGCTCTTCATCGGCGCATTCACGGGCTTTCTGGTTTCCTCCGTGGCCCATTTCTTCACGGGCATCAACTTCCCGGTGGTCAACTTCATCCTCGCGGGCATGGCCGGCGTGATGACGGGCGTGATGCAGGCCCCGCTGACCGCCATGTTCCTGATTGCGGAGCTCTCCGGCGGCTATTCGCTGCTTATCCCCCTGATGATCACAGCCGCCTGCTCTTACATCTGCACCAACCCCTTTGAGAAATACTCGGTCTATACCCGCCCGCTGGCAGAGAAGGGCAACCTCAAAACCCACAACAAAGACCGCTTTGCCCTGAAAAAACTGCAATGGCTGAACATTTTGGACACGAACATCAGCACCATCCCCGCACACAGCACCCTGCGCACCTACACGGACGCGATTGCCCACTGCCGCCGCAACCTCTTTGTGGTGGTGAAAGACGGCAACATCTTCTCTGGACTGCTTGTGATGGATGACCATCGGGAGGTGATCTTCAAGCCCGAACTCTACGACCTGGTGCGGGTGGAGGATTTGATGATAGAACCAGAAGAGTTTATATATGAGGATGAAACGGCGGCGGAAGTGCTGGAGAAATTCAACAAGACGGGCAATTTCAACATGCCCGTCATCACCCGCGACCGCCGATATCTCGGCTTCCTTTCGAAGGCGCGCTTCCTGGCCGAGTACCAGCAGTTCATCGCCGACGATTCCGAAGACTGATTTTGTTTCATATTGAATTTGTTAAGAATAAAAAATATGCAGATCATAACAACGCCTATTCCGGATTTGCTTGTATTGGAACCGAAAGTGTTTCATGACGAACGGGGGTATTTTTTTGAAAGTTATAATGAGAAAGTCCTGGCGGAAATCGGCATCCAGAAAAAATGGGTGCAGGACAACCAGTCGTGTTCGCAAAAGAATGTGGTGCGCGGCCTTCATTTCCAGCGTCCGCCGTTCGCACAGGCCAAGCTGGTGCGCATCCTCCACGGAGCTGCCCTCGACTTCGCCGTCGATCTCCGCAAGGGCAGTCCCACCTACGGGCAATATTATTCGGTGCTGCTGACAGCCGACAACTTCCGGCAGTTCTACATCCCGGAAGGATTTGCCCATGGATTCTCCGCCTTGGAGGACAACACGCTGTTTTTCTACAAATGCTCCAACTTTTACCATAAAGAATCGGAAGGCAGCATCCGTTTTGACGACCCCGACCTGCATATCGACTGGCAGGTGGAGCATCCGCTGACCTCGCCCAAGGACCTCACGGGCGATTTCCTGAAGGATTTTGATTCGCCATTTGTCTATTAATATGCCCAAACTCGTCATCTTTGATTTGGACGGCACGTTGCTCAACACTCTTGAGGACCTTGCCGACGCCGCCAACCACATATTGGCTGTTCATGGCTTCCCCACACATCCGGTGGATGCCTATCGCTACTTTGTAGGCAACGGGATGACCAAGCTCATCGAGCGCATCTTGCCCGAAGGGAAGAAAACGCCAGAATTTATAACCCCTTGTTTAAAAGAGTTTTTGGTTTATTATACGGAGCACATGCATGATAAGACCACCATATATGAAGGTATCACGGAAGTCTTGACGCAACTGCAGTGCCGTGGGGTGAAGCTGGCGGTGGCGACCAACAAGGCGCATGTGGCGGTGGCCCCGCTTATGGCCAATTTTTTCCCGACCATCTGTTGGGATGCCCTTATTGGGCAGCGTGCGGGCGTGCCGGTGAAGCCGGACCCGCAGGTTGTATATGACATCCTGGCCGCCACGGGCTGTGAGGCAACGGAGACTTTGTATTTGGGTGACACGTCGGTAGATATGGACACGGCGCACCGGGCCGGCGTGCGGGCCGTGGGCGTGCTTTGGGGATACCGTCCGCGTGCGGAACTGGAGGCCGCCGGCGCCGAAGTCATCATCGGGAAACCGGAAGAGTTGCTGGGATTGATGGATGGTTTGCTGTAGGAATGTAACTTTCCAAAAGCCAAAAGCCAACATCCAAGTCCCAAAAATCTCTTCTAAAAATTTATCAACATCCCCAACGGTTTGATAACAAAAATTTTGTACTTTTGCCGCCCCAAAAAAGACGTGATCTTTACAGGGATTATTATTAACATAATTATCTAAAAATTAAAATTTTATGGCAACAAGAATCAGATTACAGAGAAGAGGTAAAAAGAACCAACCTTTCTACCACCTTGTAATTGCGGATGGTCGTGCACCACGTGACGGACGTTTTATCGAAGATCTTGGTACTTACAATCCACTGACCAATCCGGCAACGCTCAACATCAATTTTGACCGCGCCTTGTATTGGCTGGAAACGGGTGCCACCCCCACCGATACGGCCCGTGCGATTCTCAAACGTGAAGGCGTTTATTTGATGAAGCACCTCAGAGGCGGTATCGCCAAGGGTGCCCTCTCCGAAGCTCAGGCCCAGCAGAAGTTCGAGGCTTGGAAGAAGGAGAAAGACAGCAAGTTGAACAATGTGGCTATTGAAGAGCGCGACAAGAAACGCGCCATCGTCAAGGAGCGTCTGGCCGCCGAGACCAAGGTCAAGGAAGCCATGGCTGCCAAGATAGCCGCCCACAACGCCGAACTCGCCGCTGCTGCCGCCAAGGCTGCTCAGGAAGCCGCCGAAGCCGCTGCCGCAGAGGCTGCCGCAAACGCTGAAGCTGAAGCCCAGACCGAAGAGGCTCCGGCCGCTGAAGAAGCCGCTCCCGCTGAAGCATAATGAAAGACGAATTCTTCTACTTAGGCACACTGACCAAACCTTTCGGACTGAAAGGCGGTCTGTGTGCCTTTTTTGATACCGACCATCCTGAAAACTACCTCAACCTCCCCGCCGTGTTCCTCGACATCGACGGCGAGAAAATCCCCTACACCATTGAAAACATCACCTGCCGTGGCAACAACCAGTTTATCCTCCAATTCGAGGGCGTGGGCGTCAACGAGGCCCGCGACTTCGTGGGCACAGAACTGTACCTACCCCTCAGCGACCTCCCCAAGCTTCCCAACAACCGATTTTATTTCCACGAAGTCATCGGATTCACCGTCACGGATGCCGCAAAAGGCGACATCGGGCACTGCAAGGAATTCCTGGAGGTCAGCAACAACCCCATCATGGTGGTAGATCATGATGGCACCGACATCCTCATCCCCGCCAGCCACCAGTTTATAACGCGCGTGGACCGTGACAACAGGGTTCTGCACATCAGCGCCCCGGAAGGCCTCATCGACGTGTATCTGTCATAACCGGCTGCTTCCGATGTATTAAAAAAACTCCGAAACAGGTGATGCAAACTTAACTGTGATTTGTTAAATTTGTCATGCGCTTTTGCAACCATCTGGTTTTCAGACTTTATTTATTTTTCCAACACTCTTGACAAAACCATTTTCATGGTTGTATCTTTGCTCTCCTAAATAAACATTCATAAAAAAAACGTATTTTTGCACTCATTAAAAACAAAAAAAGATTGATATGGAAAAAGAAGAAGTCAAGAGCAGCGTGAATGCTGAAAAACTGAAAGTGCTCAACTCCACGCTGGAGAAGTTGGAAAAAACCTTTGGCAAGGGCTCTATCATGCGGATGGGCGACACGAAAGTGGAAGATATGGATGTCATCTCGACCGGCTCCATCGGTCTGGACACCGCGCTGGGTGTCGGCGGCCTCCCCAAGGGCAGGATCATTGAAATATACGGACCGGAATCCTCCGGTAAAACGACGCTGGCCATCCACGCGATTGCCGAGGCACAGAAGCAGGGAGGCATCGCCGCCTTCATCGATGCGGAACACGCCTTCGACCGTTTCTATGCCGAAAAGCTGGGCGTGAACACCTCCGACCTGCTCATCTCGCAGCCCGACAACGGCGAGCAGGCGCTTGAAATCGCCGACAACCTCATCCGCTCGGGTGCCATCGACATTATCGTCATCGACTCCGTGGCGGCTCTTACCCCGAAGAGTGAAATCGAGGGCGACATGGGCGACTCGAAGGTCGGCTTGCAGGCACGCCTCATGTCGCAGGCCCTGCGCAAGCTGACGGCCACCATCAACAAGACGGGCTGCTGCTGCATCTTCATCAACCAGCTGCGCGAGAAAATCGGTGTCATGTTTGGCAACCCTGAAACCACCACCGGCGGCAACGCTTTGAAATTCTACGCTTCCGTACGCTTGGACATCCGTCGCCAGGCTCAAATCAAGGAAGGTGACATGTCGATAGGCAACCATGTTAAGGTGAAGGTGGTAAAGAACAAAGTGGCTCCTCCGTTCCGCCAAGCCGAGTTCGACATCATGTTCGGCGAAGGCATCTCCAAAACCGGCGAAATCGTCGATTTGGGTGTGGAATACAACATCATCAAGAAATCCGGCTCCTGGTTCTCCTACGGCGACAGCAAACTGGCCCAAGGACGGGAAAGTGTCAAGCAGCTGCTGGCCGACAACCCGGAACTGGCCGACGAGCTGGAAGCCAAAATCCGCGAAGCCATCAAAGAAAACCAACACTAAACCTCGGTATGAAACATCTGACCACTCTGCTGCTGGTTGTCCTCGCTTTGGGATTCTTTGGCTGTCAATCGAATAAAAAATACGAAGGCATGCCAAAGGAGTTGGCCGCTCTGTGCAAACAGATTGACAAGCATCCCAAAAACGCCGAATTCTACTACCAGCGGGCTGACTACTACTATTTCCATAAAAATATAGACAAGGGCATCGCCGACATGCAGCAGGCCATCAAGTTGCAGCCGGACAGCAGCAAATACTACGTCAAGCTCTCCGACCTCTATTTTGCCCAACATGAGACCGACCTTGCGGAAGAGATGCTCCAGAAGGCCATTTCCAAGCAGAAAGATAACAACGAAGCCCGTTTGAAGTTGGCTGAACTGTACTTCCATCAGCACATGCTCAATGACTGTAGTAAGACTTTGGAAGAGGCCCTTGCGCTGCAAAAATATAACCCGAAAGCCTACCTCATCAAGGCTTTCATGTTGAAAGAGCAGCAGGATACCGTTGGCTATCTTCGTATGTTGCAGCTGGTTATTGACCAAGATCCGAAAGAGGTCAAAGCTTATCTGGAGTTGGGATATTTCTATCAACAAAAGATGGACCCGCTGGCCATCAGCTATTACGAGAACGCGCTGAACGTGGACCCGCAGAACGTGGAAATCCTCACCAACCTGGGCAAGATGCACCAGGATATGGGGGAGATCGAGAAAGCCGAGCAGCGGTATCAGGCCGCCATCGACGTGGATCCGACGTACATCCCTGCACTTAACAACCTGGGATACATCTACTTGGATGATGAAGTAGCCCGTTATGACGATGCCGTCAAACTCTTCACGCAAGCCATCAAGGCCAATCCCAATCTGGCCTACCTGTATTGCAACCGTGGGTTGGCCTACGAATCGCTGGAAAAGTATGACCTGGCCCGCAAGGATTATGAAAAGAGTTTGAAATTGCACACCAATTTCGAGCCGGCAATTTTGGGTTTGAACCGTTTGGATAAAAAACAAAAATAGTATGATGAATCAAAACCTTGACCCTTCCGCCACCCGTTTATCCTCCGCCGACAAGGAGTTCGAAAGAGCCATCCGTCCGGCGGCGTTCAAGGATTTTCAGGGTCAGAAGCAGGTCATTGACAATATCATGGTCTTCGTACACGCGGCCAAGGCCCGCGGGGAGGCGCTGGACCATGTGCTGCTGCACGGTCCCCCGGGGCTCGGGAAAACCACCCTTTCGCACATCATCGGCAACGAGATGGGCGTCAATGTGCGCTGCACTTCCGGTCCCGTCATCGACAAGCCCGGCGACCTGGCTGGCCTGCTCACCAACCTGGAACCGCACGATGTGCTCTTCATTGATGAGATTCACCGCCTGTCGCCCGTAGTGGAAGAGTACCTCTATTCCGCCATGGAGGATTACAAAATCGACATCATGATTGACAGCGGGCCGAGTGCGCGCAGCGTACAGATTTCGCTGAACCCGTTCACACTGGTGGGGGCCACCACCCGTTCCGGCCTGCTGACCGCCCCGCTGCGCTCCCGCTTCGGCATCAATCTGCGACTGCAATATTACGATGCGGACACGCTCTGCCATATCATCAAGCGGTCGGCTTCCATTTTGGACATTCCAATAGAGGATGATGCCGCCTACGAGATCGCCTCGCGCAGCCGTGGCACGCCACGTATCGCGAACCTGCTCCTGCGCCGCGTGCGCGACTTTGCCCAAATCAAAGGCGATGGCACCATCACCCTGCCCATCACCCAGATAGCCCTGTCCGCCCTCAACGTGGACAAACACGGTCTGGACGAGATGGACAACCGCATCCTGAGCACCATCATCGACAAATTCAAGGGAGGTCCCGTAGGGCTCACCACTATTGCCACCGCCGTCAGCGACGACCCCGGCACCATCGAGGAGGTCTATGAGCCCTTCCTCATCCAGGAGGGCTACCTCATGCGCACCCCGCGCGGACGGGAGGCCACCGACCTCGCCTACACGCATCTGGGTAAATCCCGTTTTTCAAAAAGCCAACCAGAACTGTTTTAAAATAAGAGTCTTATGAAAAAACATCTTTTTATAATCCTTCTCATCGGTTTGGGCTATCTGTCGGCCCAAGCACAGAACTATTCCATCACCTACATCAAGGATGACGGTGTGGGCAAAGCCATCAATTTCGGGTTTGCGTGCGCGCCCACGTTCGACTGGATGTACCCTAAGACGGAAGATTACCAGCGGCATGGCTTCGTGGTGGGCATACGCTACGGCATACCCATCAACATCAATCTCACCAAATCGAAAAACTATTATGTCTATACCGGCGTGTTCATTGAACATATCGGCGGCACCATGACCTTTTTGGACAAGATCATCCATTCCGACATCATTGAGGCACAGCAGGCGGAGACCTTCCGCCAGTATCGCGCCACCTATCTGACCATTCCCGTCGGGGTGACGCTGAAAACCAAGTCGCTCAACAACTTCTTCATCTGTGGCAATGCTGGCATTTACAACAGTTTGCGGTTGGCCGCCTCCCAGCACGACACGTACAACTTCGCCGGAGAGCTCTGGAGCCGTCAGAAGGGGCCTTCCACGGAAGCTGCCATCTGCAAAGAGGCCGGATTTGCCGGTCTTGGCTTCGAGTACTCCATCTCCAAGGATTTCCGTGCCGGCGTGATGGTGAATTACGTCCACACGCTCACCAACTATTTCAAGGGCAAAGGGCGCGCCCAGAACAGCCTGACCCATGCGGATCAGAAGGCTCACATCGGATACATCGAACTGGAAGCCCACATCAACTTCTTCTAAGATGAAGTTCATCTGCATCGGACGGAACTATGCGGCACACGCCGCCGAGCTGCACCAGACGGCCCCATCGGAGCCGGTTTTCTTCCTGAAGCCGGACTCCGCCATCACCCGATGCAACCGTCCGTTTTTTCTGCCCGATTTTTCCCAAGAGGTGCATTATGAAACCGAAATCATTGTGAAAATCAATCGGCTGGGAAAGTGCATTTCGGAAAAATTCGCACACAATTACTATGAGGAGATTGGGTTGGGAGTGGATTTCACTGCCCGCGATCTTCAGCGGAAGTGCATCCAACAGGGCGAGCCTTGGGAAATAGCCAAAGCTTTTGACGGATCTGCTGTGGTGGGAGGTTTTCTGCCCAAAAGCCGTTTTGAGGACGTGCAGAACCTCTCGTTTTACCTTTTGCTGAACGGCGAAAAAGTGCAGGAGGGCAATAGCCGCGACATGCTTTTCACTATCGACCAGCTTATTGCGCATGTTTCGCAATTCATTACCTTGCGCACGGGCGACATCCTCTTCACGGGCACGCCTGTCGGCGTGGGGCCCGTCCACATCAACGACCATCTGCAGGGATTTATGGAGGGGGAAAAGTTATTTGATTTCAAAGTAAAATAAACACATAAAACTTCAGACGATGCAATTGAAAATCCGACTTATCATCATGAATTTCCTCCAGTTTGCCATCTGGGGGGCCTACCTTACCTGCATGGGCACCTTCCTGTTCACGCACGGCTTGGGCCGTAATATCGGCATCTTCTATTCCATCCAAGGTATCGTTTCCATTTTCATGCCCGCCCTCATCGGCATTGTGGCCGACAAATGGATTCCGGCGCAACGGATGCTGGGCATCAGCCATGGGATAGCGGGTGCGGCGATGATTGCCGCCGGCCTTTATGGTCTCGGCGCTGGCGATGCCGTACAATTCGGGCCGCTCTTCACGCTTTACACCATTGGTGTGGCTTTCTATATGCCCACGTTGGCGTTGTCCAACTCCGTGGCATACAACGCTTTGGAGAAAGCAGGCATGGATACCGTCAAGACGTTCCCGCCCATCCGTGTGTTCGGCACCATCGGATTCATTGTCACCATGTGGATTGTGGATCTGCTGGGATTCCAGGCCACCGCGGCGCAATTTGTGATGAGTGGCAGCATTGGGTTGGTGCTGGCCGCCTACGCCTTCACGCTGCCGCATTGCCCCACCAGCCCGTCATCGGAAAAGAAATCCATGGTGGAGGCGCTTGGGTTGAAAGCCTTCACCCTCTTCAAAGAGCCGAGGATGGCTGTGTTTTTCATCTTCTCGATGTTGCTGGGTGTCTCCCTGCAGATTACCAACGGGTTTGCGAACCCGTTCCTGTCCAGTTTCAAGCACATCCCCGAGTATGCGAACACCTTTGGCGTACAGCACGCCAACATTCTGATATCGCTCTCACAGATCTCCGAAACCCTGTGTATTTTGTTGATACCCTTCTTCATGAAGCGTTTCGGCATCAAGAATGTGATGCTCATCGCCATGTTTGCGTGGGTGCTCCGTTTTGCCTTCTTCGGGTTGGGCAACCCCGGTCCTGGAGTCTGGTTGTTCGTCCTCTCCTGTATCGTTTATGGTGTGGCCTTCGACTTCTTCAACATCAGCGGTTCCTTGTTCGTGGATCGGGAGACCAATTCCGACATCCGCTCATCGGCACAAGGCCTGTTCATGCTGATGACCAATGGTATCGGTGCCACCATCGGCACTTTGGGAGCGCAATTCGTGGTCAACAAGTTCGTGTTCTCCAATTTCCAGGTGCCGGGCGCACGCGAAGCGATGACCGAAGCCGCCAAGGAGGCATTGGCCATGAACGTGTGGCACGGATGGCAGACCTCCTGGTTTATCTTCGCCGCCTACGCCTGCGTGGTGGCCGTGACCTTCATCTTCGCCTTCAAATACAAAAACGAGGAAACTCCCGCGTAACCGAAAACTTTCGGTAGTGAAGGGTGTGTTGTTGGGATTTTGAATCTTGACCGTCAGCTGTTGGAGTTTAAGAAGCTAAAAAGTTAAGTAGTTAAGAAACGATGAACCTTGAACTTTGACAATGAACCTTCTATTCACTGACTACTGTCCCCTGATTACTGACTACTGACTACTGGTATATGGGCGCGGCACGGGTTGTGTGTGCACAGATGACGTGAACGTGCATGCCGCGCAATGGCACGAGCGTGCGAAGAGGGGAAATGAAAGAGAGGCCTCCACCTCCTTGCCGTTGATGTAGATGGTTACCCTGCGGGTGCTGATCTTTGCCTAAACTGATGTTTGTGGCAAAGATGGCCTATACACCCGTCACGGTATGGGACGGTAAAAGATTGAAAAGGGCTATTATGGAATATGAACTAATTATAAAATAAAGATATCTTTCAAGAATTTATCCATAAATTCCCCATTCAACATGTATTCCTTTTGTCTCAATCAGTTTCATGAATTGTTCTCGTTTTTGTCTTGGTGACGGCATCGGAATACCAATTGGTCTCTTTTTATCTTTTACATAAACATGCAAATCATAACATGAAAGGAAAGTAGAACGCTGAAGAGCATCTGAAATTCTTTCTATTTTATTATAAGTTATGACAGTTTTTATGTGTAATAAATTAAAAGGATGTATTATCACCATAGAATCTTCATAAAACCGTACAAATTGGACACCAAAGCACAAAAAAGGGTAAGAGGCAACAAATGGGCTTATAATCAAGAACCAATTAGTCCAATCCCCATTACTGTACGACAAAAGCATTGATGTAACCAAGGGAAGAAACAACAGGTACCACGAAGAGGATTTTGAGATAATTTTATTTTTTAGCATTTTATTATTTTTTCTTTTTGAATAGAGATGTAACAGCACCATAAACACTTGTTGCAACGCCAGCAACATTTTTTGCAATCGTTGACGCGTTTTTCTTAATAACTTGTGTTCCCTTCTGGGCTGCTTCTACAATAACTTTTCTAACATTATTTGCAGACACTCCTGCTGAAGAGACTGACACTGCAGTTTTTACACCTTTCACAGCATTACTCGCAGTTTTGTTATTAGCGGTAGCTTTTTGTGAGACTGTTTGTCCTGAAGAATTAACAGTTGCATCATCAACACTATTGACAGCGGAGGCAACAGCAACGGTTGTTTTAAAAGCAGTTTCTGCTTCCAATGCTGCACCTGCAGACATCATTGTTGCAACAACAGCGACACCTACTTCTACATCTTGTTTGGTAACAGTTCCTTGATTCGCGCAATCACTATGTCCTTCTAATGACTGGTCAAATCTTTTAAAAGCCTCCCATCCTCTTTGAAATAAGTTATTATTTTTAGGAGGATCATCAGGATTGCTGATCTCTTCCCCATTCGGATCCACCAACTTTACCGGGTTATTAGCACAATACACATACGGGCTTAGAGAAGGATATTTGTCACTCATCGGATCCACACTGAGCCAAATGCTCAAGTCGCTGCTGTAATATCTTGAACCGAAGTAGGATAGACCCGTTTCAGTGTCTTTCTCTTTTGCGGAGAAGGTGAACATCCAGGGGGCAGGGGACAGGGGACAGGGAACAGCAGGTGGTTGGGCCAAGGACATGCAGGCCGTAGGTCTGCAGGTGTCGGTAGCAAAAGCGGCACACGGGCACACACGCACGCCGTAGGTGCGCGGGCATTTTGTGCGTGTCTGCGAGATATGCGGGCTATATGTAAAGGCGGTGGGCATAGGTGTTTTTAGA
>JAFZKY010000038.1 GCA_017551725.1 Bacteroidales bacterium
AAATCAAAAGGTGCGCAGAATTAACAGTAGGACTATAATGTTTAACGGGAAGAAGTACAAAAAGATGTCTGACAGATTCCGTGAAAAGAAAATACGCTGGAAAGATATTTCTGGGAAATAGTATTATGTGACACCTCTCCTCGTCCGGTGTCTCCATCTATAACACTTCCCAAATGTCGGAAAGCAACTTAACTCGGTAAATTTTGTATCTTCGCCCCCGTCAATAATCTCTCATGCCCGCTACCCTCACATATTGCCCGTTGATTGCGTCCGCCGCGCCCCGCAGGGGGCGCAAGCCCGGTAGGACGAGGCACCCCGTCCGCACCCCAAGCCCCGGAGGGGCGGCACAACATCCCGTTGCCAACGCACAAACAGATGGGCAAGGGCGCGCCGTATGCCGCCACCCGCAATCCTTCGCGGTGAATCCCCTGACGGGGATTTTGGAGACACACATTGTAACCCTTTGCTACCGAGCTACATCCCCTCACGGGGATGATTGGTCGTTCACAGCCTCCCAAACGCACACCATTCTCCATTCACTGTTCGCTGATCACTGTTCACTGATCACTAATCGCTGCCCGCACACCTACGGCGTGCGATAACGTTGTGATATGTCGTAGAGCAGGGCTATTTCACCCGTAAACGCTGACCTTCGGTAATCTTGTCTGCGTTGGGCAGGTTGTTTATTTTCAGCAGATTATCTACCGTTGTGTGGAATTTGACAGAAATGCGATACAGATTGTCGCCTTTTTGCACCACATAATATTCCGCCGTGGACGGATCGGTCTTCGGGGCGGGAGAAGCTGTTTCTGCCGTCGGTGTCACTTTCGGGGCGACATCCTGCGGCTTGGGTTGTGGCTGCGCTTCCGGCTTCTCGGTTTTGACCACAGGTTCCGCCTTGGGCTTCGGCTCAGGCTTGGCCACCGGCTTCTCTGGCACGGGCGAGGGCGTTTGCGTCACGCCTGTTTTCTCCTCCACCGTCACAATACGGAAATCCTCCGGGGTTAGCACAAGGGTGTTCTTGTTCAGCGTTTCATTTTCGAAATCTATCATCAGGTTCGGGTCGAAGAATTCGTTCATGAAACGGGTTTCAAAATGGAGGATATGGTCTTTCGCGTTGCCGCTTTTGCCCGTCTGGCCAATCACTTCGCCCGCATTAAGCATCTGCCCGGGCTTCACGCACAACTTGTCAAGATGGGCATAGAGGGTTTCCAGCCCGTTGTAATGGCGCACCACAACCATCCAGCCGTAATCCCCGTAATATCGGGCCATGCGCACCACGCCGTCGAAGCAGTTGCGCACCAGCGTCTGGTGGACCACCTTGAGATCCACACCCGGATGGAATCCCTGTTTCCCGGTCTGTCCGTACCGTTGCACCACCTCGTCATACGAGCATGGGAATGTAAACGGATGGTTGGCCGCCTGCACTAGAATCAGCATGATCCTGTCATTGGAAAACGGTATCTCCAACTGTCGGCTGCGCAGATGGGCCACATCCCAATACCGGTCATACAGGTCATACGCCGGAATCTGATACACCTCGGAGATTTCAGGATACGGGGCAATCTGGAACTGCCCATTATCTGTCTGGTATATTGTGGAATCCTGCAACGCCTTCAACTGGCTGTATTCCGTCACGTCCAGTCCCTGGGCCAACAGCAGGGAGGACAAACAGCAGCACAATAGGGTGAAAAAGGTTCTCATTGCTTATTGGTTATCGTGTTCAAGAATCGAGGTTGTGGAATATCCCGGTACCAGGGGGATTGTCAGCACCTGACCGCCACGCTGGCGCACGAAGTCGCCGCCGGCAATCTGTTCAATCGCATAATCGCCGCCCTTTACTAAAATATCCGGTTTTACCTGAGTGATAAGATTATACGGCGTATCTTCTTCAAAGAAAACCACATAGTCCACCATTTCCAACGCGGCAAGTACTTTGGCGCGGGCCAGCTGGCCATTCACAGGACGGGAAGGCCCCTTCAGCCTCTTCACTGACGCATCCGTGTTGAGGCCCACCACCAAACGGTCGCCCAGTTGCCGGGCCTTGGCCAAGTAGGTGATGTGCCCCACATGAAGCACATCGAAGCATCCGTTGGTGAACACCAGCGTTCCCTCATGAAGATCTTTTTCATTCTCCAGAAAAAAAGCGGGAGAAACAATCTTGGAGTCAATATGTTCTATAAAATCCTTCATTTTGAAGCGGTCTGGTTTTCATCAAGGAGAATTGGATTCATGGAATCCTTCTTTTTATAAAATGAGGCGGCCACCAGGGAGAGCAGGCCGAAGCCGATGGAGACGGCCGTTTGCAGAATCCAGCCGATCCAACCTCCAGCAAGGCCCTGGGTATAAGACACGCCATAGAGCACCAGGATGCCGGCCGTGATCAGCGGATAAGAACCCAGCCCGCCTTGGGAGATCATAAAGGCGATGGTGCCGAAAATCAGCACGGAGAAGGCGGCACCGGGACCCGCATGACTCAGGAAGGGCAGGGCGAGGATGCAGCTGTATGTGCCCATGAAATAGGCTATCCACATGATGAGCGTCCACAACACATAGCGTCCCGGGTGGGGCAGGTCTTTGATGGAAATCACACCCTGCCAAATGCCGACCAAAAAATTGCGGACTTTCATCATCCAGGAGATGTGGCTCCACCACTTGCGTGTGAAACGGAAGAGGAGATAGAGGAGTAATATAAATGCTATCAGTATGAAAATAAAATAGTTGCTGAGTATGGAAAGCCCTTTCTGCTCCATCCACATCCGAACGGTCATTTGAGTGTCCTGGTCCACCACCACCTCGGAAAGCATACTGGTGTTCATCGCCACCGCCACCACCAACATCACCATCCAGCAGATGATATCCACGGCGCGTTCTGTGACCACGGTGCCGAGGGATTTCTGGAAGGGCACATTTTCAAAACGTTGCAAAAAGGAGCAGCGCAGAATCTCCCCCAGTCGGGGCAGCGCGAGGTTGGCCATATAGCACACCATGACGGAATAGAACGACATGGAATAGCGGATTTTATAGCCGAGAGGCTCCAGCAGCAGCCGGCCCCGCACCGCACGGGCGAAGTCGGCAAACAGCGCCAGCAGGGCCGCCATCACCAGCATGAACCAGCTGAACGGGTTGTTGATCATCGACATGGAATCGAAGATCATCCTTATATCCTCCTTGTCCAGCGAACGCAGTGAAAGCCATATAAAGAAGATGCCCAATCCGACAAAAATCACAAACTGGATTATTGTCTTCAGCGCATTTTTCCTTGATTTAACCGCACTATTATTCATCTATATGTTTTAAGCGGGCAAAGATACAAAAAAAGCCGTATCTTTGCCGCCTATTTAAAATGTGGTAATATGTCCATTGTTGTCAACCATATCACCAAAGTCTTTGGCAAGCAATATGCTCTGAACGACATCAGTTTTGAAGCCAAGAAGGGTGAAATTGTCGGTTTTCTCGGTCCCAACGGTGCCGGAAAGACCACGATGATGAAGATCATCACCTGCCTGATACCTCCTACCGAGGGCAGCGTTTCCGTGTGCGGCCTCGACATCTGGAACGACTCGCTGGCCCTGCGCAAGAAGATCGGCTACCTGTCGGAGGCCAACCCCCTGTATTATGACATGTACGTCCGGGAGTTCCTGGAATTTATCGCCGGCATCCACCATTTGGACAAAGTTTCCCAGCGGGTGGATAACATCATCGAACAGACGGGTCTCACCGTCGAGCAGCACAAGAAGATCGGAGCCTTGTCGCGCGGGTACAAGCAGCGCGTGGGCATTGCGCAGGCGCTCATCCACGAGCCGGAGGTGCTGATTCTTGACGAGCCGACCACGGGTCTGGATCCCAACCAGCTCATCGAGATACGCGCTCTGATTCGTTCATACGGAAAGGGACGCACCGTGCTGCTCTCCACGCACATCATGCAGGAGGTGCAGGCCATGTGCGACCATGTCATCATCATCAACAAAGGCAAACTTGTCGCGGACGCTTCGGTTTCCGAACTTCCCAACATGGCTGAAAAACTGGGCCTCACCCATGCGTCTGAGCTGAACGCCCTTGGCATGGAAGAACTCTTCCACGCCCTCACCCATAAAACCGAATAATATGTCCCGCCTCACCCGACCTCTGATCAAAACCCAAAACCAATACCGGGAGATCTCTTTTGAAGAGGCCTTCCGTTTGGTGGCAGAACGGGGGAAAACCGGGCGAGAAAATGAAACGCTGGTACTGACCTCCGGCGATTATTCTAACGAAGAACTCTATCTGCTGCAACGGCTGGCGCGGGCGGGTTTCCGCACCAATGCCCTCGGCTCCTTCGATTATTACAATCGGGGAACGGCCTTCTTTCACGATAAAAACGACATTCTGCCTTACGCCGAGCTGTTTGGCTCAGACCTGTTGCTGTGCCTTCTGGATGAAACGGCTGATTCCCATTCCATGCGTATCATCCGCAGTGTGATCGAAGCTTGCAGCCAAGCTGAAATCTATCGCTTCAACCAGCCGGACACCCTGAAAATACGCCATTATGCGATGTTCTTCCGCAGCCTCAACCACTACCTCATCCACCACAATCTGGCCAAGGGCATCTATGTGGACGGGCTCGGGAAACAGTACGACGAATACAAGACAAAAATCCTGCAAGAGGACTTTAACACCCTCTTGACGTACAACGACCTCGCGGAAATGGATGTCCGAAACTTTGTTGAGAAACTGCTCCACGCCGAGGCACCCGCCTTCATTGTTTGGGAGCGCTGGCTGGACGCACGCGCCGTCATCGAGATGGAAAACCTCTGCATGTTGCTGGACATCCAGGCGAAGCCGTCGTCCGGATTTCTCTGCATCAAAGGCGACCTCAACTCGCAAGGCTTGTACGACATGGGCCTCTTCCCTGAACTTTGCGTCGGCGGGGAACCTTTTGATACAGAATCCATTAACTTAATGCAGCAATTGTACGGTCAGCCGGTGTGCACCGCGCCCGTTGACATCAGCGCCATGCTCCGTGCCAGCGGGTTTGAGACCATCCTGTTGATGAATGCCACCGGCGTGTCCATGCCCGAGGACATCATGCAGCATCTTCCCAACGCCCGTTTCACCATCCTGCAAACGGCATATTGGGATGCGGAATACGATTTCCAGGCGGATCTTATCCTGCCGGCCTCCCTGCCGGAAGAGACCTTCGGCACCTACACGGATTCCGCCAGAACGCCCCATCAGAGCAAACCGGCACAAGACTGCCCGATAGAATATGACACCCTACACCAGCTGTCTGCCATCGGGCAGCGGCTCGGACTTTCCCCGTTGGAGGATCCCAGCGAAATCTTTCTGGAGTATCTCAATTTCATCAAAGGCGGATGCCATAGCCAACGCCGACATTTTTTTAGATAAAATTTTTATAATATGAACGATACAAACAATTTACCCGAACGTAAACCTGTATTTCAGGAAAAACCCGAGACTCCGTCCAGAAAATTCTGGCGTGTTGTATGGGGTTCCATGCTGGGTTTTCTTTTTGCCAGCATAATCACCTCTCTTCTTTATACCATCATGTTCTTCGGCATGATTGGCATTATGGCTGCCGGAGCAAAAGGCGGTTCCGGCACAGAAACCTTAAAAGAAAACAGCGTTTTGAAGCTGGACTTGTCGCAAAACATCGAGGAACGAGCCGTCAGTACGCCCTTTGCACGTTTTAACAACTACAAGGACAATCTGGGCTTGGACGACATCCTGGCTTCTATCAAGAACGCGGCATCGGATCCCAAGATCAAGGGCATATACCTCTGTTCCGGTTCAGCAGCGGCCTCGCCGGCTTCGTTGAAAGAGATTCACGATGCGCTTATGCTTTTCCAGAAATCGGGCAAATTCATCTATGCCTACAGCGACAGCTATGCCCAAAACGGATACTACATCGCCTCCACCGCCGACAAGGTTCTGCTGAATCCCACCGGCAGTCTGGACCTCAAAGGCTATGCGTTCCAGATTATGTTCTACAAAAACCTCATCGACAAACTGGATGTGGATGTGCAGGTGATCCGCCACGGCAAGTTCAAAAGTGCCATCGAGCCCTATATTATGGACAAGATGAGTGAAGCCAACCGCGAGCAACTGGATTTGTTAGTCAACACTTTATGGGGATGTATAACGAAAGACATTGCCGCTTCGCGCCACATCAATGCCGACACACTCAACTACATTGCCGACAACCTGCTTGCCTCCGATGCCCAGAAAGCCTTGGCATACAAGCTCGTGGACAAACTCTGCTATGTGGCTGACGCGGAAAAGATGATCAAATCCAAACTCGATTTGGGCGAAGACGACGACATCAATTTTGTGAGTCTTGGAAAATACCGCAAATCCTTCAACCTTAACTCTAAAGCCAGCAACAAGATTGCGGTGATGTATGCTGTTGGCGAAATCCATGATGGCAAAGGCTCGGAGATGCAGGGCATCTACTCCGACAATTTTATCAAGGAATTCCGGAAAGCCTATAAGGACAAAGACGTGAAAGCCATCGTGTTGCGCATCAATTCGCCGGGCGGCAGCGCCATCGCCTCCGAGAACATCTGGCAGGAGATTGACAGAGCCAAGAAGGCTGGCAAGATTGTGGTGACCTCCATGGGCGACTATGCCGCCTCCGGAGGCTACTACATCGCCTGCAACTCCGACTACATCATCGCCCAGCCCAATACGTTGACGGGCTCCATCGGCGTGTTCGGCATGATGCCCTCCTTCCAGAACTTCCTGAAAAATAAGGTCGGCATCACCATCGACAAGGTTACCACCAATCCGCATGCCGACTACGGTAACGGCTTCCGCCCGATGGATGAGGTGGAAATCGCCACGCTCCAGAACTCTATCGAACAGATCTACGGGCTTTTCACCCAGCGGGTTGCCGATGGTCGTAAGATGTCGGTGGCCGCGGTGGACAGCATTGGCCAAGGACGTGTCTGGGCCGGCCAGGATGCTATCGGCATCGGGCTGGTGGACAAGATCGGCTCTCTGGACGATGCCATCAAGAAAGCTGCCGAGATGGTCAAGGTCTCCGACTATGCGATTGTCTATTATCCCAAACAAACTGACTGGTTTAGCATGATTTTCCGCAACGACGATGACATTGATGCCGCCTTGCGGGCCAAGTTAGGAAAGTTTTATTTTATGTACCAAGGTGTTGACCAGATACTCTCCCAGGAGGGTGTGCAGGCCCGTATGCCCATGGACATTTTCATTCAATAAATCTCACCATTATGAATCCTGAAATTTTCACCTCTGCGTTCTATATCTACCTTTATGTGATGATAGGACTGGCCGCCGTGGTCTTTGTGTCGCTTTACTTTGTGGACGCCAGCTACGGGGCTTTCACCACTAACAAGTGGGGCAAAACCATCAACAACAAGCTGGCCTGGTTTCTCATGGAATTTCCCATCTTCCTGGCTATGCTCATCATCTGGCTGGCTTCTCCCCACCGCTTTGAAACGGTGCCGATGGTCTTCCTGCTGATTTTTGAAATCCATTATTTCCAGCGGTCGTTAATCTTCCCCTGGCTGATGAAAGGCAAGAAAAGCCAGATGTCACTCTCTATCATGTTCACCGGCATTGCATTCAACATCCTGAACGCCGTGATGCAGGGCTATTGGATTTTCTTCGAGTCGTTCAACTGCAACTATACGGTGCTCGGGTACTCCTACACCGATATTGCCTGGCTGAGGTCGCCGCAGTTCATCATCGGACTCTGCATTTTCATCCTCGGCTTCATCGTCAACCTGCGCTCCGACTACATCATCCGCCATCTCCGCAAAAGCGATGACGACAACAAGCACTATCTCCCGTCAGGCTTCCTGTTCGACTACGTGACCAGCGCCAACTACTTGGGCGAGTTGCTGGAATGGCTCGGTTTCGCCATCCTCACCTGGTCGCTGTCGGGTCTGGTGTTCTTCATCTGGACGTTCGCCAACCTGGTGCCGCGCGCCAATGCCATCTACAAACGCTATCAGAAAGAATTTCCCGAGGAGATGAGACAACGTCACCTCAAACGTGTGTTCCCATTTATCTACTAATACGAATTAGAATTATCGTTTTCTAAAAATTCCAGCATCCATATCATAAAAATGGAAAAACTGTATGCCTTATATCTGGAACATCCCAACATCTGCACCGACACGCGCAAGATAGAGCCTGGATGTCTTTTTGTCTGCCTCAAAGGAGAACGTTTCGACGGCAACCAATTTGCACTGAATGCCTTGGAACAAGGTGCCGCGTATGTCATCACGGAGAATGTGGAGCTTCGTTCGAACGAACGCTGTATCGTGGTGGAGGATGCATTGAAAACGCTTCAGGCATTGGCCGCCTACCACCGGCAGCAACTGACCATCCCCATCATCGGGGTGACGGGCACCAACGGCAAAACCACCACCAAAGAGCTGATGGCTGCCGTGTTGTCCCAAAAATTCCAGACCGCATACACCCAAGGGAACCTCAACAACCACATCGGCGTACCCCTCACGCTGCTCTCCATCCGTCCCGGTGATGAAATCGCCATCGTGGAGATGGGCGCCAACCACCCCGGGGAAATCGAATTTCTGTGCAACATCGCACAGCCCACCTACGGCCTTATCACCAACGTTGGCAAGGCCCATATCGAGGGATTCGGCTCGGTGGAGGAGATTGTCCGCACCAAAACGGCGCTTTACCGCTCAGTCATCAGCCGTTCGGGAACATTGTTTGTCAATGCCAACGATACAGTTCTCCGCCAACAGCTGAACTACGACAACGTGCAATATTACGCCGAAGGCGGGGAGGAGAACATCGTATCCATGTCGCCGTACCTGCGCATACGCGTTGCCGGCCATGAGGTGGACACCCACCTGACGGGCAGTTACAATATTTACAATATGCTGGCGGCAGCAGCCGTGGGACACTATTTTGGCGTGCCCGACAATCTGATAGCAGAAGCCATCGCGAACTACATGCCCTCCAATCACCGCTCGCAGGTGAACACCATCGGCAGCAATGTCATCATCTCCGACTATTACAACGCCAACCCCACCAGCATGGAGGCGGCGGTGCGCAACCTGGCCAAGCTGGACCACCCGCACAAACTGGCCATTCTGGGCGACATGCTGGAACTGGGCTCCGTGAGTGAAGAGGAGCACCGACGCATCATCGATCTGTGTGCAGAACTGCACCTTGAGGCTTGGTTTGTGGGTTCCGAATTCGGGCGACACCATCCTGCGCACTCGTTTGCAAACACGGAGGAACTGAACCTCTACCTGCAAGCCAATCCTATACAAAACACAATGGTGCTGGTGAAAGGCTCCAACGGCATCCACCTTGACCGTCTTTCTGCCCTGCTCTCATGAACACGGCAGTATGGAACGGCATCGGGGTTATGTCGGGCACCTCGTTAGATGGCATTGATTTGGCGTGGTGCCGGTTTGAACGGACCGATGGCCGATGGACGTACCATATTCTCGATGCTTCCACATTTCCCTATTCGCCGGATTTCCGCCAGCGGCTGGCGGACGCGCCCCGCATGTCCGCCCTAGCATACACGCAATTGAACGTGGACTTGGGCGAGCTTTTTGCCCAGCATATCAACCAATGGATTGGACAGCGCCCGAAGCCGGACTTTATCGCCTCGCACGGGCACACCGTCTTCCACCAACCCCAGCACGGGCTGACCACGCAAATCGGCAGCGGAGCCGTGATTGCCGCACAGACTGGCATCCGCACCGTCTGCGATTTCCGCACCACGGACGTGGCCCTCGGCGGGCAGGGAGCGCCTTTGGTGCCTATCGGCGACGAACACCTGTTCGGCCGATACGATGCCTGCCTGAATCTGGGCGGCTTTTCCAACATCTCCTTCCGGAAAGAGGATCACCGCATTGCCTTCGACATCTCCCCCTGCAATATGGCTTTGAACCTGCTGGCCAACCGGCAAGGGCTGGAGTACGACCCTGACGGGCGCATTGCGGAATCGGGAAGCATCATCCACCCCTTGTTGGAAAAGCTCAACCAGTTGGACTATTACCGCCTTCCCGCGCCCAAATCCTTGGGCAAAGAGTGGTTCGACGGGATGTTCCTGCCCCTGCTGCAACCGTTCTTGGATAACGACAATCTCCCGAACTGCCTGAGGACCGTCGTGGAGCACATCGCCATGCAGATGTCGGCGGCGGTGCCCATGTGTGCCGGCCAGATGCTGGTCACGGGCGGCGGCGCACACAACCGTTTCCTCATCCAACGACTGTCTGATTTATCCCCTTTGCGCGTAGTTGTCCCCGACGCACGCACCGTGGATTACAAGGAAGCGCTGGTCTTCGCCTTCCTGGGACTGCTGCGCCTACAGGAAGAGAACAATTGTCTTAATAGTGTAACTGGTTCTATTTCTAACAATTGCGGCGGAGCGGTTTATCTTCCAGCCAAGGCTCTTTAGAAAAAAAAGTTTTTTCAAAAAAAATATCGGATTATAATAATAAAAATGTTACTTTTGCCGTTCACAAAAGTAGATGTATCATTTTAGATAAAAATAACCGTTATGCTTACAAAGAAAACTGACAAAGGAAATCTGGAGAATAAGAGAGGTCTCTTCATTCTCTTCGGGCTTGTGATTGTTTTGGGCCTGGTATATGCCGGTTTCGAACTGTTTGCCAGCGAAGACAAAGCACCCGCGTTTACAATGGCTGATGACGACTTCATCGAAGTGAAAGACGAGGATGTCATTGCCACTGACCAAACACCCCCGCCGCCACAAGAGCAACCTCAGCAACAGCAAGAGGTGGTGCTGAACATTGTGGAAGACAACATCAAGGTCAACACCGATCTGGACTTCAGTCAGGACTTCATTGAAGATGAGGTTATTGAGGAAGTGGACAACACAGAAGTGGATGTGATTGAGGACGAGTCAGATGCAGCGCCCCCAGTTTACTTCACGGAAGAGATGCCAGAATTCCCGGGCGGTCCCGAAGCCTTGAACTCATTCCTTACCAAGGAAATCCAATACCCTGAAGTGGCCCGTAACAACGGCATTATGGGTACGGTGCTGGTAGAGTTTGTGGTGGAAAAAGACGGCCGTGTCAGTAACGCCAAGGTGAAAGTGCCTTTGTTCCCCGACTGTGACAAAGAGGCTGTTCGCGGTGTGATGGCCATGCCGAAATGGAAACCCGGCAAGAACATGGGCAAGCCCGTGCGTTGCTTCTATCAGGTTCCTGTCACGTTCAGAATGTAAGTTCACATCCTTACAATATTGTAAAAAAAAAAGGAAGCCGAAAAGCTTCCTTTTTTTTTACTACATCGCTGGTACAATCCAGTAAAGAAACCGAAGGCAACAAACACCGTCACTTTAGTCTGATTACTTGTCAATATTCAAAACAGAGAAAACATCGGCACCATTTTCCTTCAAGATGCGCTGTGCATTTGCATTTTGCATGATACTGCCGCCAAAGACGTTGAAATCAAACAGGTTGGGATTCACAAACCAGTTGTTCACGTTCATATTCAAGCCAATAGTCCGGGTCTCGTTACGCCCGATATTGAATCCTGACAAGGGCAGCGTCACCAGGAAGGAATTGTCTTCAAAATCCGAGCCGCCATCCTGCACCGCACTTCTGCCGGTATGCAGATTGAAGGGCATCTCCACGCCTTCTACATTCTTCCATTTTCCGTTTATTTTCATATAATGATACCCGCCGCCCAACATTCCAGGCCAGGCCATATTGTTTTCTGGGGCATTGGTATAAAAATAGTTATGATTCAATCTCGGCGAAAGACCGAACACAAACGAAATAGAGGTGTAATGGCCGGCAGGAATCTCGTCGGAAGGTTTCCAGCACAAGGTGGCCTGGATGTCCAAATCCACATAATGGGCCCCGCTGTCCGACAAAATCGGCACCTCGGTCCCGTCATCCCTGGTTAAAACGACATCGGAAATAAAATACTGAACCTCCGAAACCGAATACTGGTTGCCGGAGGCATTTTGATATAAGAAAGTGTCCAATTGTAACGTATGCCCGTCCACCGAAGTGGAGAAATTGATGCAGACACTACCAGTTGGTTTTTGGCAGGATGTCATCAAAAGGCACACTGCCCAAAGGCAAAGAAAACCTCTACCATTCATCCTCGAAAACTTCTTCGGGCATCATGCCCTCCTCCAGCGACTGGATCAGTTCCTTGATCTGACCATCAATCTGGTTAAGGAACTCATATTGTGACGGAGACCAATACGGGGAATCGGTCTTGAACCAGTTCTCGATGGGTGCGGCCGCTGCAGCCTTTTCATTGAAATTGGTGATGGTATAACGGTAGCGGTTGTCCCTACATTCCAATTTAAACTGATAATACACAATGTTTTTCGGCAGCAGGGTGCCGTCTTTCTGCTTGGAGAAGATGCGTACGCTGGAGCGCATTTCCAAAGTACACTTTTCAGCATCATCCTTTTTTATAACCTCGGCGGTGTTCTTATAATACTTTTTCACCCAGGCTTTTGCCCGTGCATACAAGACTTGCGGGGTTCCTTCCTGTTTCACAACATCCTGATAGGTAACCAGGTTGGTGCGCTCATCAATCGGAAGGTCGGGAACGGGAAGTTGGTTGGGCTTTTGTGCCGAGAGGCCGCACACAGCCATCAGCACTGTCAATGTAAGGATCAATTTTTTCATGATGGATTATTTTCTGATAAGCGTTTGAAAAGACAGGTCGTAGATGTTTTTTTCATCTTTAGGTTTAAATTCCTCTTCCACCAAAATCCATTCTTCTTCCATAATGGACGGGAAGAACACGTCGGCAGTGAACGAGGAGTGTATGCGGGTCAGGTAGAGGCGGTCCGCAAACGGGAGGAACAGCCGGTACATGGTGGCACCGCCCATCACGAAAGCCTCGTCTTCGCCTTCCACGAGCGCCAGCGCATCCGCAATCGAATGGACCGTTTCGCAGTCGGGGAAGGCAACGTCGTCAAGCGTGACCACGATATTGCGGCGGTTGGGCAGCGGCTTCTTGGGCAGTGATTCCCAGGTGCGATCACCCATGATGACGGCGTGTCCGGATGTTATCTCCTTAAAATGCTTAAGATCCACCGGAAGGTGGCACAGCAGCTGGTTCTGGTAACCCAGCTCGAGGTTCTCCCCCACGGCGGCAATCATACTCAGGTTCTTCATCGTTAATGGTTTTTGATGTCGGCAAAAATACAAAATATTTTGTACTTTTGCGGCGCATATAACCGATATGGGCAAAAACACACCGAACACACCGATTGCCATCAAGAACCGGAAGGCCGACTACCAGTACTTCCTGCTCACCTCATATACGGCCGGCATCGTGCTCACCGGCACCGAAATCAAGTCCATCCGGGCCGGCAAGGCCAACATCACCGACGCCTATTGCTCGTTCATCAACAACGAGTTATGGGTCCACAACATGCACATCAGCGAATATGCTGACGGCAGCTACAACAACCATCAGCCCAAACGCGACCGGAAACTGCTGCTCAACCGCAAAGAGCTCCGCAAGCTCACCATCAAGCTGAACGAGAGGGGTTTCACCATCGTGCCCACCCTGCTCTGGATCAACGAGAACGGCTACGCCAAGCTGGACATCTCGCTGGCGAAAGGCAAAAAGCTGTACGACAAGCGGGAGAGCATCAAAGAAAAAGACGAACGCCGAAGAAAAAAAGAGGAAGAATGAAAATAGAAATCGACGACAGCTACATGCCGCTTCCCGAATCCTTTGAGTTGAAGGAGAAGCTCTATTACAGTATCGGGGAAACCTCCGAAATGTTCGGGCTTCCTGCTTCCACCCTGCGTTTTTGGGAGAAGGAGTTCGACATGATCAAGCCCCGCAAGAACAAAAAGGGTGACCGTTTCTTTTCCAAGAACGACATCGCCCTCATCCGCACCATCCATTATCTGACACGGGTGAAGGGTTACACCCTGCAGGGGGCCAAAGACGCCCTCAAACGCAATTTCATCGAGGAGGCCGACAACGCCACCATCATCTCCTCGCTCATGGAGATCAAGGAGATGTTGCTAAAAATCAAAAAAGAACTGGATTAGAGACTTACGCTTTCAGAAAGTCCATCAGTTTGCGCATGGCCGCTCCACGGTGGCTGATGCTGTTTTTCACTTCCGCCGGAAGTTCCGCAAAACTTTCCGTATAGCCATCAGGCACAAACACCGGGTCATAGCCGAAGCCGCCTTCGCCGTGGGGTTCCGTAGAGATATGGCCGTCCACGCGCCCTTCGAAGGTGAACGTTTCGCCATTGAGAATTAAGGCGATAACCGTTTTGAAACAGGCTCTGCGGTGCTCCACGCCCTGCATCTCATCCAACACCTTGTGAACATTGTCGCTAAAGGAACAGTGTTCGCCCGCGTAGCGTGCCGAATACACGCCGGGTCTGCCGTCCAGGGCCTCGATTTCCAAACCGGTGTCATCGGCGAAGCAGTTTACCTGATAATGATCGGCCACATACCGGGCCTTTTGCAGGGCATTGCCCAGCAGTGTGTCTGCCGTTTCGGGAATCTCTTCCGTGCAGCCTAAGTCGTGCAGATTCCGGATGTTCCACTCCCGGCCTGCGATGGCGCGGGCCTCTTCGGTCTTATGTTGGTTATGGGTTGCGAAAACAATATCCATACTTCTATAAACAAGAAAAGATGGCATAATTGCTTATGTCATCTAAAAACCATAAATACACGTTTCACAAGCTGTGCTTGCGGGGCTGTTACTGGGCAGCGCCGCTCACTTCGATAGCTTGTTTTCCTCTGTAATAACCACATTCCGGGCAGATACGGTGCGAAAGGATCGGGGCACCGCAATGGCTGCACGTGGTCAACTGGGGAGCCGTGATGAAATCATGGGCTCTTCTCTTATCTCTTCTCATTGCTGAGTGTCTTCTTTTAGGATTCGGCATAATTTATACGTTTTATCGGTTATGAATCTAATGTTAAATTTTTCAAAGCGTCCCAACGCGGGTCATGGTCTTGCTTGGCCGACTCGGCGGACAGTTCCTCCAGTTTGGCGAGCACAGCGGGGTCGCAGGTGGAGTGTCCGTTTTCGTCATCGGCATGGACGATGCGCAGCGGCATGGCCAGGCGGATGCACTCATAGACGAAATGGAAGATGTCCAGCTCGTAGGTGTTCTCATCCAGCACCCAGATGTCGTCATCCTCATTGTCGCCCTCTTCCACTGTGGGGACCAACTTGACAATCAAACGGTCCTCAAACTCCATCGGAATGTGTACCGGAAGGAGGCAGCGGTCGCAGGGAGCGGCAACAAAACCGGAAAAATGGCATCTCACATCCACCAATTTTTCAGTTTTTGTCATGTCAACCCGCAAATCCAAACATCCGTCCAGCAAGTCCGTCAGCTCCGCCAATTCAAAGAACTGTTTATCGCAAACCATTGTAAAGCAATAATTTCCATCCTCCACACCAGCCAATCTGAGTTTAAATTGATCTCGTAATTGCTTTACTTCCATCGCGCTAAATTTTGGGGGTGCAAATATACGTTTTTTTATTTGTCAAAACTAAGGTGCCCGTTTTTTTTATTTTTTTGCCTTTTTCTGCTTGTTGTAACAAATGGGTAAAAATGGTAACAAATAAATAAAACACGAAAAAAACTATTATGAAAAAACACGAATCCTATTGAGAATATTGTTGTTGCAGCTTTACAGTAAAAAAACATCCTTATTATTTGCCAAAACCCACTATAAAAAAATCAGCACCATACATAATTATATTTTTTATATCTTTGCCACTTTAAAATGAGATTTATTTTCATTGTAATGAAAAAACTGTTGTTTTTCTTTTTTCTGGTTCTGACCGCCCTCGCACTACCCGCCCAAAATTCCGTCAACATGGGCAGCCAGCCCACCGTAACTGGTTGCGACTACATGATTTACGACGACGGCGGCATTTCGGGCAACTACAACAACAACGTCAACGAGACGATGACCTTGTACTCAAACAGTCCGAACAACGGCAGCGTGAGGGTGGAAATCCTGGATCTGGACATTGATCCGGGCGACACCTTGTACATCTACGACGGCATCAACACCAGCGCTCCCCTGTTGCACAAGATCAACAACGACAACTACAATCCCACCGGCACATTCCGCTATGCCGCCACGATTCAGAACTCCACTGGGGCCGTCACCTTGCACTTCACGTCCGATGCCTCCGGCGTTGGCACGGGGTTCGTCATCAAGGTGGACTGCATGGCCCCCTGCCAGCGCATCAACCTCTATTTTGACACGCTGCTCTCCTCCAAGGTGCCGAAGTTAGACCCCTCCGACGGATATTTGTATCTGGACGTATGTCCGTACGACACCGTGCGTCTGGTGACATACGGCAGTTATCCGGACAATAATTTCAGCTACCACCAGAGTGATGCGACCTGCACCTTCAACTGGGATTTCGGCTATTCGACCATCGACAGTCTGGGTGCCAACGCACTGGACTACTATTTTGAGCCGGGGCACGGTTATGATGTGGCCATCAGCGCGGTGGACACGCACCATTGCGTATCGCTCACTCCGGTGACCTTCCGTGTGCGCACCTCGCAGAACCCAATCCGTGACGTGGGCAAGCTGCGCCCCATCTGCGTCGGCCAGTCGCTGGACCTGAGCGTCGGGTACGACAACATCTCCAGCCTCCAGCTGGACTCTATCGGCAGCGAGCAGATCACCTCCTTGAAAGTGGTGGACACGGTCTTCCTGCCGGACGGAGTTAACTGCCAGCCATACGGCTACTACTACCGTTCCTACGTGAACTTCACCTCTTTCGCACCCAATGCCACTATCACCAGTGCTGACGACATCCTGTTCGTGCGCATCCTCATGGAACATTCCGCCATTGAGGACATCCGCATCAAGCTGACTTGTCCGAACAACAGCTCGTGCAAGATACAACCCGACTATCAGAACGACGGCTGGGGCGGCATCTCCCACTACTTCCGCACAAACCTTGGAGTGGCCAACCGTTTGCAAGACGTTGCCAGTTGCAACACCTCCCAAAACCCGATGGGCATTGCCTGGAACTATATCTGGTCGAACAACACGACATTGGGTTACCAATATGCACCTGGCACATACGGATACTGCTATGAACCTGTAAACGTACACTATACTTACAACCCCTATTGGGATGATGGGACCCAATCGTACAAGATTGACTCCTCCAATGTGGCCACCATGTCGCAAATTTACCATCCCAAGGAGAGTTTTGCCAACATGATTGGCTGCCCGCTGAACGGCAACTGGTGCATTGAAGTGCAGGACCTCTGGTCGAACGACAACGGCTACATCCACGAATGGGAGATGGCCCTTGACCCGCACCTGCTGCCGCAGAACTGGTCCTACACCGTGCTGGTGGACACCACATACCTGACGGGGCCCAACACCAACGGAATGGTCATTTCACCGGAAACTGATGGAGTACACCAATACACCGTCAATGTGGTGGACGAATACGGCTGCATTTACGACACCATCACTACCCTCACCGTGGTACCAACACCCATGCCCGACCTCGGTCCCGACACCAGCATCTGCGAAGGAGAAATGCTGACTCTTTCGGCTCATTACGACAAGCCGAACACCACCTACCATTGGAACACCGGTGCCAACACAGAGACCATCCAGGCCATTACACAAGGGCAATATTATGTCCATATTACAACCCTGAACGACACGGCCAACGTTGCCTGCCAGGGCAGTGACACTATCAACCTCAAGATCAACCCTGTTCCAGAGGCCAACTTCACGGTTTCCGACTCGGCAGGCTGCGCCCCATTGGGCATCCACCTCAACAACGTCACCCAAACTGAAGGCATCGACTGCCTTTACGAATGGATGGTATTATATTCGGACGGACATCTGGCGTATTCCTCCTCACTGGCGGAACCCGCCTTCAATCTGGAAGATCCGGACATCTACTCCATCCTGCTGAGGACATCCACGCCCGAAGGCTGTCGCGACTCGCTTTACAAATGGGGCTACGTCCACGTCTTTTCCCAACCCATTGCCGAATTTGAGGCCAACCCATGGGAATCCCTCTTCGGGGAATCGCAGGGCACCGTCCTCTTCCACAACTATGCGGACTCCACCACGCTGGGGCTGGACAACACCTCATGGACATGGGATTTCGGCGACGGACAGACCGACACGGAGAACTTCTCTCCCACGCACACGTATGGCTCCTGGGGCGACTACAACGTGACGCTCTCCATCACCAACGAGCACGGGTGTTCCAGCGAGATTGCCCACACGGTTGTCATCGAGGATGACCTCATCTTCCCGAACGTCATCACCCCGAACGGGGACAACATCAACGATGTGTTCGCCATCCAGAACCTCAACACCGACATCAACCCCGAGGACCCTGACGGCTTCCGCACCAACGAGCTGTACATCCACGACCGATGGGGCAAGATGGTGTATCACGTGAAGAACTACGACACGTTTGCCAAAGATGGTGTCATCTCCAAGGGCAACAATTGTTTCGATGCCAGCGGACTCTCCGACGGCGTTTATTATTATTCTTTCTACTACAAAGGGAAAGTAAAAATTGTGGACTACCATGGTTCGCTGACTGTCATCCGCTAATTTCCGCATCGCCTAATCTATTGATTCTCCATTATGATCGATAAAATCACCGCTCTCATCAAACGATTCACCGATGCCCAGTTCGTCCGATTTGTGCTTGTTGCCGGCTTGAACACCGCCTTCGGATGGTGCATCTTCGCCCTGCTGCGTTTTCTCTTCGGCCTGATTCCCAACATTGACGCGCTGCTCTTCGCCACCCTGCTGGGCACCATCATCAGCGTGCTATTCAACTTCAAGACCTACGGACATCTGGTGTTCCGCAACAAAGACCGCCGACTGCTGTTCAAATTCGTGATGGTATATGCCATCACCTACTTCGTCAACTATTTCAGCATCCACTTCCTGGAGAGCCTCTGGGGCATCAACAACTACTGGGGAGCGCTGATCATGGCCATACCAGTCGGTCTTCTTAACTACCTGCTCAACAAGATATTCGTCTTCTCGAACCGCACCCTAAAATGGCACTGGATTGTCATGATTTCGGTGCTGGCTCTGGAAATATTGTTTTTCATACTCATCAAGACACATCCCATATCATGAACATCATCGGCATCACCGGAACGTTGGGCGCCGGCAAGGGCACCATCGTCGATTATCTGATCCAGCATTACGGATACCGTCATTATTCCGTGCGCGGCTACCTTATTGAAGAGGCGGAACGGCGGGGCCTGCCGCTCAACCGCGACACTTTCGTGGTGGTAGCCAACGACCTGCGCGCCACGCACAGTCCATCCTTCATCACCGATGAGTTGTACAAGCAAGCGGCGGCGGCGGGCGAGAACGCCATCATCGAGAGCGTGCGCACGCCCGGCGAGGTGGAGTCCCTGCGCAAGAACCCGAACTTCGTGCTCTTCGCAGTAGATGCCGACCCCAAGATCCGCTACGAGCGCATCGTGCTGCGCGCCTCCGAGACCGACCACGTCTCCTTCGAGACCTTCGTGGCCAACGAGCAGCGGGAGATGTCGTCTGACGACCCCAACCACCAGAATGTGGGACGCTGTATGCAGATGGCCGATTTCGTCTTCCACAACGACGGCGACTTCGAGCTCCTGTACCGCCAAATCGAACAGGCCATCACGCAACTGTCGTAAGCGAAGCAACCGCCTTTTTTATTCCGCTTCTTCTGTTTATATTTTTTTTAAAATTGGATAAAAGCAACATCCAATCTTTATATTTTTGCCTGCCAATTACTATTACAATGAAAAAGACCGTATTATTTTTATTTTGTGCCTGCTTCCTGCTCACCGGATGCGTGACCAAGCAGAAATACAATGAATTGCAAAGCCAATACAAGAAATGCCAGGAGGAGCTGACCTACGCTAACTCCGAAAATCTGGACTATGCCAACGCCAAAAAGCAGCTCACCGCCCAATTGGAAAGCCTGACCGCGGAAGCCGACCAGCTGAAGAAAGACACCCTGTCGCTGGCCCGCAAACTGCGCCAGTCGGAGCGCGACCTTGCCAAGGCCACCAAGGACTATGACGACCTGCTCAAGGATTTCGGCGAGCTCAACGTCAGCAACCAGAACAAGATGAATGACTTGCTGAAGAACATCGACAAAATCAAAGACGAGCTCAACGCGAAAGAGAAACTGCTGAACGCCCAGCAAGATTCCCTCATCGCCGCCAAGGCTGCCCTGGAAGCCAGAGAGGCCCGCATCCAGGAGATGCAGACCATCCTGAACCAGAAGGATGCCGAGGTAAAGGCGCTGAAAGACAAGGTGAGCGCAGCCCTGAAGGGCTTCGAGGGCAGCGGCCTCAACGTGTATGAGAAAGACGGAAAAGTATATGTTTCCATGGACGACAAACTTCTGTTCGCCTCCGGCAGCTGGACCATCAACGAGCAGGGCTTGAACGCCATCCGCAACCTGGCCAGCGTTCTGGAAAACGAGAAGGAGATTGCCGTGCTGATCGAGGGCCACACCGACAACGTGCCGTACCGAGGCAACGGACAGGTGAAGGACAACTGGGATCTGAGCGTCATGCGCGCCACCTCCGTGGTGAGAGCTCTGCTGAAGAGCGGCAACATCGAGCCAGTGCGTCTCTCTGCCTCCGGCCGCAGCGAATACCTCCCCATCGACACTGCCGACAACGCCGAGGCACGCGCCAAGAACCGCCGCACGGAAATCATCCTCACCCCCAACTTGGACCAGCTGTTCCAATTGATCCAGAACAACTAACATGCAATTCACGGAAACGCTGCTGGCGTGGTACGACGAGCACAAGCGCACCCTGCCCTGGCGTGATGAGCACGACCCCTACAAGATCTGGGTCTCCGAAATCATCCTGCAACAGACACGTGTCCAGCAGGGATGGGACTACTATCTGCGCTTTATAGAGGCCTTCCCCACCCCGCAAGCCCTGGCCGAAGCATCTGAAGAGCAAGTCCTTCTGCTATGGCAAGGCCTAGGCTACTACTCGCGCGCCCGCCACATCCACGCCGCCGCAAAGCAGATCATGCGCGACCACAACGGCATTTTCCCGAACCAATACGAAGACATCCGCAAGCTGAAAGGCATCGGCGACTACACGGCGGCGGCCATTGCCTCCATCTCCTTCGGACTGCCCTACCCCGCCGTGGATGGCAACGTACTGCGCATCATGAGCCGCATCTTCGGCATCACGGACGACATCGCGCTGCCCGTCACCCGGAAAGCCGTCACCGACCTCTGCCTCCAGCATATCGACCGCCAACAACCCGGCATCTTCAACCAGGCCTGCATGGACTTCGGTTCCATCCAGTGCGTGCCGAAGAACCCGCCATGCGAAACATGCCCGTTTCAAGATGAGTGTTACGCACATAGGCACCAGCTTGTAAACATCCTGCCAGTCAAAAGCAAGGCCAAGGCGAAGCGGGACCGTTTTCTTCATTTCTTCCTATATATATATAATGGTAAAACCATCTTGGAGAAAAGGACCGGGCGCGACATCTGGCACAATCTGTACCAATTCCCCTCGGAGGAGAGCCTGACCGATGAAGATTTAGCGGAAGGCAAAGTGACGGAGATGAGCGAAGTGCTGAGCCATCAGATCATACATGCCCGTTTCTACCTCCGGCAGGGGCAATCGCTTCCCGCGCTGAAAGAGAATCAGATAGAAGTGCATATAGATGGGATTCGGCAATATCCGATGCCCAAGATCATGCTGCAATTTTTAACCCAAATAGAATACTGATCCATCGTTATGGAAGAGCGACAAGACGAATATTACATGCGGATGGCGTTGAACGAGGCCATGAACGCCTACGAAGCCGGTGAGGTGCCGGTAGGGGCCGTCATCGTGCTGGAGGACAAGATCATTGCCCGCGGGCACAACCTCACCGAGACGCTGCGCGACGTGACCGCGCACGCGGAAATCATGGCCATCACGGCGGGCGAGAACGGCCTCGGGGCCAAGTATCTGCGCAACTGCACCCTTTACGTCACGCTGGAGCCGTGCGTCATGTGCGCGGGAGCCATCCTGCACGCACAGATACAACGGCTGGTATATGGCGCCTCCGACCCCAAAAGGGGTTACACGATCTACAATGCCGACTATCTTTCCAAATTGGTAAAAATCCGCACCGGCGTGCTGGAGGAAGAGTGCTCTGTTTTGCTGAAAAACTTCTTCAAAGAGAGGAGATAAAAGAAAAAATCATCTGCCATTGATGCTGACAGATGATTTTCCATTTCGTGACCCCTGCAGGATTCAAACCTGCAACCTTTTGATCCGTAGTCAAATACTCTATTCAGTTGAGCTAAGGGGCCGTTGCTGTTTTTGAGCGCGCAAAAGTACAATTTTTTTTATACACTCGGCAGCAAAAAAATAAAAAAAAAAATCACCCCCTTTCCAACGCAATCAAAAAAAGTGTATTTTTGCAGCCTCAATTGATGAAAGGCATTGAGCTATGGTGTAACGGTAGCACTACGGTTTTTGGTACCGTCTGTGTAGGTTCGAATCCTGCTAGCTCAACACGATGGAACTCTCACCCGCATGGTGGGAGTTTTTTTATACAAAAAGAGAATTATCAGACAATTGGAAATATAACAAACAAAAAGAATAACAATGGAAGAACATGTAAATCTTATCGACACATTTGCGGAATTCAAGGAATCCAAAAGTATCGATCGTGAAACGCTGATGCACATCCTGGAAGATGTCTTCCGCGCCGCCCTCGTCAAGAAATACGGTCCGGACGCACAATTCTCCATCATCGTCAATGTGGACCGCGGCGACTTGGAGATCCAGCACTCGCTGGAGATTGTGGAAGACGGTGAGGTGGAAGATCCCGCCAACCAGATCGCCCTGTCGGACGCCATCAAGATCGAGCCCGACTTCGAGATTGGCGAAGAGGTGGTCGAGAACATCAAGCTGACGGATTTCGCCCGCCGCGAGATTTTGGCCCTGCGCCAGAATCTGAGCACCAAAATCTCCGAATACGAGAAAGATGTCATCTACAAGAAGTATGAGAACAAGGTCGGGGAAATCATCAGCGGAGAAGTCAACCAGGTGTGGCGCAAGGAGATCTTGGTATATGACGAGGACCATGTGGAACTTATCCTCCCGAAATCCGAGCAGATCCCGTCCGACAAGTACAAGAAGGGCGACACGCTGACGGCGGTGGTCTCCCGTGTGGAAATCCAGTCCTCCACGCCGCGCATCATCATATCCCGTACCTCACCGCTCTTCCTCGAGCGCCTGATGGAGTCCGAGATCCCGGAAATTTACGACGGGCTTATCACCATCCGCAACGTGGTGCGCGCCCCGGGCGAGCGTGCCAAAGTGCTGGTGGAATCCTTCGACGACCGCATCGACCCCGTGGGTGCCTGCGTGGGCATGAAGGGAAGCCGCATCCACAGCATCGTGCGCGAACTCCGCAACGAGAACATCGACATCATCAACTACACAGCCAACAACGAGCTGCTCATCGCCCGCGCCCTGAGCCCGGCCAAGATCTCCTCCATCGAACTGGATGAGGAGAACAAGACCGCCAACGTCTATATGAAATCCGAAGAGGTCTCCTTAGCCATCGGCAAGGGCGGATATAACATCAAACTAGCTTCCAAACTTTCCGGCTATGAGATTGATGTGTTCCGCGATGACATCGACCAGGAGGAAGACGTGCCGTTAACCGAATTCGCCGACGTGTTCGACCAGTGGGTCATCGACGCTTTCATCAACATCGGCTGCGACACGGCCAAGAGCGTGCTCGCCCTCGACCGCGACGAGCTCATCAAGCGCACGGACCTTGAAGAGGAGACCGTGGACGCCATGATCGAAGCCGTGAAAGACGAGCTGGACATCACCGAATAACAAAACGATATTTCAACAACAACCATTTTCGCAAATCGTAAGTTTTAACATAACTATATGCCAGAGGAAAAAAGAAAAATACCGCGTTTAGGAAAGGCCGCCACGGAGTTTAACGTCTCCATTGGCGCAATTACCGAATTTCTCAAAAAGAAAAACTTCGATATCGAGGAGAATCCCAACACCAAACTCACGGAGGAGATGTACGACATCCTGCTCCACGAGCCCAAATTCGCCAAGGAGAAACAGGTGAAGGCTGAAGCCAACAAGATTGACATCGGCACCTTCAGCGCCAAGGCCAAGGCAGACACCAAGACGGAAGTCAAGGCCGCCGCTAAAGCCGAGGAGCCCGAAGAGGTGTCGGACGACAATCCTCTCATCATCAAGAATACGGGCTTCATCAATCCTCCCCAGCACATCGAGACCGAGGTTCCGACGGTGAAAGTGGTTGGAAAAATAGATCTTTCGGAAGGAAAATCCCATAAAAAATCCAAGGAGGCGAAAGAAGAGGCTACGGCACAGAACGCGGATGTGCCCGAATCCACTTCCGAGCAGCCAGTGGTCACGGAGACTCCAGAAACCACCCCTGAGGCCACGGAGCCGAAAGCGCCCAAAGTGCCCGAACACATTGAGACGGTGGTGACCACCCTGGAACAACCCAAGGTCATCGACAAGATCGACCTTTCCACCCTGGAGCGGAAGAAAAAATCCGGCAAAGGGAAGAATGCCGTTCCTGCCGTCGAATCCGCACCGGAAGAGGCTCCTGTACAAGCTGAGGAGGAACCTGTTGGCGAGACGACGAACATCGCGCCGGACGCATCGGCCCTTCGCGGCGAACCCGACCACAAAGTGGAATTCATTGAAACACGGGTGGAAAAAATCCAAGGTCCGAAAATCATGGGCAAAATTGAACTGCCCGTGGAGAGACCCAAAGACTCGAACAAGAAGGACAACCGAGGCGGAAACAACGCGGATGCCGACAAGAAGAAAAAGAAGAGAAAACGCATCATCAAGCAGGCGGGTGTCAAGGCTTCCGGCGGCAAAGACGACCGCAACGCCAAGGCCGAGCCCGAGAAGGTGGAGATCTCTCCGGAGGACATCCAACGACGCATAAAAGAGACCAAACAGCGTCTGGAACCTGCTGGCAAGACCAAGGCTTCCAAGCGCAGAAAAGAGAAACGCCAGCTTATCCACGAGCGTATCGAGGAGCAGGAACTCCAGGAACTTGAGAATCAGAAGATATTGAAGGTCACGGAATTCCTGACGGCCAACGAGTTGGCCACCATGATGAACAAGCCCGTGAACGACATCATCGCCACATGTATGAGCATCGGCCTGTTCGTCTCCATCAACCAGCGGTTGGATGCCGAGACCATCTCCCTGCTGGCGGAGGAATTCGGATTCCAGGTTGAGTTCATCGGCGCAGATGCGGAAGACGGAGATAACGCGAACGATGCGGATGCCCCCGAGGATTTGCAACCCCGCCACCCGATCATCACCGTCATGGGCCATGTGGACCATGGTAAGACATCCCTGTTGGACTACATCCGCAAGACCAACGTCATTGCCGGTGAGGCCGGCGGCATCACGCAGCACATTGGTGCCTACCTGGTGCAGCTGTCCGACGGGCGGAAGATCACCTTCCTCGACACGCCGGGCCACGAGGCGTTCACCGCCATGCGTGCCCGCGGTGCGCGTATCACCGACCTCTGTATCATCGTCATCGCCGCCGACGACGCAGTGATGCCGCAAACGGTGGAGGCCATCAACCATGCGCAGGCCGCCGGCGTGCCCATGGTGTTCGCCATCACGAAAATTGACAAGCCCAACGCCGATGTGGACCGCATTAAGAGCGAGTTGGCCAACATGAACATCCTCGTCGAGGACTGGGGCGGCAAATACCAATGCCAGGAAATCGATGCCAAGCATGGTACCAACGTCCAGGAACTGCTCGAAAAGGTGTTGTTAGAGGCAGACCTGCTTGATTTGAAGGCCAACCCGAACCGTCCCGGTGTGGGTGCCGTCATCGAGTCGGCATTGGACAAGGGCCGTGGCTACATCGCCAAGGTGCTGGTGCAGAACGGCACACTCTCCGTAGGCGACCCCATCCTGGCAGGCAGCTGTTTCGGCAAGGTGAAAGCCATGTTCAACGAGCGTAACCAGGCAGTGAAGAGCGCGGGTCCCGCCACGCCGGTACTGTTGTTAGGCTTGAACGGCGCCCCGCAGGCAGGCGACTCCTTCAAGGTGTGCGAAACCGAGCAGGAAGCCCGCAGCGTGGCCACCAAGCGCGCCCGTCTGGCCCGCGAAATGGGCCTGCGCACGCAGAAGCACATCACGCTCGACGAAATCGGACGCCGCATCGCCATCGGCGACTTCAAGGAGCTCAACATCATCGTCAAGGGTGACGTGGACGGCTCCGTGGAGGCCCTTTCCGGCGAGCTGCTCAAGCTCTCCACCGAACAGGTGCAGGTCAACGTCATCCACAAGTCGGTGGGTGCCGTGACGGAAACCGACGTCATGCTGGCTACCGCCTCCAACGCCCTCATCGTGGCCTTCCAGGTGCGTCCCACCGCCGGCGCGCGCAGGACGGCAGAGGCCGAACAGATCGACATCCGCACCTACTCCATCATCTATCAGGCTATCAACGAGATCAAAGATGCTATTGCCGGTATGCATTCACCGGAAATCCGCGAAAAAGTGGTGGCCAACATCGAAATCCGCGAGGTGTTCCACATCTCCAAGGTCGGCAATGTGGCCGGCTGTATGGTGCTGGACGGCAAGCTGCAGCGTTCCACAAAAATACGCCTCATCCGCGACGGCATCGTCATCTACACGGGCAAGCTCGGCTCCTTGCGCCGTTTCAAGGATGATGTCAAAGAGGTGGTCTCCGGTCAGGACTGCGGTTTGAACATCGATGGCTGCAACGACATCAAGATCGGCGACATCATAGAAGGTTACGAAGAATACGAAGTGGCCTATAATCCTAACAAATAATCGTACTCATTATGGCTGACAACAAACTCTATAAAATCGGTATCACGCACGGCGACCTCAACAGCATCAGCTACGAGGTCATCATCAAGGCGCTCAGCGACTATAAGATCATGGAACTTTGCACCCCCATCGTGTATGGGTTAGTCAAAGCCGCGTCATATCATCGCAAATACATGGATTTGCCGGACTTCTCCTTCCAGTTCATCAAAAACACGGAGCAATTCTCCACCAAGCGTCCCAACCTCATCAACCTTTTCGATGAAGAGGTCAAAATCGAGTTGGGAGCTTCCACGAAGGTTGCCGGACAGATGGCAGAGCGGGCTTTGTATGCGGCGGGCCGCGACCTGAAGAACAAGAACATTGACGCCATCGTCACGGGTCCCATCAACAAGCACAACATCCAATCCGAGAAATTCAAATTCCCCGGGCACACCGAGTTTTTCGAGCATTACTTTGGCGGAGCGGAGAATAAGGCTATGATGATGATGGTGGCCGAGGGGCTTCGTATGGGCTTCGTCACCAACCACGTGGCTGTGAAAGACATCGCCTCCATCCTTAACAAGGATTTGATTTACAAGAAAATAGAAATACTTAACAATTCCTTGAAACAGGATTTTGCCATTGACAATCCAACCATTGCCGTATTGGCCCTCAACCCGCACGCGGGCGATGAAGGGTTGATTGGCGATGAGGAGGCCAACCACATCCGTCCGGCCATCGAGTTGGCGTTCCACAACCACATCAACGCCTTCGGGCCGTTCCCTGCCGACGGGTTCTTCGCCTCGGGCGGGTACCGTAAATTCGACGCCGTGCTGGCCATGTACCATGACCAGGGCATGATTCCTTTCAAGCTGTTAGGCAAGGACGGCGTGAACTTCACCGCCGGACTGCCCATCGTACGGACGTCGCCCGCGCACGGCACCGCCTACGACATCGCCGGCAAGAACCAGGCCAATGGACAGTCCATGCGCAACGCCATCTACCTGGCCATCGACATCCTCCGGAATCGCGACAGACACTGAACCTGTGCTGATTTCGATTTTTTACACCGATAATTGAACTTTTTTCCCTATATTTGCAGCCGTGTTTGACACGGCTTTTTTAGTCTATAACCAATAATTTGCTTTATGAAAAAAATACTCGCCATCAACCCCGGTTCAACATCCACGAAGATAGCCATTTTCGAGGGTAACGAACAGAAATTCGTCAAGAATATCAAACATTCCACGGAAGAACTCTCCGGCTATGCCACGATTGCCGACCAATATGAATTCCGCCGGGATGTCATCATCTCGGTGCTGGAAGCCGAAAACATCGACCTGCACTCCATCGACCTGGTCATGGGTCGCGGCGGCTTGATTAAGCCCCTGAAATCCGGCGTTTACCGTATCAACGAGCTCATGAAAGAGCATCTGAAGATGGGTTATAACGGCCAGCACGCCTGCAACTTGGGCGGACTGATCGCTGACAGTATCGCGAAGTTCATCGGTCTGAAGGAGGCTTACATTGCCGATCCCGTGATTGTGGACGAGATGGAAGAGGTGGCCCGCATCACCGGCCATCCGGATTTCGAGCGAAAATCCATTTTCCATGCGTTGAACCAGAAGGCCATCGCCCGTATGTATGCCAAGGATAACGGCAAGAAATACGAAGAGCTGAACCTGATTGTCTGCCACATGGGTGGCGGCGTGAGTGTGGGTGCCCATCGTCAGGGCCGCGTCATTGACGTGAACCAGGCGCTGGACGGCGAAGGTCCGTTCTCCCCGGAACGCTCCGGCAGCCTGCCGATGAACCAATTCTTAAAGGCTTGTTTCAGCGGCAAATACACTCAGGAAGACATGCAGAAAATCTTGGTGGGCAAAGGCGGTTATGTGGGCTATTTCGGCAGCAACGACGCCTTGGCAGTTGAAAAGGCAGCCATCGCCGGCGACCCGAAAGCCGAGTTGCTGGAGGAAGCTTTCGCCTATCAGGTGGCCAAGCAGATCGGCGAGAACGCCGTGGTACTCAAAGGCAAGATTGACGCCATCATCCTGACGGGCGGCATCGCCTACGGCAAGCCTGTCATCGCCCGCATCAAGCGCTACATCGACTGGATCGCGCCGGTGGCCGTATATCCCGGCGAAGACGAGATGGCCGCCATGGCCCTCAACGCCAACATGATCCTGAACGGCGAAGTGGAAGTGCAAGACTACGTCTGATGAGAATCGCGCTCTACAGCCGACAGAATGGTGCGGAAGAGCAGGCTTTCATCCGCACGGTCATCGAACACTTGCAGTCGCAACAATTCGACTTAATCATTCATGGCAACTGCCCGGAGGTGGGCGGTTGCCATGCTTTTTTCCACAACCATGAGGACCTCAGCCACCAGTTGCCCATCGACTTTCTGGTCTCCATCGGGGGCGACGGCTCCTTCATCGACGCCGCCAACCTGGTCGGGGACTTGAACATCCCGCTGGTGGGCATCAACACCGGTCGTATCGGTTTCCTCTCGGGCATCAAGAAAGACAATTTCAAGGAGTGCTTCCAGATGCTGAAGGAGCATCTTTTTACGCTCGAACAGAGGTCGTTGCTGCGTATGGACAGCAGCGAGCCTATTGAGTTGTCGGGCACGTTTGCCGTGAACGACATCACCATCCGGGCCACCGACACGGACTCCATCAGCGCCATCACCGTGTGGGCCGACGGCCAGAAGGTCAACACCTACTGGGCCGACGGGCTGATCATCTCCACGCCCACCGGTTCCACGGCCTACTCGATGAGTTGCGGCGGGCCCATCCTGCATCCGCAGTCGCGTGTGAACGTGCTGACGCCCATCGCGCCGCACTCGCTGAGCGTGCGCCCGCTGGTCATCCCGTCCGACACCACACTCACCGTTGAAGTGGAAAGCCGCAACGGGCGGTTCGCCCTCTGCACCGACACGCGGAAGATCATTGTTGATAACCATACCCGCCTGAACATCCGGCAAGAGGATTTCCAAATCCAGACGGTTCTTTTCCATAACAACAACTTTTACAACATTATACGGGAAAAATTATTGTGGGGATTAGACAAACGCAACGCATAATTTTCCCTCATATTATCAACACTTTTTTGTTTATTTTTTATACGGGCAGCTCTTTCAGTCTCGTTGCTAAATGCTATTTTTGTATTTATTATTCCGCATAATAGCAGTCCAATGAGATACGTCAAAGCAATTACCCGTATTATATTAATTATCAGTGTGTTGGTAATTATTATTTGGGCTATTGTAGCGGTACCGAAACACCAGTGCGAAAGCATAACCGTCGCCCCGCACACGCAGAACGAGAGTTTGGTGCTCGGCCAGGCGGACGTTGAGCGTCTGCTGACGGCTGACAGCATCGCCATCCTCGGGATGCCGATGAAGGACATCGACGTGGCGGCCATCACCCGCCTGCTGTCGTCGAACCCGTACGTGGAAAAGGTGAACTTCATCCACTTCTCGGGCCGCCGGCTGGTGGTTGACTACACGTTGAGGAACATCATCCTGCACGTTTACAGTCAGGATGGCGACCAGTATTTCGTGGACGACCACGGCTGTCTGCTGCCCTACACGTCGAAGATGCAGGACGACCTGGCCATCGCCAACGGGCACATCCACCAGCACTACAAGCAGGGGGACACCGCCCGGGGTCGGCTCGGAGAGATGGTCAACATCGCCAACACCCTCCAGAAGGACGAATTCTGCCAGGCGCAGTTCCGGCAGATCTACCTCAACGAGCACAACCAGATCGAGTTGGTGCCGTCCGTGGGGAGCCATGTGGTGGTTTTCGGGAACGACGAGAACATTCAGGAGAAGCTGGAGAATCTCAAACTGGTATATAAAGAGGGATTGTCGCGGAAAGGATTCGACACGTATGCCCAGCTGGACGTGCGTTTCAAAAACAGAGTAATAGCAAAACGAAAATAAATTCAACTGTCTATGGAGAACGTTTACAACAATGACAATATGATTGTCGGTTTGGACATCGGCACCACCAAGATCGCCACCGTCATCGGACACCGCAACGAAAACGGGCAGATTGACATCATCGGCTACGGGAAGAGCGAGTCCACCGGCGTGGAGTTCGGTGAGATCCGCAACATCAACAAGACCGTCACCGGCATAACGCTCTCCACCAGCATGGCCAGCCAGCGCTCCAACCAAGAGATCAAGAGCGTTTACGTGGGCATTGCGGGCCATCACATCAAGACCAGCCGGTACAACCACCACCTCTTCCGCCAGGGCAAGAAGACGCCCATCACCAGCGAGGAAATCGAGACCCTGAAAAACGAGGTCTTCAAAGCCTCCGTGCCGCCCGGCGAGGAGATCATCGACGTGATTCCCCAGCGGTACCTCATCGACAAGGAGCGGATCACCTTCGAGCCCGTGGGCGAGCTCGGCAACGAGGTCATCGGCACCTACCAGCTCATCACAGGCAAGATTTCCGAAATCGACCGTATCAAGATGTGCGGCAACGAATCGGGCATCATCCTGAACGACATCATCCTGGAGCCCATCGCCTCCGGCATGGCATGCCTCACCGAAGAGGAGAAACGCCACGGCGTGGCGCTGGTCGATATCGGCGGCGGCACCTCCGACATCATCATCTTCGTGGACGGCCACCCCGTTTACACCAAGGTCATCGCCATGGGCGGCAACGTGATCACCCACGACATCGCCCAGGTATGCAAGATCTCCGAAGACGTGGCCGAGAAACTGAAAATCAACTACGGCACCTGCATCGTGGAGAAGAGCCACTCCAACAACCTCATCACCATCCCCAAGCCTCACGGGCAGGAAGCCATCCAAATCAACGAGAACTATCTGGCGCAGATCATCAACAGCCGTGTGCAGGGCGAAATCATCAGCGCCATCCAGAAAGAAATTGAGAACTCCGGCTACAAGGACCGCCTCTTCGCCGGCCTTGTCTTGACGGGCGGCGGTTCCAACCTTCGCCACATCAAGGAGTTATGTCAATATATGCTTCAAATGCCCACCCGCATCGGCATCCCCGACAACGGGTTCGCCCACTCCATTCCCACGGAGCTGAAGCAGCCGGCCTTCTCCACCGCCCTCGGCCTGCTCAAATACGGCATCGAAACGGAAGAGGCCCTGAACCTCACCGCTCCGGAAAATGCCAACACCCGGAAACCCGACCCGAATCCGGATCCGAAACCCGATGGCGACGGCTCACGGTGGGGCTTCTTCGAGAAAGTACACGACTATCTGAAGAAAATGCTGGAAAACGTTTCCTAACCTAATATCACTCAAACCAAGCCGAATTAAATCATTAACCATTTTAAGATAATTAAAACACAAAAACAAATATGACTGACAGAATTGATATCACAGCGGATTATGGCGCAAGAGAAAACTCTTCCATCATCAAAGTAATCGGTGTGGGCGGCGGCGGCAGCAATGCGGTCAAACACATGTACAGCGAAGGCATCGTAGGTGTTGACTTCTTGGTATGCAACACGGACCAGGGGCATCTGAGCAAAAGCCCCGTTCCCGAGAAGCTGCTGTTGGGCACCGGACTTGGAGCCGGGGCCAGACCGGAAATCGCGCGCCAGTTAGCGTTGGAAAGCAAGGAGAAAATCATGGACTTCATCGGTCGTGAGACCAAGATGCTGTTCATCACCGCCGGCATGGGCAAAGGCACCGGCACCGGCGCTTCACCCGTCATCGCCGAAGTGGCCCATGAAATGGGCATCCTCACTATCGGCGTGGTGACAGAACCTTTCAAATTTGAAGGGGCCAGCCGCATCAAACAGGCGGAAAAAGGTATCGCCGAGCTGGACAAATACGTGGATTCGCTGATCGTGGTCAAGAACCAGAACATCCTCAAATTCTATCAGGAAGACACCATCAGCAAGGCTTACGGCTATGCCGACGATGTGCTGAAAAACGCCGTCAAGTGCATTGCCGAGCTCATCACGGTCAACTATGAGCAGAACGTGGACTTCCACGACATCGAGACCATCATGAAGGACAGCGGCAAGGCCATGTTGGGTCTGGCCGTGGCCAGCGGCTCCGACCGTGTGGAACGTGTGGTGGACGATGCCCTCCGTTGCCCGCTGTTGGACAACCCCGTCATCGCCGATGCCCAGAACTTCCTCTTCTTCATCAGCTATGGTCCCGAAAACGAGCTTAAAGTCTCCGAACTGGAGGCCCTCACCGAGAAGTTCGAAACCGTCAAGAGTCCTGAGGCCGAAGTCATCTGGGGTCGTGGCGTGGATGAGAGCCTCGGCGACGCCCTCAAGCTGTCCGTCATCGTGACCAACTTCAACTCCCAGGCACGCGAGATTCTGGAGAAGGAGCTCACCACGGTGGTTACCGGAAACGAGAATCCAGACCCAATATTCAAGACGGAAATACCGATGGGCACGAAAGTGGATGCCGACAATGCAACCATTGCACCCAAGATGGATGATTACGACGCGCTGACAAAGCCTACCCAAGAGGCCAACGTGCAGCAGGCGCCGAGCAACGACATCTTTGGTTTTGAACCCAAAGCCGTGTCGGATGTTCATGAAGAAATCCCGGTGCAACCCACGCCGCAAGCCTTTGTCAATCCGGTCAGCGGGCCTCAGCGCATTGAAGGGCCCAACGACCCGTTGTTCCAAGACGAGCAGGATTTCCAATACAAGATAGAGACCCCTGCCATCCTGCGCCAGACGCAGGAGCGCGTCAGCACGCTGCAAACCGCCACGGCCACGATGGAGTACACGCCCATGTACGAGGTAGCCAACGACCTCAGCGAGTTCTTCAGCGATTTGGCGGACTAAGGAAGCACTTCAGATTTTACCCGTTCACCACCTTGTTGACGGTGAGCGGGTAGTATTGATGTTCTAATTGGTGGATTTTCGTTTCAATTTCCTCCAGCGTTTCATGTCCCTCGGCGTGGAAGGCGAACTGGTCGATGATTTTGCCGGTATCCACCCCGGCGTCCACAAAATGGATGGTAATGCCGAACACCTTCACACCATGGTTATAGGCATCCGCAATGCCGTGCGCGCCCGGGAACGAGGGCAGCAGCGCCGGATGTAGGTTGATGATGCGCATGGGGAAGTTCTCCAGCAGCACCTTGCCAATATAGCGCATATAGCCGGCCAGGACGATATACTCTACATCCCGCTTGCGCAGCTCCTGAAGGATGGCCGTCTCGTACGCCTCCTTGCCATCATAATCCCTTGATGAGAAGGCAAATACATCAATGCCATGGTTGACAGCCCTTTGCTCGGCCATGCAACCCGGCTTGTCGGTCACCAATAAGGCTATACGGGCATCCAACATGTGCTGTTGCACCGCCTCAATCAAAGCTTGGAAATTGGAGCCGAAGCCCGATGCAAAAACGGCAATCGTACGCATTATTTCTTTTCTTTGTCGCAGGGTTTGTCCCCTTCTTTGGAACATTTGCCTTCGTCCTTGCACGCACTCTTGCTTTCGGGACGAGACGGATATATCAGTTCAAAAGCGTCTCTTCTTTCATCCAGGGAGAGGTTGTCCCAATTGGCCATAGCCTCTTCGAATTTGGCCTTGCGGGCCTCCCGTTCCTCTTGGGCGGCTTTCTGCTTGTCGTAGGCCGCCTTGCTCTTGTTCAGCAGTTCGGCCTTGCGCTCATCCGTCAAATTCTCCCAACTGACCCAATCCTCACGATCTTTCATACCCTGTTTCTGCTTTTCAGTCAACTCCTGTTGTTCCGGGGTTTGGGCAGATGTATCTTTCGAATTTTTGTTGCAGGATGCAAAAACCAGACAACAAACCGCCATCAACAGCATTAATTTTTTCATTTTTAAATGTTTTTTGTTATAAAAAATGAAAACACAAACTATTTCAGCAACAGCTGGTTATATTTCCGCAAGGATTCCAGGATGTTGACTTTCACGTGGATGAAGTCATCGGTACCGGCCTCTTTGAGAGCGTCAAGGCACTCGGTAGGATTGCCAGCCACGAGGAACGGTGTGTTCGGGTATTGCGCCTTGCACTGCTTGGCGGCCTCCACGCCGAGGGTGGCGTACTCCTCGTCGGAGCTGCACACCACGATGAGGTCGGGCTTGGCCTCGCCGGCAGCCTTTACGCCCTCTTCCACGGTGGCGAACCCGGAAGGTTCCACGATTTCGTATCCAGCGCAGCCGAAGAAGTTGGTGATGAAGCCGGCACGCGCCTGCCGCATGGCCAAGTTGCCCAGTTTCAGCAGATAGACTTTCGGGCGATGGTTGGTAGCCGCATATTTTTCCGTGGCAAGACGGATCTCCTCAAAGGCAATCGCGCCGCGGTAGGTTTTCAGGCCCTCGTTCTCATCCTTCACCACACGCTCGATCTTGTCGGCCATCTTCTCGTTGATGTTGGGATATTGGTTGGTACCGAGGAGTATGTAGCGACGGGTAGCTATGTCCATGTCGCGTTTCTGGCAGCTCTTTTCGATTTCGGCTTGCATAGTGCCGTCCTCGATGAGTTTGAGCGCGCCGCCGGCGGCTTCCACATCGCGGAAGAGCTGCCAGGCGTGCTCGGCAATCGCGTTGGTCAAGGTTTCGATATAGTAGGAGCCGGCGGCGGGATCCACCACACGGTCCATGAAGGCTTCCTCCTTCAAAATCACCTGCACGTTGCGGGCAATGCGGCGGGAGAACTCATCCGATTCCTTGTAGGCCACATCAAACGGCTGCAACGAAATGGAATCGGAACCGCCAATGACGGCAGACATGCCCTCCGTGGTACCGCGAAGCATATTGACGTAAGGATCGTAAAGGGTTTTATTCCAGGTGGATGCCACCGTGTTAATATGGATCTTGTAGGCGCAGGAGCACTGCGGATGGTACTGTTCCACGATGGTGGACCACAGGAGGCGCACCGCACGCAGTTTGGCAATTTCCATAAAATAATTGGAGCCCACCGACATCGTCAATTGCATACGCGAGGCGACTTTCTCCACCTTCATGCCATGTTCCGTGCAGAACGACAGGTACTCATTGGCCAACGCCAGCGTGTAGCCCAGCTCTTGCACAATAGTGGAGCCGGCGTTGTGCAACACGATGCCGTTCACGTTGATCACCTTGAAATTCTTCATACAGCCGTTCATCTCCAGAAGTTCAACAGCCTGCATCATATCCTCTTCTGCCGATTTCCAGAACTTATTGTGTTTCAGGCGGTAGGTCAGCGGGTCGAAGTTGATGCTGCCCTGCACCTTCTCTTTGTCAACGTTATGTGCCTCCACATAGCCGACGAAACGCTTCATCAGGTCGAGGTAGCTCTTCACGTGGTTGAACTGCACGCCGGTGGCATTGAGGTCAATGCCGTTGAGCAGGGTTTCCAATGCCGCGTCGCTGTCAATGTTGGCGGCGTTGAAAGCGATGCAGGTGGCACCGCGCTTCAAGGCATCCGTAGCGATGGCGTTGGCCTTGGCCGGATCCGCCTCTTCCACCTCTTGCACGATGTCCCACTTGTTGTTGTCGGCCTTCGTGCCGCGCGTGTAGGGGAACTCCGCCGGCAAGGTGTCGAGATAATCCAGATCCTTCAGATTTTCAGCACGATAGTAAGGACGCACGTTGAATCCTTCGTCGGTACGCCATACCAGTTTGCGTTCGTAATCGGCACCTTTGAGGTCTTTTTGTATTGTTGCTTCCCATTCCTCGGTGGAGATGGGCGGAAATTCGGTGAAAAGTTTTTCGTCTGCCATAAACAATAATTTAATTCGGCTGCAAAGATAAAAAATAGTTTGTTATCTTTGCCGACCAAAATGCGGCCTATGGTTTCATTTCTCACATATAGTCTGTATCCGATGGATTATCAGCTCATAACGCTGGTCAACGGAGCCAACACACCGTGGCTGGACAGGTTTATGTGGGCCATGACGCACGCTTGGCCGTGGCTGCCGATGCTCGTTTTGATGTTTGGATTGATATTCCTCTGTTATCGGCGGCGTTCCTGGCGCGTGATCCTGTTCATAGCACTGGCGGTGGGCACCTCCGATATTATATCCTCCGGCATACTCAAACCGTTGGTGCATCGTCCCCGTCCTTCGCACAATCCGGAGCTCACCTTGCATCTGCACGAGCGGCCCAACGGCACGTTTTATCGGGGCGGGCCCTACGGCTTCCCATCCTCGCACGCGGCCAACAGCTCCACCCTCGCCATCCTTCTCTACCTGTTCCTGCGTCCGTTCCTGTCCCGTAAATGGCCTCTGGCGCTTTTCCTGGCCGGATTTGTGTTGCTGTTCTGCTACACCCGCGTCTATCTCGGCGTTCACTACCCTACCGACATCCTCGCCGGCTGGTGCGTGGGCATCATCGTGTCACTGTCGGCTTTCACGCTATACCAACATTTGGATAAAAAGAGGCAAAATGTAACTTTATACCGATAACAACGTTTATTTCACTTTAATATTAAATTGTTTAAAAACCTAAATTATTGATGCTATGTTAAATAAAAAAATCGAAGCGGCTATCAACGCCCAAATCAACGCCGAAATGTGGTCGGCTTACCTCTATCTTTCCATGGCCACCAAATGCCACGACCTCGGCTACGGCGGCATGGCCAACTGGTTTGAAATCCAGTTCAAGGAGGAGCAGGATCACGCTCAAATCTTCTACAAATACGTGATTTCCCGGGGAGGTCGCGTGGTGCTGAAACCCATCGACGCCGTGCCCACGGACTGGAAAGACGCGCTTGACATGTTCGAGGAGACGCTCAAGCACGAGCAGGTGGTCACCAGCCTCATCAACGACCTGTTTGCTTTAGCCACCAAGGAGAAGGACTATGCCACCCAGAGCATGCTGAAATGGTTCATCGACGAGCAAGTGGAAGAGGAAGAGAATGCCCGCGCGCTGATTGACAGCCTCAAGATGATCAATGGCAACGGCTACGGACTCTACATGCTCGACAAAGAGCTGGCCGCCCGCGTGTACAGCACGCCCTCGCCCCTCGCCGCCGAAGAGTAGCTGATGTTGCACGCTATAATCCTTAAAGCCCCTTTTCAGGGGCTTTTTTTGTTTCCCTGTGGGTAAGAAGGGTTCAGGGGACAGGGGACAGTGATTAGTGATTAGTGATCAGTGATTAGTGAATAGGATTTTAATACGAAAAGGCACGCCGTAAGGGGTGCAGGCAAAATTGAATAATTTGTTTTGTGTTTTTTATTATTTTTGCAGGCAAGATATATGGATTTCTCATTAAAACCCTATTCATTATGAAAAAATTATTATTGTTTTCCGCTTGGATTCTTATCATATTAGGTGTCTCGGCCCAAACGCCCAAGCCTTTGGCTATCACCGAGAACACGCATTTTGTCGTCCTCCCCAACGACTGCGAGAGCATCTCTTGGCTTGAGGATGGCATCTGGTCGGTGGAGCGTTTTAACAAATATGCCTTCTACAACGTACAGGGCCAGCGCATTTTCGACTTCGAATGGGAAGCGGGTTCCGGTTTCCGCACGCCCCAGATGGTCGGCGGCGCCGTCCTGATGTACAAGAAGGGAGAGGTTAACAGCCAGAAACCGATGTGGTTGCTCAAGAGCGACGGCACCTCCAAGGCGCTACCGGCGGAATATGTCGGACCCGCCACCAATTTTGTGGACGGCGTGGCGCTTATCGGGAAAAAGAAAAGTTCCGGTTATGGCGTGGAATATGTCTATATCAACCTTAACGGACAGAGGGTCTATGGCACGTTGACCTCCAACCCCGAACGCTTTGAGCGCACCAACTGGACGGTTCCACCATTGCGCGATGGTCTGAGAGCGTTCAAGCAGCTGAACCCCAGCGGTTTTGGCGGCAAATGGGGATACATTGACGCAAACGGCAAGGTGGTGATTCCCGCCCGCTACGACGAGTGCCGGTCCTTCAGCGAAGGGTACGCCTTGGTACGGGAAGACCGCGAGTTATATTTCATCGACAAAAACGGCAACAAGGCCATTGATCCCATCTGGGATGACGACACCTACTTCAACGACATCAGCGATGTTCACAACGGCTATTTCGTCGTGAACTACAACCCTCGCAAATACTTCAACACCAAGGGCGATTTAGTGAAAAAACTGCCGGAAGGATCCATGTTCTACAACGGTTATTGCTTCGCGGAGGACGAGACAGCATTCAATGGGAAAAGCCGCGTGTTCGACAAGGATTTCAACCTGGTGAAAACCATCCCTGAGGTGGATCTTTGGTGGAACGACGAGGGCAACGCGCCCATCTTCACGGCGGCGGGAGTGGCAACCGTGAAACGCGACCGGGTGATTTCTCCTGACGGCACCACGCTGATCCAGCACTTCCCGGTGACGAAAAAATCGCCCAACCGGAATGGCATCGAATACTTCTCCCCGTCCGGATTTGCCAAGGCGTGGCTCGTGCATAACGGCGAGACCTACGAAGGGTTCATCAACCTCAACGGCGAGTTCGTGCTCATCTACCGATGGAACCGGGAAGTGGTCCCCATCGTGAACGACCCGAACAACCCTTCCCCCTGCGACACCTGCAAGATTTTCCCCAATCCCGTCCGGTGAACAGGGATCAGTGAACAGTGAATAGGAAGCCTAATACGACGCGCATGCCGAGGGGTGCAGGACTGCTGACAAAGACACGATTTTTTTACATTATTCAAAATAAATTATTTGATTTGAATAATTCAATTTAAATAACACAGGGGTTGATTGTGCAAATATTGCGCAGTCCTACCCTATCGGGTCCAGGCAGGCGTTGCGGCGCTGGCACTGAGCGCACTCGCTGCCGCGCCACACCTTGTCGAAATGAAATTTTGAAGTTGTACTTCAGATTTTACGATAAAATTTGAAGTAAGACTCCTGAAAATCATTCCAAAAAAACATACAACAATTACCCAAAACACCACCAATAGAAGGGCATCACATGGATGACAGATCCGTCGGGAAGGGTTTTCTCTTCGCTTTCATCTAAAGTAATAATGGTTCCTTCATGTAAATCAAAGGCCTTCATGGCGGCTAATAACCCGTTTTCTTCCCGCATCCTTGTTTCCGGGTCCTTCAGTGAAACGGAAACTTGATAAGCCTGCACAATGTTCCCATTTTTTCTTACTAAAAAGTCACACTCGTTCCCATCGTTAAAATAATAAGATTCTAAATCACGCCTCCGTAATTCAATATAAACAGCATTCTCCAGCTTGTTGCCAAGATTAGTGCTGAAACTGAATCCAACTTGTGAAACAAGGCCATTGTCAATGCAATAGACCTTCTTGGGACTTTTGATTTGTTCGCCGACTTTGTAGTCGTATTTGGTTAACACACTGACAAGAAAACTTTCCTCCAGATATCCGATATATGCGTTTATCGTATCTGTGCTCTTGATCTGGGTAGCCTTTGCGATGGATTGATAAGTGAATTTATGGGTGAAGTTACTGGCCAAATAGTAGGCCACCTTTTTTATTGGTTTTTCGGAAGGGAGTTTGTGTCGAACCACAATATCACGGTAGATAATGTCATTATACAATTCCCTCAGGTAACGCGGATCGCCCGTATTCAAATATTGAGGGAAACCACCTTCTTCCAGGAATCCCTTCTGTAGTTTCAATATTTTTGCACGGCCTTCAGTTGTGTAAAAATGTTTTTTTGTTATGCTGACACCTTTCATTAACGCATACTCTGATAGCGACATCGGATAAAGTTCTTGCGTCAAGTGGCGCCCGGTCAGCAATGTTCCCAGCTCTCTGCTTAGCATAAACGCATTGCTTCCTGTAACATAGACCTTGTTACCGTGTTTGAAATCCATATTGACAATCGTGATTTTTTTATAAAAATCAGTATTGACGATATGGATTATATTTCCAACGAAGATTTCACTATGATCATTCCCTGATTTAAACTATCGGGTCCGGGCACACGTTGCGCCGCTGGCACTTCTCGCACTCGCTGCCGCGCCACACCTTGTCGAACTCCTCGATGGCGGCGGCCACGAGGGAGGGCTCGTCGGTGAGAATGCCGGCCTCGAAGTTGCGGCGGCGGGGCGACTTCATCCCCATTCCCGCGCCCGTGAGGTTGGCGCTGCCCACGTAGCAGACCGTCTGGTCGATGACGATGATCTTGAAGTGTACCCGCGGGCACATCACCCGCTCCAGCATCTTGGCTAATCGTGGGTAACGGTCGAAGTCGGCACGGAAGTTCGGTCCCGGTTCCTTGGCGTGTATGAGCCGCACCTCCACGCCCTTTCCGAGCAGGTCTGCCAGCACCCCGAGGAAGGGCTTCTCCACCCCACCCTGCTGCACATACAGGTCTTTGATGTCGGCGGTGCCGATCCACAGCGAGTGCTTGGCCTTCATGGCGAGGTCAAGGACGGTGGTGTAATGGGAGGAGTCGGTGATGAACTGGAGCATAGCAAGTAAATAAACAGAAATATTTTTGTTGATTTTTCACTTTATCGAGATTGATCAGGTCGCACTCTTCTTGGGGTATTTATGTGTTATCTAACTATTAATTCTGCAAAACTACAAAATAATCCCTTCCTCCCACAAATAAATTAACACTACTAAGATTGTGTATAATATTTATAACACAAGCTTCTTTGCCCCATTAACGTGTTAAAAATGCACGTTATTCTCTCATGTCAATTTCTTTTCTTTAAAAAAATTGATAATGACGGAGAACCCTCCACCCATCTCTACATCCTGTCTCCTATTCCCTTCTTTTTTGTATTTTTGCCGCTCAAAACCGACAAACGTATGAAAAAGACCATTTTCTCCCTTTTTTGGATAGTTAGTATCAGCATCCTGTCCCTCACAGCCCAAAACGAGGCCATCGACCTTAAAGCCTATTTCCAACGCAAATACGTGGTTGAACGCGTTGACGGCCTGAGCTGGCAGCCCGGCACCGACAACTACGCCTACCTCGACGATGGCGACATAAAACTCGTGAACGCCAAAACAGGCAAGGAGAGTACCTTCCTGAACGCGAAGAACCTTGGGGAGAATGGCATCAAAAAGCTGCGCAGCTTTGGTTGGGTGGATGCCAACACCATCTACAGTTCCCGCGACCATATCCTGCTGACCTACGACGGCAAGACCGTGACTGTGAAAAAGTTCGAGGATGTCAGTTGGGACGATGTAATTGACCAGTCTATAAAAAATCAGGTTTTCGTTATCAAGAATGACGATGGCGTGTTCGTGGAGAGCGCGCTCAACGGATTCAAACCCATACTGTTATGTCCTGACACGGGCAAGAACATCGTGTTCGGCGAGTCGGTACACCGCAGCGAGTGGGGTATCGACGAGGGTCAATATATCTCACCGAAAGGCAACTTCATCGCCTTCTACCGCATGGACGAGAGCATGGTGGAGGACTACCCCCTGGTGAACACCGGCACGCCCATCGCTACCGTGGAGAATATCAAATACCCCATGGCGGGACGCACCTCCCATCAGGTCAAAGTCGGCATCTTTGATGTGGCCAAGTCCGCACAATCCGGCAAACCCGTTTACCATTACATCAAAACCGACCTCAACGACGGCGAGTTCCTTACGAACGTAACCTTCTCTCCCGACGAGAAATACCTCTACATCTCGCACCTTAACCGCGGGCAGAACCACTCCAAACTCATTCGCTACGACCTTGCCAGCGGCAACAAGCTGAATGTGCTCATCGAGGAGACTGACAACCGCTATGTGGAACCCACCGACCGGATGATCTTCCTCAAGGACGGACGCTTCCTGTGGTTCAGCGAGCGCGACGGCTGGCGTCATCTTTACCTCTACAATTTTGACGGAACTCTCGTGAAGAAACTCGTGGACGGCCGCTTCGACATTGTGGACTTCCACGGCCTCGATGCCAAGGAACAGTATGCCTTCTTCACCATCGCCCCCACGGAGAAACCGGTAAACCAGATTGTGTGCAAAGTTGGATTGAAAGATGGAAAACTCACGCGTATCGCCGATGCCGACGGCACGCACACGCCCATCTTCAACGAGAGCAAGACCTATTTCATTGACTATTTCACCAATGTGACCACCCCGCGCATCATCAGCGTGGTGAACAACCAGGGCAAAACGGTCAAGGAGATCAAGAACTGCAAGAATCCCTACGCCGACTGCGCGATGGGCACCACCCGTATCTTCCCGATTAAGAACAAGGTGGGCGACTCGTTATGGTGCCGCCTCATCACCCCGCCCAACATGGATCCCACGAAGAAATATCCCTGCCTGATTTACGTTTACGGCGGTCCGCACTCGCAGCTGGTGACCAACAGTTTCATCTCCGGCGGCGTGTTCCTGGAATACATGGCCCAGCAGGGCTACGTGGTGTTCACACTTGACAACCGCGGCACGCAAAACCGCGGCGCCGAGTTTGAGAAGTGCATCCACCGCAACCTCGGCGTGAAGGAGGTGGAAGACCAGATGTGCGGCGTGGAGTACCTGAAAACACTGCCCTACGTGGATGCCGACCGCATCGGCTTGGACGGCTGGAGCTATGGCGGCTTCATGACGCTCTCGCTCATCACCGAGCATCCGGAGGTTTTCCGCGCAGCCAGCTGCGGCGGTCCGGTGGTCAACTGGGAATGGTACGAAGTGATGTACGGCGAACGCTATATGGACACCCCGCAGGAGAACCCCGACGGCTACGAGCACGCCAACATCATCCCCAAAATCAAGAATGTGAAATGCCCGCTGCTCGTCATGCACGGCTGTCAGGACCATACCGTGGTGTGGCAGCACACGCTGGAACTGATGCGCCAGGCCGTGACCGACGGTATCGAGATTGAATACTTCCCCTACACGGCCTACGACCACAACGTTATCGGACCGGAGCGTGTTCACCTCTGGAACAAATTGCTGCACTTCCACAATCAGAACCTGAAAGGCGAGTGATGAAACGGCTCTTCATCGCCACCCGCGTCGAACTCAATGAGCCCTTCCAGGCATGGCGCACCCGCTTTCAGCACGAGATGCGCCACGACGATATCGTGTGGGTGAAGGAAGAGGTCCGACATCTCACGCTTCGCTTCCTTGGTGCCACGCCGGATTCCAAGATTGACGCTCTCAAATCGGCCTTGGCGGAAGTGTGCGAAAATCATTATTCTTTCCAATTGGAAATAAACAAGTTAGGCATCTTTGGTAGCCATTACCACCCTGAAGTGCTATGGTTGGGATTCAATGAATTCGACCTTTTCAAAGAGGTTCATCTGGATTTGGAACCCCGCCTGCAAACTCTTGGCTTTGAGCCATACTACGGCAACTTCGTACCGCACATCACCTTGGGACGGGTGAAAGCGGTGGTTAACAAGAAAAAGTTCTGGGAACGTTTTGAGCAAAGCCAGCCAGACTTCACGCAACGAATACCTATTGCAGAACTTACTTTGTATCAAAGTTTTCTGCACAAGGATGGTCCTGAGTACAAAGCATTGGCATCGTATCCGCTAAAATCATCTTCCCAATAAAACATTGTTTTAAACTGTCTTGTCGTTTTTGCATCTGCATACCGTTTTTTTGCCCATTATATTATGAAAAAAACAATTCTCTTTGCCATCGTCCTGTTGTTTGCCTGCACGTCCTGCCGGCAGAACGAGGTCAAAATCCTCTCTTTACAGGAGAAAATGAATGCCAAGGTGTCCGAGCTTACCGAAATGAGCGAGCTGGGCACGGTGGAATACAAAGTCACCAAGGTGGTCAAGGCCTCTGACGATGCCAAATGGTATCAGTTCGGCGACCGCAAAATCCTGTTCCAATGCACCGCCTACCTGAAAGCGGGTGTCAATCTGAACAAGTTCGACCCTTCGAAGGTGAAGGTCAACGAGAAGGAGAAATCCGTGGTGGTGGTGTTGCCCAAGGCGGAACTGCTCTCCTTTAACATGCCGCCGGAATCGGCCAAGATGGTCTATGAGAAGGTGGCCATCACGCGCTTCGACTTCTCCGCCCAGGAACGCAATCTGCTCTTGCAGCAGGGCGAAAAGGAGATCCGCGACAACGTGCCGACGATGGGCATCTTGCAGGATGCCGAGAAAAATGCCGCCGCCTTTTTCAAATCCCTGTTGTCGCAAATGGGTTTTGAGAGTATCACCATCAAATTCGCATAATCATGGAAAGAAAAAGAATATCCTTCGCATCGCTTCTGCCAATTTTGGCTCTCATGGTCTTGATTGCAGCCATTGCCGGCTATTTTTATCTTAAAAATAATCCTAAAGATGAGGGACTGAAAATCGACGAGACCGCCAATGTGGTCACCGAAATCAAAAAGATAGCCCAATTCACCAGCGCCTGCTACTACGAGGATTTGATTTTGAAGGACTCCAAAGCTAACGAGACCTTGGGTGGCAAGGTGCTGAACACCTTCAGCAAAAAAGACAAACCCCTTTTGGAGGACCAAATCGTGATTGTGGCCAGCGGTAACGTGCGCGCCGGCTTCGACTTGTCCAAGCTCACGGAGCAGGATGTGCAGGTTCAGGATTCCGTCTTGACCGTCCGAATACCAAAGGCGGAGATCTTCGAGGTGATTGTAAACCCCTCCGGCTTTGATATTTACATTGAGGAGGGCTCGTGGAGCCACGAGCAGGTGACGAACGTGGAGAACAAAGCCATGAAGCGCCTCCGCGAAGATGCCATCCGCGACGGCCTGTTAGAGAAGGCTACCGACTTGGGTGTTGCCAAACTGCAAGAACTGTTCAAGACTTTCGGTTTCCGGGAAGTGGTTGTTACGGTGAAGGGATGATAATAACGTTCAATACTTGTCTCTGAGGATCTTGCGGATCCTGCGCGGATAAATTCACCCGCCAGAAAAATTGATGTTTACAGCTGGACGTTCACCCCACAGTAGAGACTTCTCGGCAGTTTCGGGCCATAGATATAGCCGGCATCGCGCAACACCCCGATGTCCAAATCCTTCTGATATGCGTTGGTGATGTTCTGCATCCCAATGGTGAGTTCCAACACGGCCTCGTCGGGGAGCGTGGTGTTTGTTTTCTGCTGGAGCCGGATGTGGAAATCATAGGAAATCTGCGCATTGAGGACGAAGAATGTCGGAGTTTTCTCCAAGACAGGTTCGATGGTCTCGTGCGGTACAAGCATCGGTCCCGTGAGATTGGCGGACACATTGAACGTAAGATGCCGCCACGGGTTGCTTTCCAGAATGAGATAGCCATAGATGTCGGGCGTGCGCAACATTCGGATTTCCGGCGCGGCCTCCTCGCTCCACTCCAAGGGCTTGTTATAGCGGCTCACTTGCCACGTTGCGCCAAGCTGTGCCTTGATCCAACGTTTCCAGGTCACATTCATCGCGCCATGCACGCCTGCCACGTATCCTCTGTCGGCATTGTAACGCTCCGACACCTCGTTGCCGGCGGCATCCTCGTACCGCCGCTCGGCGAAAATGTCTTTCAGATAGGTGAAGAATCCCTCGCCGGTGAGATCCACATCCACGCCATCACGGAAGAGACAGTAGTCTGCGGAGAGAGATACGCTGTGCGAGCTCTCCTCCTTAAGGTCGGGCGCAAGAGTGCTGACGATGCGCTCACCTTCCGCCAGCGACACATGCAAGTCTTCGTCGTATGTCTGCGGGGCACGGAAGCCGGTGGCGTAACTAACCCTCAACGAGAGACTTCTGAACGGATTGTAGCGGATATTCACACGCGGGGAGAAGATGGGCCTTTTGATGAGCGAATGTTTGTCCATGCGCACGCCCGCCAGCAGCGACCAATGTTTGTTCTTCCACTCGTTCTGCGCATACACCGCGCCGATGTGTACGCGCTGGCGCAGATGCTGCCCGTAGCCGGGGATGGAGTCGGCAAGGTCGTCATAGTTGTACTCCGCTCCCAAGGTCAGCGAGGCGGGCATGAACCACAGCTTGTCGAAGTGGTAACGCCAGAGCGCGCCGGTGGCGAAGGTGAGGTTGGTGGTGTAGCCGTAGGCCTTCAAGGCATCTAAACGCTCCTCGGGTGAGCCCTCCCCGATGCCGCCGTAGTAACTGTTTCGGCGGATATGCTGAAGCGCGGCATACGCCTCCACATGCTGGTGCCCGAAGTCGATATGGTAGTCAAGATGCCCGCTATGGATAAGATGTGACGCACCTTCCGAAATGTTCGACTCGTGCGGTTGCAAGTTGAGGTGGTTGCCGCCGCGATGCTCGTCACTGACAATATTATAACGCAGACTCAACTTCGACAAGCGCGTGGGCCGTATGAATGCATTCACCCCAGCGGAGAGGTTTCGCAACTTGGGAAGGTCGCTATAGCCGTCGCCATTGCGGTCATAGGGCGACCGGTGGCGGTCCTGTGCGAAAAGATAGACGCCGGCGTTGTTGTTACGTGTCACCGCCGAGGCGTAGGCGTGCGTGGTGTTGTCGAAAGCCTTTTTGAAGTCAAGATTGCCCATGGTATGGCCGAAGCCGCCGCCGTTTTTTGTGGCCTCCTTGGTGATGACATTGATGACACCGCCCACGGCCGATGCCCCGAACAAGGCACTGCCACCGCCTCGCATCACCTCAATGCGTTCTATCATCTCCGCCGGAATCTGTTCCAGCCCGTAAACGCCGTTCAAAGAGGAGAATATCGGCTTCGAGTCAATGAGAATCTGCGAATAGTGACCGTCCAAGCCGTTGATGCGCACTTGCGTGAATCCGCAGTTCTGGCAATTGTCCTCCACACGCAAACCGGGCACATAGTCGAGGGTTTGCGCCAGGCACACAGCGTTGGTGGCGACCATGGTACGCGGCGTGGTGATGCTGACCAAAGCCGCCGCTTCCCGACGAAGCGTCTGCTCGCGATTCGAGGATATGATTATTTCATCCACGTGCAAGGTGTCGTGGTGGTGGTACGGGAAATCCTGAGCCCTCGCACCAATAGAGAGCACCCCGAACACTACCGTCAGGGCGCGGTATATTGTTTTTTTCATTGTTCTAAAAAAATGATGAATAATAAATGATGAAAAATGTGATAATAGACAATCTGTTATTGAACAACATTCAATAAGATTGAATACTATCAAAAAAACAACCGTCCGTTATTAATTCATCGGAGGAGCCCGCAACAAGCTCACACCCTGTATATTGCAAACAACACAAGGGAAAATGGAAAAGATATGTGGGAAAAGATACTGGTCGGTGGTGGAAATGCGCAGACAAGTCGGGATAATGACCTTGGTAATTGTGAAGTGACATATGAAACAGTGGCTGTCGTCGTCATCGTCCAGACTTTGCAGGACGGTGTGGGAGAGGACATGGTGCGACATCTCAATCCCGTCAATGGGGCAGACAATATCCTCCGCCGCCGATCCATGATGGTGATGGAGGGCCTTGGTGCCGATCATGCTGCAAAACGCCAGCAGCAGCACCCAAGCGGTGACCTGTCTGAAACGTGCTCTCATTGCGGAGGCAAAAGTACACTTTTTTCCCGTAATCATCGCCCCCTTCCATGCACTATTGGAATAGTCAAAAAAAACGGAGCCCCCTTTCGGGAACCCCGCATTTGTATCATCATTACACGAACGATTTAGTATCCGAAAATCTCATCCAACGACAGCGTGGTCACCTTGCCGTATTTCTCCAAACCCTTCAAATCGACCTCGTTCTTGTTGCCGAGGACGACCACCACTCTCTTCTGGCCTTTGATGTAGGTCTTGTTGAAGTTCACCACATCGTCCAAGGTCATCTTCTGGATGGCGTTGTAGTTGGCACGGCCCTGCGGGGTCTTCAGCCCCATCTCTTCGTATCTCAGATAATTGTTGATGATGGACATCTTGCGTGTGCGGTTGGTGCGGAATTGCGCAATCAGGGATTCCTTCGCCAAGTTGAAGTTCAGCTCCGACACAGGCATGTTGTCCATCAGGTCGGTGAAGGCCTCCAAAGCGTCTGTCAGCTTATCGTTCTGTGTGCCGATGTGTGTCATGTTGTAATATACTTTGCCCTTCTCGTCCGGTTCCACATAGTAAGCGGCGGCGGAGTAGGCCAGAGAACGTTTCTCGCGGATTTCCTGGAAGACGATGGAGTTCATGCTTCCGCCGAAGTACTCGTTGTACATCATCACATACGGTGTGAGAGCCCAGTTGGCGGGTGCCGGCACGGAGGTCGTCAGCTGGCGGCAAAGCGACTGCTTGGCATCGTAATGGGCGAAATAGACTTTGTTGTCCCTCGTGGGCAGACGGTCATAGTCGGGTCCCATCTTCACGGGTTTCTTGGCCGGATGCACGCTGTGCTTGTTTGTGATCACAGTCTGCAAATCGTTGAGACTCAAGTCGCCGTAGTAGAGGATACGCTGCGGCTGCGAGGTCATCGTCTTGATCTGGTTGATGACGTTCTGCGCCGTGATTTTCTTCACCTCCTCGTTGGAGACAAGATAGCGGTTACGGTTTTCTTTGCCGATGGAAACATAAGATACCATTCTCTGGAAGATAGTGTTTTGGCGACTCTTGTTGTCCTGACGGGTTTGCAGTACATCCTGGATGGAATTTTTGACAGATTCCTCGGATATCTTGGGATGATTGAGGATGTCTTCCACGATGGCCATGGCTTTCTCCATATTCTCACTCAAACCGGAAATCCGGACGGTGGCGTACTTGCTGCCGAAGCCGATGGAGAAATCGCAGGCGAGGTCGTACATCTCACGGTTGATCTGGCTGAGTGTGCGGTTCTCGCTCTCCAATTGGTCGAGGAATGAGTTGGTGATACCGGCATTTTTATCGTAATATGAACCGTAGTTATAGCGGTAAATCAGTTGGAAACGCTTGTTGTCGGTGTTCTGTACATAGAGAATCTCGTTGCCGTTGGCCTTGCCCTTTTTCATGTCTTTGTTGAAATCCACGAACACAGGCTCGATGGGGTTCACCTTCATTCCCTTAATATCTTTCAGGAAGTTACTTTCTACATCGCGGTTCATGACCACGGGGGTGATTGCGGGCTTGTCAACTTTCTGCACATTGCGCTGCTCGCCCTGGCGTTTATAGACAACCACATAGTTGTTTTTCTTGAAAATGCGGTTGGCAAAGTCAATCACATCCTCTTTGGTCACCAGGCTCATGTTCTCGGTCTCGTTGAGCACATCCTGCCAGTTCTGGTGTGCGAGGTAGGCAAACGCCATCGCCATGGCACGGTTGGAGTTGCTTTCGAGCGAGGTCATGTCGCGCAATTTGCGGTTGTTGATGGCGGCGGTGAGCAGTTCCTCATCCCAGTTTCCGGATTTCAGAATTTCAATCTGCTTGAGCAACAGGTCTTTGAGCTGTTCCAAGGTCTGGCCCTGTTTGGGTTTGCCCGACAGGCGGAAGTAAGCGTAGTCGTTCATGTCGCTCACACCGGAAGAGGCGTACTGCGCCAGCTGTTTCTGGTTGATATTCTCGTCCATAATACCGCAGGAGCCGTTCATCAGCACGGCATCCACCATCTCGGCGAGGAGCACGTCACGGGAGCCGGTGCCCGCGTCAATACGGAAGCCGATCTGCACATTTTCCGGTTCCAAACCGTACACTTCCACCACCTTCACCTCTCGGATGGGATTCTCCTTCACGTAGGTGAAATCCGGAATGTAGCGCGGTTGGAGTTTTCCAAAGTATTTGTCAATCAGCTTAATGGCCTGATCCGGATCAAAGTCGCCCGACATGGCGATACAATAGTTGTTGGGCACATAGTACGTTTGGTAATGCTTGTTTATGTTCGTCAATGACGGGTTTTTCAGATGTTCAATAGTGCCGATGGTCGTCTGTGTACCATACGGATGGTGCGGGAACAGAGCCTCGTTCAGTTTCTCGTAGGCGGTGCGGGAATCCTTGGCCATGTTCATGTTTTTCTCCTCATACACAGCTTCCAGTTCGGTGTGGAACAGACGGAAGACGGCGTTGGCAAAGCGGTCGCTCTCAATCATCAGCCAGCGTTCCAACTCATTGCTGGGAATATCTTCCTGATAAACAGTCATGTCGGTGGATGTGAAAGCGTTGGTCCCCTGTGCGCCGATCATCGACATCATCTTGTCGTACTCGTTCGGGATGGCGTATTTGGACGCCTCGTAGGAAACAGAGTCGATGAGGTGATAGATGGCCTTGCGCTGCGCAGGGTCGGTGGTGTGGTTATACACCTCGTACAGCCGTTCAATCTCCTTCAATTGCACCTGCTCCTTGGCCCAGTCAAGGGTGCCGAAGTGGTTGGTGCCCTTGAACATCAGGTGCTCCAGATAGTGGGAAAGGCCCGTGGATTCGGCAGGGTCGTTCTTACTGCCCACACGCACGGCGATGTAGGTCTGGATGCGCGGCACATCCTTGTTCACCGACATGAACACCTGCAGACCGTTGTCCAGCGTGTAGTGGATCACGTTCATCGGGTCGTTCTGGTAAGTCTCCTTGTGGTAATTCTGCGCGAAAGTGCTGAAAGTCAGGAGACAAAAGACTGACAGCAGCATTGTTGCGATAAAGTTCCGTTTCATTTTATAAAATTTAAAATATCTATTTTTTACTCTGAATGTATCTCATCACATCTTCCTTGTCTTTTGCAAAAGAGAGGACCTCCAGACATGTATAATAGTTGTTCGGATCCACACAATAATCGTAGGCAAATTTCAGAAAATCCACTTTTGAATTGTCAAATGAGAAGCTTTCGGCCAAGTGTTTGATCTGGATAGCCAACAATCGGTTGCTGGGCAACATGAATTTGGCCATGTTGAGACGGTTCTCGTCAAAAGACTCTTTCTTCAAGGTTTGATACATTTTCTCAGCTTCTTCGGGCGTACACACGCGGTGCATTTCCGGTACAGGATTATAACCAGGTTGATGATGGTGCGATGTGATGACCTCCAGAGATCTGTTACGGGGGTCAAACAACACTTTGAGATTCTCGGAGGGCATCGACGGCGTATAGTTCAACATCACGATTTTGTCCATAGGACGTTTAAGGACCACATACAGATCATGCGGTTTGGGTGATAAATCATTTACAACTACGGAGTTCATCGGCTGCCGGTTCACAATGTCGCCATCCACATACACTTGGAACAATTCGCCATGATCCGAAGTTAACGTGACTGTGTGTTTCATCGGGGGCATAGGATTGTGATGCTGGGGTGCACCCGGATTGTTGAGCGTGTTAGGATGAGGACGTCCGCTGCCGGGCTGGGCCATCGCGAAGGATACCATCAGGATCAGAAAGAGAGGAAAAAGAATTTTTTTCATTATATCATATATTTAAACTTCAAATATCAATTCGGAACGCGCCATCACAAATAACATTTTAGGACTGGGTCAGACGGGCCTTTGCTCGTTTCCGCCTTGGTGCGAACCATGATGCAAAAGTAACATTTTTTTGAAAACCTCATGCCGGTGGATGCATTAATGTTTAGTACATGTGAGGGATAGGCAAAAAAAAAGCCCCGTCCATTCGGACAGGGCTTCTGTGGTATTGGGCGACGACCTACTCTCACACCGGCTAAGGCACTACCATCGGCGCGGCCGGGCTTAACTTCTCTGTTCGGAATGGGAAGAGGTGTGCCCCGGCG
>JAFZKY010000039.1 GCA_017551725.1 Bacteroidales bacterium
GCCCACATTCGGGGTAACCGTGAAGGTCGGGGTGGCACCGTAAGCTACCGTCTGAGTACCCGGTGCGATGGCACCGTTCTGCGGCTGGTTCACCGTCACCGTGAAGGTGTTGGCGGCAAACGTGGCGCTGATCGTATGGTCGGCGGTAACGTTGCTGAACGTGTAGGTACCGGCTGTGCCAGCCAACACACCGTCAACATACACACCTTCGATATGGTAGCCCGTGGCGGCTGTGATCGTGTAGGCCTGGTTTGCACCGTAGTTCACCACCGTGGCTCCGGCAGGCGTGATGGCACCGCCGTTGCCAGCCGTGGCGTTGATCGTGTAGGTCAACTGGGCGAAGGTGGCACCGATGGTGTGGTTGCCCGTGATCGGAGCGAACGTGTAGGTGGAAACGGCACCCACAGACTGGCCGTCAACCGTCACATCCGTAATGAGATAGCCTGCATCCGGTGTGATGGTGAAGGTCGGGGTAGCACCGTATGCGAACGGACCGGCAGGACCGGTAATCGCACCGTGTGTCAGCGTGGCTACAGTCACCGTATATGCGTCGGCGGCAAACACGGCCTCGATGGTCTGGTTGGCTGTGAGGGCGGCGAAGGTGTATGTCGTGACAGCACCCACAGAGGTACCGTTCACCTTCACATCGCTGATGTGATAACCCGCATTCGGAGCAATCGTGTAAATCGGGGTAGCACCATACGTGTACGTATGAACGCCCGACGGAGTGATGATACCACCGGCGTTGGCCGTAGCCGTAATCGTATATTCATTCGGCTCGAAATAGACTATATACGTATGGTTTTCCGTAATGTTCGTCAGGGTTTCGGTGTAAGCGGCCTCCGGATTGGCTATCTGGACAGTCGCGTTGTTGTGCAACAGACTGGAAATATGGCTGCCCGTGTTCGGCGTTGCCGTGAACGTGTAGGTCATAGCCGGATTATACGTGAAACTGCTGATACCCGGTGTAACCGTACCATCGCCATAGCCGTTCGTCACAATGCTGAACGTCTTCGGAGCGGCCGTGATGTCAACCACATGAGAACCGGAGATGAAGCTGAACTGATAGTTGTCGTGGAAACCGTATTCACTGCCATCCACATAGATATTGGTAATATCATAGCCGTCAACCGGAGCAAAGGAGGCCAACCAGTCGTCGCCGTAGTTGTGGCAAGTAACCATCGTCTCGGGATCCGTCGTGGTGGTGGTGCCGTTCACGGTGGCAAGACCGCCACTCACATTGTACTGGATGCAGAAGGTGTCGATTTGGATGACAGCATTCACATGATAGTTGCCATTAACAGCGGCAAAGGTGTAGGTGTAAGTGCTGTCGCTGGTAAAGTTCACATTGCTGATGTTCTCCACACCGTCCACGAGGAAGCTCTGCAGGTGGAAATGGTTCTCAATGGTACCATTCAGCGTGAGGGCATCACCTTCGGCCACCAAAGCCGTTGCCGGCGTGAGGGTACCTCTCGGGGCAGTGCTGCCCAGATAGGAAGGATCATAGTTGGTAACATCAGCCGTCACCTGGAATCCGTATTTCACGTTCACATTTTGTGTAGCCGTGACATTGTTGAATGTCAGTGTGTTCACCGGACCGTTGCCGTTCACATCCACCAGATAGTAGCCGTTGGCCGGCGTAATGGTGGAGGTGTGGTTAGCACCATAGTCAATCCAAGTGTCATACTGGGCCGGAGCCGTCAGCACATCGGAATTGTCCACAGAACCTTTACCCGCCAAGATGTTGTAATGGATGTTGACCGTATCTTTGCGGAAGGTGGCCTGTACATACTTGCTGGCGAAGATGGCATCATATTTATAATGGTAAATACCCGGGGTGACCTCCACCACATCGGCGGTGACATCATTACCACCCACGAAGGTGACACCCTCAGCATTTTCCATCTCACTGGTCAGGAAATTTTCAAGATGATAATTCGGATCGGCCACCATGACCACGGTGTAAGGAGCACCGAACATGACGGTGTCAACACCCGCCGGCACGAAGTGACCGCCCGGAACATTGTACAGGGCGGGGTTGTAGTTGACGGCGAATTTATGCACCGTGAACTGGGAGACGGCGAACTCGGCATGGATGGTGTCGGGCGTGGTGACATTGTGCAACGTGTAGAGCATCTCACGTGCATTCTGCATGTCTTCGTCCACCACCTGAACACCATTCAACCAAACACCTGCCGTATGGTACATCTGGTCCGGACGCACGCTCACGATGAAGTCCTCCCCATAAAGGGCCTTCACATCGCCTATCGGACTGACCGTTCCGTTAGCACCTGCCGTGATATGCAGGTCAACCAGCTTGTTCACATAGAGATTGTCGAAGAGAATACCGGAATTGCCGCGCAAGCTGGCAGCCTCGATGGCGATATAGTACGTACCTTCAACGGTGTTGTTGAAGATCACCTCGTTGTGCATATTCACATCCTGTTTGCTGAAGTTCGGATGGGAGGCCAGCAACGTCATGCTGCTCGGATCCTGTGAAGTGCTGATATACACATTCATGCTTTCAGCCAGGTTGCTCAAAGCGTTATAGTCGTATGAAACCATGATTTCACCGGCAGGAATATGGATACAAGTTGAGAACAGATACTCGTGTGCATCCAGAGTGTCATTGAAGGTGTAGCGGGCCGTGCCGGAGGTCACTGTCCACTTCACAGGGTTGTTGTTGGCGCTCACGTCAACCCAACCGTTCTTATCTACCACCACGGAGGTGAAGTCCTCTTTGTACGGGATGTTCACCTCGCTCACCAATGTGGTGGTCACCTCATCGGCGATGGTTTGGTTTTCGGTGTTCTCGTCACCCACGTAGGTGATGTATGCGCTCACGTTGCTCGTGGCATCCACGAATACGGGTGCGGTAGTGAACGTGTAGGTGTAGCTTTCGCCCGTCAGCAGCGGGATGGCCAGCGTCACCGTCTCGGTCACGGGCGTGCCGCCGTTGATGACATACGAAGCGTCAAACGTTCTTACCGTATCATCCAAACCTACGTTTTTCACCGTGATGGAGATGGCCTTGCCCGTCAGGTCGCACGCGTCGGCCACATGGCTGATGCCCGTGAGGGCGAGATCCTTGCTGAAGAGCACCTGCTTGATGGCAATGTCATCAATGCCGAGATAGTAGGAAGAGGTGGCAGTACAGTTGGTGCGGAAGGCCAAACGTGCGCCAGCAGGCAGGTTGACCAGCGGAAGCTGATACTCCTTGGCCGCCGTTTGTGTGATAATATTTTCATGCAACGGCACAAAGGTGGAAGTGTCGGTAATGTCGGTCACATAACCCAAATCCAAATGATAATTCGTGTTCAACGTACTCTGGCGACCCATAAAGGAGAGTGCCGTGCGGTCTGTGATACCGGTAATCTCCGGGAAGATAGCCATATTGCGGTTACCATACGAAGCAGAAGAGGTCAACACCATAAACATGTACGGATCCGTGGCATTGGCATGAGGAGAATAGGAGCTGTATTTCAACACCTGAGGACCATAATAATAAGTTGTATAGGTTCCAAAGTACATCACATCCCAACAATTTGGAATCAAACTTGCCTCTCTGTTGTGAGAATAGGTCGTGGGTGCGGCCACATAGCCGTTGAAATCCTCGAAATAAGGAACCGAATAGGTGATACACTGCGTGGCAAACGTCAGATAGGTCAGATTCTCCGTGGAACTCTCCGTGGCAGAACATACGGCTTTCACCGTGAACGGAATCGTGTAGGATGTACCGCCCACCAAACCGTTGATGGTGTAGGTGGTGTCCGTCACCTGGGCTGTGGTGGTCACGTCATTTAACGTATAGCTGATTTCCCATGCGGTTTCTGACGATTGAGGTGTCCAGGCAATGGTTGCGCTATTCGTGGTGGTGGATTCCACACGTATATTCGCGGGTCTCTCGCAAGTGGGTTGCGTGGCGGGACACACTTCGAATTTAATAATAGAATGTTCGTATGTACGGCTTGAAGAAGTGGCGGGGTTAACCGGTGAGGGACATACGGCATAATTCGGGTCAGATGTGTTGTTTCTGTATTTCGTCACATAGTAGCTTCCCGAAACGTTCGGCATTTGGCCAGTTTCATAATTGACACCGGAAGTTGTTGCCGTAGTGGATTGTGATACCACCACAACTATATTGTCCGTACCATTGAAATAGAACGGAGTATCGAAAGTGAACTGCTCCCATCCAAGGTTCTTACCGATGGTCACATCATTATGGTCATACACCAGATACAAGTCCGACATGGGAGTCCAGTCCGCAGCTGTACTGCCTGTTTCTGTTCTCGTTGTGGCGGCCAAATAGATTTTCAAATTGTCAAGGTGTAAACCATTGCCGGAGTTGTTGCCAGTACAATTCCAGGAAATGGAGCTGATATTTCCGGCACCACCCACCGAGGCAGCATGATACAACATCTCGTTCCATGCATACTTCGCACTGGAACCACCTGTATAGAACGGGAAGTAGGAGGAAGAGGAATAATGGGTTCCAAAGGTGTTGAACAAACCGCCGGCACACGGAGTGACAAAAGTTACCACATCGGTGAAAGCACTGGAAGAGGTGCTGCTGCAAACAGCCTGAACGCGCACCAAGTAGTTAGAGCTTCCCATCAGCGTCAGGGTGGCGCTGTCGGCATTGTTCACGTTAAGGGACGTCCACGCCGTGGCTTCCACGGTCTTGTATTCCACCACAAAGTCGGTCTGGGTGGCATCGGCGGGAGTCCAATGAACCACAGCACTGTTGCCGGTAATATTGCTGACCGTAACATTCGTGGGAGCGTCACAATCATTCAAACAACCGTAGAATTTTACACTATTTCTATAATAGTAGGAATATCCGGAGAATCCAGCCATATCCGTCGGGTCATAATTTGTACCGGAATAGTAATACAACGTTTTCAAATCTATTGTATTAGTATAATAGCAATACATGCCGGAAGAAGACGTTCCCGTGTTGTCATCGAAAATCAACACATAGTTGCTGGTTCCGTCATAGTTAACCGGCGTGGTAAAGTTGATGACCGTCCACTCATTAGAAAGAAAGTCAATGTTGCCGGAGAACACTTTGTACATCGTGTCGGCATTCTCCCAGTCTGAGTTGCTGCTGAAAGCAGTCTTGGTGGTAGGCTGGAAATAGATATCTATATTACGGGTTTTGGCCGTACCATTGTTAAATACCGCAACACTCTGGATCAAACCGGCGGCACCCAATTCGGCAGCTGTGAAAATCTGTTCCGAAACGGAATAGGCATTTCCTGTATAAGTGGGCAGATAAGAAGAGGTGTTTGTACTGGTACCCCACTCTACATTCTTGCCGCCCAAGCACGGGGTAAGAATGTCAGCTGCCGTCACATACGGGCTGGATTCGGTAGCGCCGCACACCGCCTTCACGCGGATGGAGTATGCGGTGTTCTCATTCAACGTCAGCACGGTGCTGTTCGCGTTGGAAACATTCACAACATTCCATGTCGGCATGTTCACATCGCGATACTCGACCACAAAGTCGGTCTGGTTCGGATTGGCCGGAGTCCAGTTCACTGTGGCGGAAGTGCCCAACACATTGGTCACCGTCACATCATTGACCTTCGGACAGGCAGCCATCTGCTCCACATGGATGTCATCAATACCCAAATAATAGTTGTTGGCAGTACCACCCACATATTTGAACGCGATACGTTTGCCGTTCATGTTGGCAAACGACTGTTCCACTTGGGCCATAGTGGTGATTTGAGGCAATGTGACAACTTCCACAAATGTGGTGGGGTCGGCCGGGTTGCTCATCGTACCAAGCACAAGTGTTCCGTTGACGGCGGATATGCCCTCGTTGCGATACCAGAATGTCATTGTAATATTACTTTCGGCAAACTCAGGCATGACGGCATACACCGGCGTGGTGTTGCTGGAACGGAAATACAGCGATTGGCTTCCGCTGTGGACGTATGCCGTGGTCGTGTTGACGTAAGCCAGCGGATAAACCACACTGCTGGTTACATACGGATTATTGTCGATGAAGTTCCAGCAATGAGGCAATTCATAGTACATGGTGTAATTCTCGAAACCTTCGTCATACGGCAGACTTAAAGCGGTACATTCCGTAGAGATTGTCATTTCCGCATATTCACTGGGATTGTTGCCACACAACGTCTTGACACGAATCTGATATTCGGTGCCGGCGGTAAGACCGCTAATCATGTAGTTCTTTTGGGTAGCCGTGGCGGTGGTCCAATCAGCGGCATTTGCCTCTTTGTATTCTACCACCCAAGAATCGCCCATCTCGGCATCCCAAGAGAGACCGATGCTGTTGGTGGTGAGAGTGGAGGCAGCCAGATTTTGCGGTTTACCCATACACATGCTCACTTCAAAATTGTTGCTGCGCAAGATGCCGCCCGTGGTCGGCCTCAACATGAAGTTCACGTTTTTGCCTTTATACAAATCCGGCAACTCAATAAGATGAGCTTGGTAATCCACCGTAGTAGCCGTGGCGGAACCGGTGTAAAGAACGCTGAAATTCTCGATGGCACTGCCGCGGAAAGAGGCTAAAATCTCGTAGGGATCTTCAGAAGCGCAAGAGAAGCGCACATAAACGGGATCCGTTCCGGCCGGAATGGTGAATGCCGGCGACATAAGCCAAGCATTGGCATTGTTCTGTGCCTGCACACACGTGAGCTGTGTGCCAAAACCACTATATGTCCAGCATTGCGGGTAGGTGTTTTGGCCCAACACGGTGGCATACGGGAGTTCCATTGCTTCGCAACCGGAGGTGAAGTTGTAGGTAACCCAAGCACTCTGGTTGGCCGCATCAGTCTCATCGCACAATGCCTTCACACGGACGTTGTAGGCTGTGTTGCCCACCAAACCGCCGATGGTGGTGTTGGGGGAGTTATACACCGGAATCGTCGTCCAGGAGTTGTCATCGGCAGTGGAGAGTTTGAACTGCACTTGCCAAGCCTGCTCGCTGCCACCCGGCGTCCAGGAAAGGGTAACGGTGTTGGCCGAATTGGAGTGGCTGATGCCGCTCACCACCGGGCACATACTCGGCGTGGTGAATGAAACCGGGCTGGCATTCGTGGCCTCGCTGGTGTTGTTGGTGCCGCAATTGGCTTTCACGCGCACGTTGTAAGCGGTCATCTGCTCCAAACCTGTTATCGTGTAGGTGGTGGCACCATTCACCGGAATGCTGGTCCAGCTGGCATCAGCCGCCTTCTTGTATTCCACTAAATAATCATTGGTCTGGCTGGCGGCATTGGCTGTCCACGATACAGTCACGGAGTTGTAGGTGAGATTGGACGTGGTCACGCTGGCCGGCTTCGGACAATCCTCCGTGTCACCGCACACGTTCTCGTCAATGACCAACCGGATGTTGGTGCGATAAGAATTTCGGGTACCTGCAACCGTGGGATGTTGGGCGTATGCCAAATTAGTAGTTGTGGCACTATTTGTGGTTGAGGTTCCTGTTTGTCTTACAAGATGTGTGTACGATGTTGATGTATATCGATACTTCATCGTGGTAGAACGTTTTGTACAGGCTTTTGCCACTACCACCACCAGGTTTTTGGAATTATCGTACCAATAAGGCTGATCCAGTTGGAATGTCTCCCATCCTGTGGCGGTTCCCAACTGTCTGCCGGAACCTGAATACACCAATGTCAATTCGCTTTCCGGTACCCAGTCGGAAGTAGAAGACCATTGTGTCTTGGAAGAAGGTTCTGTAGCCAAATAGATTCGAAGATCGGAAGGGGTCACATTGCCGGCAGAATGGGCTGTGTTGCAATACCAAGCAATAGATTTAATGTAACCGGATGCATTGGCGTTTATTGTAGTACGATTGTAAAGAGTCTGGCTCCAAGAGTATGCGTAATTGGGATTTAAACCGCCATACGACACTCCTCCCGTTCCTGTACCCACATCATGGGTGGCTTCCGTCACCACCAGATTTTGGCAAGCTATGCTGAAGTTGCCGGTGGTCCAGGCGCTGCTCTGGTCGCCGCAGACGGCTTTCACGCGCATGTCGTACGCGCTGTTGCCCTGCAAGTCAGTGAGCGTCACCGTGGGTGTCGTGGTGTTGATGGTGTACCAGTCGCTATGGTTGGAGAGTTTGTACTCGAAAGCCCAGGCGGTCTGGTCGGCAGGCGCGTTCCAGGTAATCACAGCTGCGGTGGTGTCCACGGCAGCAGTCAGGTTGGTGGGTTGCACGCAGGTGGCCTCCACGAGGGTGATGTTATCCACGGCGGCGGGCTGCTGGTTCACAGCAGTCACATCGTTGTACCACTGGAACTCCAAGGTGCATTGTCCGGCATATTCGGGCGCGATGGTGGCCGTATAGTGTGCCCAGTCGGGCGTGTTGTTCAACGTTGTAGCTATATCCAGCGTGTTTGTGCCATTTATCAAATGCACAGCCATGTAGCCGTGGTTGCCGGAGCCCACCACACGGTAGTCAAACGAAAGGATGGCGCCATTGGCGGGGATGATCACCTCGCGGGTGGCTTTTACGTTGGAAGTGGTGCCGATGTATTTGTTCGAGACACCGCCGTTGCAGGAGATGTACAATTTGTTGTTGTCGAAACCTTGCGCCTGGCCGATGTACCATTGGTTCGGATAGGTGCCGTTGTCTAAGGTCCAGCCGTTAACACCATTGTCGCCGGCATCGAAGGTGGCCGTCATGGGCAGCGTGGCCGGACCCACGGCGGCAATATATGTCACCTCAATGGATTTCACATACAACGCCTTGCTGGTGGATTGGTTCCAGTCGATGTTGAGCGCACCGGTGGCGGAACCCGCGAAGGTATAAGACGTGGCATATTGGTCGATATATACCACACCGTCAATCACGGCATCAGGATCACTACACGTGAAATCCACGCCGCCAACCGTCACAGACACATACGCGCCCGTGCCGCTGGCACCGCTCGTGTTCACCGTCACCGAAGTGATAGTGCCGGGAATGTCGCTTGTCTGCAAGTTCAGATAAGAGCACGAATTGCTTGCTGATCCGAACTGCTGTCCCTTGGTGGCATCATAGCCAAAGTATCCTCCATTACCCGATGCGGTCCAGTCAACGCCGGACAAGGTCTGCGTGCCAAACGCATTCCACGCTGCCGCGTTAAACTGATGAGAATACACTGTTTGGGCTAACAAGCCGCTCACTGCTGTCATCATAATCATCATGACTACAGCCAAAACCTTCACCCCTTGGGTTAGATTTTTAAAAGTGTCGAACTTCTTCATTACGATAAGTTTTTAATTGATAATTAGATTGATATATTTATGTCTCTTTTTTTCAAAATCGTTTTTTAATCTGTCATCAATTCACACTTCTATCCCAAAAAACCGAGCAAAAATACACAATTTTTCTTAGTTGTATCTTTAAAAAATACAATAATAATACAATAATAAAAAAAAGAAAAAGGCTGGAAACACTATGTGTCACATTTCCAACCAATAAGAAAAATTACTCTTCGCGCACCTGCCAGATGAAAACCTGGTCGCCCCGGTGTACGACTGACCGCACGGGTATGGAACAATATGTTCCCTTCAAGGCTTGCGTGGCGGGGATGGTGTCCACCCGGATTTCGTTCACCGTGTCCTCATAAACGCCGGTGGTGTTGCCGGTGATGAGAATCTCGTCGCCCACGGTGAGCGGATCCTCTTCCACGCGGATTTCCGCCACGGAGAGCTTGCTGAAGAAGTTGGTGACCTTCCCGATTCTGTGTTTCACGCGGGTGGCCTGTGAGCCATAATGGTCTGCCCACTCGCCGGTCTTGCAGCCCAGATAGTAGCCGCCCCAGAAGTCGCGGTTATAGACACTGCGCAGCCGCTGTGTCCACTCTTCCACACGCTCCTGCGTGTAGGTGCCGTTCTCGATGGCCTGGATGGCCTCGTGGTAGCATTGCGTCACCACCTTGACGTACTCGGGCGGGCGGCCACGGCCCTCTATCTTGAGGATGGAGACTCCAGACTTCAATATTTTATCCAATATCCCGATGGTACACAAATCCTTCGGCGACAGAATGTAGGGGTTTTCCACTTTCAGCTCTATCTCATTTTCCTCATCGATAATACGATAGGCGCGGCGGCAGGGTTGGTTGCACGCACCCCTGTTGGAGGAAAATTTGTAGTTGTCGAGGCTGAGGTAGCACCGGCCCGACACGGCCATGCACAACGCCCCGTGCACAAAAATCTCTATTTTCACCAGTTCCCCGTTGGGCCCGGTGATGTTCTGCTCCTTCACGGCTTTGCAGATGTCGGCAATCTGGCCCAGCGTACACTCGCTGCCCAGCACTACCACATCGGCAAACTGTGCATAGTAGCGCACAGCCTCCACGTTAGTGACGTTGCACTGCGTGGAGAGATGTATCTCCAACCCAATCTGGCGGGCATACTGGATCACGGCCATGTCGGAGGCGATGATAGCCGTAACCTGACATTCCTTGGCCGCATCCAACAACTTGTGCGCCTGTTCAATTTCATCGTTATACACGATGGTGTTGACCGTCAGGTAGGTGTTGACATGATGTTCGTGGCAAATGTCGGTAATCTGCCGTAAGTCGTCAAGGGTAAAATTGGCGGCTGAGCGCGCCCGCATGTTGAGCACCCCCACCCCGAAATAGACGGAACCAGCCCCCGCCTGGATGGCAGCCATCAAGGAATCATACGAACCCGCCGGAGACATTACCTCAACCATAAACAAAAAGCAACAACCCTATTAATTATTAACTGTTAATTATTAATTGTTAATTGATTTATTCCTCCTGTTTCTTTTTGGAGATCATTTTCAGGAATGAGATTTCGTTCTTGGTCAGGAAACGCCACATGCCACGGCGGAGATCTTTCTTGGTGAGGCCGGCGAAGACCACGCGGTCCAGCTTCACCACCTCATAGCCCAGATATTCGAACATGCGGCGGATGATGCGGTTCTTGCCCGAATGGATGGTGATGCCCACCTCCTTTTTCGAGTCGGCGCCCTCCACATATTGCACATCGTCGGGCGTGATGACCCCGTCGGCCAGCTCGATGCCGTTGCGCAGGGCGGCCATATCGATGGAGGCGAAGGGCTTGTCCAGCTCCACGAGGTATGTCTTTTCGATCTGCGAGCTGGGATGCGTCAGCTTCTTGGTCAGGTCGCCGTCGTTGGTGAAGAGCAGAAGGCCGGTGGTGTCGCGGTCCAGGCGACCCACGGGATAGATTCGTTCTGCGCACGCATCGCGCACCAGTTCCATCACGTTGGCACGGTCGTGCTCGTCGTCGGTGGTGGTGATGTAGTCTTTAGGCTTGTTAAGCAGCACATACACAGGCTTTTCGCGTTGGAGCACCTTGTCGCCGTAGCGCACCTCATCGGTGGGCAGCACCTTGTGGCCCATCTCGGTGACCACCTCGCCGTTGACCGTGATGGCACCCGAGGCAATCAGCACATCGGCATCGCGGCGGGAGCAGATGCCCGCATTGGCGATATATTTGTTCAAGCGGATGGGACCATGCTGCTCCTCGTATTCCAGCGTCAGAATCTTCTGTTTCCGAGGAGTCTGGCGACCTTCCATCTTGCGCTTGTTCACGATTTCGGTCAGAATTTCCGACTCGGCAGTCACGTTCCGGCGGCGCGGACGCTTGTCGTCCGCTTTGTCGGGCCGGCGACGGTCGCCACGGCCGAAGCCCGGACGATCGGACTTGTCGAAACGGCGTTCCCCACGGGCCGGTGCGCCGCCACGCGGAGCACTCCGTCTCGGGCGGGATTCCCGCTCCTCATTATCATCAAAACGCCCCTTGGAACGGTACTTGGGTGTATGGTCATCATCATCAAACTTCCTCTTGGGGCGGAACTTAGGGGTACGTTCATCATTGGAACGGCGACTCGGACGACGGTTGTCCGACCGTGACCCGCGCCCTACAGAGGGTTCCTCATTGAACTCTTCGCTATTGAATTTTCGTGCCATTACATGTGGATTTTTCCTTATTTTACAAAAACGGTGCAAAAATACAATTTAATTGGCAAACCAAACACCCTCATTTTGACAAGACCATTTTGCTGCCGTCAGCAAAATAGTAATGATAGATTCGCAAAAATATAATATTTTGTACTTTTGCACCTTCATATTTCCCAACCATGTTTCACGGATTTCTCGGGTTCGATATTGTGATATAATAAGTTTTTGAATAACAGAATTCTTCTTGATAAAAACGATAACGATTATGAAACGCATTTTTTTCTTTTCTGCCATTCTTCTGTTCACCAGCACCGTATGGAGTCAAGTGGGGCCATCCATGAAATCTTTTTCGTGGAAAGGACTTTCTATTAACTATCCGGACAATTATACCATTATAGAAAAAGAGTACGATCGCCAAAACAAATCTTACAACTTTATCTGCACAACCACCGAAGACAAAGTTTCCATGGTCACTGTCAGTTTTTTGAAAAATTTGGCAAAAGATATTTCTTCAAGCCTCGATCGAAAAATCTTTTTCAATGAAATCATACCGAACATAGTTTCTGAGGTGAGTAGTTCGCTTGACTCCTTGAAAACCAGCGATGTCAAAGAGTTTCCCATAGCTTTTCCCAATGTTTACGCTGATTATACCGCTATAATAGAAAACATTGATGTTCAAGGGAGAATCGTGGTGTTTATACAAAAAGAGAGTATCATCACCTGCATTATAATCACTGAATCTTCTCAATACATGCAGGAACTTGACAATATTATTAAAACTATCACCGTGAAATAACGACATCGTACATTGGTACAACAAAACAAATTTATTGATGTCCGGCATTTTTTTACATTTGCCACGAAAAACCAACGATATGCAAGCCTTATATACCATCAAAAGTCTCTATTCCAAAGAGGAGTTCATGCGTTTCAACAGGACGCTTCGCTTCAAGAACAAGAAAATTGTCGTATTTCTGTCTGTGCTCAATGTTTTGTTGCTTGTGACAACCGTCTTTTGTCTGGTAAACGGCGACTTCTTCTGGGCCGCCGTGTGTGGATTCTATTTGGTTTTCCTCGACTGGTATCTGTTTCGCGGCACCGACAAACGAATGGCCAAAGTATTTATGCAGAACAAGTTAATTGCCAGCCAAGAATGTGAATTCCGCTTTTATGATGACCATTTTGAGTCTATCACAAAAAACGCTTCCACAAACATTGGTTATGATAAAATCCACCGAATCATAGAAACCCAAAAGAATATCTACATTATGTATTCTGATAATCAGGGTATTATGATGCAAAAACCTGTTCCCGACGGTTTCGTTGATTTCCTGCATCAGGTCGCGCCGGAACGCTCCAAATAACCGTGTAACCGCGTAACCATACAACCCGAAAAAATTGTATCTTTGCCAGTTTTTTGGAAAAATCTATTTATCGATGAAATATACTGAATACAAAGGTCTTAATCTTCCGAAATTAGGGGAAGAAATGCTGAAATATTGGGAAGAACACGATGTTTTTTCTAAGAGTTTATCCACCCGCGAAGGGCATGAGCGCTTCGTTTTCTACGAAGGACCGCCCTCTGCAAACGGTATGCCCGGCATCCACCACGTGATGGCCCGCACCATCAAGGACATCGTCTGCCGCTACCAAACCCTTACCGGCAAGTACGTCGGAAGAAAGGGCGGTTGGGACACGCACGGTCTGCCCGTGGAACTCGGTGTGGAGAAGACCCTCGGCATCACGAAAGAGGATATCGGCAAGAAAATCTCCGTGGAGGATTACAACAAGGCTTGCCGCCGCGAGGTGATGAAATTCAAGGACAAATGGGACGAGCTCACCCGCGAAATGGGTTACTGGGTCGATCTTGAGCACCCTTATATCACCTTCGACAACAAGTATATTGAAACTGTATGGTATTTACTGTCAGAGCTTTATAAAAAAGGTCTGCTCTATAAGGGCTACTCCATCCAACCCTACTCCCCCGCCGCCGGCACCGGACTCAGCTCCCACGAGCTCAACCTGCCGGGCTGCTACCGCGACGTAAAAGACCTCACCTGTGTTGCGCTGTTCAAGTTGAAAGTGAGCAGCAAGGAATTGGGTGCTGACGAGGAACTGCCGAACTACGCCATTGCTTGGACGACCACACCGTGGACGTTGCCGAGCAACACCGCTTTGTGCGTGGGCCCGAACATCGACTATGTGCTGCTGAAGACCGTGCATCCTTACTCCGAGCAACCTTGCTACATCCTGATGGCTAAGGCGTTGGTAGGCACGATGTTCAAGGAGACTCCAGAGGTCGTGAAAGAATACAAGGGCAAAGACCTCGTGGGCATTTCATACGAACAGCTTATCCCGTGGGTGAATCCCGGCGAGGGCGCGTTCCGCATCATCCCCGGCGATTATGTGACCACGGAAGACGGTACCGGTATCGTCCACATCGCGCCGACCTTCGGTGCCGACGATAAGCGCGTGGCCGCCGCCGCTGGCATCCCGCCGCTCGTGATGATTGATAAGGACGGCATCCGCCAACCTATGGTCGATCGTACAGGTAAGTTCTACCTCATCGAGGACCTCGATCCCGAATTTGTCAAGAACTGCATGGACGTGGAGGCTTACCGTCCCTACGCCGGTCAGTTTGTGAAGAACGCATACGACCCGACCAAGACGGAAAAGGACAAATCATTGGATGTGGATATTGTCGTGATGCTGAAGGAGCAGGGCAAGCTTTTCAAGAGCGAGAAGCACACCCACAACTACCCGCACTGCTGGCGCACTGACAAGCCCGTGCTTTACTATCCGCTCGATTCTTGGTTCATCAAGACGACCGCGTACAGAGAGCGCATGATGGAGCTGAACAAGACCATCAAGTGGAAACCCGCCGCTACCGGTTCCGGCCGTTTCGGCAACTGGCTCGAAAACCTGGTCGATTGGAACCTCTCCCGCTCCCGTTTCTGGGGCGTGCCGCTTCCCATCTGGACCACCGAGGACAAGAAAGAGCAAATTTGCATCGGCTCCATCGAACAGTTGATGGCCGAAATCGACAAGTCTATCAAGGCCGGTTTTATGACGGAGAATCCGTATAAGAACTTCAAAATCAATGATATGTCGCAGGAAAACTACGACAACAACATCGATTTGCATAAACCTTACGTGGATACCATCGTGTTAGTCTCCCCGAGCGGTCAGAAGATGTACCGCGAGAGCGACCTCATCGACGTGTGGTTCGATTCCGGTTCCATGCCGTATAGCCAGCTGCACTACCCGTTCGAGAACAAGGAGTTCTTCAAGACCAACTTCCCCGCCGACTTCATCGCGGAGGGCGTTGATCAGACCCGCGGTTGGTTCTTCACGTTGCACGCCATCGCCACCATGCTGTTCGACAGCGTAGCTTTCAAGTCCGTGATTTCCAATGGTTTGGTGCTCGACAAGAACGGCAACAAGATGTCCAAACGTTTGGGCAACGCCGTGGATCCGTTCGAGATCATTCACAAATACGGTCCCGACGCAACACGCTGGTACATGATTACCAACGCCTCTCCGTGGGACAACCTCAAGTTCGACGAGGCAGGCATCGGCGAGGTGCAGCGCAAGTTCTTCGGCACGCTGTACAACACCTACAACTTCTTCGCCATGTACGCCAACATCGACGGATTCACGTACAAAGAGGCGGAGATTCCGTTCGAGAAAAGACCCGAAATCGATCGCTGGATTCTTTCCGAACTGAACACGTTGGTGAAACATTGTCAGGAAAACTATGCCGACTACGAGCCGACCAAGGTAGGCCGTGAAATTCAGGACTTTGTGGATGCTTACCTCAGCAACTGGTATGTGCGTCTCTGTCGCCGCCGTTTCTGGAAAGGCGAATACAGCGAGGACAAGATTTCCGCTTATCAGACGCTCTACACCTGCATGGAGACCATTGCCAAGATTGCATCGCCGATCGCGCCGTTCTTCATGGACAAGCTCTACCAAGACCTCAACACCATCACTGGCAAAGAACCGTTCGAATCTGTCCACTTGGCTAATTATCCCGAGGTGCATGAAAAACTGATTGACAAGGAGTTGGAAGAGCGCATGCAGCTCGCACAGCAAATCTCCTCCATGGTGCTTTCGTTGAGAAAAAAGACCAACCTGAAGGTTCGTCAGCCGCTGGCCAAGATCATGATTCCCGTGTTGGACGAGCATTTCAAACAGCAGATTTCGTTGGTGCAGGATCTGATTCTGCACGAAGTCAACGTGAAGGAGCTGGTATTCGTCAGCAATGAAGACGGTGTGTTCGTAAAACGTATCAAACCCGATTTCAAGAAGTTAGGACCGAAGTACGGCAAGATCATGAAGCAAGTGGCCGCCAAGATCACCGGTTTCTCGCAGGCCGAAATCGCGCAGTTGGAGAAAGAGGGCGTCATGAAGTTCGAAATCGAAGGTCAGCCTGTGGAGATTACCGTCGATGACGTGGAGATCCAAGCTCAGGACATCCCCGGTTGGGTGGTGGCAAACTTCGATGCGCTGACCGTCGCTTTGGACATCGAGGTGACCGACGAGCTGAAGAACGAGGGTTACGCCCGCGAGTTCGTGAAGTTGGTGCAGACCTACCGCAAGGAGAACAACTTCGAGGTGCTGGACAAGATCGCCATCACTGTGGAGAACCACGAGGTGATCACGCCCGCACTGAAAGCCTTCGAGCAGCACATCTGCAACGAAACCCTCTGCACCTCCCTGACCATCGCCGACAAGGTGGAGAACGGTGTGGAGATGGAGATGGATGGTGTGAAGGTGAAGGTGCGGATTGAGAAACAGTAACAGGTTTGAAGAGACGCACGGCCGTGCGTCTCTTCAACAGCATTTTCAAATAATTGTAAGCATTTATTAAAGAATTGACGCTACCTTGTTCAAAAGGGATGGTTCGCGTCGGGTGCGCTGCTGTTCTTCCACCTCGCGCTGGGCAATGACAAGACAGTCGTGTTCGTAGCCGTACTGCAGGCGCATCCAGAAATCGTAGGGTATGCCCAATTCCTTTTCGAGTGCCATCGCCACTGCGGTGGTGAAA
>JAFZKY010000040.1 GCA_017551725.1 Bacteroidales bacterium
GGACACCATCCTCTATGCTGCCTGCTTCGACGCCAACGGCGGTGTCTTCGAGCCCCTGCTCACCGATCAGGACGCCATCATCTCCGACGCCCTCAACCACGCCTCCATCATCGACGGCGTGCGCCTCTGCAAGGCCGTGCGCTACCGCTATAAAAACGCTGACATGGCTGACCTCGAGGAACAACTCAAAGCTGCACAAGCTCAACGCTTCCGCATCATCGTCACCGACGGTGTGTTCTCCATGGACGGCAATGTGTGCCCACTGGACAAAATCTATGAGCTGGCCCAGAAATACGATGCCATGGTCATGGTGGACGAGAGCCACTCCGCAGGTGTGGTCGGACAGACCGGACGCGGCGTGACCGAGCGCTACAACCTCCGCGGCAAAATCGAAATCCTCACCGGCACGCTGGGCAAGGCATTCGGCGGCGCCATCGGCGGTTTCACCACCGGCAAGAAGGAAATCATCGACATGCTGCGCCAACGCTCCCGCCCGTACCTGTTCTCCAACTCCATCCCGCCGATGGTCGCCGCCGCCGGCTGCAAGATGGTCGATATCATGTCGGAGACCAACGAGCTGCAAGACAAGCTGCACAGCAACACCGAATACTTCGTGGCCAAGATGAAAGCCGCCGGCTTCGACATCAAACCGACCGAGTCCGCCATCTGCGCCGTGATGCTGTATGACGCCAAACTGTCACAGGTGATGGCCGCCAAACTGCAGGAGGAAGGCATCTACGTCACCGGCTTCTACTATCCTGTGGTTCCGAAAGATCAGGCCCGTATCCGCGTACAGATTTCCGCCGCCCACGAACCAGAGCACCTCGACAAGTGCATCGCCGCCTTCACCAAAATAGGCAAGGAACTTGGCGTTTTAAAATAGAAAGAAACATTTTAACCCTATTATTAATCAAAAACATTAAAAAATGAAAAAACTCGCTTTATTAGCAATTGTTTGCTGTGCTATGGTTTTCTCCAGCTGCCACAGAGACCAACACACCTATTACACCACGGTCAACTATTCCCAAGCTGACAACACCGAGAGCGTTATCAGCATCAAGGCCATTTTGGGCACCATCAATGTGTTCTGGAACGGTGATTACACCTTCACGGGCAATGACGAAGGCTACACCGATGTAAAGGCCAAAACCAAATACCTCGAATCCGTAGCCGGCATCCTGTTGCATGGCAGCGAAATCAAGGCCCACATGGGTGCCGATGATTATTTCAACTACAAACTTTACAGAAAGAGTGACAACGTTCTGTTGGAAGACACCAAATTCTACTTGAACGAAGATGGTTCTTTCGATTCTGCGAAAATTGCCGACAATGTGGAAGGCGGCGAATAATCGTCTCTAACTCAAAGCAAAAAAAAAACCGCTCGATCGAGCGGTTTTTTTTGTCTTCTAAACAAAACACAATTTCGTCGTTATCTATACGAAATCATGCTTTTAGCATTTGTAGTGTCCGTAGCAGCTACTTTAACACCGGAGAATTCAATCTGCCAATCGGGAACCGTGTCCACCACAGCTGTGTCAATGTGAAAATAGAACGTGGTGTTCACGGAAGTGTTCGTGAAATCAGATGTGATATCCACGGTTTTCACTTGCATCATGCCATCCGTCACATAGGGATTTTCCCCGATGCGGTCGAGCAGGATGCTGGCCACGAGGTCGAAATCCTCACAGGTGGCCTCAAAATGCCCATTGGAAACATTGTCCATAGGAAGCACATACAACATGATGCCATTCTCATCCAGCGGATTGGAGAAATATTCCAGGTCGCCAGTGGCAATCTGCGTACCACTCATCGTGAACTCACCTCTGTATTTGCCTTCGTAATCGGTGTTGTGGTTACGTTGGAAACAGCTGCCCAAACTGATAGCCAATACCATAAAAACGGTAATAATTTTTGTCATAACTGTAATTTTATTAATGTTATAAATTCGGGTGCAAAAATAGCATAAAATTTTAAATACAAAGAATTTATTTTTCAGAATACAAATCTTTCTGAGTACGCCACATGAAGGCAAGGCTCACGAAGGTCACCACCGCACAGGAAATCAGCAACGGCATCGAACCCTTGATCTGTGTGAATTCCATCTCATCGGTCAGGATGCCGCGGCCCGCAAGCGTGAAATCCACCAAGATGGAGAGCGCATTGTGCAGAAAATGAGCCAAGATGGGCAGCCACAGCGAACGGCTCCAATAGAACAAGTAACCGAGATAGGCCCCTAAAAAGAAGCGGGGTACGAATCCGTAGAACTGAAAATGTATCGTACTGAATATGAATGCCGTAAGCCATATAGCCAAATGCGGTTTACGACTTTTTTCCATAATAAAGGCCTGTATCGTGCCCTGAAACAGGAACTCCTCACATATAGCGGGCAGCAGCGCCAGCACCAACAGGTTGACAGCCAGCGTGCCGTACGTATGGTTGAAGGTCAGCAATTGCAGGATGTCTTCGGATTTCGTCTCCAACTCCTTCATGATGGTTTCAAGACCGCTCAGACTGTCGGGCAGGGTAAGCGCCTGGTTCCACTGGTTCAGGATGGCCACGATGGGCAGAATCACGATGGAGAGCACCAGCGTCACATTGACAAGCAAACTGTAGGGCCGCCGGTCGGCACGGTTGTAATGAAACCATTGACAGTCCTGGCAATATGCAAACAACAACGCGGGCGCCAGGAAGGTGCCCACCGAGGAGAAAGCCTGCGTGATGCGGATGTGCGCGGCCGGATCGCCGGCGCTATACGGGTCAAACGTATGGAAAATCGCGTACGACACCAACATCCCCATTGCGCTGAACACGATGGCTCCCGCCACACAAAAGAGCAGGAGGATGATCAGCTGCACAATGACAGGCTTGTCGGCGAGCAAGGGGCGCGAGAACTCCATCACACCTTATTTTAGGAACGCGATAATGTCACCCTTCTGCACTTTGTCGCCCTGATGGGCCATGGCCATGAGCAGTTGGCCGTCCATCGGCACACGCACCTCCTCCTGACCATAGTACGTCTGGATGAAGCAGAGGATATCCTGAGCCTTGTATTGGGTGCCGACGGGTTTCTCCATAGACTTTTCGCCCACGGCCAACTCCCAGAGCAGTTGTCCGGAAACCGGTGCCACGACGGCCACCGCCTGCGGGTTCTTCTCCAAAACCATTTCCATCATCGCCTGCTTAAACTCCTCGGGCGATTTCGTCTTGCGCTGCGCCGCAGCCTTCTTTTTGGCCTCCTCTAAGGAACGCTCGAAGTTCATCTTCGCCCTACCCTCTTTGTAATCAATATATTGGCGTTCGTGCATAGCCAGTTCGAAGAGTTCCTCCTCGTCTTCGCCCACATCCCAACCGCGTTCTTCCATCATGGCGCGATACTTCGGCAGCTCGTCCGGGTAGTTGTCCTGCGGCACACCCGTGAAGAACTCGTAGCCTTTCTCCTTGGCCAGCTCCACGATTTCCGGGGCCAGCGGGCCAGGCAGGCGGCCGCAGCGACCGAGGATCATATCCCACATGTTCTTGTCCATGCTCGAGTAGCGCGGCTTGCCCTGCGCCTCGGCCAGGATATTCATCAACGCGATATTTTTGACATATTGGCTGAACGGCGTCACCAGGCCGGGCGTGCCGACCTTGGGCCACACATATTGCACCTCATCGAAGAGCTTCACCAGCAGTTCGTCCTGGGTGAGCTCACGCTGGCCATGGTTGCGCAAGGCCATGTTGATGGCATCCTGCAAGCCTTTCAGATCGGCCATCATGGAGCCCATCATGCCGCCGGGAAGTCCACAACCCAAGAGCAGCGAGGTGCAGATTTTATTTTTCGGTTCGATGAAATAGCCAAGAAAATCATCCATGAACTTCTGCGTGAGGGCACGAGCCTCCATGTAGGCGTTCATGTCGATGTCGGCCACCTCGAAGCCGGCGTCCAGCAGCATGGCCCGCACGGCGATCACGTCAGGATGCACCATACCCCAGGAGAGCGGCTCCATGGCCACATCGATGATGTCGGCCCCGTTCTTGCACACTTCGAGCACGGAAGCCATCGACAAGCCCGGACCTGTATGGCCGTGGTATTGGATCACGATCTGCGGGTACTTGTCCTTGATGCACTTCACCAGCTTGCCCAGCGTGGCCGGACGGCCGATGCCGGCCATGTCTTTCAGACCAATCTCCTTGGCGCCATACTCCACGTATTTGTCCACAATCTCCATATAATGCTCAATGGTATGGACCGGCGAGTAGGTGATACTCAACGCCGCCTGCGAGATAAGGCCGAACTCGTTGGCATATTTGATGGAGAGTTCCAGATTCCGGTAGTCGTTGAGGCCGCAGAACGAGCGGACCACATCCACACCCTGAGCCTTCTTGACCTTGAACATCAGCCGGCGCACGTCGGCGGGCACGGGAAACAAGCGCAACCCGTTCAAGCCGCGTTCCAGCATCTGCGTCTGGATGCCAGCCTCCCGCAGGGGTTTCGTCCACTCGCGGACGGCCTTGTTGGGATTCTCGCCGTAGAGCAAGTTCACCTGCTCGAAGGCGCCGCCGTTGGTCTCCACACGGTCGAAACAGCCCATCTTGACAATCACCGGCGCAATCTCCTTCAGCTGGTCCACCCGGGGCTGGTATTTGCCGGACGACTGCCACATATCACGATAAACCAAGCAAAGTTTTATTCTCTTAGCCATGACAAAGCGTTTTTATCTTGTTATAAATCAAATACACACAAAAAGGGAACCCCCTCTTCGAATCGGCAGCGAAAGTACAAAATCTTTGTCGGATTATCAAGGGCCACGAGGACTATTTTTTAGGCTTTTTGAGGGACGTTTTGGCGCGTGCGTATGTACGCGCGGAGCGGGGCAGTATCAGTCGCCCAATCGCTGTTTCAGCCGCGCAATCTCCTCTCGCAGTTCCCGGACCTCGGCGTCATTCTCCCGCTTCACGGAATGTCGAAACTTGAACATCGCGAGGTTTAACTCGAAAGAGGTCTCACGGCTTTGCCCGGGCAGAAGATCCGTAAGAATGTCATCGATGAGCTGGCCGCCCCGGTGCAGCAACCGGTTCTGTTCCTGCTTGCCCGCTTCGCTCTCCTCCACCTGCGGCAGCGCCACCATCACCCGCGACAGTTCCTTCAGCTTCGCGTAGGCCTCCACAATCGCGATGGTCGTCTCCACCGCCTTCGGACTCTTCAATATCGTGGCCAGCATGTAGAGGCCTTTCTCGGTGAAGGCTCGGGGCGTGACCGAGGAATGTTTCTGTCTATTGAACCGGTCAAAATTTTTGACCAGTTCTTGTTTTTCAACATCCGTAATCTCCCAGATGTATCCATCAGGAAATTTATCCGGATTATTCTTCACTGCTTGGTTGATTTCTTTAGTTTGCACTCCATACAGTTCCGCCACATCGGCATCCAATATCACCTGCTGCTCCCGCAGGGTGATAATCTTGCTTTCTACATCAATAATATTAGTCATTGCTTTAAGTGTTAAATTTATATTAATTTATCAGCGCAAAAATATATTCAAAAATCGCATTATTCAATGGTTTTATGAGAAATTTTCATCCCTGATTATCAAATAAATACAAATAAGTTTGAATAGTTTAACATTTAATAGTTAATTTTGAAAGCGCAATTTCGGAGAAACAGACGCCTCATTCTGCGAATTTCTGGTTGTTGGGAATGCAGCCTTGTAACCAGGGATGACACCCTCTAGAAAAGACGGCGCGTGCC
>JAFZKY010000041.1 GCA_017551725.1 Bacteroidales bacterium
GCGGTTTGCGACAGCCTTGTATGGCACGGCAGAACCTACCTGTCGTCGGGCACTTACTACGACACGCTGGCCAACGCCTCCGGCTGCGACTCCGTCGTCACGCTCAACCTCACCGTCAAGGGACACACCTCCTACGGCACGGAGACCCTCGCGGTTTGCGACAGCCTTGTATGGCACGGCAGAACCTACCTGTCGTCGGGCACTTACTACGACACGCTGGCCAACGCCTCCGGCTGCGACTCCGTCGTCACGCTCAACCTCACCGTCAACTCGTCCTACAGCCAGACCTTCTCCGAGACAATTAACCGAAGCGATTTGCCTTACACTTGGCGCGATACGATATTTGGCACAGAGACCACTAGCGGACTCCACACCTTCACATTCCACCGCACAACGGCACTCGGATGCGATTCCATTGTAACCCTGCGCCTGACGGTGAACGACGGATCCATCATGCTCACATGTCCCTCCGGTGCAGACACCACCAAGATCTACGACGGCTTGCAACTGCAACCTGTAGCCACCGCCACGGGTGCCAACACATCTGATATTATCAAGATTGAGTACAGTACCGACGGAGGCGTCTCATGGGGCGAGACCGCACCGAGCATCACCCATGTGGATGACGGACATCTCTCCGTGAAAGTAAGAGGCTCGCACATAGGCTACGACACCGCCTATTGCGAATATGGTCTCAAAATCACCTGCCGTAACATCACCCTTACCAGCGGCTCCGGTTCCAAGGTGTTTGACGGCACTGAACTGCGCAACGAGACCGTAACGGTTGGCGGCAGTGGATGGATTGCAGGCAAAGAGTCCACCTACGATGGCTTCAATGGCATCACCAACGTGGATACCATTGAAAACAGTTTCAACTATCATTTGGCAACGGGTGAAGTTGCTTCCGACTACTGCGTCACAGTAAAATACGACACACTCATGATCACACCCGCCACTCTTAGCATCTCCATTGATGTAGAAAAAGAATACGACGGCACACCATTTATTATCGATTACACGAATCCAAATCTGACAGTAACGGGCTTGGTGCCGTTCGACATGCTGACAGCCGGTGAGATGATTACCTCCGACTACCTGATGGGAACCTATACCTTTAATTCTACCAGCACCCGGTCAAGAGGTCCGATTTCAGGCACTGTCTCCATCACCACTCCGTTTGCCACATCAAAAGGAATTAGTAATTACAATCAAACAATCTCCCTGAAACTCAGCATACAGCCGCACGCGGTAACCATTACTGCCGCCGACTCCACAAAAGTGTATGACGGTACAAGTCTGACCAATATGCGTTATGTGATATCCGGGGGCAGTATTTCAAGTACTGACACCATCATTTCCATAACACATGGTGGCAGTCAAACCTGTGTGGGAAGCTCTGCCCATACCATTAATAATGCGGTAATCCTGAAAGATGGTATAACGGATGTGACAGACCAGTATAATATCACCTATGTGGATGGCACACTGACCGTAACTCCGTTCACCGACTTCTCTTGTGGAACGTCCGAGGAGGTGACACTGTCCTTAGGTGCATGTGATACCGCCTACACACCTGTGAGTACACCTGTCGTCGGCCCAGGCATGACCCCTGGCAGTTACACGGTAACAAGCTCCATCACCGGTCCCTTGGGAGCAGGCACACACGTGATTACCTGGACTCTCAAGGATACCTGCAACAATGTGATGGCCACCTGCACACAAGATGTTACGGTGAAATATCCAGACTGCCCTGACGCTGTGGATTATGAAGGCAATGTGTATCACAGTGTGCGTATAGACTGTGAATGTTGGACTCAACGCAACCTCGAATCGTTGGTTTACAGTACTGGTGACAGCATTCCCGGCGTGTACAACTACACCGCTCCCGAGTACCCGAACACAGCGGAGAATGTAGCTATATACGGACGTCTCTATGACTGGCCTTCCACTGTGAAAGACACGGCAATCAACGCATACGGACATGTACAAGGTATCTGTCCGGCGGGTTGGTATGTGCCCACGGCGGAACAATACGCGAACCTGAACGCTCACGGTGCGAATGCGCTCAAATCGAATCTGTATTGGTTGGATGGTGGTGGCAGTAACACCACCGGCTTCACCTCACTACCGGGTGGATACTACGACGGTTCCATTCCAAGGTATTTAAACCTGAGGGGTAATGCCTACTACTGGTCAACCACACCAGTGGGCAGCCATGTTGCCACTTCGGCGCACGTTATCTCATTCACCTGTGATGATGTGGTTGACACCGAGACGCGTTCTGGCCTCGGATACAGTGTGCGCTGCATAAAGGAAAAGGAATGAGCCGATCATTAATCCAACACCACACAAACCGGTAACACCTCTTTGCCAAGTAAAACCGCAGGATTCAATTGCAATCCTGCGGTTTTTTAAAATATTTTTATCCGCTTGAAATATGTCGGGAATTTTGTGTACATTTGCAACCCCTTACAGAAAGGTATGGACAACAACTAATAACCCAATTTAATAACTTTTTTTAAATTATCGGAATTATGGCATTTAAAGGAGCTTTAATCATCGACACGGAAAAGTGCAAGGGCTGCGGCGTCTGCATCACGGGCTGCCCCAACCAGTGCATCGGTCTTTCCAAACACGTAAACGCAAAAGGGTACAACTACCTGGAAATGACGAACGAGGACGGTTGCATCGGCTGCGCCAGCTGCGCGGTCATCTGCCCGGACGGCGTCATCGAGGTCTATCGTGCGAAGGAATAAGCCCGGCCTCTTTCATTCAGAATCAAAACAACAATTAACAACTAAACATCTTTCAAAATGGCAAAAGAATTAAAATTAATGAAGGGTAATCAGGCCATTGCCGAGGCTGCCATCCGCTGTGGCTGCGACGGATATTTCGGATATCCCATCACGCCGCAGAGCGAAGTGCTCGAACACCTCATGGCCGAAAGACCATATCTGACAACCGGCATGGTTGTGCTGCAAGCCGAAAGCGAATTGGCATCCATCAACATGGTTTACGCCGGCGCCTCCACGGGCAAGCGCGTCATGACCTCATCCTCCTCCCCCGGCTTCTCGCTGATGCAGGAGGGCCTCTCCTATATCGCCGGCGCCGAACTGCCCGCCCTGTGCGTCAACGTGGTGCGCGGCGGCCCAGGCCTCGGTACCATCCAACCCTCCCAGTCCGACTACTTCCAGACCACCAAGGGTGGCGGCCATGGCGATTACCGCCTGATCACGCTCGCCCCCGCCTCCGTGCAGGAGATGTACGACTTCGTGGAACTGGGCTTCGACCTCGCCTTCAAATACCGCAACCCGGTCGCCATCCTCTCCGACGGCGTTATCGGCCAGGTTATGGAGAAAGTGATGGTGGACGACTACAAGCCGCGCTGGACCGACGAATATATTGAAAAGACCTGCCCGTGGGCTGCCACCGGACACCGCTCCACCGGCAAGCACCGCATCGTGACTTCTCTTGAGCTCGAGGCTCTGAAACAGGAAGCCATCAACGACCGCATCCAGGCCAAATACCGCAAATGCGAGGAAGAAGACGCCCGCTACGAGGCTATCCAGTGCGACGACGCTGAATACCTGTTCGTGGCTTACGGCTCCGCCGCCCGTATCTGCATGAAATCCATCGAACTGGCTCGCGCCGAAGGCATCAAGGTCGGTTTGGTGCGCCCCATCACCCTGTGGCCGTTCCCGACCAAGGCCGTGGCCGAAATCGGCGGACGCATGAAGAAGATCCTCAGCGTGGAAATGAACGCCGGCCAGATGATCGAGGACGTGAAACTGGCAGTGGGCTGCAACGTGCCCGTTGAGCACTTCGGCCGTTACGGTGGCGTCATCCCGACCCCTGTCGAGATCGTAGAAGCCTTGAAAAATATAATTAAATAATTTAAGCACTTGAAATTATGACAAGAGAAGATATAATCAAACCCGAAAACTTGGTGTACAAACGCACTCCGGTTCTCACGGATGCAACGATGCACTACTGCCCCGGCTGCGGTCACGGTGTGGTTCACAGAATCATCGCCGAGGTGATCGAAGAGATGGGCATCCAGGACAACGTCATCGGTATCTCCCCGGTCGGCTGCTCCGTCTTGGCCTACAACTATTTTGACGTCGATTTCGTGGAGGCCGCCCACGGCCGCGCCCCCGCGTGCGCATCGGCCATCAAGCGCCTCCGTCCCGAGACGTTCGTGTTCTCCTACCAAGGCGACGGCGACCTGGCCTCCATCGGCTGCGCCGAAGTGATGCACGCCTGCAACCGTGGCGAGAACATCACCATGATCTTCATCAACAACGGTATCTACGGCATGACCGGCGGCCAGATGGCTCCCACCACCCTTGAAGGTATGGAAACCGTGACCTGCCCCTACGGCCGTGACCCGGAAATCATGGGACACACCATGCGCCTCACCGAGATGCTGGCCCAGCTGCCCGGCACCTACTATGTAACCCGCCAGGCTGTCTATACACCCGCCCTCGCACGCAAGTGCAAGAAAGCCATCCGCATGGCCTTCGAAAACCAGAAGCTCAAAAAAGGCGTCTCCTTCGTGGAAGTGACCTCCAACTGCAACTCCGGCTGGAAGATGACTCCCGTGCAAGCCAACAAATGGATGGAGGAGAACACCCTCAAGTTCTTCCCGCTGGGCGACATGAAAGTGGACGGCAAGTTCGATCCCAAATTCATCGAGCGCGTGGGCACCTTCGACCAACCCAATGAGACCATCTTCTCATTGAGAAAAAAATAATAACCTTAAAATCACAAAGAAATGACAGAAGAAATAATCATAGCAGGCTTCGGCGGTCAAGGTGTGCTCTCCATGGGTAAGATCCTGGCTTACGCCGGCATTATGCAAGACAAAGAGGTCAGCTGGCTTCCTTCCTACGGTCCGGAAATGCGTGGCGGCACGTCCAACGTCACCGTCATCCTCAGCGACGAGCGCATCTGCTCCCCGTACCTCAACCAGTTCGACACCGCCATCATCCTCAACCAGCAGTCCATGGACAAGTTCGAGTCGGCCGTGAAGCCCGGCGGTCTGTTGATTTACGACCCCAACGGCATCACCAACCACCCCACCCGCAAAGACATCAACATCTATCAGGTGGCCGCCGCCGACAAGGCCAACGAGCTGGGTATCGCCAAGCTGTTCAACATGATCGTGCTGGGCGGATTCCTTGCCGTGAAGCCGCTCGTCACCCCGGAAATGCTGCACAAAGGCTTGGAGAAGTCACTTCCCGAACGCCACCACCACCTCATTCCCAAGAACGAGGAGGCTGTGGAAATCGGCAAGGGCATCCTCAAACCGTACCACACCTTATAATAATATGGTATGTACCAACGAACGCTGGCGGTCCGATGGACTGCCGGCGTTTTTTTTTGCAATATTCAAAACAAACAACGACCTGTTACAACCAACCTGTGGAGCAGCACCAAGCCGAATTTAGTTCACCGGGCAACGTTACAAAATTTACGGGCAGGGTATCATCGTCAAGTGCTTCTGTTGAACTTTTTTTTGTACTTTTGCGCCCTCAAAAAAACGAGCGGATGTGGCGTAATGGTAGCCGCGCCAGACTTAGGATCTGGTGGCGAAAGCCGTGGGGGTTCGAGTCCCCCCATCCGCACAAAAGGAATTAAAAAAAGCCTCCCGTTCATTGAGAACGGGAGGCTTTTTTATACATATAAACGGATAATCTCCGTGCAGAAATCTTAGTACAAGAAGCTCAACAGGATACCAGCGGCGACGGCGCTACCGATCACACCGGCCACGTTGGGACCCATGGCGTGCATCAGCAGGTAGTTGGTCTTGTCGTACTTCATACCCTCCACGTAGGACACGCGGGCGGCATCAGGCACGGCGGAAACACCGGCGTTACCGATAAGCGGGTTGATCTTGTTGCCCTCTTTCAAGAAGAGATTCAGGAATTTAACGAAAAGCACACCCGTAGCCGTTGCCACCACGAAGGAGAAGGCACCCAACACGAAGATCAGGATGGACTTCGGCGTGAGGAAGTTCGTAGCCTGCGTGGAAGCACCGACCGTGAGACCGATGAGGATAGTCACGATGTCGATCAGCGGACCGGAGGCCGTGTTGGCCAGACGTTTGGTCACGCCACACTCTTTCAACAAGTTACCGAAGAACAGCATACCCAACAAGGGGATACCCGACGGCACGAGGAACGCGGTGAGCAGGATACAGAACAGCGGGAAGAGCACTTTCTCGCGATGCGTGACGGCTCTCGGCGGACGCATACGGATAAGGCGCTCCTTCTCGTTGGTGAACAGGCGCATGATGGGCGGTTGGATTACCGGCACCAAAGCCATGTAGGAGTATGCCGACACGGCGATGGCACCCATCAAACTCGGAGCCAATTTGGAGGACAAGAAGATGGCGGTAGGACCGTCAGCGCCACCGATGATGCCAATAGCACCGGCCTCCATAGGCGTGAAGCCCAGCCACAATGCCGTGGCGTAGGCGGCAAAGATGCCGAACTGCGCAGCCGCGCCTACCAAAATCAACTTGGGATTCGATATCAGGGCCGAAAAGTCCGTCATGGCCCCGATACCGAGGAATATCAATGGCGGATAGAAGCCCTTGATGACGCCGAAGTACAGATAGTTCAGCACGGCGCCGTTCTCATACACACCGATCTGCAGACCGTCGGTGAACGGGATGTTACCGACAATCATGCCGAATCCGATGGGCACGAGCAACATCGGCTCAAATTCTTTGATCACACCCAACGCGATAAAGAACAAGCCGATACAAATCATGATGATATGGCCCCACGTGCAGTTTCCGAAACCGGAATAGCCGAAGAACTGGATGAGACCCTCTTTAAAAAAATCAAACATTTCTTTGTAGCAATTTAATGATGAAACTTGTTGTTAAACGTTGGATTATTCAAAAACGACGAGCACATCGCCCTCCATCACGGAGTCGCTGCGGTGAACCCTGACTTCCTTGATCACGCCATCCTTCTCGGCATCGATGTTGTTCTCCATCTTCATGGCCTCGAGGAGGAAGAGGCGTTGGCCGGCCTTCACGCTGTCGCCTTCCTTGCAGAAGACATCCAGGATGGTGCCGGGCAGCGGCGACTTGAGGGTGGCACCGGCGGCGGTGGCAGCGGCGGGAGCACTCTTCACATTGGCCGGGGCGGCGGCAGGCGCCGACTTCTGGGCACCGGCGTTCACCATCACCACGGGCTTCACCTTCACGGGAGCCTTCACCTCCGTCTCCAGTTCCACCGTATAAGGGGTTCCGTTGACCTCTACATTGACGCTATTATTTTCAATATCACCAACTTCGACGGAATATTTGTTACCGTTGATCGTAAATTTATAATTTTTCATACTTCAAAATCTTTTTTAAGTTATTTTCTTTTTATCGGAGTTCTCTTCATAGTGAGTTCCTTCTGCGCCCACGGGGAATAATGCTTGGACGGCATATTGATGGTGATGACCTCGCTCTCCTCATCATGCATGCTGTTGAAATGCAGGTGCAAAGCGGCGGCAATCGCAGCAGCCTCCTCGCCGGTGAGCTGTTCTTCATCCTCTGGCTTACCATCTTTCACATCCACCACGTTGGACACCGCCGGGGTTTCCGTCTTCTTGGCATTCTTCTGAGCCAGCTTCTTGGAACTCCAGCCGAACAGCTTCAGCATCGCGAAGATGAGAATCAGGGCCGTGAAGACCACCGACATGGAGATGATAGCCAAACCAATGCCGTAGGGATCGTCGCGTTTCAGACGCTCCTGCTTGGAGACCTTGGTAGTGGTGACGTTGGAAGAACCCGGCGTGAATTGGTTGAGAAATCCAGCATTGCCGGTAATACCATCCTCCAACAATCCGTAAGAAACCGTCGTGTCCATCAGTTCCTCCTTCGGGTAATACATCATGTCAATCAAATCCTTCCCGTCAGCAGAAATAAGGGCGATATAATTGGTTTTGGAAGTACGAGGGTCGAAATTCACATGGAAGGTACCATACAGCGGCTCGGCATCCAGATAGAACACTATATACGTTCTTTGGGCCATATTGGTATTGATGTCCGTTTTCGGGATACGATACCAATGCTCCGGCTCCACGCCGCCTTTCTTCTTGCCATCGGCAAAACCTGTGGTGTCGTCCGTCAGATAACAGCCGGCGAGGTTAACCGTGTTGTAGGCCGTATTGAAAATCTCAACCCAAGGCACATGACGACCGTATTCATCGTCAAAGTTGTCTGTATTCTTAATCAGAATCTCGTTGAAGCGCAAGTCGCGCACCGACTGCCCGAACGAGGCGCCGGTGATGAGCATGGCGGCCAACAAGACCAGATATTTGGTAAATGATTTCATAAATTCTTCAATAATTGTTTTTTTGTAGAGGCGATGTGCACATCGTCTCTACGGATAAAATGTTACAACGGCAGGTTATCGTGTTTTTTAGCAGGATTCTCCAGGCGTTTGTTCTTGAGGGATTCGAGGGCGCGGATCACGCGGAAACGGGTGTTGCGCGGCTCAATCACATCATCCATGTAGCCGTACTGGGCGGCCACGTACGGATTGGAGAACTTGTTGCGGTAATCCTCCACCTTCTCGTTGAGGAAAGCGGCCTTCTCTGCCGGATCCTCGATTTTCTTCATCTGGGAACCGTAGAGGATTTCAGCAGCACCGCTGCCACCCATGACGGCGATCTCAGCCGTGGGCCATGCGTAGTTGATGTCGCCACGCAGATGCTTGGAGCTCATCACGCAATAAGCACCACCGTAGTTCTTGCGCAGGGTGATGGTGACTTTGGGCACCGTACATTCGCCGTAGGCATAGAGCAGCTTGGCGCCGTGCAGGATAATGCCGCCGTACTCTTGGCCCGTGCCGGGCAGGAAGCCGGGCACATCCACCAACGTCACGATGGGGATGTTGAAAGCGTCGCAGAAACGCACGAAACGGGCACCCTTGCGGGAAGCGTTGATATCGAGCACACCGGCCAGATATTTGGGCTGGTTGGCCACAATACCCACCGACATTCCGTTGAAACGGGCGAAGCCGATGACAATATTGGGAGCATACAACGGCTGGATTTCCAAGAACTTGCCATCATCGACAATGCCGTTGATCACATCCTTCACATCGTAAGGTGTGTTCGGATTGTCGGGGATAATGGAGTTGAGGCTGTCTTCCAGACGGTTGATCGGATCCTCCGTCGGCTCGAAAGGCGGTTCCTCCATGTTGTTAGACGGGATATAGCTGATGAGCTCGCGCAGCATGGCGATACCCTCCTCCTCGTTCTCGACGGCGAAATGGGCCACACCGGACTTCTTGGAGTGCACCGTGGCGCCGCCAAGGTCTTCGGTGGTCACGTCCTCGTTGGTCACCGTTTTCACCACCTTGGGACCCGTCACGAACATGTAGCTCGTGTTCTTGGTCATCATGATGAAGTCGGTAAGGGCGGGAGAATAGACCGCACCGCCGGCGCAGGGGCCGAAAATGGCGGAAATCTGCGGGATCACACCGGAAGCCAGGATGTTACGCTGGAAAATCTCGGCATAGCCGGCCAAGCTGTTCACGCCCTCCTGGATACGGGCCCCGCCGGAATCGTTGAAACCGATGACGGGCGCACCCACCTTCATGGCCTGGTCCATCACCTTGCAGATCTTCAAAGCGAAAGTTTCGGACAGCGAGCCGCCGAACACGGTGAAATCCTGTGAGAACACATAGACCAGACGGCCGTTGACGGTACCGTAACCGGTGACGACACCATCGGAGAGGTATTTTTCCTTCTCCAGACCGAAGTTCTGGCAACGGTGTTGCACAAACATATCGAACTCCTCGAAGCTGCCTTCGTCGAGGAACATCAGGATGCGTTCACGGGCAGAATACTTGCCTTTGGCATGTTGCTTCTCGATTCTGTCCTGACCGCCGCCCAAACGAGCCTTCTCGCGCAGGGCGAGCAACTCGTTGATTTTATCTTGCATTGTCATAAACTAATGATATTTAGGAATTTATATAAAAAATTTACGTATCTACAACATTACTTTTACAGCGTGCAAAAGTAATCATTTTTCCGCATAAAAACAATAGCAAAAAACGGTTTACGCCTCGTTTTTGATATGGACATCCATCTGGTTGAACGGGATTTCCAACCCTTCGCGCCGGAAGGCGTTGTAAACCTCCTCATTGAGCGAATAGAGGGTTTTCCAATAGTTTTCGGGGAGCGTCCAGGCGTAGAGGGTCATGTTGAGCGAGCTGTCGCCGAATTTTTCCAGTGTGGCGAACGGTTCCTTCGGTTCCTTCACGACCAGCGGGTTGTCGGCGGCCACCTTCAGCAGCACCTCCTTGGCTTTCTCCACAGACGCGCCGTAGGCAAGGCCCACAGAGATGGCCACACGGCGCTGCGGCAGGTTAAAGTGGTTGACCAACGACTTGGTGGCTAGTTCAGTGTTGGGCACAATGATTTTGCGAGCATCGTACGTACGCAGCGTGGTGTTGAAAATCTGAATGCTCTCCACGAAGCCGGCATACGAGCCCTGTTCAATATAGTCGCCCACCCTGAACGGCTTGAGCAGCAGGATAATGACGCCACCGGCGAAATTCTGCAAAGTGCCCTGCAATGCCATGCCGATAGCCACGCCTGCTGCACCGAGGAGAGCAATGAACGAGGTCATCTGGATGCCGAGGATGCCCATCACCGTGAGGACGAGCAGTACTTTCAAGATGATGTCAATCAACGAGTGCAGGAACTGCTGCAACGACGGATCGACTTTGTGGCGCTCGTACGTCCGTTTCATGAAACGGTTCAGCAGGTTGATGAGCTTCCAACCTACGAGCAGCACGATGCCGGCCACAATCAGCTTGGGCACGTACTGGAACACGATGTTGTTTAAGAATTGCTTCGCCCCGCTGGCGAAAGACTCCCAAGTGGTAATAGTTGCTTTTTCCATATCGTTGACAGTATGATTGTTATCCTCATTTTATTCTGACGACAAAAATACACAAAATCAACGAAAGTCATCATCCCACCCTAATCAAACGTGTACGCCACCCCGACATACAACACATTTTCCGGGTTCTTGACCTGCACTTCGTTGTCGGAGCGGAGAAAGAAGTCCAACGTATGATGTTTCTTGATTTTATACTCCAAACCGACCACCGTGCGCAGCTGGTCGATGATGTTATCGCCGGGTTTGTACAGTCGCCACCAGAACTCCTCGGAGAGATGCAGTTTGAGTTTTGTCTGCGGGATGGACCACGCCACGGAAAATCTGTTGCGCAGATAGGTCTTGGGATTGAACTTGTAATCGCCGCGCCGTTCGTCGCGGAAGGTGCTCTGCGCCATGCAACGCCACCCCACCTTCCATGCCCCGAATTTGGGCGCGATGGTCACAAACCCCTTGATACGGTGACGGTTATCAAAAAGCTGGTCCTCCCTGTCGTGATAGTTCAGGAAGTTGTACTCCACGCCCACTTTCATCCGTTTTTTCCAGAACGTATAATCCGTGCCCACCCCGATCTTTGCGCGGTTATAATGGGTGAAATTGGCGTCGAAACGCACATCGCCCTCCACGGATGCGTGCCAGCCCTTCAAGATTTTGAACTCATACCCCAAGCCAAGCACACCGCCCGTCTCGAACGTCTGCGCGCATAGCCACATCGGGAACAACCCGCAGAAAACCAATATGATGGCCCGGATTCGTTGCATAGATTAGAAATAGTTGTCTTTTTTCACCTTGGTCAGGTGATTCACGGTATTCTCCGGTTTGTCGGAGGCATAATACACCTTAACGTAGGCAATGTCTTTCAGGTAGTCTATATGTCCAACCTCCAACCGTTTGATATCCAATCCCGTGCGGGATTTCAAATCCGCTATCAGCTCATTCTCACGGTCGGCGTGCGCCAAGGCAACCTTCTCATACACAATAATCTTGCTCTCCAGATGTGTGCGACGATGGATCGACTCAAAAAGCCAGACCGCCAGCACCACAATCGTGTTTGTCAGGAACAGCTCCGCGTAGCTTACCGTCATAGCCAATCCGTTAATCACGGAGAGTCCGACCACCACGAACAAATAGGTCATTTCCCGAATCGGAACGGTCTCCGTCCGATAGCGTATCATGCCAAAGATGGCGAACAGGCCCAAGGCAAAGCCAATCTGCACCTTCACATTGTCCATCAGAAAAATCAGGAAGAAAATCGTGATGCTGAACAACATAAAGGTGAAATAATAGTCGCGGCGACGGCTTTTCCTATAATACAACAGACCGACAATCAGCCAGCACGCCACCAAATTGATGGCGAAGCGGAAGAGCATCTGCCACAGGCTGGGACCGTCGAACCAGGGAATTCCAAACAGACCGGCGCCATCGCTGCCGGCAAATTCGCTGGCAATAGAGGAATCAAACAATTCTGAATCACTTTGTATCATTGTTCTAACGTTTTTATTGTATAATGCTTATTTGTCAACTTGTTAATATAACGCACTTTGGACTTAAACCGATTGTATTTGAGCGGCGTATCGGTAAGCAGCATCCCCAGACAGTACTTGCTGAGGCCCTTCTTTTTCACGCGCGCGTCACGGAGCAGATCCTTGAATTTGGAGGGCAGCGTGCCGTCCTGCTTCACCTCGATAATCACCAGGTCGGACACATCGGCATCGCAACCGTTGACATGGTTGTGAAACGTGATGCCAAAGTCGATGGTAATGCGCTCGGTCTTAGCCTTGTTCACCAGCGTGACACGGTGAAAGGCATTCTCCAGACGAGGCAGCAACGGACGGTCGGTCACCCACACCCGCTCGCGGATGAAGTCGGCGGACTCCTGTGCCGAGTAGAGGTCGCCCCACTGCTCCAAAGGAATGGCGATGCGTTTCTTCTTGGTGCGTCCGGTGTTTTTCTTGTTCTTGATTTCGAGGAAGGCTATATGGGAGTCCACGTAGATGCGCTGGCGGATTTTCTGCCGCCGCAACCGCCGGTCGTGATGCATCGTGTAGGTGATGGCATCCGGCGTGTCGAAATAGAGCGATTGGTATTTTGCAATGCGATGTCCCTCGTTTTCCTGCACATAAAAATGCCGGCCCCACAGCGGGGCCATCCGCAGCAACGTCTCCATGTTTGTTGGGAACTTGCTGTCCACGCGGTTCATCAGCTTCACGGAATTCATCTCCGCCAGGGAGATGGAATCCATTTGCTGAAGGATGTGCTCGAAGGTTTCCATTGCCGGCTATTTACGGATATATTCGTATGTGCGGGTTGACAACAGATTTCCTTTTGCCGAATAGTTCAACTGGCGTTTTTTCGTGCCGTCAGGGTTGTATTCGATTTTATGGACACGGGAGGCCTTGTTGTTCTCGTCGTAGATCACCTCGCGCACCACACGTCCGTTTTCATCGTACTCGTAAACGCAACGTGCCTTCATGCCGGAGGCGTTGTACTCGATCTCCTCAACCTTGCGTCCCTGGGCATCATACCGTGTCAGATGATCCAGGTAGCGAGTCCCTTTCACAGGGGTTTTCCACGACTTGACCGTCAAATTCTTACGCTGTTCTCTCTTGTCAGTGTTCTGGCCGAACGAAACGAAGGCACACAACAACATACAACTCAAAAATAGCAATGTCTTTTTCATTTTTCCTTATTTATTATCGTTGTAAAAACAATCAAACACTTTAAAATATTCTACACTAAGGCTTTATCGTTACATGAAACGTTTCTGGCAATTCCACAATGACATTCGGTTCCTCCACGCTGACCGACTGCTGGACCAGATAAGGAATCTCATCCTCGTCAAACACGGAGGTGGTGAACACAACATAGTCGCCGGGGGTGAGTTTCTGGAACACGAACACGCCATCCATCCCTACCCTTTCGTCGCCGCAGGGGAAGCAGTCGCCCGCGTGCTGAATATAGACACGATGCTCGTATGCCGGGCCCGTGGCAATAGTGTTGCCATCCTTGTCGATGTAGGTGGCCATCACCTTCCCCTTGACCATCGAGGTGCCGTATGCCTTGCCCTCGTGGATGTAGAGATCCGGCACCTGCGTTGTCTTGCCGCGCTCCACATTCACCGTCTGCACCACCGCCACCTTCTCTCCCGTGGCAAGCGTGGAATAGGCATATACGCTATACGTGCCGGGGCGCAGGTATTTGAACCGGTAATGCCCTGACATGTCGGCCTCCACATCATCATCGTAGAAACCGTCCTTTCCGTAAACCAGAAACACATCCTCCTTGGCACCGGGCATCGTGTCGGTTGCCAACGTATAGACATCATCGGGATGGAGCACCTTCACCACGTTGCCCTCAAGGGTAGCCGTGCCGCCGGAGCCCTCCCCCGTATTGCACGCGGAGAAAAACACCACCGACAACAAGGCCACAAGGAATATTACCAATCGTTTCATTTCAAGTATAATTTAATATAAATCAATCCATTCGTATTCATTCTGCATATAATCCAGAAAACGGAGGAAATCCGTCCGGGGCACCATCAGCGAAGCGGTGTTGATACAAGGATGGAAACTGAGTTTATCGGCATCCTTCAATTTCGAATCAATAAAAACATGCACATGATGTTCCACATCGTTTATCAAACCGAAGGGTGTCACGGAGCCGGGCTGCACGCCGAGGTATTTCATCAGGCGCGGCTCGGAGGCAAAACTGAGTTTCCCTTGATGCAACTGTTTTTCAATGGCATGGATATCCATGTTCTGGTCGCAGTCGAGCAACACCAGATAATGGCGGTTGCCTTTGTGGTTCCGGAAGAAAAGGTTTTTGCAATGGCGCGCATCGTGACCGGCCCAATACTGTTTGGCAATCTCAATGGTGGGCGCCGGCGGATGCTCAAGGTATTCGTAGGGAATATGCAGTTCATCCAAAAGAGCGTATAATTTAGGGTCTCCGTTCATATCGTTTTAGTGCAGTTATTCTATTATGTAAAAAAGTAGTAGGATGGATCAAATTATTATTTGTCAAGATTCAGGGAGAGGCTGATGCGTTTCCGTTCGGTTTCCACGCCGATGACGCGCACCATGACCTTTTGGTTCAGATGGACCACCTCATGGGGATTGTTGACCCTGTGGTCAGCCATGTTGCTGACGTGGATAAGGCCATCCTGATGCACGCCGATATCGACGAAGCAGCCGAAATTGGTGATGTTGGTCACGATGCCTGGCAGCACCATGCCGGGTTGCACATCGTTGATGGTACGTACGTTCTTGTCGAATTCGAACATTTCGAATGCGGTTCGCGGGTCGCGCCCGGGCTTGTCCAACTCGGCCATGATGTCCGTCAGGGTAGGCATTCCCACCTTGTCGGAGAGGTAGTACGTCAAGTTGATATTCTTGCGGATGTCGGCATGGGCCATAAGGTCGGCCACCGAGCACTGCATGTCGCGGGCCATGGCCTGCACCACAGGATAGCTTTCCGGGTGCACGGCGCTGCGGTCGAGGGGGTTCTCCGCATCGCGGATGCGTAGGAAGCCCGCCGCCTGCTCGAAGGCCTTGGCCCCGAAGCGCGGCACCTGCCGCAGGCTCTCCCGTGACGGGAAGGCGCCGTGTTCGTTGCGGTAATCGACGATATTCTGCGCCAGCGCCGGACCCACACCCGACACGTAGGAGAGCAACTCTTTGCTGGCGGTGTTCAGTTCTACGCCCACCTTGTTCACGCAACTCTCCACCGTGGCTTCAAGGCTCTCCTGCAGGCGCTTCTGGTTCACGTCGTGCTGGTACTGCCCCACCCCGATGGATTTCGGGTCAATCTTGACCAGCTCGGCCAGCGGGTCCATGAGTCGCCGACCGATGGAGACCGCGCCGCGCACGGTGACATCGTAGTCGGGAAACTCCGCGCGGGCCACGGGCGAGGCGGAATAGACCGACGCGCCGCTCTCGTTGACCATGAAAGCCTTCACGTCGCGCTCGAAAGGGATGTGGCGGATGAAGTTCTCGGTTTCCCGTCCGGCAGTGCCGTTGCCGATGGCGATGGCATCCACCTTGTACTGGAGCACCAGTCGCTTGAGCTTGTCGGAGGCCAGCCGGTACTGGGCCACGGGCGGATGGGGATAGATGGTCTCGTTGTGCAGCAGTTTGCCCTGCGGGTTCAGTATCACGACCTTGCAGCCGGTGCGGAAGCCGGGGTCCACCGCCAGGGTGGTCACCTGCCCGAGCGGGGCGGCCATCAGCAATTGCCGGAGGTTCTGCACGAACACCCCGATGGCCTCCGTGTCGGCCTTGTCCTTGTAGTATTTGCGCATCTCCGTCTCCATCTGGGGCTGCAGCAGACGCTTGTAGGCATCTTCCGCGGCCATCCACACCTGCTGTGCGCCGTTCGTGTTATTCTTCAGCAACGCGCGTTTGATCATGGAGAGGGTCTTCTCCTCGTCGGGGGCGATGGTGAGGCGCAGGATGCCATCCTCCTCGCCACGGAGCATGGCCAGCACGCGGTGCGACGGCGCCTTAGGCAGGAACTCCTCGGCATGATAGTATATCCTGTATTTTTCGCCTTCGTCCACCTTGTCGGGGATGAGCCTCGTGCGTATGCGGCTGTGCTGGCGGAAGGTGCTTCGCAAGCGGGCACGCAGCGACACGTTCTCGCTGATACGCTCGGCGATGATGTCGCGGGCACCGGCCAGCGCCGCCTCCACGTCCGCCACGCCCTTGTCGGGATTGACGAATGGTCTCGCTTCTTTTTCCAAATCCAACTGCCGTTGGGACACGAGGATCTTGGCCAACGGTTCCAGACCGCGTTCCACCGCCACCGAGGCGCGGGTTTTGCGCTTGGGGCGGTACGGTAGGTAGAGGTCCTCCAACACGCCGAGGGTGGCAGCCTCGTCTATCTGCTTCTCCAATTCCGGTGTCAGCTTGCCCTGCTCGCGGATGGAGTCCAAAATGGCGGCCCTGCGTTTGTCAAGTTCCACCCAACGGTTCCGCAGATCACGTATCTGCCCGATCTGGACCTCATCCAGACTGCCGGTGGCCTCCTTGCGGTAACGCGAAATAAAAGGGATAGTAGCACCCCCGTCCAACAGGACAAGCGTGTTCTGAACCTGCTCTTGGGTCAGGTTCATCTCCTGAGCTATAAGCTGCGCGTAGTTGCGGGTAATCATCGTAACAAGGTGACTGTTCCCTCGCGGGGGATGATTTCATTCGGATTAAAGGCTCTGGAATACTGTATCTTCCACACATACACGCCGGGAGCTGCGGGCGTGCCACCCACATTGCCATCCCAACTGGTCTCCGTGTCGTTTGTGCGGAATATGAGCTGACCTTGACGGGTGAAGATGTCCAACTGGTAGAAATCCACGTCATTGACCTTGGGCAGAAACACCTCGTTCTTGCCGTCGCCATTCGGTGAGAAGGCCGTCGGGACGTAAAAAGCGAAATTGTCCACTATGGGCACCCAAGCCGTCGTATCGTCAGAACATCCGTACTCATTGGTAACAGTGAAGCGCACCAGCATGTTTTTGCTTTCGCGAAGCCTGTACCGATGGATGGGGTCGGCCTCCGACGATGTGGTTCCGTCGCCAAAATTCCAAGAATACGTGAGGTTGCTCTCGGGTGACTGGTTATAGAAGAAGACCTCTTTCCCATTCTGAGGATTTTCAGGCACGAAATAGAAGTCCGCATGGGGTGCATCCGACGCATAGATGGACTGGGCATATTTTACAGAATCGATGCAACCGGGGGCTGATGACACCCAAAGTTTCACATCGTACGCGCCGGGCTGGGTGAGCACCGGACGGTAATGGACCACGTTGCTGGATTCCACAACCGTGTCCTGATACACCACATTCCAAAGGAAGTCGCAGCTATCGGGCACGCCAGGGGCGGTAAGGTCAACCGTAAGGGGAACACACCCATAAGCCGGGTCGATGACCGCCCCTGCCGTGGGCCGCTCATGGATGGTCACCTTCACCTCAGCCGTATCTGCCAAACAACCATAACGGTCAGCGGCAATCAGCTTGTAGTTGCGGTTCGTCCGAATATTAGCCGCCGTCAACTGTGCGTTCGGGTTTGTCAGGTCGGCGGCTGGGATCCAGCGATATACCAAAGGCTCAGTGCCGCTGGAAAGCTTCACACCCAATGTGTCGCACACCTGGCACGCCTTGACCAGCGTGTCTTTCACCTCAATCGGAGCATTGCCCTTCAAATGGAAACGCAAGGTATCGATACGCCCTGCACTCGGATATTGAGGCCAAAAGTCCTCGCAGAAAATCGTGGTCATAATAAAGATAGCCTCCTTGATCTCATTTTCATCAAAATGGGCCGTATCCACAATGGCCACATGGATTTTCACCACGGAATCTCCCTGTTGATAATAAAACTGCGAGGTTTGGCTGTTCAGTTCCACTGTGTTCTGACCAACTGTAGTCGTCACCTTGTAGTCACGCCCCACCGCTGCCATGCCTGCTTGAGTGGCCGGAAACAAAAACTGGGCGTGGTAGTTACCGGAAAGCACCGGGCGCGGAAGCCTGAACTCCACATCCACATCACGACAGTTCTGCACAAGCGTGTCTCCAAAGCCCGACACATTCCATGCCGTGTCCATCTCCACAGTAGGACTATAGAAACTGCCCTCCTCCAGAAACACTCCTGAATCAAGACGCTGGTCTCCAGCATCGGCAATGGCCAAGTGCATGTGATAGGAACGACATGCCATGATTGCCGCCGACGCCGTGAGTTTCACCGTATAACCGTTAAAAACGGGATATGAAGTATTGTTATGAAAATACTGCGTGTTCGTCAAGATACAAGGGGAGGCAGATCCTGCCGACACCCCCCCATTCACCGTGTTGATGGAAACCGGCGTAACACTGTTCGGAAGCAAAGCCACATTCCAAGTACGGGGATTCACACCCAGCACCGGATCATAACCCGTCACAAAAAAGCCGAACACATCGTTAAAGTCCGAACAAACATATTGCGGATACTCTTCAGATGCAAACACATAATTGAAAGCAAACGTATCGGAAAAAGCGACAAAATCAAAGTCCAACACCGCCTTGTCATTCAAACTATTAGTGGCAATAGAGGCCAATTGTTGGTCCGAAGCGCCCGCAGCCATATAATCATCACTGAGAGCTGTGCTGGTTTGGGCAACACTCGTACGGTTTCCTGTGGTCATCACCACACCTGAGTTGATAGGGAATGTAATCGTACCTCTATTGAAAACACCTATCTGATTGGAGTTCAAAGCCGCCGTGCTTCCATTAAAGGCACCGCCACTCAACACCACGCCCCTGCCTGCCAATTTTTGCTGTATTAAGCCGTCGGCGGTCTGTCCTGTTGCCGGGGCCGTAACCGTGAAGCCCTGGGAGTACCCCGACGCCACACAGCATAAAAGCCCTATCACCCCAATAATCGTTTTGATTTTCATCGCAAATTGTTTTTTTAACCATGAATATCGCCAATGACTTCAATGGCGCGTTCGGTCCGTTTTACCACTTCATCCACTCCAATAAGCTCAATCATGGTGAAGAGTTCGGGACCCCGGGCGGCACCCACAATGGCCAGACGCAAGCTATTCAGCACCTGCCCCATATTCAGTTCATTATCCTGAATGTAAGCCATCACCGCATCGTGAGCCTGCTGTTTGTCGAAAGGCTGGATGCCTTTCAGAATATCCAACACGGCACGCAGATATGTGGGCATGTTTTCTTTCCAACGTTTTTTGATCGCCTGCGGGTCGTATTCCGTCGGGGCGACAAAGAAATAGCAGGCCTGCTCCCAGAAATCGGGAATAAAATTCAGACGGTCCTTGATCAGATCGATAACCGTTTTCACATAAGCCGGATCCGCCGTCACACCCTTCTCTTTCAAAATGGGCTCGAAATAGGGATAGAGTTCATCAGCAGATTTTTGGAGTATGTATTCGTGATTGAACCATTTGGCCTTGTCAAGGGAGAATTTGGCCCCCGCCTTGCTGATCTTGTCGATGGAGAAATAGTTCACCAACTCCTCCATGCTCATCAGTTCCTGGTCGTTGCCGGGGTTCCAACCCAACAGGGCCAGCATATTGACCACGGCATCCGGCAGATAGCCCGACTCGCGGTAGCCTGAAGAGGTCTCGCCGGATTTCGGGTCCTTCCACTGGAGGGGGAACACGGGGAATCCGAGGCGGTCGCCATCGCGTTTGCTGAGTTTGCCGTTGCCGTCGGGTTTCAACAGCAGCGGCAGGTGCGCGAACTGAGGAGCCTCCCACCCGAAGGCCTTGTAGAGCATCACATGGAGCGGCGCCGACGGCAGCCACTCCTCGCCACGGATGACGTGGGTGATTTTCATCGTATGGTCATCCACAATATTGGCCAGATGGTACGTCGGCATTCCGTCGGACTTATACAAAACCTTATCATCCAACAGATTGGAATTGATAACCACCTCGCCGCGGATCAAATCCTGTACGTGGATATCGGTGTCGGCGGGATATTTGAAACGCACCACGTAAGGGTTGCCGGAGGCCAGCCGTGCGGCCACCTCCTCGGCGGGCAGCGTCAGCGAGTTGACCATCCCCATGCGGGTGTGCGCATCGTATTGGAACGTCTTCTTCTGGCTTTCCGCCTCCTTGCGTTTCGCATCCAATTCCTCCGGGGTATCGAACGCGTAGTAGGCCCAGCCGTCACGCACGAGCTGCTCGGCGTAGGGCTTGTACATGGCCTTGCGCTCCGACTGCCGGTAGGGACCGTACTCGCCGCCAATGCCGACACCCTCGTCGAAGGGGATGCCGAGCCACTGGAACGCCTCTATGATGTACGCTTCCGCGCCTTCCACGAAGCGGGTCTGGTCAGTATCCTCGATACGGAGCAGGAAGGTGCCGTTGTTCTTCTTGGCAAACAGGTAGTTATACAATGCAGTGCGCACACCGCCAATATGCAGCGGGCCGGTAGGACTAGGGGCAAAACGGACTCTTGGATTCATCAGCAAACAAATATATTTAAAACATTATAATGAGGGTGCAAAGATACAAAAATAAATATACATGGCGTTTTGCATTTTTTCGTACTTTTGCACTCCTAAAAACAAACGATCATGGCACTTTTCAATTTTCAGAAACCCGAGACGCGCGAGTTCAACTACACGCCGCGCTACTATAAACCGGAAGAGGAAGCCTCCACGGGCAATCCCCGCCGCGACTTCGCCAACGAGATCCACCGCGAGTGGAGCAGCAAACGCCGCCACGACAAGGACAAAGGAAGCATGCCCTGGGTCACCATCATCTCCATGCTCTTCTTCGCCATCGTGCTGGGGTACATTTTTTATAAGTTCTTTTCGTGATAGGGACCACAATTTACAATTAACAATTTACAATCAACAATTAACAATTAATAATTAACAGTTAATAATTAATAGGGGAAACCAAACTTATGGACATCATCAAACTACTCCCTGAATCCGTAGCCAACCAGATTGCTGCCGGCGAAGTCGTGCAGCGGCCCGCCTCCGTGGTGAAGGAGCTGCTGGAAAACGCCATCGACGCCGGCGCCACCGACATCCAGCTCATCGTCAAGGATGCCGGGCGAACCCTCATCCAGGTGATTGACAACGGCAAGGGTATGTCCTTCAACGACGCACGCCTCTGCTTCGAGCGGCACGCCACCTCCAAACTGCGCTGCGCCGACGACCTCTACCACCTGACCACCAAGGGATTCCGCGGCGAAGCCATGGCCTCCATCGCCGCCATCGCCCACGTGGAACTCAAGACCAAACCCGCCGAGGAGCCCACCGGCACCCTGCTCCTCATCGAAGGGGCCGACATCAAAGCCCATGAGGTCATCGCCACGCAGGACGGCACCTCCGTGGCCGTGAAGAACCTCTTCTTCAACGTGCCCGCCCGCCGCAACTTCCTCAAATCCGACCACATCGAGATGACCCACATCGAAGAGGAATTCTACCGCGTCGCCCTCATCCACCACGACCTCAACTTCACCCTATATCACAACGGGAAACTGCTGTTGCAACTGACCGCATCCAACTTCAAACAGCGTATTATCAACACATTCGGCAGCCACTTCAAGGACAAGCTGTATCCCGTGGAGCAGGTCACCGACTTCATGAAGATTTCGGGGTTCATCGCCAAACCCGAAAACGCCAAAAAGAAAAAAAGCGAGCAATACCTGTTCATCAACCATCGGTATGTACGGCACAACCTACTCAACTACGCCGTGGAGACCGCCTACAGCCAACTCATCCCCCAAGGTTATAGACCCGCTTATTTTATTGAAATAGAAATAGATCCATCCACTATCGATGTCAACGTCAGCCCCACCAAAGTGGAAGTGAAGCTGCAAGACGAGAAGCTGGTGTTCGGCTTCCTCAACTCCGCCGTCAAGAAAGCGTTGGGCACCATGTCGCTGACCCCGATGCTGGAATTTGACAACGACCCCACGTTGGAAGCTCCCGACCGTCCTGCGGGCCATGAGCTCCGCGTACCCTCGCTGGGCATCAACCCGAACTACAACCCCTTCGACAGCGTACCCGCCCGCCCAAAACACAGCGACACAGGCGGTTTCTCGGGTGGTTCGTTCGGCAAGGGCCGCCTCAACGCGGAGGGATGGGAGGATTTTCTGAAAGGCCTCTCCACCGAGATGCCGTCGCAACCCACGGCCACCCAACTGACCACTGAATGTGAATATGCCTCTGCATCAGAAGATTCCGCCACGGAAAACCAAATTCCCGATGAGCTGGAGTTCTTCATCGCCGAAGAGCGTTATATTTTCTGCAAGCTCAGCAACCAGGCGGCCGTCGTCCATATCGCCAATGCCCGCGAGCGCATCCTGTACGACCGCTACCTGCACGCTCTGCAGCAGACGCCCATCCGGGTGCAGCAGAGCCTGTTCCCGAGCACCGTCACCCTCACGCCCGCACAAACGGATCTCGCCGAGTCCCTGAAAGACGATTTCCTCAAGCTCGGCTATGAGATCGAGAAGATGGACAACACCCACCTCGCCATCAACGGCACGCCAAATGACGAGGATGGGGAGGGCAACGTGCAAGAGCTGATTGAGAAAGCTTTGGATGCCTTCAAGACCAACCAGTTCCTGTACAAGGCCGACAAGGAGCGCAACATGGCCCTGTCGATGGCCCGGCAGAACAAAAGCCGCGGGCGCATCCCCAAGCAACCCGAAGAGGTGCGTGCCCTGCTGGAAGAGCTTTTCCGCTGCGACTGTCCCGCCACCACCCCGTCCGAAAAGAGCATCATCCATTTCATCGGCGGCAACGAACTCCAACGCCGATTCGAATAACACCGCCGTATGTCACAGGTACAAAACAAGATACAGGTCGAATACATCACATTTGGGTACGAACAGCAGCCGTTGTTCGCCGACCTGTCCGTCACGTTTCAGGACAACGAGTTCTGCGCCATCGTGGGACCCAACGGTTCCGGCAAGACCACCCTGCTGAAGTGCATCGACCGGCTGTTGCCCATCCGCACGGGAGAAATTCTCGTCAACGGCAGCTCCATCCGCCAGCACACGCCCACCGACCTGGCCAAGATCATCTCCTACGTGCCGCAAAGCCAAGACCAGATCTTTGACGTGTCGGTCTATGACATCGTGATGATGGGACTGTATCCGTATCAGAAAAAGTGGCAAGCGGCCCGTCCCGAAGACGATGCCGTAGTTCTACAGATGCTGGAGCGCTGTCATCTCACCCATTTGAAGGGCCGTTTCCTGCGGGAGTTGAGCGGCGGCGAGCGTCAGCGCACGCTCATCGCACGGGCCATGGCCCAGCAGACCCCCATCATGCTCCTCGACGAGCCGCTCGCCAACCTGGACGTGGCTCATCGCTACGAGATCATGGACATCCTCGCCAACCTCAACCGGCAGGGGGTCATGGTCATCATCGTCATGCACGACTTCTCCATCGCCCTGGAGTACGCCACGCACGCCCTTCTGATGAAAAAAGGCGCGGTTATGCAGCACGACCTTATCCGGCGCGTGCTCACCCCCGACAACATCCGGACCGGCTTTGACCTGAACGAGCAGTTCCTCATCGACGACGCCGGACATATCGCCAAAAAAGCCACAATACTACCACATTGGACACGCTAGAACACACGTGCATAGCACGCTCGTTCAGTCAAACAGTCATGCTGACCTTTCGTGCCGGTAGTCCACCAACGGCAGCCTGCCCCAAAAAGGCATGGTAAACAATGTCACCCTATTCTGCGGCAGTTGCCAGAAAAACAACACATGCCACGGGGCAAAAAATCATTCCTGATTTCGGCTCTTATTGTCCTCTTTGCATAAACAGATGGTGGCCAAGATGACAGTAACCGGGATAATGATGAGGCAGGTCAATAACAATAGGATATTGCCGCCGGGCCAATGCAGGATTTTGAACAACAGGGCTAAATCCAAATAGATAAAGGCAAATGCCGACAATATATAAACCGCTTTTTTCATATTTATAAAATTCTAATTCTAAACTAACTTTGTACTATTTATTACGCTTGATTGCGTTCAAAACCATAATGCCCGACATCAATGCCTGCTGCTGGATGAGATTCAATTGATTTTCCGCCTCAATAGCCATGGTATGTTCGAAATGATGACACTCCCATCCATGAAATTCATTACACGGGTATTTATCCTGAGTGTGAAAGTCAATATCGACACGCAGTTGTTCGCGAAGAATCGTGTCATCCACCAGTTGTAATATGTTTTGCTGATACGCTTCAATCTGTCTCCTCAATGTCGTGGCATTTCCTTGGGAAACCATGAAATAGGTGGTAGCATCCACATTATCAGGATATTTAATTACAACATCGTCCCCACTGCCATTGATATATTGCAGAAAGTTTGAATGAAGCGTATCCCAATAGCGGAGAAAACCAATTTGTTCATCCCGCAGGATCTCCACTTTGTTGAGGGTAAGGGTATCGGTGTCAGGGTCTTGAAGTACAGCATCCAATTCCGCTTGCATGATTTTCGCCAACTGCGTATTGCTGTGGTTTATTGTGGTTATGGATGATCGGTATGAAGTAAGCACATCATGGGAGTTGATATTCAATGAGATGCCTAAAAGCAGACCTAACATAAGAGAGAACAACACTCCCATTATGCAGAGGATTTTCATTTTGGATGTATGTTCGGATGAAGCCATTTTTTTTGTGGCAAATATACACTTTTTCAAAACACCATTCTCTCTGCCAAATTGTCAGCGATTTCAAATGATTACATTTTTTGGCACAATTGTTGTAATAATGTCCTCGTCGTTTTTGGACCGATGCAGATTCAGAGACGAATAACAAACTGAAATAATAACAATTAAATAAAAATTATCATGGGAAAAATCATTGGTATTGACTTAGGAACCACAAATTCATGCGTTGCCGTCATGGAAGGCAACGAAGCAACCGTCATCCCCAACAGCGAAGGCAGACGGACCACGCCGTCCATCGTGGCTTTCGTGGGTGACAACGAACGTAAAATCGGTGACCCGGCCAAACGTCAGGCCATCACCAACCCCACCAAGACCATCTTCTCCATCAAGCGTTTCATGGGCGAGACCTACGACCGCGTCACGAAAGAGATCGAGCGCGTGCCCTACACCGTGGAGAGAGCGGCCAACAACATGCCGAAGGTGAAGATTGACGACCGCGGCTACACCGCGCAGGAGATTTCCGCCATGATTCTTCAAAA
>JAFZKY010000004.1 GCA_017551725.1 Bacteroidales bacterium
AACAACAGTGGTAAAATGACGGTCCGCTACCGCGGTGGCGGCCACAAGCAGATGTACCGTATCATCGACTTCAAGAGAGAGAAGGACGGTATCCCTGCCACAGTGAAGACGATTGAATACGATCCCAACCGCTCTGCGCGTATCGCGTTGGTGTTCTACGCCGACGGCGAGAAACGCTACATCGTGGCTCCCCACGGCATGAAGGTCGGCCAGGTCATCGTCAGCGGTGCCGGTGTCTCCCCCGACTTGGGCAACTGTCTGCCCATCGGCGAGATCCCCTTCGGCTCCATCATCCACAACATCGAGATGCGTCCGGGACAGGGTGCCAAGATCGCCCGTAGTGCCGGTTCCTACGCACAGCTGATGTCCCGCGATGGCAAATACGCCGTCATCAAGCTGCCTTCCGGCGAAACCCGCATGATCCTCTGCGCCTGCAAGGCCACCATCGGCATCGTCTCCAACGGCGACCACAGCCTCGAAGTCTCCGGCAAGGCCGGTAGAAGCCGCTGGCTGGGCAGACGTCCGCGCAACCGTGGTGTTGTCATGAACCCAGTCGATCACCCCATGGGTGGTGGCGAAGGCCGCGCCTCCGGTGGTCATCCTCGTTCCCGCAAGGGTATGCCTGCTAAGGGTTATAAGACCAGACACCCGAAGAAGAACTCTTCACAATACATCATCGAAAGAAGAAAGAAATAATCTAAAATCCTAACATTATGAGTCGTTCATTAAAAAAAGGTCCGTATATACATTACAAACTGGAACAACGTGTGATCGCCGCCCAGGAATCTGGCAAGAAGAGCACCATCAAGACATGGTCTCGCGCTTCCATGATCTCCCCTGACTTCGTCGGCCTCACCATCGCTGTCCACAACGGCAACAAATTCATCCCCGTGTATGTAACCGAAAACATGGTCGGCCACAAGCTCGGCGAATTTGCTCCCACCCGTATCTTCCGCGGACACGCAGGACAAAAAGACAAAGGTTCCAAATAGTTCTAAACTACTCAAAACCAGCTTCCTTCCTTCGATATTCATTTATCACGCTATACGCAAAAGCCTCTCGAAAACGGGAGGCTTTTTTTATGGTAATATTGCCAAAAATAGTTGGTAAAACCTTTGTAGTCTTATATTTTTAAATAAAAAATGAGACTGATTTCTGCATCCTACAAACCGGCATCCGTAACCTCTACCAAACGCTCGAACTGGTTGTTGGGCGTGATGGGATACACCTGATGGCCGCGCACAATATGAAGCCGGCCCTTGTAGTGGACAATTTTCACATTCTGGGATGACATGCCCTTCACTTTCAAAATGTTACCAGTAAGCTGGTAGGATAGTTTGTTGCGCACGGGCGTTTCCCATTGCTGGAACTGGATTTCCGCAGGCGCGTTTTCGGGAACAGCAATTTCCTTTTTATTGTTGTCCCAATACTGAATCTTCAGCATCTGGCGGGCAATCATCTTCTCGGCCATCACCACCATTTCATCCTCCGCATCCGCCAACTCATCCTCGTCCAGATAGAGATCCTGCGAGGCATCATCCACGAAGGAGGTGTCCACCTGCGCCGTGTCGGCAGCACTGTCATACGCACGTGCCTGATCCAATGGCTCATGCCGATGTACCACGTACTTCACCACCGTATCTGTCCCACTCCCATTCGCCGAAGGGGCGAGCACACGCACCTCCGTGGGACGACGGGAATCCAGCCAATTCATAACCAATATGGTGAGCACGCCAATGAGGATACCGATAATGATGCCGACAATGATTCCAACCAGAAACATAATCTTCTTTTTCGGTTCTGAAGAGGGCGTTGGCGTGATATCCGGTGTGTCCATGTTTTACAATTGAGAGTGCAAAAGTACAAAAAAAACATTATTTTTGCGCCCGATAAAAAAAAGAACACACTATGGGCATTGCTACACAAATACTGGGGCTGATTGCAAGCCTCACCTTCCTCATCATCACGCACGAGCTGGGCCATTTCACCTTCGCCAAGATATTCAAAACGCGGGTGGACCAGTTCTATCTCTTCTTCAACCCCGGCTTTTCCATTGTACGGATGAAGAAATTCAACGGAAAAATGCATTTCAGCTTCTTCTCGGGCCGTGCGCCCAAGGAGTGGGCCGAGCACCCCGAGAACACCGAATGGGGATTGGGATGGCTGCCGCTGGGCGGCTACTGCGCCATCAACGGCATGGTGGACGAGACCACGAAGGCCTCCGACCTCAGCGAGGAGATTCACGAGTGGGAGTTCCGCGCCAAACCCGCGTGGCAACGCTTCTTCATCATCATCGGCGGCGTGCTGGTCAACTTCCTGTCGGCACTCATCATCTACATCGCCATCTGCTTCACCTGGGGGCGCGAGTATATCCCCCTGGAGAATGCCCGCTATGGTCTTGAGTTCTCACAGGAGATGCTGGATGCCGGATTCCAAAACGGCGACTATATCCTCTTCATTGACAGCATACACCCGCAAACCTTGGGCGACTTCAGCAACGACCTGCTTCTGGACGATGTGAAAACGGTGACTGTGTTGCGCGACGGCCAGCCCGTGGTGATCAACATTCCCAAGACCTTGGCTCGCAAGGTGGTTGGTGCCAGCAAGCAAGGCGAACCCTTCTGCAACTACCGCTTCCCGTTTGTCATCGACAGCGTGCTGAACGGCACCCCGGCGGCACAGGCCGGCCTCCAAAAAGGCGACAGCCTCGTGGGCGTGAACGACACCGCCCTGTTCTGTTTCTTCGACTTCAAGAAACTGTTCCTCAGCAGCAAAAACGAAGAGATCCAGCTCCATTTCTACCGCAACGGCAACCTGATGCAAACCACTGTGTGCCTGGATTCCATGGGCACCATCGGCGTGGCCCCGAAACAGCCCTACCAATTCTTCGGCACCGTGAAAGAAGAATACGGCTTCTTCCAGTCCATTCCCAAAGGCATCGTCATGGGCTTCCAAACCCTCGGCGACTATGTGAAACAGTTCAAGATTGTCTTCACCAAGGAGGGCGCCACCCAACTGGGCAGTTTCCTGACCATCGGCAGCATCTTCCCGAAAGTGTGGGATTGGGCCCGTTTCTGGAACATGACCGCCCTGCTGGGCATCATCCTCGCCTTCATGAACATCATCCCCATCCCCGGACTGGACGGCGGATACATCCTGTTCATCCTTATCGAGATGATTACCGGCAAGAAGCCCAGCGACAAGTTCCTCGGCATCGCCAACACCATCGGGTTCGCATTCCTTATCGTTCTCATGGTCTATGCATTAGGACTTGATTTCAGACGATTCTTCTTCAAATAAAGAATGTTATTCAATTCGATTGAATTTCTTATTTTCTTCCCGATAGTAACAATCCTGTTCTATCTTCTGCCGTTCCGTTACCGATGGATAATGCTGTTGGGTGCGAGCTGCTTCTTCTATATGTGGTTCATTCCCAAATACATCCTCATCCTGCTCATCACCATCGCCATTGATTATACAGCCGGCATTCTCATCGAACGGTGGGCCGATGATGCTTCCAGGAAAAAATGGTGTCTTATCATCAGCATCATCTCCACTTGTTCTGTCCTTTTCATATTCAAATACCTGAATTTCTGCAGTGCCAACTATGTGGCGTTGGCACAATATTTCGGCTGGTCGAATCCGGGCAAGGTTCTCCAGATAGCTCTGCCCATCGGTCTGTCGTTCCACACGTTCCAGAGTCTGAGTTACGTCATCGAGGTCTATCGCGGAACGCAGAAGGCCGAGCATCATTTCGGCTACTACTCCCTCTACGTGATGTTCTACCCCCAGCTGGTCACCGGTCCCATCGAGCGTCCGCAGAACCTGCTCCGCCAGCTGCACGAGGAGAAAGCCCTGCAATACGACAACATCGCCAACGGCCTGCGCCTTATCCTGTTCGGGCTCTTCCTGAAAATGGTGGTGGCCGACAACTTAGGGCAATATGTGGACCAAGTGTATGCCAATCCAATGGATTTCAGCACCTTGGATATCTCGCTCGCCATGCTGTTCTACTCGTTCCAGATTTACGGCGACTTCTTCGGATACTCCACCATCGCATTAGGATGTGCCCTCTGCATGGGTTTCACCCTGATTGACAACTTCAAAGCACCTTATCAGGCGGGCAGCATCCAGGAGTTCTGGCGGCGGTGGCACATCTCGCTCTCCACGTGGTTCCGCGACTACCTGTACATCCCGCTCGGGGGCAACCGCGTGGCCGTGCCGCGCTGGGCGCTCAACACGCTCATCGTGTTCACCGTATGCGGCATCTGGCACGGGGCCAACTGGACCTTCATGATCTGGGGATTTGCCTACGGCGTGCTGCTGATTGTGGAACGGGGTCTGCGCAACATCCACGTTTTCGACAAGATAGAGAACACCACCGGCAGAACTGTCGTCAGCCTGCTCAACATCGGCAAAACGTTTATCATCGTCACCCTGCTATGGAGCATCTTCCGCGCCACCTCCTTCGCCAACCTCCACGACCTCTTTGCCGCATGGACGCACAACGCTTCCCTGCCGCACACACTGCATGTCAACGCCGTCTCCTGGCTGGCTTTGGGCGCCTTCATCATCCTGGACCTCATCCTCATGCAGCAGCGCTTCGACAAGTGGTGCGGACAGCTCAATTCATACCTGCGATGGACTATTTACGGCGGCATGATCTTCTCCGTCATCGCACTCTCATCCGTACAACATTATCCTTTCATCTATTTCCAGTTCTGATGACCGACGAAACACGACATATCATCCTCAAAATCGGAAAGAAAGTCCTCTGGCTGTTCCTGTTGCTGGTGGTGTTGGACATCATCTATCGGTTCACCCTCTATCCCCGCGACCTCGAGCGCAACTGCACGCTGGCGGAATACTCGAAGATTCCCGTCCGCGACACCGCCGACATCATCTATTTGGGTGAAAGTTCCAACCACTCCTTCGGACCCGCTGACACCGACAAGAGGTCCATTGCGACCATGATTGGGGATCTGATGCCGGGGCACAAGATGGGCAGTATCTCCAAAGGGGCTGTCCACGCCGGCATCTATTACGACATTCTGCGCAACATACCACGCGAAAGTCCTGTAAAGACCGTCATCGTGACCGTTAACATGCGCTCTTTCAGCAGTGAATGGATATACTCCAATCTGGAACAAGCCCTTCAAAAAGAGCAGATTATGATGAAGAAGGCACCTGCTCTCTACAAGCGTATGCTCTTGGCTTTCAAGGCATACGCGCATTGGTCGGAAGGGGAACGCAGCAATCTGGTGCGCAAAGGGCTGAAGCGGCAAACCTTCAAACTCCCCCACCCTTTCCCGTACAAAAACGCCTCCCAGTGGGACCGTGCCACCGCCGGCAACTGTCAGCTATACAACGGCAAACACGCCTCCGCTGACACCATCGAGCTGACCTGCCATTACATCAAATGCTTCGCCTACCAATTAGACGACAAGAACCCCCGGATCCGCGACTTGGACAGGATAGCACGACTGTGCCAGCGGCGGGGCTGGACGCTGGTGTACAACATCCTGGCCGACAACATGGATCAGATCAAGACCTTGGCCGGACCGGATTTGGAATACCTGATGCAGAACAACGCCCAGTATATCGTCCAACGCTACGAGCCCAAGGGGGTTATCGTAGTAAACAACCAATATTCGGTTCGCGAGTCGGATTTCTTTGAGAATTTCGTCACTGAGCATTACAGTCGGCGCGGAAGACAGGCCATCGCTGAAAAAGTGGTGGAGCAACTGAACAAAAAGCAGCCTTACAATTCCACGGCCGGCCAGCTGTAGTCCTGATAGTAGCGGGCCTTGCCATTAAAAGCATTCCAATATTTCAACTGTTCTTTCCGAACGGCCTCGCGAACATCTTCATTTGAGTGCATATTTTGGTAAACATCGTAATGCTTGCCGAAGATACGCTTGGCGCTGGCCTCGTTGCCAGCTCCGTCCTCGGTCTGCTCGAACGAGGTCACCGTATATCCGTTGCCATCCTTGCGCAAGGTCATCAAGCCCGAATGGTTGCCGCCGGAAACGGTCTTGAGGGTATCGTGGGCAATTTTGTAGTTGAACACCCAGAAATCGCCCCACACCAACGTGTTGTCGTCCTCTTTTTCCTCCGTGGAAACGATCATCAGCACCGGAACGCAGACCTCACCTGGTGAGTACTGGGAGCCGATCTCCTTCACCAAGTACTCGCTAATGGCATCGCGTCGCGCCTGTTCCATACGGCTGTTGGCGATATTTTCGATGCAGTCCTGCTTGTGACCGTCGAAATCGGACATCAACCATTGGCCGTCCACCTTCTCCATATAGAGTTTATGTTCCTCAACGTCAGTATTTTCATCAAACGAGCCATCCTCCCACTTTTGACGCACTTTGATGGTCGCGACCGCGTGGGTCTTGTCGGTTTTCTCCACGTCGGCCACCTCGTAATCCGCGATGGTTCCGCCGTTGCCTGTCACGAAATAGTAGAGCCATTCGTGGTCCATCGCCTCGAACTCCGGCAGTTGGTTGAACATCGTGTCCAAAACAGCGTAAAAGTCGGCTGTCATATAGTCTTTCGACTTCTCCAGCAGCTCGTGGTCGGGGATATACTGGCACAGCTCAGACGCGCGTTTTTGCAGTTGTTTTTCAGTATCACTACACGCCGCCAACAACAGAGCGACAAGGGTGAGAATGAGAATTTTTTTCATTGTAATGTTGATTTAATATGATTTGACAACAGAGTTTTTTTTTAAGTGTTTTTATGATTACCACCCTTCGGGCAGCACAATATTCTCCACGTTGTGAGCTTCGGCAAACAGGGGCGAGATCTCCTCGTTGGTGAAGCCGGCAATGCCACAGCCGATGCGGGTCACGAGAAAGGTCATATTCGGGTGTTCCTTGGCAAACATGATAAACTCGTCCACATACGGGCGGATGGTCTCCACGCCGCCCTGCATCGTCGGGATGGCGTAGCATTGGCCTTGCAGACCCACGCCCTGGCCCATGATAGCGCCGAACTTTTGGTGAGCGATGCGGGCTGCCCCACCGCCATGCATTCCTCGCAGGTTGCTGCCGAAGACGAAGATCTCGCCCGGCTTCAATTCCGTAATATATTCCGGTGTTGTGCGTTTCTTTTCCATAATTCTTACAACGTTGTATTGTTCATTTTATTTTAAAACATATTTCACTTCTGGTTTTTAATTATTTCCAGAACCTCCACATCCGCCGGCAGCCACTGCACGCTTTCCCACTCTTCAGGTTTCAGCCACTTGGCCGCCTCGTGCTCTTTCAGGACGAGCTCGCCGCTCTCCACGTGGCACCAGAAGCAGTGCATCGTCAGATGAAACTTGGGGTAGTCCCATTCCACGGTTGTCACTAAATGCTCCACGGCGATGCGCGTCTCCAGTTCTTCCCAAATCTCGCGCTTGAGAGCCTCTTCGGGGGTCTCCCCAGGCTCGAGTTTGCCACCTGGGAACTCCCACCAATCCTTCCAGTCGCCGCTCCCCCGTTGGGTGGCGAAGATGCGGTTCTCCTCATCGTGAATGATAGCTGCTGCTACGGTGATGTGTTTCATAATCGTCATTATAAAAGGTTTTCCATATTCCAGGTCAAGAATTCCTCAACTGGAATGCCGTCTGTTCCGACAACAAAAGATTGCTGTGGATGGAACTTGTTGGAGAATACTTTTAGACCGTTGTTTGTGCCGCGCCTTCCGCTCTTCACTTCGATGGCTATCTGTTGTTCGCCGGATTCCACGATAAAATCCACCTCATCATTATTCTCACGCCAATAATACAGCTTGTAGTCGTATTCGTCGGCTTGATTGAGAAGGTGGGCACCAACGGCACTCTCCACCCATCTGCCCCACAGATTCGGAGTGGTGAAAGTCTTATGGAAGGTTGTATTTGTTTGGGCTGTGAGCAAGGCAGTGTTATAGGCCATCAGTTTGGGCACGGAATTATATTTACGCGCTTCATCGCGGGCATATTTCTGAAGACCGCAAAGCAGACGTGCTTCACCCAGCGTGTTCAGATAATTCGCCAGTGTTGTCACATTTCCGACATCCTGCAACTGTCCCAGCATCTTATTCAATGACAGTTCTTTGCCGGAATAAGCACACCCCAAGTCAAAGAGTTGTTGCATCAATGCAGGTTTGTATATGGTCTTGGTTGTCAATATGTCTCGTTCGATTGCAGGTGCAATAATGCTGTCCTTGATGTATTTTCGCCAACGACGTTCATCTTGCACATATTTGGCCCCGCCGGGATAGCTGCCAAAATAGATGAATTGTTCCAAGTCCATGCCAAATGGTTCGTGCATCTCGTTGTAGCTCCAATGCGGCATACGTATCAGTTCAAAGCGTCCTGCAAGCGATTCCGTCAAACCGTCCTTGAGCAGTAATCGGGAAGATCCCAGAATGACAACTTTTATGTTTATGTCGTTCCTCGTGTCTTCATCCCACTCCTTTTTGATTGCCTCGCTCCAGTTGTCCAGTTTGTGCACCTCATCAATAACCAACAGGAATTCAGGTGCTTTAGTCGCTTTCATCCGTGCCCGTGCAGAAATCCACATCTCGCTAATCCAAAAATTGTCGGTTTTAGGCACATTATCTGCCGTGACCGACAAGTAAGGAATGTCCGTTTCTTGCAGCACCTGTTTGATCATGGTTGACTTACCCACCTGACGAGGTCCAGAAATTGTCTGAATCTTGTCACGAGCTTCCGATAATCTTGATTTTAATTCGTTGAATTGCGGTCTTTTATACATAACCTTTTGGTTTCAAGGCGCAAAAATAACAAAAATTCTCAATTTTACAAATAAAAATTCTCAAAAGTAGCGATAAAAATTCTCAATTTCATCCCCGCTTCCCCTTTGTGTGGCGAAAATGCGGTTCTCCTCATCGTGAATGATAGCTGCTGCTACGGTGATGTGTTTCATATTGTTTCAAAGGTTTAGTCCATACTCTGCTGGGTCCTCCGCTGCCATCGGCAGGTCCTCCTCATCCACCAGGATATAGGGTTTGGCCTTGCGGCTGAAGGTGCGGAGATAATAGTCGTGGAGTGCGATCTCCACCTGGCACATAGTCTGCTCAAGGCAGGCCGGTTTAAGTTGGCACTCCCAAAGCACAATCACCTGCCACCCGTTCTCCTGCAAAATCTGGTAATTCTTCTGGTCCCTTTCCTGATTCCGCAGAATCTTGTTTACCCAAAACTCCCTATTGGTTTTCGGAATCTTACAGCATTGGGAGTCTTCCAATTCCCCTCCTGGGAGGGGTGCCCCTGAGGGGCGGGGTGGGTTCCCCTGCCACACAACATCGTGGCCGTGCCAAAAACACCCGTTCACGAAAATCGCCGTCCGGTACTTGCGCATCACGATGTCGGGCTTCCCCGGCACCCCCTTCACGCAGAGGCGATAACGGTAGCCGTGTTGCCACAACCACTGCCGCACCTTCAGTTCGGGCTTGGTGTTGCAGCTGCGGATGTGCGACATGCAGCGGTGGCGTTGCTGGGGAGTCATCGTGTCGGACATAGGGCTACCAGATATACGGCAAAACTTTGTATTTCACTCGTTGTTTGTACTCGTGATAGCCTTTGAGTCCCTCTTCCAAAACAGCCTCCTCGTTGCGTATGCGCTTGGCGATGAGGGGAATATAGAGCAGCATAATCAGGAAGGAGATGGGCGAAGCCAGCACCAACGGCATGGAGAGGAAGAGGATAATCGTGGCCGTGTACATCGGGTGGCGAACGATGCCGTAGAGTCCCGTGTCGATGACCCTTTGGTCTTCCTGCACCTCGATGGTGCGGGAGAGGTAGGTGTTTTCGCGCAGCACTTCCGCGTACAGGACATAGCCGAACAGGAAAAGCGCGGCGGCGAGCCACACGGCCCAGTTGGACAGCACTAACCATTGGAAGCGCCAGTTGAGTCCCGCCACCACGAATGCGGCGACAAACATCACCCCGCTTAGCGCTACGACAGATTTCTGCTCCTTCTCTTCCTCCTTGGCATTCAACCGTTTGCGGAGCAATTCCGGGTTCTTCACCATCAACAGTAGTCCGGCCACGAACATCGGCACAAACAGGATACCCATCAGCAGCCATCCCTGCCAATAGTGGAGCGAACCGGCGGGCAGGAAGATGAGCAGTCCGAAGATGACGGCGCCGAGGAGGAATTTTATTAAAGCGTGGAAAAAGAGTTTGGCATCCATAGTGTGCAAATCTGGTTGGATGGTTGATTATTCGTTTTGCATAATAGATTCTGTTTCCTGCTTCTTCAATACCTCAAGCACAGCCAACCCCAACTCAGTAAGATAGTACTTCTGCTGTGGATGATGAGGGTTTTCGGGGTGGGTTCTCTCTATCACACCAGCTTCAAGGGCAGGCGCAATAATCTGTTGAATGAACAGTCTCTTACTGTTGGGTGAACAGTTCAAAGCAAGCTTGAGTTCAGAAACAGACATTATTCCTGATTTAAAGCTCAGTATCAACGATTTAACTTGTTGGGACAAGTTAGTGACAAGTTGGTGAACAGTTAGTGAATAGCTCGCATCCCCCGGGTCTTTCACCACCACGCTGAAAGCCGTCAGATAGCTGACGTTGAACACGGCTTCGGGGTTTTCGTTGGCGTGCAACAGTTCCTGCACCTCACCGATGCCGTGATTGAACATATTGACATAGTTCAATATCTTCATCATCCCTGCCACCACACTGTTGCGGTAGTCATTTACGTGTGGAAAGTTTTCTGGCCGTGCCTGTCCGTACAAGCCACCGGGGTTCATAATTTCGATGTGGTTGTCGTAACGATAGAGGCGGGTAGGCATATTGGCCTGATAGTCGCGATGCATCACCGCGTTCATCATCAATTCGCGCAGTGCCTTGTAAGGATAGTTCAGCACGTCCTTTTCCCGGAGAATGCTTATGGGCACAGGCCGTTTGGTGATGATTCCGTCGCGGATAAAGTTCTCCAATTCCGGCAGAATCTTATACAGGCAGCCCTCAAAACGCCGTTCGTTCAGGACCTCGCCGCCGTTGGAGCTCCCTTTGAAATGGACATACTGGACGTAAGCACCCGGCATAAAAAACTTGGGGTTGCGTCCAAACATAATGAGTGCCGCATACGTAGGGCAGTCCCATTGCATATTGAAAAGATGCAGCGAGGCCAGTTTCTCTTTCAGCGGACGTTTGTCATTGGCCAAGGACTCTGCATCGATGGCTTTTGGCAGGTACTCCCTGACGATTGTATCCACGTCGATGTCCTCCAACTTGGCTTCACGGCAGGGGCGTGTGTCGAAGGTGGGCAGACTGGCGGCGCAGCGTTCCGCCAGGATGCGTTCCTCCTCGGCACTGGCAATATCGCGACGTGGCCCGATACGGATAAACGTGCGGCCCCGGTAGCGTACAGGCGTGTCGAACGATGGTGTTACTTCCACTGCCAACACATCTCCTTTCTCTGTCACCACTTTCTCTGTACTCATAACAGGCAGAGGCAGGATGTTACCATCGGAACGGATGCCGCTGATCTTCTTCATCAGTGCATCGTTCACCTTCAGACCATCTATCTCGCCGTTATTCCTCACACCTATCAGCAGATAGCCTTTCTTTCGAGAACCAGGCATGTCGTTGGCAAAGGCGCAGATAGCTTCCTGAAACTTGTCCATATCGCCTGTTGAGGTTGTCAGTTCAATGCGGTAGTTCTCATCGGTGGCTATGATTTCGTATAATTCTTCTTGATTCATGATTCATTTTGTTTAAGGTGCAAAGATACACTTTTATGAGCGAATAATTCTTAGATATTACAAAAAGATTTGCCATTCACGCTCACTCAATTCTTATTGAGGATGACCAGTGCGCCGATAACGCCCGGCACCCACCCGCAGAGGGTGAGCAGGAACACAATGATCACCGACCCGCACCCGCGGTCGATAACGGCCAGCGGCGGGAAGAAAATGGCAAGAAGGACGCGGAGGAGGGACATAAGTTATGTGCTTTGTATTAAATTTCTTGAAAGCCTATTGATTTCAGATATTCGTATGTTCCATCATAAAATTCTGGCAAACGAGTATGGTCTTCAGAGTTTCCCTCAGGCACACAGATAATCATGCCTTGTCTTGCACGGGTTAACAGAACACGATAAGCGTTTAACTGGTATGCTTTACGTTCTTCTTTGTTGATACGATTCCATTTACTTCCACCATTAAATTCAAAGTAGTCCCAAGTAATACCATTATATCTCAAATCGCCATCCCAAACAAGGCATGTCCAATCCAATTCCAATCCTTGAATATCAAATTCACTGGCAGCATCTTCTAAGAACAAGGAAGAACGGACATCGTTAATATCATCCAAAAACCAATGTACAGTATCTGGTTTGCAACGCACATCAATGGCCAATGGTTTCAAACGATAAGCTTTTGAAGAAACAACCATTCCGTATCTTTCATTGCCACGTGCTTTATTCCGTAACCATTGTTTTGCTTTTTCGATGTCTCTTGTAAGTACAATAGGATATCTGTCGGCAATGCTTTCATATACCTCTTTAGCTTTCTGCGATTCACCATCCAATAGATAATGAACCATGTTCGATAAACTTTCGGCTCTAAAACTACGCATGGAAACAGCAAGATGTAGATCTTCATAATAGGTAACATGCGCATTGGCCTCCAATAATTCTGTTACCCTTCCTTCTGCATATTCTTTTGCAGTAAGTTGGCTTGAGATATACACTTGCCAATCAGGGAAAGACTCATTCAGTGCACGAATCCACTCACCAATACCTGCCTCTCCTGTGTTGATTTCTTGACCACCGCCGACAAGACAAACAATCACAGCCCAGTCTTTTCGCTGGTCAAGTGACCAAATAAGAAATTCACCTTCTGACATCGGAAAATCAGCGAAACCTTTCTTTCGGTTAAGCCATCCAGCGATATGTTCTTTGTCCCATGAACGTTGTGCTTCGTCAAAAATGGCAATATTTTCCACCTCACCGTAACCTGCAATATGATCTTTAAGTTCTTTGCTGGGGTCTATTTCCAAATGACCATTCACAACTTGTACTTTACCAAGCATGTTGTCACGGTATTTGTGAATAATCTGGATGAATCGTTTTACTTCTCGTTCAGCTTCTTTTTTGGTTATCTTATTGCCATTTGCTTTTTCTTGCGCTTGTTTGTCTCGTGTCAAAGCCTCGGTTAGAACTGCAACAAGTGGTCCGTTTCCAGATAGATACACCGCCAAATCCTCGTTTGATTCCTGTTGAACCGCAACATTTAGGCCCACCAAGGTCTTTCCGGCACCTGGAACACCTGTTACAAAACAGATACTTTTACCTCTTTTGGCTTTAGTTTCTTGTATGACTTGCTGCACATAACGTGTGGTCCGTTCCAATTGCTCACCTTCAGCTTCATGACGTGTAATATCTTCCACGCTGTGATTCATATAAAGTGAACGAGCCGCTTCAATGATGGTTGGAGTTGGAGAATAACGACTGCGAGCCCAATCTTCCATAGAAACAGTATGTATCTTTGAGTGAACCGCTTCAGATAAAACCATATTAATAACAGCGCCAAGATGGACAGCATCTGTCATGAGAGGTTCATAAACACCATCATCATAATGAGAAAGTTGACAAATAGTGGAATGATGATTACTTTCGGTTGCAACTAATATAGGGACTACTAAACGATCAAAGCTGCCTTGGTGAAAGTTTTTTAAATCAAGCGCATAATCCATAACTTGATCCACATCTTGATGCAAGAACTCTGTTTCACCCGCCTTGAACTCTATTACAAAAACTCTTTCTTGCAATAAAACTACAACGTCAATTCGTTTCCCAAGACGAGGAATCGTATATTCGAAGAGAATCCACGCATTCTCGTCCTTAAAAGGCATCAAGGAATCCTTCATGATAATGATTTCCTGCTCCCACGCATATTTTTGTGTGGCAACCGTATCCATCTCATCAGTGCGTGACATTATGCCGAAAATGGTGTCAACGGAAGTGTTGAGGAAATCAGAAACAGATGATTTATAGAAATAGCGGTTGATCATGATATGTATGATTGATTAGAGAATCATAATAACCTTGCAAAAATACTACATTTTTCTATTCTTCACACATTTTAAAATACATTATAATCCACCCCCGCCTTCTTCGCTTGGTCGTGCTGGTGGCAGCGGGGGATGTGGTAGAGCTTGCCGTCTTTGATGAGCTTCGCGCCGGTCTGGTGGAAGCAGAAGGGGATGCCGGACTGGATGCACTGCTCACGCAAGGACAAGACCCAGTCGAAGTTCAACGGGCGAGCGTCGCGGCCGGACTCGCCGCCGCAAGAGACCTCTTGGATGCTGGGACTCAAGTGGTTGGAGAGGTCTATGCGCTCGATCATCGGGGCGACGATGATGGTCTTGTTCTGGATGGGCAACGCCGCGAAGATCGGCAACCGCTGGTCGGCCATGGCCTGGTTCTCGACGGTGCAGCCTACTATCACATTGTCGTAGCCGTCGCCCCAGTCGTCCGGGACGCACTCTAAGAAACGGTGGATCCGCTTGGTGAAGAAGTAGAAACGGCAGTCGCGGCGCTCACGGATCATTGCCCAGCAGTCGGGCCGCCACGCGTCGGCATCCTCCAATAGGAAGTCGGAGGTGAAACAGGTGAAGACGAGGCTCCCCGGCGGGATCTTGTAGCTCTTGTCGCGCTTGCGCTTCACGGGGAGGTCGAAGGCCAGCGTCTTGCGGGCAATCTCACTGCCGATTTCGCTGCCGTACATCTCGTCCTGCCGATAGACATAGCAGTGCCGGCACCCGGGAGAGATCTTGGTGCAGCCGTGCCATGGATTCCAGTTGGCGGGAAAATCTTGACGAGACATGGAGAATCCGCTATTTGTCTGTTTGCTAATGCCTTATTCCACCACCATCTTCACTACCTTCACCCCACTACCCTGCTCCACTCTGACCAAATAGCAGCCTGGGGCGAGGGAGGCGACGTCCAGCATCATCGAGGGACCCTCAGCATGGCGGACGGAGAGAAGACGGCCCGAAAGGTCGTAAATCTTCACCTCGGCCCCGCCATTCTGCAAGCCGTCCAACACCACATTGCCCGATGCCGGATTGGGATACAAGGAGACCTCGGAGAGATCATGACTTTGCACAGAGGTCTGTATGTCGGCGTAATCGTAGATATAGTCGCACACGTACTGCAGCACATGGTCCACATCCAGGCTGTACCAAGCCTCGCGCACGCAGGCGTCCACGTTGTCGTACATGCGCGGACGGTCGATTTCCGGGTTCCACGGGATCAGCGTGCTGCTGAGCGGCATGGCGGACGCGTAGGTGTAGAGGCTGCGTTCAACTTCATTGTTCGTCCCATCATAATGGTGATACTCCGTGCAGTTGCCGCTGTTGTCATACAGATACGTGGATTTACCGTTGTACTGCCAGTAGGTGCCGTCGTCGCTCACACTGTCCAGCACCAGCACTTTGTGACCGTCCGCATAGCTCGTCACATATTTCTCCGACGGGAGCAGCGTGCCCGTGTCGAAGTTGTAGCTGTACCACAATTCCTGCACGCAGTCGTTGCCAACATATTGGTATTCCGTTTTTTGATACAACATTCCGGAAAAATCCAAGGTGGTAAGCACCAGCTGGTTCTGCGCATTATAAGTATAGTTGTATATGCCCCCCAGCTCCCAAATGCCGTCGAAATTGTTGTAGTTGGTCCTCGACGTGATCAGCCCCGCGGCATTGTAAGTGTAGTCGATGTAATAGACATTCTGCCACACCCCGCCAAGCTTCTGCCAGCCCGACAGGCGCACCAGGTTGCCGGCGGCGTCGTAACTCATGGAGTCGATGACCTGGTACTCGCCATAAATGGAGTCGGACATCGCCAAAAGCCGATGGTCGGCGTCGTATGAGAAGTTAGAAATCTGGTAGTAGTCGTCCGTGTGGAAGTTGCTCATCTTCCATTGGTAATCGTTTTTCGCACCCAAAAAGGGCGTCGCTTGGCGCAGCGCCATCGGGGAGGAAAAATGGCCCGCCGGCTGTGCCCACGCGAACAGCGACATCATTATAAATAAAACAAAGAAGGTGATTTTTTTCATATTACAAGAAATCTTTTTTGCGCGGAAATGTTAGTATAAACGCCATCCAGACACCTCTCTCCAGTCAAGCTTGGCATCCGATTGTTTAGTTTTTTTGACCTGCAGATCTGTTGTGGATATTCTTTGGGTTGTCAGTTTGAAAGTAGCTTTCTTTTTTTTGAAATATTGCGAGTCATCATTATATCCATCCGCATAATCGACACTGTTAATGATCAAATCTCCAGCAATATACATATTCTTCATATTGTTAGATAGACTCATAAAATAGAAGTCTTTCCGATTCTGGACATCTATTACAAAATAATGCTGGAAGTTTGAGCCATACCCTGAAACCAGCCCCGCAAGCATGCATCTGACGACATAATAATTCCCCAACTGGTAATAATCGGCCTCCTCCAGATTGAAACGGGTGAAATCTTCGTCAGGGGAAGCACTGCTTTTTAAGATGGCCTTCAAGGAGTCGATTAGAACGGCATCGGTGATTATCTTGGGATATATGGTGTCTGGTCGGAGAAACGTGACGGGAACTGCGTAGTAGCGGCGCTCCGGCTGACCCTGATTAGTGCCGGGCGTCCACCGGGGCATCTGCATAAGGACTCGCTTCACCTCCTCGTCGCAGGAGGGATAAAGCGAGACTTTGATGGACACCTCCCCGATGCTCCCGTCCTTCTCCACCACGAAGTGTGCCAGCACCGTTCCGAAAACCCCTTTTTCGCGGGCATCCTCCGGCAGTGTGATGTTCCAGGCTAGATAATGGTGCAGAGAATCCATCCCTCCGGGAAAATCAGGGAGCGTATATTCTGAAGATTCGATATCGTCACGATCCACGGTCTCCTCTTCCGTGAAGGTGCTGTTGCCGTAACGGTCGATGAAACCGGTTTTGCGTTCTCCCATAAACGGGACTGTCGCCAACACCTCAAACAGGCCGTCGAAAGATGGGATAATCCGTAAGTATGGCCCTTTCACCAAGGTGTCGCCCCTCTCGTCAATCAGCAATGTCTGGATATCGGAGGTCGTTATGGACCCGTAACCGCGACCACACTCCAATACGCCCGTGTACCTGCACGGCACGATCAGCTGGAAATCGCGGTTTACGAACCCCCACTTGCCGTTGCGCTTCACGGGAATCATCGTGATGTCATCCACCAGGTCAATGCCATCAAACGAAATCTCGTCGAACGCATCCTCCTTTTTTCCCATACGGTCATAAATTTCACACGAAACACCATTGTCTCCATCGTTGAACAAAAATGCTATCCGCTCTGGGGATTTGCCAGGAATGGAGGCATCGTAGCCTTGGACCAACACTTCCCCTTTCATATTGAGCAATGTACATTTCTCAGGGTCGTCACGATCCATACCGTTGTTCATATACAACCCACCCATCTCTACCAAGTCCATACCAGCTTTAAACCACATATGCTGTGTCTCATACTTGAGCGGAATGACAACCTTCCCCGTAGAGTCCACTACGCCCCATTTCCCGTTTTGGCTGACCGAGAAAAAGCCGTTGTCACAATCTAAAACACTTTCATACACAAAGGGGAGAATCTCCCGGTCCAAGATTGAAATCACCCCGTATCGGCCTTCTTTTTTCGCTTCGAAGTAATGGTTCCCAAAATAACGAAGATGTTCATAAACAAACGGAATCACCGTGTCGCCATTCCGGTTGATTGCACCAGCCTTGTCTTCATTTATCACAAAAAGATCGGCTCCGGCAATCACCAGTTCTTGATAACGGCAAGGTAGAACCTCATTCCCCAAGGAGTCCACCACGCCGTATTTGAGGCTGCTGTCTTCCACCACTATCATCCCGTAGGAGAAGAGATTGTCCGTTCCCAAATCGCACCAGGGCTGTTCATTGTATTTCGGTGGAATCACCCATTCCAGTTGCCGGTTCATAAAGCCCGCCGACATTGCATTCTTTGCCACCATCATCAAATCCGAGTTTTCCTGGAAACGGATGCAACTGTATTTGCAAGGCAACACGGTCTGCCCTTTCTCGTTGATGATTCCATAATGGGTTGCCCAGGAGTATTCATCCTTTTCTATCGTAATCCTCACCACCATCCAGCCAAAGCGGTCGAAGTTCTCGAAATAGTCATATTTCCGCAGCGAGTCGCCCAGTTGCTGCAAACGGGCCTTGCTCTCGGCGGGCGACAGCTTCGGTTGCGCCCACCCTAACAGCGGGAGCAGCATGAATATGGCGATAAGACTGCGTTTCATAGTGGTGATATTTGGGAAGGCAAAAATATGTTTTTTCTTGTAATCATATATTACTTATCTTTGCAACTCTAAATTTTCACTAAAATCACCAGCGGACTTATCAACGAAAAACGCTGCCATTGACCCGCATCAACAACTTCAAAAATCACCTGTCAGAAATTATTAAACAATGAAGAAAACCATATTCCTCACCGGCGCCACCGGCCTCATGGGCTGGGCTGGACTTCAGGAACTGCTCAAGCACACCGACCGCTACGACCTCGTGGTGCTGGCCCGGCATAGCAAAAAGAACATCGAGAAGCTGGCGCCGATAGCCGACAAGATCCGCATCGTTTGGGGCGACCTCACCAAGTACGAGGACGTGCTCGCGGGCGTGACGGGCGCGGACTACGTGCTGCACGTGGGCGGCATGGTGTCGCCCGCGGCGGACTACTACCCCAAGAAGACCCTGCACGTGAACATCAGCTCGGCACAGAACGTGGTGAAGGCCATCCTCGCGCAGCCCAACGCCGACGACATCAAGGCGGTGTATATCGGCTCCGTGGCCCAGGTGTCGGACCGTGCCGTGCCCTACCACTGGGGACGCGCCGGCGACCCCATCTGCGCCAGCGTCTATGACCACTACGGCATCAGCAAGATCAAGGCCGAACGCATCTTCGCAGAGTCGGGCCTCAAGCACTGGGTGAGCCTGCGGCAATCCGGCATCCTCTACCCCGGCATCGTCAAGAAGTTCGACCCCATCATGTTCCACGTCCCCATTGCCGGCGTGCTGGAATGGGCCACCATCGAGGACTCGGGCCGCCTGCTGGCCAATATCTGCGGCGACGATGTGCCCGAAGCCTTCTGGAACAACTTCTACAACATCAGCAGCGGCCCCGACTACCGCATGACCAACTACGAGTTCGAGTGCCGCCTGCTGAAAGCCTGCTCCTGCCCGAAGCCGGAGAAGATCTTCAACGCCAACTGGTTCGTGCTGCGCAACTTCCACGGCCAATATTACCTCGATGCCGACAAACTGGAGCATTATCTGCACTTCCGCGCCAACATCCCCATCGACGATTATTTCCGCCAACTGGAGGCCTCCCTGCCCAAGATCTTCAAGATGGCCCGCATCGTGCCGCCCTTCATCATCAAAGCGGCCCTTCGTCCCATGGCCTACAAGAAGAAATGGGGCACCCAATGGTGGATCAAGCACAACGACGAGAACCGCATCCGGGCCTACTACGGCTCCATTGAAAAATGGAAATCCATTCCCAACTGGAAAGAATGGGATTTGTCGAACCCCAATCAAGAAGAGGATGCCATACGGCTTAACCACGGTTACGACGAATGCAAAGCATTAGAGGAACTTACGGTGGAAGATTTGCAGCAGGCCGCCGAATTTCGTGGCGGGAAGCTCATTTCCACCCAATATTCGGGAAATCCTGAAAAACAATTGGAATGGCAGTGCCACAAGGGACACACCTTCTTCGCCTCGCCCAAGCTCATCCTGCACGGCGGGCACTGGTGCCCCGAATGTCTGCCACCCGCATGGGACTATGACGACCTTGCCGAACACAGCCCCTTCTTCGCCCAGATTTGGGCGCATAACCATCAAGGGGAACACAACTACTACGGACCGGAAATTTACGACGGTTGGGAATAGTCAGCCTACCAACGGCATCCAATACCAACTTTGAACCAGGAGTCGAAACCGAAATTCAATTCCGCCATCCCGAAGAACTTTTTGCCCACATTCACCCCGATAGGTGTGACATTGAAGGCAAACAGCACGTTGTTTTCTTTGCTATCCGAAGCCTCCGATTCGGCTTTCGACGGGGTGGTCGTGGTGGTGAAGAAGAAGCCGCAACCCAAATCCACGCCGGAATAGAGACGCACCCACGGGCGATTCAAGTAAGTAAACCGCACGCTTGGCATCACGGACAGGATGGCATACTTGTCATCCGACTTGATCTGCGTATAGGCGGTGTCAGCGTAATGCGTCATTCCGGCCAAATCGACCGAAGTTTTCACGCCCACCTGGCACCACGGCTTGACCTGATAGTAGTAATGCAGGCCATATTCCCCGTAAAAATGGAGCAACGTACGTTCCTTGCCCAAGCCGGAGAATATGGCACTAAACAACCCCACCGTGCCATAAACGGTGCCGCCGACAATGGAGTTGGGACCGGCGGTGATACCGATTTCATGGTGCAAATCGCTGTGGATTCGAATGGGACGATTCTGGGCATTCAGAAACGCGGGCATCCATAGAACCAGTAATAAAAGAGCTATTTTACTGATCTTCATATTCTTAGTATTTGATTATTTTAATCAATAAACGACTATGCATTTTCGGAAGCGTTGTGCCCTTGCGGCAACTGGATGGTCTTGAAACGCTTCTGGCGCTGCTGCCAACGCTCGCGCGCATACTGCTGCATATCCGACACCTCATCGCTCTCGTCAATGATCTCAAAGCCGAAAACCGTTTCTATGATGTCCTCCATGGTGAGGATTCCCTGGAAACAGCCATACTCGTCAATAATCAGGGCAATCTGGGATTTCTGTTTCAACATGGAATCCCAAATGTCGCTGATGGATTTTTCTTCATTAAAATATGGCAGGTCGCGTTTTATCTCGCCCAGCGTCATATCGAACTTATCCTCGGCAAGATTCTCCAACGCGTCGTCGCGCAGCACATAACCGGTGATGTACTCGGGCGACTCGGCATAGACGGGAATACGGGAAAAATGGTCGTACTGGTCATCGTCGTAATAGTCGCGCAAGGTCATGGATTCCGGGGCGATGGCAGCCACCACCCTCGGGGTCATCACATCGGAGGCGAGCACATTATCCAGCTTGATGATGTTCTGGATAACCTTGTTCTCATCCTCCTCAATCACGCCCTCCTCTTCGCCCACGTTGGCCATGGCAAGCACCTCCTCGCGGCTCACCACGGCGTCCTGCGGCACTCTTTTGGCAATCATCCCGCCCACGCTTTCCACCAGTTTCACCAGCGGGTACATGAGCACGATGAGTATGCGTATCGTATTGGCCGTGAAGCCCATCAGGCTTTTCCAGCGCGTGGTGCCGATGGTCTTGGGTATGATTTCCGAGAAAATGAGAATCAGCAAGGTGGTGATGGCGGACACCAAACCGAACCAGCGGCTGCCGAACAGGAGCGTGGCCTGCTGGCCCACGCCGGCGGCCCCGATGGTGTTGGCAATGGTGTTCAACGACAGGATGGCCGCCAACGGGCGTTCCGGCTCCGTCTTGTATTTCTTGAACAGCGTTGCCGGCCCGTAACCTTCATCCTCGCGCATCATGATATAGGATAACGGGGTGGACATGAGGGACGACTCCAACGTGGAGCACAAAAAAGATATGCCCATAGCCCCACACAGGAAAATAAAAAGCAAAACCATGACAGGTTATTTAACGATAGATTCTATTTCTTTATAAATAAGGTCAATAGCCTCAGGCTGTGCCAACTCGCGCATATAGCGACCCATCTGCTCACAGCGCGGCGTGTTGGCGGCAAGCTCCATCAGCTCGGGCATCAGTCGCTGTTTGGCCTCGCCATCCGGAATCAGGATGGCGGCATCCCGCGTGGAGAGTGCCTTCGCATTGTAGGTCTGATGATCTTCCGCCGCATACGGGAACGGCACCAGAATCGTGGGTTTGCCTACGATGGTCAGCTCGGCGATGGCCAGCGCGCCAGCCCGCGACACGATGATGTCGGCCATGCTGTACGCGTCGTTCATGTTCTTGATAAACGGCACAATACGGATAAACTCGTCCTGCTCCGCCAGCAGTTTGGAGTCGATGTCGCGGAAAAACTGCTCGCCAGTCTGCCACAGGAGCTGGATGCCCGCCTTGCGGAATTCATCCAAGTGGGCGGCCATCGTCTCGTTCAGCGTGCGGGCACCAAGGCTGCCGCCCACGACCAGCACGGTTTTCCGTTCCGGCACGAAATTGAAATACTGGTACGCCTTCGGATCCTTCGGGGTAATATGAAGAATTTCGGCACGGATGGGATTGCCGGTCTTCACAATCTTCTCCGCCGGGAAATACTTCTCCAGCCCGTCATACGCCACACAGATGCGTTTCGCCTTGGGCGCCAACATCTTATTGGTGACACCAGGATAGGAGTTCTGCTCCTGCAGGAGTGTCGGGACGCCCAACTTGTCGGCCATTTTCAAGGCCGGTCCGCTGGCAAAGCCTCCCACCCCGATGGCAATGTCGGGATTGAACTCCCGGATGATGCGTTTGGCTTTCCGCATTGCACCCATCAGCACGAAGGGCAGCTTGAGGTTTTTGCCAATGCCTTTCAGGGAGAAATCGCGGCTGATGCCGTAAATGCGCAGGCCCTCGATCGGATAGCCGGCCTCGGGCACGCGCTGCATCTCCATCTTGTCGCTGGCCCCGATAAACAAGAACTCAGCATCCGGTTGTTCACTTTTGATTTTGTTGGCGATGGCCAGCGCCGGGAAAATATGGCCTCCCGTGCCGCCACCACTGATTAAATAACGCTTGGTCATTCTATTTTGAGGATAAATTATTAAAAGTCAAAAAAGTATAAAAGTGTGAAAGTAAAAAACTATCAACTATTAATTATTAACTGTTAATTATTAATTATTAATTATTAATTGTTAATTGTTAATTGTTAACCGTCAACTGTTTCCGCATCTTGTACGCCTTCATCGTATTCTGCAGCAAGCAGGCCATCGTCACGGCACCCACGCCGCCGGGCACAGGCGTGATAGCCTCGCACAGGGGCGCCACCTCGTCGTATTTGACATCGCCGCACACGCGATATCCGTTGGGTTGCGTCACGTCCGGCAGACGGTGAATGCCCACATCGATGACCGTGGCGTTCTTCTTCACGTAGTCGGCGGTGATCATCTCCGGCTGGCCGATGGCCACAATGAGGATGTCGGCACGGCTGCACACACGTTTGAGGTTTTTGGTGCGGCTGTGGCAGACGGTCACCGTGGCATTGGCATCCTTCTGGAGGAGCATCATGGCAAGAGGTTTGCCCACAATGTTGCTGCGGCCCACCACCACCGTGTCCTTTCCGTTCGTGTCGATGTTGCTGCGGCGCAGGATTTCCATCACGGCGTGCGGGGTGGCCGGTGCGTAAGCATCACGGCCCAGCACCAGATTGCCCATGTTCTCCGGGTGGAAACAGTCCATGTCCTTGCGCGGGTCCACGTGCGCGGTGACCTTGTCCATCGACACCTGCTTGGGCAGCGGCATCTGGATGATATAGCCGTCCACCTCATCATCGCGGTTCAAGAAGTCGATAGTGTCCAGCACATCCTGCTCGCGCACGTCGGCGGGGAACTTGTAGGCCGAGACCGTGAAACCCACGGCCTTGCTCTGTTTCTCAATGCTGTTCACGTAACTCAGCGCGCCGCCGTCCTCTCCAGCGATGATGACCGCCAGATGGGGCGCTGGCCTGCCCTGGTCCAACAACGTCTTAACCTCGGTTGCAATTTCTGTTTTTATCGTGGAAGCAATAATCTTTCCGTCTAAAATATTTGGCATAATGGTTTGTAATGTTCGTAAAGTTTAAGGTTTTTAACGTTTATAATGTTAAAAGTGAGAAGGTATGAAAGACCGAAGACCAAAGTTCATCGTCATAGTTCATCGTCATAGTTCAAAGTTCCCACCCCTATTAATTATTAACTGTTAATTATTAATTGTTAATTGTCACAACGGTCTCCGTCCTGGGGCGTTCATGGCGCGCACGAGGTTCTTGGCCTTGCCGCTGTTCACCAATTTCATCATCTTGCGGGTGTCCTCAAACTGCTTCATCAGGCGAGTCACGTCCTGGATGTCGCGTCCGCTGCCCTTGGCGATGCGCTTGCGGCGGGAGCCGTTGATGATGTCGGGGTTGGCGCGTTCCTCCGGAGTCATGGATTGGATGATGACCTCCACGCTCTTGAAGGCGTTGTCGTCAATGTCCATGTCGCGGATCACCTTGCCCATGCCGGGAATCATCGACATCAGGTCTTTCACGTTGCCCATCTTCTTGATTTGCTGGATCTGGTTCATGAAGTCGTTGAAATCGAACTGGTTCTTAGCTAGCTTTTTCTGCAGCTTGGCAGCCTCCTCCTGGTCGAACTGGTCCTGAGCCTTCTCCACGAAGGAACGGATGTCGCCCATGCCGAGGATACGTTCAGCCAGACGGTCGGGATGGAACACGTTGAGGGCTTCCATTTTCTCGCCCGTGCCGATGAACTTGATGGGTTTGTTGACCACCGCCTTGACAGTCAGCGCGGCACCGCCTCGGGTGTCGCCGTCCATCTTGGTGAGGATCACGCCGTCGAAGTCCAGCTTGTCGTTGAAAGCCTTGGCAGTGTTCACGGCGTCCTGGCCGGTCATGGCATCCACCACGAAGAGGATTTCATGCGGGTTGACGGCATCCTTGATGTTGCCAATCTCAGTCATCATCTCCTCGTCCACAGCCAGACGGCCGGCGGTATCAATCAGCACCACGTCGTAGCCGTATTCCTTGGCGTGTTTCACACCGTTCTTGGCGATCTCCACGGGCTTCTTGTTGTCGGGCTCGGTATAGACGGGCACGCCGATCTGCTCGCCCAGCACCTTCAGCTGGTCGATAGCGGCAGGACGATACACGTCGCCCGCCACGAGCAGGGGTTTCTTGTTCCGTTTGGTTTTCAGCAAGTTGGCCAGCTTGGCCGCGTGAGTGGTCTTACCGGAGCCCTGCAAGCCCGCCATGAGAATGATGGCTGGATTGGCTTTGAGGTTGATGTCCACGGCATCGCGCCCCATCAACTCGATGAGTTCGTCGTAGGTGATCTTCACCATCAGCTGGCTGGGCGACACGGCCTTCAGCACGTTCATACCCAGAGCCTTCTTCTTCACATCGTCGGTGAAATCCTTGGCAATCTTATAGCTGACATCGGCATCCAGAAGGGCCTTGCGCACCTCCTTCATCGTCTCGGCCACATTGATTTCCGTGATGTAGCCCTGTCCTTTGATTATCTTAAATGCTCTTTCTAATCGGTCAGTTAAACTTTCAAACATTGTTATCTTACAGATTTATTTTTCAAAACATCCTACAACTTTTCAAATCAATTTGGAAAGTTGTTTTATTATAAAAACAGGTATAAAAACCCATAATATTTCACGGGTGCAAAGATACTCATTTCTCGGACATGTGCGGCGGACGGGCGCAAAAAAGCATAGTACATCATTTCATGGAAATCGGAGGCGGTCGGCGGCCACATTTTCGACTTCACATTATCAAATAATTCGTATTTTTGCAACGTATTTTAAAATTACGCCATATATGATATTAACCACCACACCAACAGTTGAAGGCAAGCAGATTGTGAACTATCACGGCATCGTGTTCGGCGAGGTCATCACCGGCATAAATTTCGTGAAGGACTTTTTCGCAGGGATACGCAACATCGTGGGCGGCCGTTCCGGCTCCTACGAGGATGAGCTTCAGAAAGCACGTGAAAACGCCCTGAGGGAGCTCGAGCAGCGCGCAGCGGAGAAAGGGGCCAACGCCGTGGTCGGCATCGACATCGACTACGAAATACTGGGCCAGAACAACGGTATGCTGATGGTTACCGCTTCCGGCACCGCCGTCACGGTGGTATAAACAGAACGCAACGGCTGGGCGCAAAGCGTCATCACAACATTCAATCATCAATTCTGAAAGAGACCGGCACCTGATAGAAACAACGTACCGGCCTTCCCATGTTTTTGCCAGGTATCCACCTCGGCATTGACATTACTCCACGCAACGCTTCCACATCGCAATCGGGGAAAAGCGGGATCTTCACCTCGCCGTTGGTCAGCCGGCCGTCCTTTTCCACCACAAATTCAATCAGCACGGTGCCCGTGATACGATTCTCTTTTGCCACCGGGGGATACTTGATTTCACGTTGGAGATATGCATACATAGAATCCTGACCACCGGGGAACATCGGCATTTCTTCCGTGAAATACAAAGGTGGCGCGTCACAGCGAGACAAGTTTGGAACATCTTGTGCCCATCCGGCATAACCATACAATGTGACTGCCAGTAAGAATATGACTTTTACAAGTGGTTTCATCTTTTTTTTTGCAAAAAAACAAAATAATCTACAAATATCAAACAAGCAAAAATATTTTTTCTACTTTTGCGTTCCCATTTCAACATCATTTATAATGAAAAGAGGTAAACGGACTTGTGAGTTTTTGAAGGAGGTGCGTCAGCGTGTGGCACGGGAAAACGACATCCCGTTGGAAACGCGTGAATGTACCCACGAGGGCGATTGCCGCGGCACATGTCCCTACTGCGAAGCCGAGGTCCGCTATATCGAGCAGGAACTTTCCAAACGCCGCAGCCTCGGGAAGGCCGTGACGGTGGCAGGCATTGCTGTCTCCTCCATGATGATGGGCGGCTGCCACAGTTCGAGCCCTAAACTCCAAGGGGAAGTGGGAATGTCGGAATCAGCCACGGACACTGAGAGCCTGTATGATGCCAGTGAAGCAACAGAGCAAGAAGATTCAACACCCCGCCATGACCAAATCGAAACGTATGAACTTGATGGCATCGTAGAAGGCGAAGTCATTGAAACAAAATCGAATTGCCTCTGGCAAAAGAACGCTACTCCCCCAGATACAGACGACGTTATATTGGGAGAAGAACTCGACGGGATAATTATAGATCCTGGGGATATTGAAATCGATAATTCTTATTCTTGGGAAGGGAAAGAGTGGCACTCCTCCGTTGGCGCGCCGGCACAATGGCTGAAATCCCGGCTGACCACCCCGCTGGACTTTCTCCGCACCCCGAAATACTACAATGCCTACATCGTGCTCATTATCAACAAATACGGCGATGTAAAGGAGGTGGTATTTCAGCCAAAAAATGTGTTGTCATCCGCTGAGGAGCGGGCATTCCAGGAAGAGGCCACACGGATTCTGAAAACGATGCCAAAATGGAAAGGAGGCAACACGGCTGCCAGCTACGAGATTCCCATCCGCGATTTGCGCTAAGCCCAAACGCACACAGCCCTTTAATCCATCCACTAATCTATCACTTCAACGTAAAAGCTGAACGGCCGGAAACCGTCATTGCAGCTGATCATGGCGCTCATTGGATTCTGCATCCAGCCATCGTAAAAGTTGCCCTCCCCTCTCGCCAGCGACTCCACAAACGTCCGCATGGACTCCCACGCCGAAGGGCACAATCCTTCCGGGCGCCGGCCATCAACCGAAACCCACTGCTCTCCTTCGCGCACATCGCAGGCGTGCTCGATGGGATTTTCAAACTTTGCTATCAGGTCGGGATAGACCGTCTGACGAATGGCGGTAATACGTACTTTGCTCATAACACATCCTATTTAAAATAGAAAAAGATAGCGACATTCATCTTCCGTAAAGATTCATATCAAATGGCAAATATACATTTTCTTTCTGATACGTTCAATATGGATAGTCAACTTTCGATTTTTTTGCTAATTTTGCAGCCTCTTTAAATCCAAGACGTAGATTCAACAATTCAACAAATAAACATAAAACTATGTACACGCATTTTCAAGAACATCTCCAGAAAGAACTGGCCGACATCAAGGAAGCCGGCTTGTACAAGAACGAACGCATCATCGCCTCTCCGCAGAGTGGTGAGATCACGCTGCAGGACGGCAGCAAGGTGCTGAACTTCTGCGCCAACAACTACCTGGGCCTCGCAAACGACGCGCGACTGATCGCCGCCGCCAAGGAAGCCCTCGACACCCACGGCTACGGCATGGCCTCCGTGCGCTTCATCTGCGGCTGCTCCGACCTGCACAAGGCCCTGGAGAAGAAGATCGCCGAGTTTTTCGGCACCGAGGACACCATCCTCTATGCTGCCTGCTTCGACGCCAACGGCGGCGTGTTCGAGCCTCTGCTCACCGAGCAGGATGCCATCATCTCCGATGCCCTCAACCATGCCTCCATCATCGACGGCGTGCGCCTCTGCAAGGCCGTACGCTACCGCTACAAAAACGCCGACATGGCCGACCTTGAGGAGCAATTGAAAGCCGCCCAGGCCCAGCGTTTCCGCATCATCGTCACCGACGGTGTGTTCAGCATGGATGGCAACGTCTGCCCGCTGGACAAGATTTACGAACTGGCCCAGAAATACGACGCCATGGTCATGGTTGACGAGAGCCACTCTGCCGGCGTGGTGGGCAACACCGGCCGCGGCGTGACCGAGCGCTACAACCTGCGCGGCAAGATTGAAATCCTGACCGGCACGCTGGGCAAGGCTTTCGGCGGCGCCATCGGCGGTTTCACCACCGGCAAGAAGGAAATCATCGACATGCTGCGCCAACGCTCCCGCCCGTATCTGTTCTCCAACTCCATCCCGCCGATGGTCGCCGCCGCCGGCTGCAAGATGGTCGATATCATGTCCGAGACCAACGAGCTGCAAGACAAGCTGCACAGCAACACCGAATACTTCGTGGCCAAGATGAAAGCCGCCGGCTTCGACATCAAACCGACCGAATCCGCCATCTGCGCCGTGATGCTGTATGACGCCAAACTGTCACAGGTGATGGCCGCCAAACTGCAGGAGGAAGGCATCTATGTCACCGGTTTCTACTATCCTGTTGTTCCGAAAGACCAAGCCCGTATCCGCGTGCAGATTTCCGCCGCCCACGAGCCCGAGCACCTCGACAAGTGCATCGCCGCTTTCACCAAGATCGGCAAGGAACTGGGCGTGCTGAAATAATCATGCAATATTTCTGATTACTATTCGTTTACAATACAATTATTCACAAAAAAATTAAAAAAATGAAAAAATTAGCTTTATTTGCAATTGTTTGCTGCGCTGTGGTTTTCTCCAGCTGCAACAGAAACCAACAAACCTACACCACCACTACTGATTACATGTTCCTCAATCCCACTAATGTTATTAGCGCAAAGGCTATCGTGAACACCATCAACCTGTATTGGGATGGCGATTTTGTTTTCACCGGTAACGATGTTAACTATACGGACATTAAAGCCAAAACTAAATATATCAGTGCAGTTGGAGCCATTTTGGCACGTGGTGGCGACATCAAGGAATATATGGATGAAACCGACTTTTTCACCTACAATCTCTACAGAAAAGCGGATATGACCTTGTTGATATCCACCAAATTTTATTTGGATAATGATGGAAAATTCACTTCCGAGGAGTTGTATGACAACATAGAAGATGAATAATCCAAGTTTTATGCATAAA
>JAFZKY010000042.1 GCA_017551725.1 Bacteroidales bacterium
ATCCATCTGGGCGGCACCCGTTACCATGTTCTTCACATAGTCGGCGTGACCCGGACAGTCAACGTGTGCGTAGTGACGCGTAGCGGTTTGATACTCAATGTGAGCGGTGTTGATGGTGATACCACGCTCTTTCTCTTCCGGAGCGTTATCAATAGAATCGAATGATCTAACTTCAGAAAGACCCTGGTTGGCCAACACGGTGGTGATGGCGGCGGTTAAGGTCGTTTTACCGTGGTCAATGTGACCGATGGTTCCCACGTTAACGTGGGGTTTAGTACGTTCAAATTTTTCTTTTGCCATTTTCTTATAAATTAATGATTAAATTTTTACTTGAAAAGTTTTCAAATGGAGCCGTTGACGAGAGTTGAACTCGTGACCCCCTCCTTACCAAGGAGGTACTCTACCACTGAGCTACAACGGCTTTTCATAATGATAAAGAACGGGTCCCATATCGGGACACTTTCGGCTGGCAAAAATACATTATTTTTTCAAATGACGGACCTTTTTGCCGTAATTTTTTTATTTGCTATGTAATTTATTGATTACCAGTCTTAAACTATCTTTCCAATAGGGAATATTCCATTCAAATTCGGTCTTGATTTTTCGCAGATTGAAGACAGAATAGGCAGGCCTCGGTGCTTTTGCGGGATATTCTGCCGTGAAGATGGCCTCCACACGGCACGGCAGCCCGGCCATCTCCATAATGGCATGGGTGAAGTCGAACCAGCTGATGCTGCCCTCGTTGGCGAAGTGGTACAGCTGGATGCCTGGCTTGTCCCGGTTCACCTCCACGGCCTTGAGGATGACGGCAGCCAAATCCCCTGCGTACGTGGGGCCGCCAATCTGGTCGCACACCACCGACACGCTCTCTCGCTCCTGACCGAGCTTCAGCATGGTTTTCACGAAATTGTGCCCGTATTCGGAGTAGAGCCACGAAGTTCGGATGATGGTGGCAGCGCATCCCGACTGGCGGATGACTTCCTCGCCGGCGGCTTTCGATTTGCCGTAAATGGAGATGGGCGCAATCGGATCTTCGGTGGAGTAGGGGTGGCAGCTTTCACCCGAAAAGACATAGTCCGTGGAGATATGCACCAGATAGGCGTTGTGCTGGCGGGCGATGTTGGCGAGGTTGGCTACGGCATCGCGGTTGATGGCGTATGCCATCTCAACATCGTCCTCCGCGCGGTCCACCGCCGTGTAGGCTGCCGCGTTGATGATCACGTCGATGGCGTGCGTGCGCACGTAGGCTTCCACTTGGTCTTGCCGACAGATGTCCAACGTATCCACATCGGTGAAGAAGAAAGTCCACTCCGGCCTCTGTGCAGACAAGTCCTGCAGGCATCGGCCCAGCTGGCCATTCGCTCCGGTGACTAATATATTCATTATGGTATGGTTCGTTTATTGTGTTTTGTTGTCGGGCTTCTAACGATTGAGGCTGTTTCGTCCGATGCACTCGTAATGGATGCCCAATTGCCGCATCTCGGCAGGGTCGTATTGGTTGCGGCCGTCGAGGATGACGGCACTGCGCATGAGGCGTTTCAGCTTCTGCATGTCGATGGCGCGGAACTCGCTCCACTCGGTCACCAGCAGCAGTGCGTCGGAGTCGGTGAGGGCCGCGTAGATGTCGTCGCAGTATTCCACCTTGTTGCCCACGCGGCGGTAGCACTCTTCCATGGCCACGGGATCATACGCTTTGATACGGCAGTTCGCCTGCGTCAGCTTGTCGATGAGCACCAGCGAAGGGGCCTCGCGCATGTCGTCGGTGTTGGGCTTGAATGCCAATCCCAAAAGGGTGACGGTCTTGCCGGCCAGATTGCCATCGTAATAGCGGTGAAGTTTCTCGAAGAGCACGCTCTTCTGCTTGTCGTTCACCCGTTCCACTGCCTTGAGGATTTCCAGCGAGTATCCGTTTTGGTCGGCGGTTTTGATGAGCGCTTTCACATCCTTGGGAAAACAGGAACCTCCGTAGCCGGTGCCGGCGTTGAGGAACTTGCTCCCGATGCGGGTGTCGCTGCCGATGCCCTTGCGTATCATGTTGATGTCCGCACCCACCTTCTCGCACAGGTTTGCCAGGTCGTTCATGAAGCTGATACGGGTGGCCAGCATGGCGTTGGCGGCGTATTTGGTCATCTCGGCGGAGGCGATGTCGGTGAAAATGACGGGATGCCCGTTCTGAATGAAGGATTTGTAGATGGCGGCCATCAGTTTTTGCGCCTTCTCGGAATCAGTGCCGACCACAATACGGTCGGGACGCATGAAGTCGGCGATGGCATCTCCCTCCTTGAGAAATTCGGGGTTGGAGGCCACGTCGAAGTCGATGTCGGCGTTGCGGAGTTCCAGTTCCTCCTGGATGGCTTTGCGCACCTTGTCGGCGGTGCCCACGGGCACGGTGCTCTTGGTGACCACCAGCTTGTATTCGTGCATGTTGCGACCCACTTCACGGGCCACGTTGAGCACATATTGGAGGTCGGCGCTACCGTCCTCGTCGGGAGGCGTGCCCACGGCGGAGAAGATGACGGTGACATCGTCCAGCACCTCGGCGAGGCTGGTGGTGAAATGCAGGCGGCCCTTGGAGATGTTGCGCTCCAGAAGATCGTCAATGCCGGGTTCGTAAATGGTGGCCTTTCCCGTTCGGAGTGTCTGGATTTTCCGTTCGTCAATGTCCACGCAGGTAACATCGAAGCCCACCTCGGCGAGGCAGGTGCCCGTCACCAATCCTACATATCCGGTTCCGACAATGGCTATTTTCATCATATATTTTAATTTAAGTCAATGGATTCTCTGAATGAAGGCACGTAGGCCTGCTTGAAACCGGCCTCGTGCAGATGTTTGGCATATACCTTGCGCACGTCGGCTTCGCCGTGAACGACAAAGATTTTCTTCAGCTTACGATTCCCTTTCTGACAAGAAAGATATTGTATAAGCTCCTTGTAGTCGGCATGGCCGGAATAGGCATCGATGCGGGCCAAGTGCGCTTTCACCTTGTATTCTTCGCCAAAGATGGAGACGACGGGATCGCCGCGCATAATCTTGGCACCCAATGTGGTGGGCGAACAGTACCCCACGCACAGGATGGTGGTCTTCGGGTCTTCGATGTTGTTGGCCAGGTGATGCTTTATACGCCCGGCCTCCATCATGCCGGAGGCGGAGATGATGATGCAGGGGCGGTTGTGCTGGTTGAGCCGCTTGGAGTCTTCCACCGTGCGCACGTAGGTCAGCTTCTCGAATCCGAAGGGATCCTTGGTGTTCTCCATGAACTCGCGCAGGTCGGCGTTGAAGTTCTCGTCGTGCAGGCGGTAGATGTTGGTGGCCGAGCAGGCGAGCGGACTGTCCACGAAGCAGTCGATGTCGGGCAGGTCGCCAGCCAGCTTCAGCCGGTGCAGGGCATACACAATCTCCTGCGTGCGCCCGATGGCGAACGAGGGAATCAGCAGCTTGCCTAACCGCTTGGCGCAGGCATCTTTGACCACCAGCATCAAGTCGCGGTCGGCCTCATCCAAGGTGGTGTGCAGCCGGTTGCCGTAGGTGGACTCGGTGATGATGTAGTCGGCAAACGGGAACGGCACGGGGTCGGGCAGAATGCGCTTGTTGTAGCGGCCCACATCGCCCGTGTAGCACAGCGTGCGCGTTTTCCGTCCCTCCTTGAAGGTGATGTAGATGGCCCCGCTGCCCAACATGTGTCCGGTCTCGTAGAAACAGATGGAGACATCCGGCGTGATGTTGAAGGTGAGCTCGCGCGGGATGCTGACGAACTGCGTCATGCACTCGGCGGCATCCTTTTCCGTGTATATGGGCTCGATGGGCTCCTTCCCGATACGGTCTGTTTTTTTATTAAACTGTTGGGCATCAGCCTCCTGGATGCGCCCTGAGTCGGCCAGCATGATGGCACAGAGGTCACGGGTGGCCGGCGTGCAGAACACTTTGCCCCGGAAACCGAGCTTGTAGATGTAGGGAATCAGGCCGGAATGGTCGATGTGCGCGTGCGACAGCAGCAGGAAGTCCACCGACTTGGGGTCGAAACCCAAATCGCGGTTCATGCCGTCGGTCTCCAGCCCTTTGCCCTGGTACATGCCGCAGTCCAAGAGGATTTTGACTCCTTTCTTGGTGGTGAGCATGAATTTGCTGCCCGTCACTTCTTCAGTGGCACCTAAAAAGTCTAAGGTCATAGCGGATAATGGTTTTATTCGGTCTCATTGACGGGCCACACATTACGCCATCCGTAGAAATAGCCGATGTGGAATCGTGCGGCGAAGTAATATACGACATGTCTCAGTTTTCCCAAGGGGAAATAGAGCAGCAGCAACGTGCATACTATATAATATAATATGTTGATGCACCGGCTGGCCGGGAAAAACAAATACAGCATGGTGGCCAGCTGGAAAGTGGATGTCAGGAAGTTGGAGATGAAGTCGTCCGGGTTTGACATGGGTTTCAAATCCTTGGAGAAAGCCCTCTTGAACAGTAGCAGGTATCCGCAACAGCTGGTGAATGCCAGCAGGATGGGGATGATGAGGTGAATGCGGTCGGCACCACCGATCCAGCGGTTGAAGAAGGGGAAGAAGGAGAGCACGAACACCAGCAGGGAGGTGAAGATGCCCACGTGGAACAGCATTCCCGTGGCGTATGACGGGAGGTGCAGGTAGGCCGACTCCTTGTTCTGCGGCAGCATGGCCGTGGTGTTGGCGTACAGCACGCCCTTCTTCGTGTCCCCGCTCTTGTTGGAGAGGTCTTTGGGCTTGCCCAGTCTCACGAGTCGGAGGAAAAACACCAAAAGGCTGCCGAGACAGATGAGTGCGGCAGCAAGGGCAATGTATTGCATGGCGGACATGGCAGGATGTTTTAGGAAATGTTTATACGCAACCTTCGGGTTTGGGCAGGCCGGCCACACGGCAGGCGCCTCTGGCGGGACCCAGCGGGAAGAGTTCGTAAATCTCTTTCAGTTTGAGACCGGATGTCTTGCAGATGACGCGCACCATCGGGGCGATGCCCTTCTCCTCGTAGTTTTCGCGGATGCAGTGGAGGATCTTCCAGTGGTTCTCCGTCAGTTCGTTGATGCCGTCAACCTTGGCGATTTCCGCCGCCAGACCTTCGGTCCATTCTTCGGGCTTCAGCATGAAGCCGTCGCCGTCAAGCTCGAAGCTTTTTCCTTGATATTCAATATTGGCCATGATAATGTGTGTTTTATAAAACAGCCGCAAAAATACGAAAAATATCGGAACGGGACAACGGATGTCCAATCCTATAGTTTTTGTACTTTTGCACCCCGAATCGGAAAAATATGGACATTCTCGAAATTATCGGCGCGTGCATAGGCCTGTTGTACCTCTATCTGGAATACAAAGCCAACGTGTGGCTGTGGCCTGTGGGCATTGTGATGTCGCTCTTCTATGTGGTGATTTTTTTCCACGGCAAGTTCTACGCCGACGCGGCGGTGTATCTTTATTATATCGGTGCCAATGTGTACGGCCTCGCCGCGTGGCTCCGGGGCAAGAACCAGCAATCGGACGAGGCGCTTTCCGTGCGCATTGTGCATACCCCGAAACGTCAGATTTTACCGCTGGCACTGGTGTCAGCCGCCCTGTGGCTGGTCATCTTCTTGGTTTTGAAGAACTTTACCGACAGTCCCATACCCTGGGGCGACGCGTTCACCACTTCGCTTAGCGTGGTGGCCATGTGGATGCTTGCCCAGAAACAGGTGGAACAATGGCTGCTGTGGGTGGTGGTCAATGCGGTGTCGCTGTGCCTGTACGTGTGGAAAGGCCTCTACCCCACGGCGATGCTGTACGTGGTCTATACCCTTGTGGCCGTGTTGGGCTATTTTAAATGGAAAAGGGAAATGGCGGCTACGGATGCGTTGCCAGATAATGCCGGATGATGCCTTCCGGGTCGCGGATGCTTTTCTGCAACCAGTTGAAATACAGGATTTCATTCTCCTCGTCTGTCAGGTGCCAATCTACATCGGAATGGCGAAGCCTTTCAGAAAAGTTGGACAATATGATAGCCGCCGAATTGGAGATGTTGAAGCTCTCCGTGAATCCGTACATCGGAATCAGGGCGTTGCAGTCGGCGTAACGCACGGCCTCCTCGGAAAGCCCCGTCAGTTCTGTGCCGAAAAGAAAGGCGGTCTTGTTTTCCACGGGAAGGTCGTGGATGGTGGTTTTCTTCTCGTCGGGCAGCGTGGCCACGACGGTGTAGCCCCTTTCGTGCAGGTCGTCAATACATTGTTTCATGTTGTGCTCCGCGTGCGGGTAGTGATGCAGCGTGAGCCATTTGTCGGCACCCATGCTGATGTCTTTGTGGATTTCAAACTCGTTGCGGTTCTCCACGATGTAGGCGTCCTGGATGCCGTAGCACTCGCAGCTGCGCATCACCGCGCTGATGTTCTGCGTCTGGTACAGGTCCTCCAGCACCACCGTGATGTGTCGGGTGCGGTTGCGCAAGACTTCCTGCAACCGGACCTTTCGTTCGTCGGTGACAAACTGTTCCAGGTGCTCGATGAGTTTTTTTCTGAGTTCGGGATTGTGTTCTGTAATCATTTTGCTGGGGTTGAAAAAAAAGAAAAAGCCCTTAAAAAAGGGCTTTTTCAATAGTTCTGGATGACTATTTCAAGTTGGCCAGTTTAGAACCTGCTTTGAATTTCACAACATTCTTTGCGGGAATCTTGATAGCTTTCTTGGTTCTGGGATTCAGACCTTTTCTGGCTTCACGTTTTTTCACTTGGAAAGTACCGAAACCAACCAAGGAGATCTTGTCGCCTTTTTTGAGGGCCTCGCCCGTTGCACACATGAAAGCGTCCAAAGCGCCTTTAGCTTGAACTTTGGTCAAACCGGCTTTTTCAGCCATTGCATCGATTAATTCACTTTTATTCATACGAAAAAAATTTAAGGTTTATTATGAGCAGCAAATTTATATCATTTTGCTGTGTTTTTTACAATTAACAGTTGTTTTTTGAAAACTTTATATCCTTGTTGAAACCAATGCTGTTTTTTAATAATAAAATACACTATTTTAGATATTTGGTGTAGTACTCTTTTCTAAAACCTTTGAGAAAATCTTCAATTCCCATTCGTTTTTTGCCTTCTAACTGCAGATTTTCAAGGTATATTTCAAAGTTTTTAGTGGAAATTCTCAATTTTTTGTCGTTTTCTATTGTCATTTTACCCGGTTTTTCCTGACTTTTCTGCTCACTGATAGAACAAGAATAGATTTTGAGGCTTAATGTACGTTCGGGTTCGTCAGGGGATTGGGGTTGGCAGACGAGTCGGGTGAAGGCGGTAGGGTAGGGACTGAGTCCGCGGATTTTATTGTAGATGTTTTCGGCGGTGTCGTTCCAGTGGATGAGCATGTCCTCTTTGAAAATCTTCGGGGCGGGCTTGAGAACCGGCACCTCGGGCTGCAGATAGGTTTCCACCGTCCCGTTCTCCATGTCTTGCAATGTCTTGCAGGCTATATCGGCGCCGGCCACCATTAGCTTGTCGTGCAGGGTGCCGCCGTTGTCCGTGGGAGTGATGTCCACTTCCTGCTGCCGGATGATGCGCCCTGTGTCGGTGTGCTCGTCCAGGAAGAAGGTGGTCACGCCGGTTTTCGTTTCCCCATTGATAATGGCCCACTGGATGGGCGCCGCTCCGCGATATTGCGGGAGCAGGGAGGCGTGTACGTTGAAGGTGCCTTTGGGCGGCATGGCATAGACGGCCTTGGGCAACATGCGGAAGGCCACCACCACGAAGGCGTCGGCGGCATAGCTGCGCAGTGCTTCGAGGAAAGTCTCGTCTTTGAGTTTTTCGGGTTGCAGTACGGGAAGTCCGTGTTCCAGGGCATAAACTTTCACGTCGGAGGCTTTGAGGTGTTGCCCACGGCCGGCGGGTTTGTCGGGCGTGGTGACCACGCAAGCCACCTCGTGCCCCGCGCGGAGGATTTGGTCCAGCACGTTGACGGCGAACTCCGGCGTGCCCATGAATACAATTCTCATCGGTCGGCGTTTACTTGGTTTCCAACTCGGATTTCAGGGCGAGCATCTTCAGGCAGCTGACGGCGCCCTCTACACCCTTGTTGCCGTATTTGCCGCCTGCGCGGTCTTCGGCCTGTTGCATGGTGTCACAGGTGAGCACGCTGAAGATGGCAGGCTTGCCGTGCTTCAGCCCTACGTCCATGATGCCCTTGGCCACAGCCTGTGCGATGAACTCGAAATGACGTGTCTCGCCTTGGATGATGCACCCGATGCAGATGACGGCGTCCACGGCCGTCTCTCGGAACATCATGTCCGCACCCGAAGGCAGTTCATAGCTGCCGGGCACATGACATATATTAATATGGTCGGACGGAACGCCATGCTCCGTCAGGGATTGTACAGCTCCTTCTAAAAGCGAATCGGTAATGCGGTCGTTCCATTCGCTGACCACAATACCGATTCGGATATTTTTTGCTGATGTGAAATTAAAAGGAGTGAATTCGGATAAATTCTTCTTTTTCTCCACCATGTTGTTATTTGGAAGCTTTTGCGCTGGCGCGTTCTACATATTGGGCGATGTTCATCGTCATGTATTGGTTGTAGAATTTGCTTTCGATTGTCTTGTAGGCGTCAAGAGCCTTGTCCCATTTCTCCTGTCTTTCGTACATCTGCCCCAGTTTGAACAGTGCGTTCGGTGTGTAGAGGGGATCGTTGCCCTTGGTGGCCTTCTCATAGTATTGGATGGCCTTGGATTCGTCGCCCTGATCATCGTACAGGTCGCCGATCACGATCTGGCATCCGTACCAGAGCACGTCTTCTTTCTTCTTGAATTTCTTCAGATAGTCAAGAGCCTCGTCTTTCTGTCCCAAGCGCAGGTAGCACAAGCCGGCGTAGTAGTTGGCCGTGTTGGAGGTGCGGGTGAGCTTGTAGCCGTTGGCGATGGAGAGGAAACCGTCGTTCTCCTCATTGCCTTCAAGGGCGAGGTTCAGGGAGAGGGAGTCTCCAGCCATGAACCAGTTGATGGGTTGAATCATGGCAGCCGAAGCTTCGCCGTTTTTCTTCTGGATGTAGAAACGGTTGAAAGCGATGACGGCGCAAGCGATGACCAACAATCCGATGAGAACACCGTAGATGATGTTCTGATATTTGTTGAAAAACGCAAGAGTTCTGGTAACGAAATTTTCTTTTTCCTGTTCTTGCTCAATCTTTTTACTGCCTAATTTTTCGTTATTTGCCATAGTATTATCGTTAATAATTTTTAGGGCGCAAAAATACACTTTTTTTTGATGTGTCCGACACCGAATTTTTTATTGGTTTTTATTCGGTAAAATTCCTGTCAGCCAGTCGCGGAAAAGGTAGCGGTACGCCCGTTTGTAGATGTGTTTGAACATGTATCGGTCGGCCTTGTAATCCTGCTTCTCGTACTCCTTGTCCGGATGCACCAGGGGCATGATGGGGTAGGCGTTGCGCTTGAGCCGGCGTATTTTGCGCTTGCTCTGCTTCTTGAAGCCGATGTTGGTGACGAGGTTCAGGTAGGGCGAGATGCACAGCCCTTGATGCGCCCATACGTGGAGGTTGAGCCGGTAGTCCCAGTAGGTGGCGTTAAGCTTCTTCATGCTGTTGAAACGCCGGATCCAGTAGCCCCGCTGACGCTGCTTGCGCATGTAGGGCGTGACGATGCCGGGGAAGTCCTCGCTGTTGTAGGCGTCCATGGAGAGCGTGAAGTCCTTCCAGCGGTCGCGCCACGTGGCGAAGCCCCAGGTGGTGGCATACGCGGAGAAATAGTAAGAACTCTTGCCTTTCTTGATGCGCTTGTTGTAGCGCTTCCGGCTCTTGTGGTGGAAATAGTATCCGCCGATGGTGAAGATGTGCTCGTTGCTACGGTACCGGTCCAGCAGCTCCTCGCAATAGGGGAAGAAGTCGTAGCTGGGGACGGTGTCCTCGAACAGGACGATGCCTTCCGGCACCTCATGGAAGAACCATTTCAGGGCGGCATCGATCATGTGGGGCTTCCCGAGATGTTTCTCCTGCCAAAACGTATGCAGCTGGCACGGCCATTCCGGCTGGATGACGCTCCGCGTCTGGTATACGCGCTTGCGGTCCAGAGGAGTGTCGGGCACGGGGCCGTCGCCAGCCACATACAGCTGGGTGGGTTGGACGGTTCTCAGCACCTGGAATACAGTGTGCGTTTCCTCAATCCTGTTGTAAAGAATAAGTAAAACGGGAACCTTGAACATTGTATTATGCTAATTCGTGAATAACCAAACCGGAACGGAGCTTCGGCTCGAACCAGGTGGTCTTGGGAGGCATGATGTTGCCCGTGTCGGCGATGTCGATGATCTGCTGCATGGAGACGGGATACAAAGCGAAGGCCACTTTCATCTCGCCACTATCCACACGGCGTTTCAGTTCTCCGAGACCGCGGATGCCGCCCACGAAGTCGATGCGCTTGTCGGTGCGCAGGTCCTTGATGCCGAGCACTTTGTCAAGTACGAGGTTGCTGAGGATGGTCACATCCAGCACGCCGATGGGGTCGTTGTCGTCGAAGGTGCCGGGCTTGGCGTTCATCTTGTACCAATGGCCGTCCAGATACATGCTGAATTCGTGCAGCTTGGAGGGCTTGTAGATATCGGTGCCCATGTCTTCCACGGTGTAGGCTTCGCCCACGGCGGCGAGGAACTGCTCCTTGCTGAGGCCGTTGAGGTCTTTCACCACGCGGTTGTAGTCGATGATGTTCAACTGGTTGTCGGGGAAGATGACGGTCATGAAGTAGTTGTATTCCTCTTTGCCGGTGTGGTTGGGGTTGTGCTCTTTCTTCTCCTGTCCCACGAGTGCGGCGGCGGCGCTGCGGTGATGGCCGTCGGCGATGTACATGGCGGGCACCTTGGTGGCGAAGAGTTCCACCAGCTCGTCGATGAGCTTGCGGTCGTCGATGACCCAGAAACGATGGCCGAAGCCGTCTTCCTTGGCAACGAAGTCGTAGATGGGCTTGTTGGCGGTGACGGAAGCCACGATTTCGTCGATGCGGGCCACGGCGGGGTAGGCGAAGAACACGGGCTCCACGTTGGCGTTGGTGATGCGCACGTGTTTCATACGGTCTTCCTCTTTGTCCTTGCGGGTGAGCTCATGCTTCTTGATGATCTTGTTCACGTAGTCCTCGCTGTAGGCGCAGGCCACGATGCCGTATTGCCACTTGGCGTCCGGCGCGGTGGGGTTCATGCTCTGGGCATAGATGTAGAGTTTCTCCTCCTTGTCCTGCACCAGCCAGCCGTAGTCTTTGAAGCTGTTGTAGTTCTTCACCACCTGGAGATACACTTCGAGGGAGTGCTCGTCGGTGCCGACGGGAAGGTCGATCTCGGCCTTGGTTACGTGCAGCAGGCTGTAGGGGTTGCCCTCGCACTCTTTGCGCGCTTCTTCGGAGTTCAGGACGTCATACGGACGGGAGGCCAGTTTCTCAACGATGTTGACGGGCGGCCGGAAGCCCTTGAAAGGTTTGATAACGGACATAGTGTTAGTATTTTAAAATTATTTGTTGTTATTTTTTTCGCGGCGCAAAGATAGTAAATTTTAGGGATTTTTATGTATTTTTGCATTCTAAATACATGTCGTCTTGAAAAATACAATTGCTCTTTTTGTGTCAATATGTTGTGCGGCGTCGATGGCTTTTGCACAGCCGTCGCCCGTCAAAACCGTGAAAAACGCCAACCGCTTCACCTACGAGGTGTATGACTACGGGGAATCCATCGACACTTCGCTTATGCAGATTGTTTTCCAATCTCCGTTTTATCGGATTTATACGATGGGGGAAGAGGGCCCGTTCGTGCCGGGGTATGCCCAAGAAACCACGGTCGTCAACCTCGAAACGGACAGCACTTACCATCGGGCGGTGTTCCAAAACGGGAATCAGAAGGAACACTATGAGGTGGTTTCTTCATTTGTTCGCCGTGACATCGCCTACGACACCGCCCGTGTGGACGGTCTCACCCGCTACACCTGCCATATCAACAGCAACACCTTGGAGTTTTTCGTGCAGGATTTTCCATACGACTTGAATCCTGTTCCCTCATACGGCCGTTTCAAGGGATTGCTGGTCTGCTTCAAGCGCAATGGCCAGACCTACTTGCAGTTGGCGAAGACGGAGTTCTGGAAACAGGCAGGCATTATGCCATTGTTGGAAAGCGGCGACTACCAGCGAGTGACTGTCCGCGAACTTTCCAACATCAAAAAACAGAAACTGGTCATCGCCACTCGCATTTTCGATGATGTGCAGTTGAGCTGGGGACAAAAGAACAGCCATGTCGAAGGGAATATTTACGATAACACCCCTTTTGACAGCGTGTTGCACTACGCTGGTGGCACCCTTGCCCTGAAGCGCGTGCGCCTGCCTCAGCTTCCCCGTCACTACCAGACGTTTATCGAGCTGCACCAGCGCAGCAACGGCGATGCCTACGACCGCACCGGCAGCGTGTTTGTCATCCCGACAGGGTACCATGGGCCGATATTCTTTACGGGTATTAACGAACATCCTGATTCATTGCCCTGTATAACAGGAAAAGACGGACAAAAGTATCAGGGTGTTGCCTTTAAAAGATGGGTTGACGGCGAAGTTGTGCAATACTATCAACCTCCTGTGGAGCTGATGCGCTTTTTCACTCCCTTTGGTGTGGGCCATTTCAACGACCGCGTGCAGATTGACGGACTGGAATGGGCCGATGGAACCTATTACAAACAGGAAGTTACAGATTTGAGCGCCTACCTGCAGGGCGAAGTCTGGATTGGAGTGTGGATCGGCAACTATGACGGCGGTGGTCACAAAGTAACACTCGACATCAAGTCGTATCCGGGCAGCGAACGCTGGGACGACAGCAGCAGGGAAGGGGACGATGAAATCTGCAAATCGCTGTTCAACACTTGCAATGTATTGGAGATGGCGGGACAGAACTATGGGAAAATCTTCGGTACCGACAGTCTGTCCGTGACGGTGTACATACCTGAACCGAAAAACACACGTCTGCGCTACATCAGCACGGGCCACGGTGGCTGGGACGGCGGCGATGAGTTCACGCCCAAGCCCAATACCATCCTGATTGACGGAAAGCCTACCTTTATATATACTCCGTGGCGTGAGGACTGCGGCTGCTACCGCCGGTTCAATCCCGTGAGCGGCAACTTCTGGAACGGCATGTCCAGCAGCGACTATTCGCGCAGCGGCTGGTGTCCCGGCACCGCCACGCAGCCCGTCTATTTCGACCTCGGCCATCTGGAACCCGGCACGCACACCATCACCGTCGCCATCCCGCAGGGCAAGCCGCTGGGCGGCAGCTTCAGCCACTGGGCGGTGAGCGGGGTGCTGGTGGTTTCAGGAGACAAGGGACAGTGAACAGGCCACTTTCAGAAATTTATCTTATTTTTGCACGGCTTTTTAGAAGATTATGAACCCGATACAAATGGTTGACCTGCAAGGTCAATATGCACATATCAAAGAGGAGATTGACGCGGCTGTCGGCAACGTGCTCGCGGAGGCCCGCTACATCAACGGGCCGGCGGTGTCGGACTTCGCAACGGCCTTGGCCGCCTACACGGGCGCGGCACA
>JAFZKY010000043.1 GCA_017551725.1 Bacteroidales bacterium
GAAAAACATCCTCGTTCGTGAGGAAACCAATCCCGAAGATGTGGAAGGTATGCGTGCCGCTACAGGTATTCTGACCGCTCGTGGTGGTATGACCTCTCACGCCGCATTGGTTGCCCGTGGTTGGGGTAAATGCTGCATCGTAGGTTGCGACGCCGTTCATATCGACATGAACGCCCGTACCGTGAACATTGCCGGCAAGACCTTCAAAGAAGGCGACCTGCTGAGCTTGAACGGCTCCAAAGGTTGGGTATATGCCGAGGAGGTGAAGATGATCGACGCCACCGAGAACCCGCTCTTCCAGGAGTTTATGCAGCTGGTGGACAAATACCGCAAGATGGGTGTCCGCACCAATGCCGACAACCCCGCCGACGCACAGACGGCCATCGACTTCGGTGCTGAAGGTATCGGTCTGTTTCGTATCGAGCACATGTTCTACGGCGAGAACAGCGAGAAACCGCTGGAGAAGCTGCGCAACATGATTCTGGCCAGCACCAAGGAAGAGCGCATCGCCGCTTTGGACGAGCTGGAGCCCTATATCAAGGATGCTGCCAAGGGCACGCTGAAGGTGATGGACGGCAAGCCGCTCACATTCCGTTTGATGGATCCCCCGTTGCACGAGTTCGCCCCGCAGGGTGAGGAGAAGATGATGGAGGCCGCCAAACGCCTCGGCATCAGCTATGAGGATGTGAAGAAGCGCGTGGATTCCCTGCATGAGGTCAACCCGATGATGGGCTTGCGCGGTGTGCGTCTGGGCATCATCTATCCCGAAATCACTCGCGTGCAGTTCCGCGCCCTGTTCAGCGCCACTGTCGAGCTGATGAAGGAGGGTATGCACCCGATGCTGGAGATCATGGTCCCGCTGACCATCAACGCCGCCGAGCTTCGCAACCAGAAGGCCATCGCCAATGTGGTGAAAGCGGAGGTGGAGAAGGAATACGGCATCACGTTCGAATACAAGTTCGGCACGATGATCGAGATTCCGCGCGCCGCGCTCGTGGCCAACCAGATTGCCGAGGTGGCCGAGTTCTTCTCCTTCGGCACCAACGACCTCACCCAGATGACGTTCGGTTTCTCCCGCGACGACGTGAACGCCATCGTGAAGACCTACGTGGAAGAGAAGATCATCCCCGCCGACCCGTTCAACAACTTCGACACGGAATGTGTGGGCGAGCTGGTGAAGATCGGCATCAACCGTGGACGTTCCACCCGCGAAAACCTCAAGTGCGGTGTGTGCGGCGAGCACGGTGGTGACCCCACGGCGGCCGAGTTCTTCTACAAAGCGGGCATGAACTATGTGAGCTGCAGCCCGTTCCGCGTGCCGGTGGCCCGTCTGGCCGCCGCCCAGGCCGCGATCAAGAACGAGAATTGCTGCTGCGGCAAGTAATCAATCATTCCTACATATTATAATATAGTGCGGACCCGCCCCCATGGACGGGTCCGTTTTATGTATGGAAAGGCTATTTTTCGTACTTTTGCAATCTCTAACACAAATACATGACCGACAACTATCTATTATTGGGAGCGAAGAAACGCTTGATTGAGGAACTGCGCGAAAAGGGCATCTCCGACGAGCAGGTGCTGAAAGCTTTTGACAAGGTGGAGCGTCACCGGTTCGTGGAGTCGTTCCTCTGGCCGAAAGCCTACCAGAATGTGGCCCTCAAGCTGCTGAACGGGCAGACCATCTCGCATCCCTATACCGTGGCCTTCCAATCCCAGCTGTTGCAGATACAGAAAGGCGACAAGGTGCTGGAGATCGGCACGGGGTCGGGATTCCAGGCGGCCATCCTCAGCGCGATGGGCGCGAAGGTTTATACCATTGAAAGACAGGAACTGCTCTTCCGGAAGACCAGCGCCTTGCTGGAGGGAATGGACAAGCGTATTGTTACCTACCTGGGCGACGGGTATCGCGGACTGCCGGAACTTGCCCCTTTCCAGAAAATCATCGTCACCTGCGGCGCCCCCGACGTGCCCTCTGCGTTGCTTGACCAGCTGGCCGTGGGCGGCAAGATGGTGATTCCCGTGGGCGATGCGTCGCACACGATGAAGCGCATCACCAAACTGGATGATAATTCGTTTGAGGAAGAAACTTTCGGGGATTTTCTCTTTGTCCCTATGCTGAAAGAGGTTGTTAGAAAATAATTCTGCTATTCCTGCTTGAACACGATGCTCCCCGGATTTATGTCAACGGGGAATGAGAATTTCTTTTTTCCCTGGGCGGAGAAACAATACACATCACCCGTCACCGTGTAGTTGTAGGCATCGGAGATGTAGATGTCGCCAGTTATGGGATTGGTGGCGATGCAGAAAGGCGTTTGCAGCACCGTGCCGTCGGTGATGAAATTCTCGGTTGACAGCTTGTCGGTCAATAAGTCCATGGTCCGGATCCACGAGTCGCCAGAGTCGTAGTCGTAGCTGTAGATGTACGCGGTGTGCTGGTGGATGGCCATTCCTAACACGTTGATATTGTATGTCTTGACGATATTGTCGCTGTAGGTGTCTATTTTGTGGAGATTGTAGGGGATGTTGCCGTAGTTGCCTCGGGATTGCACGAACACATAGCGGTCGTTGTAGGGTATCACCAGGCAGGGGTTGATGGCCACAGGGATAGTCTTGACGACAGAGAAGCTGTTGATGTCGATGACAGTAACGGTGGAGTCGTAGTTGGGGTAGTTCAGTCCGCCGGAATTGGCCACGTAGATTTTGTTGTTGCACACGCAGATGCCTTCAGGGTTCTCTCCGCAGCGTACTGTGCCGTCCACGGTCAGCGTGGCAGTGTCGATGCGCACTACGTCGCCGTCAAAGCAGCTGACGTATGCCTTGCCCTCGTGGAAGGCGATGCTCCGTGGTGATTTGCCCGACAGGGAGATGGCCATGATGGATTGCAGGCTTTTGGCATCCATAACCTCCACGCGGTGGGAGTTGTTTACCACGCAATAGAGCTTGGAGCCGTAGATTTTAAGGTCGTTGCCCGTGTCGCCCAGGCCGCGCCCGTTGGTGACACGGAAGGCATCGTCGGTGATCAGCCCGGTGGCGAGGTCGTAGAATGTGATGGTGCTGTTGTTGAGTTGGAAGTTGCCCTGGTTCAAGACCAGCACACCCGTGGTGATGGGATTGGGGGTTGGTTGGGGTGGATTGCAGGAGGAACAGAGGCCGAAGAAGGCCGTAAGCAGCAGGACTGTTTTACATAAAAGATGTTGTAGAGAGGATTTTATCATAGTAGTATAAAGATATTATTAGAATTCAATGGAAAATTTCACATTCACGAGTCTGCCGGTCAGATAGTTGGGCACGGCAAACTGGGATCCGCTGATGTCGGTGACCCAGAAGTGGGAAGATATGTTGGAGGTTCCCAGCAGGTTGAAGACTTCGATATAGACGCCGGCGTTTTTGATGCTGCGCACGAATTTGGACTTGTTGCGCATACGGTCGCGGCTCTGTTCCAGGAACATGAAGGAGGCGCCGAGATCTACGCGGCGGAACCACGTGTCGCGCAGCACCCGCATGTAGGCCGGCGAGTTGGGTGCGCCGTAGGGCAGTCCCGAGGCGAAGACGAAGTTCAGATGCACGCGGAACTGCGGGTATCCGGGTATGTGGTCCTGGAAGAAGAGGTTGAAGGCCACGCGCTGGTCGGTGGGACGTGGAATGTAGCCCGGCTCCACGCGGTTGCCCTCGTTGTCGATGTAGTAGTCGCCGATGATGTCCTCCGCCGTCTTCATCAGCGACACGGAGAACCATGACTCGAGCCCGCGCACGAACTCGCCGCTGAGTTTCAGGTCCAGTCCCGTGGCATAGCCCTTGGCATCGTTCTCGCCGCTATAGATGATGCGCACGTTGTCAACCGTGTAGGAGATGAGATGGTCCATGTACTTGTAGTATGCCTCGGCGGTGAACTTGAAGGGGCGTCGCCAAATCAGGAAGTTGTACTCCGTGCCAGCCACCACATGGACGGAACGTTGCGACTTGATGTCGCGGTTGAGGCTGCCGTCGGGACGGCGCATCTCGCGGTAGAAGGCCGGCTGGTAGTAGAGCCCGGTTTTCAGCAGGAAGCGCCAGTCGTGCTTCCAGTGTGGGTCGTAGGTGAAGGCGAGGCGCGGCGAGGCCGTGAACTCCTTTTTGTTGAGGGTCCAGTAGTGGAAGCGTACGCCAGCATTGAGGATGTAGTGGGGCAGGGTGTCATCGTCGATTTTCCAGACATCCTGCACAAAGCCTGTGAAACGCACGGTGTTGAGCAAGTTGCTGCAGTTGAGGTAGTCGTGCTCGCCGAAGGCGAGAATGCGGGAGGGGTCGTCCAGCGGGACGGATACGCCGGGCGTGTTGTGCGTCATGGGCAGCGTGTACCCGGAGGAGTCGCGCATGGTCCACTCCTTGATGTGGTCGTTGATGTATTCATTTTGCGCTTTGAAGCCCCAGCTCAACAGGTTGGAGTGGGGGAGCTTGTGGTCGCCGAGGAGGTTGGCCGCCGACACCACCGAGGTGATGGCGTTGCGGGCGTGCTCCAGGTAGGTGCCGTAGGCGCGCACGGAGACCTCTTGCGCTATCTCACCGTCTTCGTTGCCAAGGTCCGCCTCGATGTCGCTCAGGAAATATTGGCTCTGGATATCGTAGCGCTCGCTCTCCTTGGCGAAATAGGAGGAGAGGATGAGCCTGAGGTGGCTCCGGTCGTCAGGCCGGTAGTGGAAGGTGAGCCCGCCGAGGTAGTTCTCGTAGCGGTCCAGCTCCTGCCCATCGTAATAGACGGTCACTCGCTTCATGTTCTCGATGGAGCCCCAGGTGGTGGTTCGGTCTTCCGGCTGGTAGAGGTAGCTGTTGATGGAGAAGTTGCCCAACAGGCTGATGCTGAATTTTTTGCTGATGTCCCAATTGAGGAGCATCTGCGTGTCGAAGAAACGGGGCTTAAAGTCGCCGTGGGTCTCCAGTGATTTCAGCAGATAGGCGTTGGAGTGGAACCGAAGGCCCACCAGGAAGGAGAATGTGCTATCTACTTTGCCCTCCGCGTGGGCGGTGGCACCCAACATGCTGGCGGAGACAGAGCCTCCGTACTGCGTGGGGGTCTTGTATTGCACGTCCAGCACCGACGACATCTTGTCGCCGTATCGGGCCTCGAAGCCGCCGGCGGAGAAGATGACGTTGCCGGTGAGGTCGGGGTTCACGAAGCTCATGCCCTCCTGCTGGGCGCTGCGCACCAGGAAGGGACGGTATATCTGGATGTCGTTGACAAAGATGAGGTTCTCGTCGTAGTTGCCGCCGCGCACGTTGTACTGGGTGCTCAGCTCGTTGGTGGAGGAGATGCCCGGCATCATCTTGATCAGAGACTCCATGCCGCCTCCGGGAGAGGGCATCTGGAAGGAAAGTTTGGGGTTGACTTGGATGTATCCGGCCTCCGCCTTGCTCCGTATGTTGACCTGCTGCAGCCTGTTGCCGACGGTCTGCAACGTGATCGTCAGGTTGCGTGTCTCCTTCGATTTTAGGCGAAGCGTGATGATGGTGTCTTTGTGGCTGATGTGCTGGATGTGGAGGTTGAGGTCGGTGTTTTCCGGCACGGTAAGCGAGAAATGCCCGTATTCGTTCGTGATGGTCTGGAGGTTGTGGTTCAGCACATGTACCACGGCGTTCTCCACCGCCTGCCCGTCCGGATCATACAGCACGCCCTTGATTATGGATTTCTGCGCATGGGAAATACTAGCGGTCAGAAACAACAGGCATAATATCAGGAGGGTGCGTATGTTCAAGGAAAAAAGGGTTTTAAAATGACGAACTATATACGGACAATTATATAAATTATTGTATGGGTAAAATAAAAAAAGCTGCTGTAATAAGATTTACCACAGCAGCTTGTAGCATTCGTAGGGGTAAGATTATAAGATTCCCTTTTCGGAGGCTTCCACCAGGCATTTGTAGATGCCCTTCTTGTTGATGTTACGCATACCGTGGGCGGAAACTTTCAGCCAAACCCATTCATCCAATTCCGGCACGTAGAACTTCTTGGTGTGCAAGTTGGGGTGGAATCTTCTCTTGGTTTTGATATTAGAGTGGGAAACATTATTACCAACCACCGTCTTTTTTCCTGTAATTTGACAAATTCTTGACATGTTCTCTATCGTTTTTATTGATTAATAATCCTTTTTAGATTTGGGCGGCAAAAGTACAAAAAAAATCATTAAGTCACAACGGGTTGGATTTATTTTTTTCAAACACTCCTTATTCCTCTAATATGCAGCGTATCGAATATCCAAAATGGCCTGGACTTTGTTCTTCTTCCAGCCGGGAGCAGGGGAATAGGATGGAGAAGAAGGGGATGTTTTCGGAGTTTTCGTCGCCGGAAGTGGACCAGAAGCGTGTTTCGCCGAGCAGGTTTTCGAAGCGTTTGCGGTCGCCGTTGAAGAAGCCGGCGGGTAATGCCGAGAACTGAGTGCTGTTGTGCCCGCCGCTGTCGTTGATCCAGTATAGAGGTGAGCGGAGCGCGTCGGATCCATATTGGCTCAGGGCGTCGTACTGTTCCCGCTCGGGCAGGTACCAGCCGTCGGGACAGATGCCGCGGTGGTGCCCGCCGGCGGTGAGGCTGTCTTTCATGAGGCTGTCCATGGCATCGCGCCAGGTGTACAGGTTGCCGAAGATGCGGACGTTCTCCAGCGTGTCGGGGTACATGTCGGAGGCATACCCCATGACGATTGGGATTTCGCGCCCGTCAGCGTAATGCGTTGATTCCAAGTTGCGTTGTGTCCAGCAGTAATGGTCAATGCGCACGGCCGGATAGATGTTGCCGTCGTAGTCCACCGCGTCGGGGCAGGGTATGTTGGCCCACGGGTCCCGGATGCGTACCTGCACGCTGTCGCGAAGAACGCCGCACCCGCTGCCCATAATCTCAATGCGGTACATACCTTCGTCGGTCATGGACAACAGCAGGTCCACGTCGCGTTGCTGGCTTTCGAATCCGTCGGGTCCCGTCCAGTGATAGGTGAACTCTTCCCGCGCAAGGCCGTGCAGGTGGCAGGTGTCGCCCACCTCGTATGTCGGGATCGTGTCGCCGTCCTCCAGCCAGCATTTCCGGATGGATTCCATGTCGCTGACGCGGAAGTTGGTGAGGAAATGCGCGTTACAGCCGTCTTCCATGCGCACCGACATGGCCTGCATGAAGCTCAGCGGCACGTGTTCAAAATAGCCTGTGTTGTTCTGGGCGATCAGCGGCCCCTCGCCGTCAGATTGTGCGTAAAGATAATAGCTGTATGGATCGGTGCCGCCCCTCGCCTTGGAATGGACAAACCCCGTGGTGTCGGCGCTGTTGCACACGTAGGAGTACAAGTACTTGAAATCCAGCGTGGCCCCGTCCCAGTGGATGACGGTGTCCACATGGTAGCACGGGTTTCCCGGCAGGGAGAGGTCACCACCCGGCGGCAGCGTGTACATGCTGAGCCGGTAGTCGCCGGCCACGCCCACCTGCATGGGCTCCCCCTTGACGACGGCGTTTGCGGAGTGTATGATGGAATCCCCCAGATAGACTTGGAAATAGGTCTGCAGGTTCTGGCCCCCTTTGGCAAATTGTCCCGCCACGGGCGTGATCTCCAGTTTGGTGCATTGCCGCTGGAACCGGTAGGCGGGCGGCTCGACAACCTCCGGCGACTCATGGAAGAAGTCCTGCACGAGGGTGTCTCGGCTCTGATTGCAGGCCGAGGTGATCACCCACGTGTACTGTCCGTTGGCCAGGCCGGTGTCGCTGAGTAGCAGCAGCGGACAGTTGGATCCTTTGTATTTGTAGGAAACGATTTGGATGTCAGCAAGATTGTTGCTGTCTTGACGGTGGATGGTCAGATGGCCGAGAGAGTCCGCCCGTGCTGTGAAATTGTAGAAATTGCCGCGCGGACTGCCCGCCAATTCTACTGTGACATTGCGATAAGATGCGCGGAGTGTGCCGTTTTCAGAGCGGACCAGCCCGTAGGCTCCGTAGCCTTGGAATACCCCGACGCCGTAACGTCCGTTGGGACAGTACTCCTTGAAGTCATGCGTGGCGGAGCCCCACTCGTAATGGGAAAAATGCGAGGAGATACTTCCTGTCGGTTGGGGTTTATATACAATTGTTGTGGCGTAAATTGGACACCCCAACGCATCCGTCAGCTCTATAATCAGCGTGTCGCCGGCCTGCACGCCCGATGTCACGTAGGAGGATATGTACCAGGAGTAGTGATGGGTGGACTCCATGTCGCGGAAAAGCACCGTGTCGGTGGTGGCGTTCGTGACCTTCCATTTTACGGGCAGGGTGATGTAGCTGTGGTATCGCATCCCGACGGTGCTGTTCGGGATGCCATGTTGCTCATCCACCAGCGTGTAGGCTTTTTCGCTGGGATGGTTCAGCGAGTCGGCGGGCATGACGAGGTTTTCCGGGACAAGTCGATCGGCGAACAGCAACAGTCCCGTGATCACGTCCTTGTAGCGCGCCGACTGTTTTCCGCAGGTGTCATAATATTCTTGCGACTGCAAAACCAGACGGGTCTCGGTCAGCAGATTGGCCATAATGTTGCCTTGGGGGTAAATGGTGAAATGGAACTCCAGCAGCGTGTCCTCACATGTCTTGGGCCGTAGTTGCATCGTGATGGGTTTGAACCAGATGTCCCCGTAACAGCGGGCCTGAAACACGGTGTCATGGATGAAGGTGCCTTGTGTGGAAGAGGGGGGCAGGTTGTACCAGCGGGTGGTGTCAGGGCCTGTCAGGATATCGGGGTGTATGAAGCGATATTCGTAAATGGCTTCTTCGGAAAAATGATAGTAGTCGTCGTTGCTTTCGGTGGAATAGGCTTCTGCCAATATGTTCTTGAGTGTGATGACGTTATGGGAGTATATGTCGCCGCTGCTGTTGCGAAGCAGGAATCGCTGGTTGCGCAGATTGTAGCGGATTTCCGGCACGGGAGCGAACAGCACGGGCATGTAATACCCGCAAGCGTCGTGGCACAGGAAACGGTATTCGCCGGCAGGCAGACTATCTATAGTGTAGTAGTCGTGGAAATCGTAGCGAAGCGGGTCGTTGCCGGAGTGCTGCGGCTCCGAAAAGGTGACGCTGCGCCAAAAGAGGGTGTCGCCGCCTACAATCCGGCTGATATCTACGGTGTAGGGGAGGGTGCCGCGTTCGATTTTCAGTTGGATTCTGCCGGTGGGACGGCATCGCAGGGAGGGTACCGTGCCGTAGGGATGCTCCAGGGTGAACAATGGGTATATCACGCCGCTGACAGGGTGCTCATAGTCGCTCTCTATCAGGATATTGTCCACGGAGTCGGCCACCACGAGATAGGCCTGCTCCTGCGGCAGGCCGGTATGGCACAGCGCCGACACGCGCACCTTGTATCGGCCGGGCCGCAGGTGCGTCACGGACGGGCGCGAGCTTTCCATGATGGAGTCCTCACCCGCGTATGGGATGTAGGCGTACCGGATCTGCGACAGCTGCGACCCCGCCGTGTCGTGCAGGATGCAGTGAATCTCCCCGTCGGCTTGGCATCGCGCACGAATCGCATTGACTTCCAGGCGTATGGAACAGTTTTGCCCCAAGATGCCATTGATGCAAAATAAAGAATTAATTGTTAAAAATGCACGAAAAAAAACGGAGAGCCGTCTGACTCTCCGTTGCGTGCTGTTGCCGTTTTTTGATTTTAGTGGTAACATATTTTTATTGTTAGTTAATGGAAATGTTTTTCGCGGCAAAAATATAAAAATAATTTAAATATTCACATTTATTGTTTAAATATTTATGGTAAAATGTTAAATTTAACAAATAATAGTTAAATTTGAAATTCAAAAAAACATGATTGGCTTTTCCATGCCTGCCAACCACTCATCCCATCAACAATTCAGCTGTTAAACACTTCAACAATTCAACGAATTCTCACAATTCCCAACGGCCAATCAAATGAAAATCTCGAAACCTTATAGCACATCCGCGCATTTTTTGTATCTTTGCCGCTTGTTTTTCAAAACTCATAAAACACAGGCCCTATGAATTTCATCGAACAGATTATTGAAGAAGACATACGCAATAACAAGAACGACGCCAAGGTGCACACCCGATTCCCGCCGGAGCCGAACGGCTACCTGCACATCGGCCATGCCAAATCCATCTGCCTGAACTTCGGCATGGCGCAGAAATACGGCGGCAAATGCAACCTCCGCTTCGATGACACCAATCCCGTGAAGGAGGACACCGAGTATGTGGACTCCATCCGCGAGGATATCCAGTGGCTGGGCTTCCAGTGGGCTGAGGAACATTACGCCTCCGACTACTTCGACCAGCTCTACGAATGGGCTGAGCAACTGATTCGCGAAGGTCTCGCCTACGTGGACGACCAGACCCAGGAGGAAATCAGCAAGGGCCGTGGCGTGCCCACCGCCCCCGGCGAGGAGAGTCCCTACCGTAACCGCACGCCGGAGGAAAACCTGGATCTGTTCCGCCGCATGAAGGCCGGCGAGTTTGAGGACGGCAGCCGCGTGCTGCGTGCCAAGATTGATATGGCCTCCCCGAACATGCACTTCCGTGACCCCATCATGTACCGCATTTTGCACGCCAGCCACCACCGCACTGGCGACAAGTGGTGCATCTACCCGATGTACGATTTTGCGCACGGCCAGAGCGACTCCATAGAGGGCATCACGCACTCGATATGCACGCTGGAGTTTGAGGTACATCGTCCGCTGTACGACTGGTTCTGCGAGGCGCTGCGCATACATCACCCGCAGCAGATCGAGTTCGCACGCCTGAACCTCAACTATACGATTATGAGCAAGCGCAAACTGCTGCAACTGGTGAAGGAACATCATGTGAACGGCTGGGACGACCCGCGTATGCCGACCATTTGCGGTCTGCGTCGTCGCGGCTATACCCCTGCTGCTCTGCGTAACTTCGCAGAGACGGTGGGCGTGGCCAAGCGTGACAACATCATCGATGTGTCGCTGCTGGAGTTCTGCGCCCGCGAGGACCTCAACAAGAACGCTATCCGCACGATGGCGGTGCTCGATCCGGTGAAGCTCATTATCGACAACTACCCCGACGGGCAGGTGGAGGAGATGACCGCCGTGAACAACCCCGAGGACCCGGAAGCCGGCACCCGCACGGTGCCTTTCTCCAAGGAACTCTGGATTGAGCGTGCCGACTTCCGCGAGAACGCTGACAAAAAGTTCTACCGCCTCTCCATCGACCGCGAGGTGCGCCTCAAATACGCTTACATCATCAAATGCACGCATATTGTGAAAGATGACGACGGCAACATCACGGAAATTCATTGTACCTACGACCCGATGACCAAGAGCGGCATGCCCGACAGCAACCGTAAGGTGAAGGCCACCATCCACTGGGCCTCCGTGCAACATGCACGCAAGGCTGAAGTGCGCCTCTTCGACCGTCTCTTCTCGGTGCCCGATCCCGACGACTGCGAGGAGGGCCAGACATTCCTCGACCACCTGAACCCCAACTCGCTGGTGGTGAGCGAAGCCTGGATAGAACCTACCCTCACGCTGGAGAAGGCCATGGCCATCAAGCACTTCCAGTTCGAGCGTCTTGGTTACTTCTACGCCGACCCCGACTCCACAGAAGACCGCCTTGTGTTCAACAAGACCGTAAGCCTCAAGCAGTAAGATTCAGGAAAAGGAATTAACTATTAATTGTTAATTGTTAATTGTTAATTGTTAATTGTTAATTGAAAAATGCACTGCCTCACCGACTACGACCCCAAAGTGCTGCTCGCCTTCAATTTGAGTTTGCAGGGCGACCGGAAATTCAGTGATTTCCTGATGCAGAACGGGTATCAGGAGTTGGAGGCGTTGTCATCGTCCATACATTCGAACATAGCGGCCCAGCAATGGCTCTTGGACAACGGTTTCCCGGAGTTCGCCGTGCTGAGTAACGCCATCGACGACGAGCCGGAAGCCATCGCTTGGCTGGAGAAGTACCATTGCGATTTCCTGTCCAAGTTTGCGGCGGCGTGCCGGAAAGACCCGGCGGCCATGCAGTGGTTCGCTGCCAACGACCTGAAATTGTATGTCATTATCATCAGCAACATCCAGAACATCCTGATGTACCAGTCGTGGGATGCCTCCGACATACATAAGTTCCGCCGGAGCTAATGCTGTATTTCTTTCTAATGGTAAAAAATGACCCCGAAATAAAACCGGGGACCGGTGGGCTTCATCCATCCGGTATGTGAGATGCCGTTCAGCCAGTCGGCTTTCAATGTCAGGTGTACGGCCTTGGTGAGAATGAAGTCGCACCCTGTAAAAGGGGTGATGGCGCAGAAGACCTGTTTGTGGAAGACGGCATCTTGTTCCATGGTCCAGTCATCGGCGTTGCCGTCAAACATCAGAAAGGTTGTCAGGGAACCGCCGCCCACCGTCAGTCTCACGTAGGGCATAACGTGCTTGAAGGGCCAGTAGAACTCGCCCAACAGACCGCCCCATCCATATTTGATGTAGCTTCCGTTGCGCATTTGACGTAGCGTGGAAACGTATCCTTCTCCTCCCACCATCCAATGTCGGCCCAAGGCCACGCGGATGACACCTCCCAATCCAAAAGGCACACCCTGCGCGCGGTAGCCGATTTCCGGCAGGGTGCCCTGCAGATAGCCGGTATGGACCATCATGCCGCCATTGAATCCCGCCACTACCTTCTGATGGGCATCCTCCTGTCCCTGCACGGAACACGCGAGCAGGAAGCCTATTAAAACCGTTAAAGCCAATTGTTTCATTATCTTACGTTTACATATAACTGTGCATGCCACCCAAGATGAGGTTTACGCCGAAGTAGGTGATGAGCACGCTCAGGAACGCCACGATGCCATAGATGTGGAAGAACATCGGTTTTTGAAACGATTTCCAAATTGTGTTGTGCAGCGGCATGGCGTAAACCAGCAGCGTGATCAGCGCCCACACCTCCTTCGGGTCCCATGACCAATAGCGGCCCCACGAGATGTTGGCCCACACTGCCCCGATGAAGATGCCCGCCGCCAGCAATGCCACAGCGGGGTACAACATGAGCAGGCTGATGTTCTGCAGATGTTCCAGATAGCTGGTGTTTTCCGGTTGGGTGATTCTCACCACCACCGCGCTGATGCCGTTGAGCATGATGAAAAAGAGCAGGGCGTAGGCTATCATGATGACGGTGACATGCAGGCTGAGCAATGGCGAGGTGAGCACGGGCATCAGATGAGTTACCGGCGGATTGGCGCCGCCCATCATCTGCACCAGCAGCACGAAGCCGGTCATCAGCAGGCCCGCCGGCAAGGCCAGTTCGTACTTGTTGGCCATGAGCAGGGTGATGATGACGATACTCAGGGCCAGCAGGTTCATTGCGTCGAAACCGCCGGCCATCGGCACGTGGCCGCCGGCAATCCAGCGTAGCACGAACAACAGAGCCAGGAAGACACCCAGCAGCGTCATCCACACCATAGCCGCGCGACGGACGGGCACGGGGAGTTTTCGTCCCTTCCCTACGCAGAAGAGTGCCACCGCAAAACACAGCAGGCCCAGTGTGATGTTGACCATCGCCAGCCATTTGCCTGCGGTCAGGCGGTTGTAGAGCCGCTCGGCCCGGTACTGCACCTTGGAAGGCACGTTTCCTAAAGCGTATTTTTCCTGATAGATTCGCGTTTTCTCAAAAACCTTATCCAACGCATCGAAATCGCCTTTCACCACATATTCTTGGCAGAGGCTCAGTTGCTTGCGGATGAAGAGGTATTCGTCGTCGGAAATGTTGAGCGGCAGGTCGTCATTTTGCGAATACCAGGTGATGTTGTTTGTACTGTCGGCGTGGGGGAACATTTTCAGCAACTTGCCGTTGTTGAGCATTTGGATGAGTTGGAATTTTTCGTCGGCAGCCCTGTATTTTTTGCGTTGCGGGTCGCCCATGGGGAGCGACTGAATCACCTCGTCGAGTTTGTATTGTCCGTAGGCATCGCTGAAATCGATCAGACGGGCGTACTTGCCGTTGATGCCGAGTTTTTCCTGCACATAGTTGCCTTTGATTTTAAAAACGGGCTCGTCTTGCCAGTCGTAGGCGTAGAACAGCCATCCGCTGAATACCTGCTCCGGCGTGTAGCCGCGATAGCGGGCGTTGCCGCAGAGCTTGGTGGTGAAATCCTTGGCCAAGGTCTGCAGCGGGCATACGCGGCCTTTGTACATCACATACATCTGTCCCATCTTGTCGGCACTCTCCCGGGGCAGGGTGCGGGGCTTGCTGGCTGCCTCTGCGGGCAGTGTGGCGCCAAACGTCAGGAATAGCGCGAGCAGCACGGCAGCCGGGGCCGAGGCCTTGCGCAATAATTTCCGGAACTGTCCGTCCCGCTCGAAAAACAGCCACACCAAGGCGATGAACAGCAGGATATAGCCTGCGTAGGTCACGCCCGTGCCCCAGGGGTCGTGGGCCACCGCCAGCACGGAGTTGCCCTCTTCGTCGTAATCGCTTTGATAGAAGCGGTAGTGGCGATATTTGAGAATGCGGTTCATGGAGATGCGGGCCTCGGTACGGGTATCTCTGTCTGTGATTTGGAGATAGCTCACAAAGTCCATGGGTGAGCGGGTGCCGGGGTAAGTCTCCACCTCGAAGTGGTCGAGGATGAGCGTGAAGGGCAGTTGTGCTTCGCCGTTCCCGTGTTTTTGCTCAAGGGTAAAACGGTCGGCGGCCACCCTCGGATGCAAGGTCATCTCCCCGTGCTGGCCTGTGAGTTTGGTGAGCAGGGCACCGAGCAGGATCAGCAGTACGGCAAGGTGCAGGGTGCAGACCGCTGGCCGCCGCCAGGATTTCCCGAGCAGCAGCATGACCACCATGCCGGCGGCGGCCAGGGCCCAAAGCCCTACAAACCACCAGGTGCCGTAGATGTGCGACAATGCGTAGTCGGGACCGTGGAATTTCTCCACAAAAGTGCCTGCGGCCAAAACGGCAATGAGGCCAACCATCAGGATGGTGAGGATATGTCGGAGGTTTTTCATTTTGCGGTTTCGATTTAAAAATTGCAAATATATTAAAATTGTAGAGACGCGATTCATCGCGTCTCTACAATGGAATATTTATAATTAAATGGCATTGATGAATTTGACGATGGCATCGCGGTCCGCCTTGCTGAGGTTGCGGAATTGCTCGACCGAGCGGCGGGCGTCACTCTGGACGTTGCCATGCCACATGATGGCCTCAATGACATTGCGGGCGCGGCAGTCGTGCATACGGTCGGCGGAGCCGGTGCAGATGGCGGAGAGGCCGCGGCCCCACAGCGGGGTGGTGCGGCACCAGCCGGTGCGGATGTCGTTTTGCATGTGCAGCTGGTGCTGAATCATGTCGGTATAAGGCCATATCTTCTGGTGAGGATAGCTCGGCAGTCGGCGGTCGCCGGTGGTGAAGAAGCCATTGGGGTCGGTGAATCGGTCTGGGCCGGTGGTCCAGCTGGGACGATGGCAGTGGGCGCAGCCGATTTCGCGGAAAAGCTGGCGGCCGCGCTGGATGACGGTGTCGCTCAGGTTACGTGCGGCAGGCACGGCCAGACCACGGTGCCAGACCATGAGGTTCACGTAGTCATCGTTGCTCATCTCGGCAGGCAGATCGCGGCTCATCAGGTAGTTGTATATGTCAGCTTCTACATCGCCGGTGTTGTATTGGGGATAATATTGGTAGAAATGGGCCTGCACATTGGGATCCTGGGAGGCCACGCGGGCATACGTTGCGGTCATGTAGTGGTAGCGGCGGTCGCCACGCGTCACGTTGGTGATGTTCCAGATGGCGTTAGCCCCGGGGCCGTCTTGCAGAGGCCCGCGTGAACACGCATACGTGAAGCGTTTGGGATGTCTCGTGTTGCCGTAGAGTCCGGTGGAAGCCCAGTCGGAGCCAGCCCACATGGCCGGGTTGAGGTGCACGCCGGCGCGATGCTCCCGCTCATATTGGGCTTTCAGTGAATCGTCTGGAATGGCATCCAGCAGACCGGTGCCGTAGATGCCGATGGTGGACTCCAGACGCACAATCTCGCTGCCGTAGGGGATGGTGGTGCCGTTGACCTCCAGCGGGACGTAGTAGGCGGTGGAGGGAATGGTGACCTGCGGGTAAATCAGACTGTAGGATTCGCCGTCGGGGAAACGGTTGCCCCACTCGTCAACGTAGTCCAACCAGCTGATTTGGATCTGCGATTCATCGATGGGCGGCGTGAAGGGTGGTGTGGCCTTGGTTTGCGGCATCCCCGTCAACGAGGAGATGTAGTTGTCGTTCTGATGTGTAGTTTCTCATCATTCATTTTTTTTGACATGCAAAAATATCACGTCGTTTTTCACTACATTCTAACTAAAAATAAAGAATCTCGGACTGGAAATAATCATTTATGAGGATAAGCGCCTTATAAATAAAAAACATTTCCAAAAGCTCTTTTTACTATTTCCCTGAAATTTCCGTGAAGATGCATATTGGAGAATTTTTTTACTTTTGCAACTTCAATTGGAACAGTCCTGATAATGGGATTGTTACCATTTGGGGAAATGAGTATGAAAAAGAAATCGGGCAAACGGTCGTATGCCGGGCTGTGGATCATTCTGGTGGCCGCGGTGGCGTTGGAAGCCACCACGTGCATCCAGTATTTCTACAGCCGTTCCACCATTCGTGCGGAGGCGGAGCAGCGTGCGAAAAGCGAGTTGCGCCGTGCGGAACTGGAAATCAATGTGGTGACGGCCCAGATGGAGTCGGCGGTGAAGATGCTGGCCATGCTGGCCGAACGGTACGTGGACACCCCGGATTCCATCTTCGCGGTCACGCGGGCGGTGGTGGGCTGTCTGGACAATGTCTCCAGCCTGGGTATAGCGTACGTGCCGGATTATTTCCCGCAGTATGGACACTGGTTTGAGGTGTGCAGCAGCCGCGAACTGATGGATGGCGAACGGAAGATCTACACACGGCAGATCGGGGGCGCCGACCATGATTATTTCCAGACCGAATGGTTCCATAACGGCCTGACCATCGACACTTGCTGCTGGAGCGAACCTTATTATGATGAGCTGGGGGCCCGACAGATGGTGGTCAGCTGCTCGTACCCGATTCGCAACGCCAAAGGTGAAATCGTGGCGGTAGCGCTGGTGGATTTGTCGTTGGAATATCTGAAAACCATCTCCGAATACCTGCAGGTCTATGCCAACAGCTATGTGTCGATCACTTCCAGTCGCGGACTGGAAATAGTGCCCTCGCCGGACACGGCCGCCGGACGCAAATATCACATCTTTGATGAGGAGATTGATGCTACCGGATGGCATATATCAATCATCATTCCCGAAGAGGTTATCTATGAGGATTTGAAACGTATTGGATTGATTGTCTTGGCGTTGATGCTGATAGGATTGGGTGTGTTGGTGTTCATCATCTATCGCTCTGGACGGGATATGGTGCGCCTGATCAAATCTACTGCCCAGAACGAGCGTATGGAGGGCGAGTTACATATTGCCCGTGCCGTCCAGATGGCCATGCTGCCCAAGTTCCAAAAGGAGAACAATAAATCAACATCGTTACCTTGCGATATTTACGGACTTGTCAATCCCGCCAAGGAAGTGGGTGGCGACTTGTATGATTTCTATGTGAAAGAGAATACGCTTTTCTTTTGTGTCGGCGATGTCAGCGGCAAGGGCGTTCCCTCTTCCTTTGTGATGGCCACCACGCGGTCGCTTTTCCGAGCCATCTCGGCGCATGAACGGGACGTGGCCACTATCGTCAGCCAAATGAACGATGCGATGGCGGACATGAATGAACTGAATATGTTTGTCACGTTTTTCCTTGGCAAACTGGATTTGAAGACGGGCGTGCTCCACTATTGCAATGCGGGGCATAATCCCTCCGTGTTGGTGAAGCAAGGTTCCCGTTGTGACAGGCTACCCACGATTCCCAATCTTCCGTTGGGCATTGTCTCTGGATATGCCTATACGCCGCAAACCATCACTTTGCAAAACGATGACAAACTGTTCCTCTATACCGATGGCTTGACCGAGGCGGAAAACCGGGATAAGTCCTTGTATGGAGGAGAACGCATGATGGAAGAGATCGTCCGCATTGAAAACTCGGTCGAGGCGGACAAACGTACCGCGCGACATCTGGTTGAAGCTATGCTGGAAAGTGTCAACTGCTTTGTGGACGGCGCCGAGCAGAGCGACGACCTCACCATGTTGGCCGTTCACTACTTGAAACAGTCTGACAATAAGGTGGATGATGTATCTATGCGCAGCACCCTTGTCATGAGCAACGACATTCAGCAAATCCCCACGCTTGCCGAGTGGATTGAGAGCCTTGGTGTGCCCTCTGCCTTGAAGATGAACATCAATCTTGCATTGGAAGAAGTCGTTGCCAATGTCATGCTGTATGCCTATCCGCACGACAAGAGCGGCAAGGTGTTGATTGAGGCGGAAAAAGAAGAGAGCCGGATTACGTTCGTCGTTTCCGACAGCGGAATCCCGTTCGACCCGACCAAGCAACCGCCTGTCGATACTACCCTTGGACTGGAGGACCGTCCGATAGGAGGCTTAGGAATACATCTGGTCCGTCAGATAATGGATCAAGTCCAATACCGCCGGGAAGGCGATAAAAACATTCTCACCCTAATCAAGAAAATATAAAACCATCAATATATGACTACTGAGATTACAGCAAATGGCACGCAGTTGACGGCTGCATTCCGCGGCCGGTTGGACACGGCTGCCGCCGTGCAGACTGCGGAAGATATAAAACCGCTGTTAGAGGCCACGAACCGGGAGATCATTCTTGATTGTTCCGAACTGGAATATATCTCCTCTTCCGGCTTGCGCATCTTTGTGACGATTCGCAAGTCGGCGGCGGAACATGGCTGCAAAGTGATAGTGCGACATTTGAATGAGGATATCTGCCAGGTTTTTATCATGACAGGTTTTATTAGTTTATTTGAAATACAGTAATGGACACATTGGATTTGCATAACCAGCTTATTCTGGATGAATATGACGCTTGTATGCCTGTGCTGCAGCGCTTTGAGCGTGTGTTGCACCATATTCTGTCGGATGTGCTGGACAAGAATGGATTGGCGGTCATCGCCGTGACCACCCGTATCAAGCAGAAGGACAGCCTGGCCGGCAAGTTGGCGGCCAAAGGACATAAATACAGTTCGTTGACTGATGTGACCGATGTTGTCGGCGCCCGTATCATCACCTTTTATACGGATGAGGTGGACCGCATTGCGGCTGTGACGGAGCAGTCGTTTGACATTGACTGGGAAAACTCCGTGGACAAGCGACGCTTGCATGATCTGGACAGTTTTGGCTACAACTCGCTGCATTATATTTGCCGGTTGCCCCGGACGATGATATACGACGCGGACTGTCCCCAGTTGAACGAGATGCGATTCGAGTTGCAGATACGCACAAACCTGCAGCACGCATGGGCTTCCCTCAACCATGACATTGGCTATAAGACCGGCGTGGAGATCCCGCATGAGTATGTGCGGCAGATAAACCGGCTGGCAGGTATGCTGGAGATGGTGGATGACGAGTTCAGCCGTATCCGCACGGAAATCAACGACTACCGCCGGCGTGTGCAGCAGTTGGTGCAGAACGACAAGCTGGAAGATGTGCTGTTGGACGGTGATACCTTCAACAGTTTCCTGCAGGTGCGACCGTTCGAAAAGCTCAACCGCCGCATCGCCGCCATCAATCAGGCGGAAATCCGGGAAGTGCCGTTGGGTGGCTATCTGAAAGTCCTCATCGCGCTTGGATGCCGTACGTTGGACGATGTGGTCCAGCTTAGCAAGAAGTATTCGGAAGATGCGTACGCCTTGGCCCGTTACCAGTTGGGCAATACGGACCTGGACATCATAGCCTCTTCCGTGGGCATACAAAACATTTGCATCGTCTGCATCTTGGAACAGGGAGGCGGCAAGATTGGCCTGACACGGTTGTTCAACGCCCTCAACGGAGAGGGCCCGCAAAACGCTTTGTTGGCCGAACAGACATACAAGCAGGCCTTGAACATGCCTTTTATGAGCCGATCATGAGTGTTTTAATCAGTAACAACTATTGAGCCATCATAGATGAAACCGATTCTTATTGACCTGAACGATTATGTGCGCACCGGCGAAGGAGCCAACGGCGCCAGCTATGACCACAAAACCGACAAGTCGGTAATGCTGAAAATGTATTTCCATAATTTTGAGGCGGCCCGACTTGAACTGGATATGGCGCAGAAGGTGTATGCTTCGGGAATCCCCACGCCCGAGCCCGGGGATTTGGTGACCGACGGGGAGCGGATAGGCATACGATTCCGCCGCATTGAGGGAAAGAAGTCCTATTCCCGGGCCTGCGGCGACAATCCCGAGCGGACGGAGGAGTACGCCTGCGAGTTCGCGCGGTTGTGCAAGCGCCTGCATGCCACGCATGTGGATACCACCCAGTTTGAGAATGTCAAGGATCGTCTTTATGCGCTGTTGGAAAAAAATCCTTTTTTTACCGATGAACAAAAAGAGAAGATACGGGCGTTCATTGCCGATGCCCCCGATGCCGACACGGCCATCCACGGCGACTTGCAGTTTGGCAACAGCATCTTTGTAGAGCGGGATGGTGTCCGCACACCCTATCTGATCGATCTCGGCGATTTCTGCTACGGTTATCCGATGTTCGATGTGGGCATGGTCTATCTCACCTGCAAATTGAACGACGAGGAGTGGATACAGGTGCAGTCCCATATGTCCAAAGCCACGGCGGCCCGCTTTTGGGATGCGTTTGCCCGCGAGTATTTCGGTCCCGACGCGGATATGGACGCCGTGGAGAAAGAGGTGAGGATTTACGCAGGATTGAAAACCTTGATTGTTGAGCGTGACACGCACAGGCCCATGCCGGAGTTTCGCGCCATGTTGGAGGGTACAGTCTATTAAAGAAATGAGAAATTATGGCAAATAAAAAGATGGATACCGACCTGCTCGACCGCGCCATCGTGTTCGCGGTCAGGGCGCACCACAACACGGAACGCCGGGGCAAGGGGTTCCCGTATATTGTGCATCCGATGGAGGCGGTGGAGATAGTGGCTACCATCACCTCCGACCAGGAGTTGTTGGCCGCCGCCGCTTTGCATGACACGGTGGAAGATACTGATGTCACGGTGGAACAGCTGCGCCAGGAGTTCGGCGACCGCATTGCCTCGTTGGTGCAGGATGAAAGTGACAAGTCCATAGAAGGAGTGAGCGAGGCCGACAGCTGGCACGAGCGCAAGCAGGTCGCCATCGACCGGCTGGCCGCGGCTCCCCGTGACGCGAAGATCGTGGCAATGGGCGACAAGCTGAGCAACATGCGCGCCATTGCCCGCGACTATGCGATGAAAGGCGACGCGTTATGGCAGATATTCCATGTTACCGACAGGGCCTCGCACGAATGGCATTACCGGGGCTTGGCCTCCTCGCTCAGCGAGTTGCACGACACGTTTGCCTACCGGGAGTTTGTGGCTTTGGTGGAACAAGTGTTCGGTAGGGAAGAGGAGTAACAATTTACAATTAACAATTAATATTAATAATTGGGATTGGAGGGTGTTTGAGCCGTTTGACCAGCGGTCATGAATCACCCTTTTTCAGTATTCGATATTTATTCATTAATTATGGTTCGCAAAACAAAAAAATGTGTAAGGCGAACTATCTGGAAGTGCTTAAGGCTCAGGAAAGTCTGCTCTCTGCGCAGATCAGCGAGGCCACGAACCTCTACAATGGTTCCCGCGCGCTCATCGCACTCTACATCGCCCTCGGCGGCGGCACGAAGTAAATCCGCGTGTCTGCACGGAAATGATTTCCGTGATCTTTGAGGTCCGCGGAAGTGGTTGATTTCATCCTTTTTTAATACCCAAAAAAGATTCTGAAATTGAGTGGATAAATCCCGCTCAAATGCTTTGCTGTTTGCCACTTTTTTCGTATTTTTGCAACTCTAAAATTTTTGTAAAATGGATAAAGTAGCAAGCGGCATACGGCCCACCGGTTTCCTCCATCTCGGCAACTATTTCGGTGCCTTGAGGAATTTCATCAAAATGCAGAATGAGAACAACTGCTATTTCTTCATCGCGGATTACCATTCCCTGACCACGCATCCCAACCCTACGGATCTGCGCACTAATGTGCGCAACGTGCTGATCGACTATCTGGCGGCCGGCCTGGATCCGGAGAAGGCCACCATCTACGTGCAGAGCGATGTGCCCGAGGTGTGCGAGCTGAGCCTGCTGCTCTCTATGAATGTGTATGTAGGCGAACTTCAGCGCGTGGCGTCCTTCAAGGAGAAGGTGCGCCGCCAGCCCAACAACGTCAACGCCGGACTGCTCAACTATCCCGTGCTGATGGCCGCCGACATCCTGCTGCACCGCGCCGACAAGGTGCCCGTGGGCAAGGACCAGGAACAGCATCTGGAGATGACCCGCGACTTCGCCCAGCGTTTCAACCACATCTACAAACATGAGTATTTCAAGCTGCCCGTGGCCTACAACTTCGGCAACGAATTGGTAAAGATCCCTGGCCTGGACGGCTCCACCAAGATGTCCAAGTCCGACAATGAGGGCTCCTGCATCTATCTCTCTGACGCGCCTGAAGTAGTGCGCAAGAAGATTATGCGTGCTGTCTCCGACAGCGGCCCGACGGAGCCCGGCCAGCCCAAGTCGCAGGCTGTGGAGAACCTCTTCAGTCTCATGAAGGCCGTCTCCACTCCCGACACCGTGCAATTTTTCGAGGATCAGTACCAAGCCTGCCAGATTCGCTACGGAGACATGAAGAAACAGCTGGCTGCCGACATGATCGCCTTCATCCAGCCCATCTACGAGCGCATCATAGAACTGCGGTCGAAAGACGATTACATCAGCAAGGTGGCCCGCATGGGTGCGGAGAAGGCCCGCGAGAGCGCGGCCAAGACTGTGCGCGAGGTGCGCGAAATCATTGGATTCAAGGCCCTGTAATATTCCTGCATCATGGCATTGCTGACAGAATTTCCCCTTTGGCTCGTGATCTTCGTCATCCTGCTCGGCGCAGGATACGCGCTTTTTCTCTATTTTAAAAACAACACCATCGTCTTTGAAAAAAAGCCGAAAATCGTCATGGCTTGCCTCCGGGGTATCGCCATGTCGTTGCTCGCGTTCCTCCTGCTGGCCCCCATGCTCAAGATGATCCGCAAGCAGGTGGACAAACCCTTGATTCTCGTTGCCGTTGACAACAGCGAGTCCGTGGTGTCGGGCAAGGATTCCGCCTACTACCGCACGGAGTATGCCAAGCAGGTACAGGAGCTGATTACCGAACTGGAAAAATCCTACGAGGTGAAAACATACACCATCGGGGACGAGGACGCGCTGCTCGGAGATGATGAACAGTTGAGCCTGGACTTTTCCGACAAGTCGTCCAACCTGGCCTCCCTTTTTGACCAGGTGGACATGGTCTATGCCAACCGCAACGTCGGGGCGATGATCTTGCTCACCGACGGCATCTTCAACACCGGCACCAATCCCTATTACAAGGCGGAAAAGGTTGACTTTCCGGTCTATACCGTAGGCTTGGGCAACACGGAGTTGACCACGGACTTCTTCATTGCCGGCATCAACCACAACAAGCAGGCCTTGAAGGGCAATTATTTCCCTGTGGAAATCAAGTTGGCCGCCAACCGGCTTTCCGGCAAAGCCGCCGAGGTGACCGTGACGGAAGGCTCCGAGGAGATTTACCATAAGAAACTGTCGCTCAACGGCAACCGCTATTTTGAAACCATAAAATTCAATATCGAGGCCAAAAACACCGGCATCCATCATTACAAGGTCGATATCACCGAGCTGGATGGCGAGGTGACCCACAAGAACAACCACACGCAATTCTTCGTGGAGGTGGTGGACTCGCGCGACAAGGTGGCCATCGTCTATAATTCCCCGCATCCGGACATCGCGGCCATGAAGGAGGCCCTGGAACTGACCGACAACTACGATGTGCAGGTCTTTTCCATCGCCGAATTTTCCGGCAAGCCCAGCGATTACAGCCTGGTGATCCTGCATCAGCTGCCCTCCATGACCAACTCGGCGGCAAACCTGCTGAACCAGATCCGCCAAAGCGGTACGTCGGCCCTCTATATCCTGGGGCCCCAGACCAACCTCAACACCTTCAACGGGCTCAATGTGGGTATGAGCGTCGTGCAAAGCAAATCGCTGTCCAACAACGCGATGCCGTCATACAACGACAATTTCACCTCCTTTACCTTCTCGGAGGAATCCCGCCAGATGCTCTCCAAGTTCCCGCCCATCAAGACTATCTTCGGTACCTACAAGACCTCGGTGTCGGCCAATGTCTTCTTGTATCAGAAGATCAGCGGGGTGGACACCAAATATCCGCTGGTGGTCTTCAACAGCCACAACGGGGCGCGCTGCGGAGTGGTGGCCGGCACCGGCTTCTGGAGCTGGAAACTGTACGACTATATGCATGCGGGCAACCATGATGCCTTCAACGAGGTGATTGACAAGATGGTGCTCTACCTGGCCGCCAAGGGCGACAAGAGCCAGTTCCGTGTGCAACACGCCGCCATCTTCGCCGAGAACGCACCCGTGGAGTTCACCGCCGAGCTGTATAACGACAGCTACGAGCTCATCAACGAGCCGGACATCAAAATGGTGATCAAGGGCAGCGGCGACACCACCTACGAGGCGCAGTTCTCCAAGCAGAACAACGGCTATTACCTGAACGTGGGCGAGCTGCCCGTGGGCAACTACACGTGGACCGCCACCACGCAGGCCGGCAAGCGCAAGCTGGAGAAATCCGGACGCTTCTCCATCCAGGAGGTGATGCTCGAAACCGCCAATTTGGTGGCCGACCACGACCTGCTGAAGAGCATTTCCAACGTCACCAAGGGACACTTCTTCACCAAAGAGGGAATTGCTGATGTGGCCAAGGCCATCAAAAACAACGACCAGATCAAACCCATCGCTTCCTATAGAAAACATTACTCTATGCTGCTCAATTCCTATTGGTATCTCATTGCCATCGTGCTGTTGCTCGGCATCGAGTGGTTCCTGCGGAAATGGAACGGAGGGTATTGATGTGGGACGATGAACGACAACTATGTAAATAATTTTTTTGCTATGAAAAAATATCTCTTCGGCCTGATATTATGCGCCCTGTGCCTCGCGGCCCCCGCACAGCAGATTGCCCTGCTCAAGTACAACGGTGGCGGCGACTGGTACGCCAATCCCACCTCGCTGCCCAACCTCATCAAGTTCTGCAATATCAACCTCGGCATGTCGCTTGACCTCAAACCCGCCACGGTGGAGGTGGGCAGCGCCGACATCTTCCAATATCCCTTCGTCCACATGACCGGCCACGGCAACGTGGTCTTCAGCGATGCGGAAGCCGCCAATCTACGTCTCTACCTCATGTCGGGCGGATTTCTGCACGCGGACGACAACTACGGTCTCTCCACATTTATCCGCAAGGAGATGAAAAAGGTGTTCCCGGAGCTTGATCTCGTGGAACTGCCCTTCAACCATCCAATCTTCCATCAGAAATACAAATTCCCGAACGGATTGCCCAAAATCCATGAGCACGACAACAAGCCGCCCCAAGCCTTCGCCCTCTTCTGGGAGGGACGCATGGTCTTCCTGTTCACGTATGAGTGCGACCTGGGCGATGGTTGGGAGGACTACATCGTACACAAAGACTCGGAAGCCACCCGCCTCAAAGCGTTGCAGATGGGGGCTAATATCCTGCAATACGTTTTCTGCCAGTAGGTTATAAAACTTTATTCTTCGCTTTCCGTCTCTTCGCTCGGGCCGCTGGTCTGCGCCTTCTTCTCCAATTCCATCTTTCCGAATCGTAGCGTGATGCCCGCGCTGATGAAACGGCTGTTGTACTTGGTGGACGACCGAACCATATAATAGGGGTTGTTTTCCGCCGTGGCCGTCTTGTTCCAGTTGAAGATGTCTGTCACATTCAAGTGGAGGGAGATTTTACGCTTTAGCAGGTCGGCTCGAAGACCGCAGTCGATGGAGTAGCGCGGACGGGTGGTGGTGAACAGCGAGACGCTCTTGGACCGGTAGTTGGCGGAGGCGAACACCTCCAGAACTTTCCACAGCTTTGCCCAGTAGTTGAGGCGGAAACTGTAGCCCAAGTTAGAGAAGATGCGCGGGTCGGGCTCGTTTCGGAAGCGGTACTCCGAATGTTCGTAGTATATGTTGGCGTAAAAGCGGATGGTCATGAAGGTCTTCAGCCGGTAGTTCATGTTGAACGAGGCACCGGTGTTCAAGGTGGTGCCTGCATTCACCGGCATGGTGAATGTGACCACGCGCCCGAAAATGTCGCTGTAGGCCACATCCGTCAGCGTGTTCACCTTTTGCCCAGTGTGTTTAAAATAGGCCGAAAGGCCAAGGTTGCCGAACTTGTTCACGAATTTGGTCCAGTTGAACTCCACATTGTGTGTTTGGGTGGCGTGCAGATCGGGATTTCCCATACTATACGAGTCTTCCCCGTAGCTGATGAACGGACTGAGGCGGGAGGCGTCCGGCTGGTTGATGCGGTAGGTGTAGCTCAGCCGGAAGTTGTGCATGGATTTCGTCCGGTAACTTAAATGCAAAGAGGGATAAACGTTCAGCTTGTTTTGTATGACATTGTCTTGAGGGGAGTTGAAAATCTGATACACCTCATGGTTGTAACGGACTCGCAGACCCTCTTTTATGGTGAAGTTTCCGATCTTGTGCTGGAGGGTGGCAAAAACGCTGACGCCGCCGTTCTGGGTACGCGTGTCCTTCAGCCGCAGGGAATCCAGCAGGAAAACGTTAGCGGAGCCCGCCATCAGCGTGTCCGATGTGCTCAACCCGCTGTTCTGGCGGTAGCTGCCCTCCACCCCGACCGACAATTCATGTTTCTTTGCGAAGGGGCGGGAGTAGTCAATGCTGCCGCGAATGCTATAGTTCATGCCGCTGTTGTTTTTCTTTTTATGATAATCCATAAAATCCTGCAACATATAGTCGCGGATTTCTTCCGAATAGGAGCGGTTCTGCCCGAAATTGCCGGAAACGTTCGCTTTCAGTTCGTGGCCCTGGCGGTTAAAGCGGTGAAGGAACCACATTCCCCCGTAGCCGCCTGCCGAGAACGAGCGGTTGGCGTTGTCGGTGACGTAGGCATAAAGGCCCGCCGAAGGTTCCAGATATTCGCGACGGAACACATTCTGCGCATTGGTGTAGCGGCTCCACGACGGGTAGGTGCCTGCCCAAAAACTCATCGTATTCAGGGTGTCGAACGTGTAGCTGCCATTGAAGCTGAAGGATGTTGAAAAACTGTGCGTTACAGACTGGCCGCTGCCATGCCCGTTGCTGGAGGTGTCGCCCTCGTGGTTGAAACGGGTGGCGTAAGATTCGCTGACGCTGTTCTGGAACGAATAGCGCCCGCTGAGGTAGAAGTTGAGCGAGAGTTTTTCGTTGGCCCACACGTAGGAAATCCACGGATTCACCTCTGGCTTGGAAGAGCCCGTCACGCCGAAGCTGATGAAACTGTTTTTCTTGATGTTGCCCGCTAAAATGATGTTGATAATGGCATCGGCTTCCGTATTGTATTTGGCTGACGGATTGTTGATTACCTCAATGCGTTCCAGCGCGTTGGCGGGCAGCTGGCGGATAAAGTTCTTGAGATTGTCCTCCGTGAGGTTGGAAGGCTTGTCGTTCATCCAAATCTCCACCGAAGAGGCTCCGTGCAGGGTGATGTTGCCCTCGATGTCCACCTCCACGCCCGGCGTGTTCTGCAAGGCATCGGAGGCGGTGCCCGATTGTATGGTTGGGTCGTCAGACACGTTGTACATGGTCTTCTCCCCCTCCACCATGAAGACAGGCCGTTCCGTCACGATACTGACCTCACCCAGGGTGGTGCTCCCTTTCTTCATCGCCACCGGACGAAGGCGGATATTTGTCTCTTCCCCGCCCACGGTGACGGGCACGGTGCGCATCTCGTAGCCCATCAGCGACAGTTTCAGCAGGTAGCTGCCCGAGGGCACGTCCGCGATGGTGAAGCGTCCGTTCTGGTCGGTGACGGTGGCGCTGGACATCGCGTGCGCTGAGTCGCCCGAGAGTAAGCCCACGGTGACGAACGCGATCCGGCTGCGGCTCGCACTGTCTATCGCCACGCCATGCAGCGTGTAGGTGCGCTGCCCGAACAGGACCGACATGGAAAGGACGAACGCCAGCAGAAGTGGAATGCGGTGTGTTTTTGACATCAGGCTAAAATTTTGAAACAACGGGTGTTTGACGAGGTGATATTCAAACTGCAAAAATAAAAAAAATGAAACATCCATCGGAAATATTTTGTATCTTTGCAACGTTTGATTTACTATGGTTAAGAAGAGTTATAAGTTATTGATTATAATACTGTTGGCTGCTTCTGTGGATGTTTGTGCCGCGGATTTTGCGGGTGTATATTCCGAAAATGCCCGCCCAACGCTGTCGGTGCAGGACACCTCGAAGCCGTCGCAGAAGGCCGACAAACCCAAGAAGGAGCGTGCCCCCAAGGGAAGCAAGAAGGTGACGTTCGAGAGCTTCGAGGCCAACTATGCCAAGGCCATGCGTTTTTACAACAACCAGCAGTATCTGTCCGCCGCCGGCCTTTTCGAGGATTTGTATCCCTTGTCATTGGGCACCTCCCGCGCCGACACCATCCTCTTCCTGTTTGCGCATTGCTACTACATGAACGCCGACTATACGATGGCCGCCTTCCATTTCCGCGACTATGTGAAGCGCTATCCCAACAGCGACCGCACGGAGGACGCCTTCTACTACTGTATCTCCGCCATCAACAAGTCCAGCGCTGACTACAATCTGGACCAAAGCAACACCGAATACGCCATCGAGCAGATCAAGGCTTTCCTCATTGCCTACCCCAACTCCAAACACGTGGAGGAATGTAATGTGATGTTGGACGCATTGCGTTTGAAACTGGCCCGCAAGGATTTGGAAATCTTGAAACTGTATTATAACACAGACCATTACGAGGCGTGCCAGATTGCCGCCAAAAACTTCTTCAACGAATATTCCTACTCTCCTTTGATGCCGGAGGCGATTTATTATCTGGTGTTGAACAATTATGAATATGCAAGAAAGAGTGTGGAGAAGAAGAAGGCCGAGCGTTATCGGGCGTGTTTGGATGCCTGCAACCGTTTGACATTGAACTACGGGGAGACAAAATATACCAAGGAGGTGGAGAAGATCGCCGCCGACGTGCAGAAACAATTACAGAAATACAATTAACAAATCAAAAAATATTTTAATGAAAGCAGCTGATTACAAAAAACTTAAGATCGATCTCTTTGCAAAGACGAAAGACATCAGACAGTATGACAAGGAGACGGGTAATTTCTACAAGAGCATCGTCATCATGTCGAAGCGTGCGGACCAGATAGCCTCTGACCTGAAGCAGGAGTTCCAGGAGAGTTCCCAGCAGTATTCCCCGACGAATGAGTCGCTGGAGGAGGTGTACGAGAACCGCGAACAGATTGAGTTGTCCAAATTCTACGAGCAGCTCCCCAAGCCCACGCAAATTGCGTTGTACGAGTTTGAGAACAATCAGGTCTATTTCAAAGACCCCGACGTGGACTAAAACACCGCTAACATGCTGAACGGCAAACATATCGTCATCGGGATCACGGGCGGCATCGCGGCCTACAAGTCGCTGTACCTCATCCGCTTGTTCAAGAGCAACGGCTGTGATGTGCGGGTGGTGGCCACAAAGCACGCTCTGGAGTTCGTCACGCCGCTGACGATAGAGACCCTGTCGCAGAACAAGTTGTACGCCGACCTGTTCGACCCCACGGAGCATCGCGACACCCATCACATCAGCCTGGCCGACTGGGCCGACTGCATGGTGGTGGCGCCGGCCACGGCCAACATCATCGGCAAGTACGCCAACGGCATCGCCGACGACGCCCTGTCCACGCTGCTGCTCGCCCTGCAATGTCCGGTCTTCATCGCCCCGGCCATGAACGACAAGATGTTCGCCAATGCCGCCGTGCAGCACAACATCGGCCTGCTCAAGGAGCGGGGCTGCCACATCATCGACCCGCAGAGCGGATTCCTCGCCTGCGGCAGTACGGGAACCGGAAGAATGGAAGAGCCTGACCGCATTTTCACCATAGTAAATCAACACCTTACCGCCGAACAGCGGTTTGCTGGTCAGAAAGTTCTCATCACCGCCGGTCCCACGTACGAGCCCATCGACCCTGTCCGTTTCATCGGCAACCACTCCTCCGGCCTCATGGGATTCTCCATCGCGGAGGCCGCCGCCGAACAGGGCGCGGAAGTCACGCTGGTGACGGGCCCCACGAGCCTGCAGACGCAGCATCCCGCCATCCGCCGCTGCAATGTGACCACCGCCTCCGAGATGTATCAGGCGTGCATGGATGTGGTGGACGAGCAGAACATCTGCATCATGTCGGCAGCTGTGGCTGACTACACGCCGGAAAATCCTGCCCCTGAGAAGATTAAGAAGCACGCCGAAGGACTAGACCTCCATCTCTGCAAGACAAAAGACATCCTGGCCAGCATCGGGAAACAGAAACGCGACGACCAGATTTTGGTGGGTTTTGCCTTGGAGACAGAGAATGAAATTGAGAATGCCCGCACCAAACTGCATACTAAAAACGCGGATGTCATCGTTTTGAACTCGTTGCGGACCAAGGGCGCAGGCTTTAAGACCGCGACCAACCAGGTGATGATGATGACCAAGGGCGACTATACGGAAACCAGCGAACTGAAGAGCAAACGTGAAATCGCCGACGACATTCTGAACCTGGTATATAAAATAATGACTCACGAAGTAGAATAACGACAATGAAAAGGCTATTTCTCATCCTATTGTGCGCATTTGTCTGCGGCGGATTGTTCGCCCAGGACTTCCAGTGCCAGGTGTCTGTCAACGCCAATCAGGTGACTGGCGGGTCCAACACCCAGCGATACAACGATTTGCAACAGAAGCTGTACCAGTTTATCCACGATCGCAAATGGTGTCAGTACAAGCTCAAGACCAACGAGCGCATCGAATGTGCGTTGCAGATCACGCTGACAAAAGTGTCGGGCGACGTGATGGAGGGTACCATGACCATCCTGCTCCAGCGTCCCGTATATAAGGCCAGCTACAAAACCACGCTGCTGAATTTCCAGGACAAGCACATCCAGTTTACCTACGCCGAGGGCGACCCGCTGGAGTATGCCGACAACATGAACCTGTCGCAGTTTACCTCCCTCATTGCTTATTACCTCAATCTGTTCCTTGCCGTGGAGTTCGACAGTTTTTCACAGAACGGTGGCGCACCCTACTATGCTAACTGCCAGTCTATTGTGAATCTCAACCAGACTTCCAAGGAGAAGGGTTGGAGTGTGGCCGACAACGGACAGAGCAACCGCTATTGGATTGCAGAGAATTTCACCAACAGCCAGTACAGCAAACTGCACGATTTCTTCTACCAGTACCACCGGCTCGGCCTTGACGTGATGAGCGAAACCCCGGATGCCGGACGCGCCGTCATACTGGAGAGTCTCCGTTTGCTGCAACAGGTGAACGCACAGAAGTCCGGTCTGGCAATGGTCAAGGTTATCGCCTCCACCAAGTGCGATGAAATCGTCAACATCTTCAAGGAGGGAATGCCCAGCGAAAAGACACAGGTGGTCAACATCATGAAGCAGATCGACCCCACCAACTCCTCCCGTTACGACGCCATCAATGCCGCTACCAACAAGTAAGGCCCATGCTACAGTCCCTGAAAATTGAAAACTATGCGCTCATCCACGCCGTTGAGATTCATTTTGAGACGGGATTCGTGGTGATTACCGGCGAAACCGGGGCGGGAAAATCCATTCTCATCGGGGCTTTGGCACTGATTCTCGGCAACCGCGCCGACACGGACGTGCTGTACGACAAAAATCGCAAGTGCATCGTAGAGGGCGTCTTCCATCTGGATAATCCGGATATGAAAGCGTTTTTCGACCAAAATGATCTGGATTATCAGGAAACAACCATCATCCGACGGGAAATCAACGAGCATGGCAAGTCGCGTGCCTTCATCAACGACACGCCCGTCAACCTCACCACGCTCAAAGCCCTGACCTCACAGCTTATTGACATACACTCGCAACATCAGAATCTGCTGCTGCAGGATTCCGGTTTCCAGATGGACATCATTGACCAATATGCCCAAACCCAATCCCTGCTGGCATCCTACAAATCATCCCTCTCGGAGTTGAAAAACACGATTCTGGAGGAAAAGCACCTCAAGGAAGCCTGTTCGCAAGCGGCATTGGAACATGATTTCCACACATTTACCATTCAGGAGATCGAAAACGCCCAGTTGCAGTCCGACGAACAGGAACTGTTGGAACAGAATCTGAACACTCTCACACACGCCGGCGACATCAAGGCCCACCTGTTCCAGGCCGCCCAACTGCTGTCAGAACAGGACAACGACAATATTTTACTGAAACTGAAAGAGATACTGCACGAGTGTCGCGCTTTGTCCGACATCGGGCCGGAGTATCGCGAGCTGTGCGACCGGCTGGATAGTACCCAGTCGGAATTGCAGGACATCGCCTACGAGATTTCCCGGAGATACGAATCCGTGGATGTGAATCCGCAGGAGATGGAACGGGTGCAGGAACGCCTGGACCTCATCTACACGCTGGAGCACAAATACCAGGTGGACAACATCCAAGGATTGTTGGACATCTTAAGCAAATTGCAGCAAGAGAGCGAGACTTATCAAGACAATCGGGAGCAACTGGAAAAGTTGGCTGAACAGATTGAGCATTTGCGTCGCGCCACGTTCGACCTGGCCCGTCAGCTTTCGGAGCGGCGTAAACGAGTGCTAAAGCAGCTGAGCGCGGACGTGGAGGCACGGCTCGTGCGGCTGGGAATGTCGGATGCGAAATTCGAGATTCTGCTGACCGCCGGCGATGAACTGCTGGTAAACGGCGTTGACCGCGTGGAATACCGATTCTCCGCCAACCGAGGCAGTGCGCCTGCGGACCTTGGCAAGGTGGCCTCCGGCGGTGAACTCTCGCGCGTGATGCTGGCGTTGAAGTCCATCATCACCGACAGCCGCCTCCTGCCGACGGTCATCTTCGACGAAATCGATACGGGCATCTCGGGCGAGACCGCCAACCGTGTCGGCGAGGTGATGCGCCTGCTGGCCGACAACCACCAGGTGGTCACCATCACGCACCTGCCGCAGATCGCGGTGCGCGGAAACCAGCATCTGCTTGTTTACAAGGAGAACACGGAAAATCAAACCATCACAAATATCCGAAAACTGGATGACGAAGCCCGCGTGCGGGTAGTGGCCGGCATGTTGAGCGGCAACGAGCAGTCGGAAGCCGCCCTGACCACAGCGCGGGAAATGCTTCATAATACCATCACCCAAACCCTTAATGCCACGACATTATGAAACGTATCGTATTGATTATTTGTTTGTTCAGTATAATGCTGCCCATCGCTAACGCGCAGCACCGGAAAGACCGTCAGGAGAAAAGATTCGTCTTTATGAGTTCCATCGGTTTTGCCAGTGGGGCCGGCTCGATAAAGCTGCCCGACTACACGCGTACCATTGAGGACTGGAAGGTGGTGGTCAATAAGAACACGAATGTTATGATACACCAATTTATTGGTTATCAGTTTAATAATAACTTCCAACTGGGTATCGGGGCGGGCATTGACATCTGGAAGCGCACGGCCTTTATCCCGATGTATTTGGGCATGAATGTCATCATGTTGGACAAGCGCGTGGCACCGCTGTTTTCCCTGAATCTCGGTTATAGTTTCAAATGGTATATGCAGGCCACGCCGGAAGCGGTGACCCATGTCATCCACGGAGCCGACCCGGGTCCGATGGGCGAGGCAGGCCTCGGTCTGCGCATACGCTTCAACGGACGCTTGGCCATCATGTTCACGGCATTGTACAAAGCCCAGATGACCTCCATCCGTTACACTTCCAATCCGGCCAATATGGACCACGCCTCCATCTTGACGGACGACATCAAGAAAAACCAACTGTATCATTTCGCCGGTGTACGCATCGGTCTTTTATACTAAAAACCAATGAAAGAAGAACTTACTTACACGGAAGCCTTTGAGCAACTGCAGACCATCGTCACCCAGATGGAGAATGCCGACATCAGCGTGGACGACCTTTCCGAAAACATCAAGAAGGCCTCCAAGTTGATCAAGATATGTCGCGACAAGCTCACCAAAACCGAGGAGGAAGTGAATAAAACCATAGCCGAACTTTCGTAGCATGTCCACTTTCGACCTGATAGCCCAAGATATTGAGGAATACTGCGAGGCGCACACCACCCCGGAGGATGCTTTGTTGTACCGTCTGAACCGCCAGACACACCTGCAGACCATCAACCCGAGGATGTGCTCTGGGCAGTTGCAAGGACAGTTCCTTACGCTGTTGTCGAAGATGATGCGTCCGAAATTCATCTTGGAGATCGGCACATTCACGGGCTATTCGGCTATCTGCCTGGCATCCGGGCTCGCTGACGGCGGCGTGTTGCACACCATCGAGTCGAATCCCGAATACGAGGACCGCATACGGGAGTACGTGGCGCAGTCTCCGGTTGCCGACCGCATCGTGCTGCATATCGGGGATGCCAAAGAGGTGATCCCCACGCTGGAGCCTGTATGGGATCTGGTATTCATTGATGCGGAAAAAGAAGATTACCGCTTTTATTACGACTGTGTGCTCCCACACGTCCGGCAGGGCGGTTTCATCTTGGCTGACAATGTGTTGTGGAATGGGAAAGTAACCCAAGAGCTGTCGCATCACGACCGCGACACGCAGGCCATCATGGATTTCAACGACTATGTTCAGCAGGATGACCGCGTCCGCAACATGTTGCTGCCCTTCCGCGACGGAATTATGATGATTGAAAAACGATAACCATGCGCATAGATATACTCACCCTGTTTCCAGACATGTTCACCGGCGTTTTCGGCAATTCGATCCTGAAACGTGCCGTGGACAAGCAGTTGCTGGAGTTGCACACGCACAACATCCGCGACTGGACCACCGACAAGCACCACAAGGCCGACGATTATCCATTTGGCGGGGGTGCGGGTATGGTCATGATGATTGAGCCCATCGCCCGCTGTATCGAGGAGCTTCAGAGCGAGCGCACGTATGACGCCATCTACTTGATGGCTCCCGACGGCACGCCCTTCAACCAGCACAAGGCCAACCAGATGTCGATGCTGAACAACATCATGCTCCTGTGCGGGCATTACAAGGGTGTGGACGAGCGCGTGCGTGAACTGTTTGTCACGGAGGACATCAGCATTGGCGACTATGTGCTCTCCGGCGGCGAGATTGCGGCCATGGCCATTACCGACGCGCTGGCCCGCATCATCCCCGGGGTCATCAACGACGGCACGTCGGCCCTCTCCGACTCCTTCCAGGACGACCTGCTCTCGGCGCCAGTCTATACCCGTCCGGCGGACTTCCGCGGGCACCGCGTGCCCGACGTGCTGCTCTCCGGCAACGACAAGCTCATCGCCGAATGGAAGATGGAGCAGCAAATGCAGCGAACCAAAGACCGAAGACCTGATCTGTTGAACAAATGAGAAAGTTTTTACAGGATATTTTCACGAAAAACGGACATTTCAATGTCTTTTACGCGCTGCTCCTGCTGGCGGCGGTCACCTTGCCGATGACCACCTACCTCATGCTGCCTATCGCCATCCTGATGCTTCTCAACGTTGTCATCGAATGGAACTGGCGGCAGAAATGGCAGAATGTACGGCATCACAAGGCCATCCCGTCGTTTTTTATCTTCCTCTCCCTGTATCTGATTCCGTTTATCGGCCTGATATTGTCCTTCAACAAAGGCCGGGCCATGAGTTGCTTCGACTGCTATCTCTGGTTCCTGGTGGCTCCCATCTGCCTGACCTACGACCCGGAATTGTTCTCCAACAGGCGTATTCGTATTGTCCTCAAATACTTTGCCTTCTCCACGGTTTTGCACGCCTGCATCCTGTTGGGTACCGCCACGTACCGGCTGTTGAAAACGGGCGACACCGGCGCGTTCTACTACATGAAGCTCTCATTCCTGCGTCATCCCTCCTACGTGGCCATGTATTGCACCTTCACGTTTTTCCTGTTGCTCTATTTTATACATCATTATAAAAAAATCCTCTCCCTGCCCAGTGTGATAGCCATCATTTTGTCGCTCATCATACTGCTCACTGTGATTGTTCTACTGCAATCCAAAGCCGGATTGATCGTGTTTGCCATACTGACGGTCACATGGTTCGTGTATTTTATTTGCCATGTGCAGCACAAGCTGGTATGGGGAGCTCTGTTTTTGGCACTTACTGTCGGACTGGGGTTCTTGGTCTTTCGCACGGATGTGCTGCCGGTCAATCGTTTGCAGGAAACCATCACGCAGGTGCAGCATCATAAGGTGAAGCCTTACGGTCATGGCAGCAGCGAGATCCGGCTTACCGTGTGGAAGTCCACCCTTGAGATTATCAAGAAGAACCTGCCATGGGGGGTGGGCACGGGCGACGCCACGGACGAGCTTAGCCTGAACGCCATCCACAAGAACTACACCAACCTCATCGGCCATAAATTCAACGCGCACAACCAATATCTCCAGACCTTGCTCACGGTCGGCATTCCCGGGTTGATTATCCTGCTTACCTACTGTTTTTATCCGTTGTATTTTTCTATACGGAAAAAAGACATGCTGTATCTTTCATTTGCGGTGATTCTGATTTTCAATCTGTTGGTGGAATCGATGTTCGAGATTCGCGCGGGCGTGCAGTTCTTCGCCATCATCAATGTTCTGTTATGGCTCCTTTCGGTAAAAAAGAACCCGTTGACTGAACATAATACGGATGTTCATTGACGTGTGATGCCAAAATCGGTGTTTCACGGATTCTCTAATTGTTTTTTTTGTACTTTTGCATTTTAATAGCAAGAAAAAAACATGCAAAAGCCCATTTACTCCATTATCGTGTCTGTTTATAACGAGGAGGCTGTCTTGGAGCGTTTCCATCGGGAGCTTTCGGACGTGTTAGCCACGATGGATGCGGATTTCGAGTTGCTTTTTGTCAACGACGGCAGCACCGACAACAGTCGTCGGGTGCTTCGGGAGCTGATGGCTGCGGATGGTCGTGTGCGGGTCATCCACTTCTCCCGCAACTTTGGCCATGAGGCCGCCATGCTCGCCGGCCTTGACCACTGCCAGGGGGAGGCTGCCGTGTGCATGGACAGCGACTTGCAGCATCCGCCAGTGTTGTTGCCCCAAATGTTTTCGCAATACCGCAACGGCAAGGATGTGATCACCATGATGCGCACCGACCGTGCCGATGGCGGTTTTGTCAAACGGGTTACATCCGGCCTTTTTTACCGCATGATCAACAAGATGTCGGACACACAGCTGCAACCGGGTGCCTCCGACTTTTTCCTGTTGTCCCGCAAAGTCATCGATGTGTTGAAGACGGATTACCGCGAACGCACGCGTTTTCTCCGAGGTATCATCCAGAATATTGGTTTTGAGCATGGTTCCATCCAGTATGAGGCTCCCTCCCGCGTGGCCGGCAACAGCAAATACTCTTTCTGGAAACTCCTCAAACTCTCCTTCTCCGCCATCGCTTCTTTTTCCAAAACACCGCTGAAAATCGGTATCTATTCAGGTTTGATATTCGTGATTCTGAGCATTATCCTGATTATCTATTCCTTAATCATGTGGATTGTGGACACTCCTGTTTCCGGATATACCACTCTCATCATCTTCCTCAGTGCTTTTGCGGGTATCCAGCTCTTTGTTATCGGGGCCATCGGCTACTATATCGGTTTCATTTTTGATGAGGTGAAACAGCGCCCTTTGTACATCATCCAAAGCATTGAACAAGAGCGATCTGATGACAAATAAGCCGCGTAGTTGTCTTCTTAGCCATGCTAAAACGGCAGAGTTTGTCGGTGCTGTCCTGACCTTGGCCGCCACCCTGATTGTATTCCGTCTGTTTTTCGGGCCGGGCATGTTGTCCAATGCCGGTCGCAACGTCTTCTCGATGCGTTCAGAGGATATGCTCAAGGATATTTATACCACCACCTATCATACTAAATACGACCAAAGTGTCGCTCATTGCACCGCCATGGCTTATCCGTATGGTGAGCATTATACCTATACAGGTCTGCAAATATTGGTTTCCGCGCCCTTGCAACTGTTGCAGAAAATGGGTGTGCATGATGCCTGGAAGGCCTGTCTGCCGCTCATCAATTTCTATGTCATTCTTTCTATTTTGCTGTGCTCTTTGTTCTTATATCTGTTGTTCCTTGAGCTGAAACTGCCTCCGATACCCGCGCTGTTCGGTGCCGTTTTTGTCACTTTCCTTATGCCCCAGTTGATGCGTTTGGGCGGGCATCTTACCTTGTCATACCTGTGTGTCATCCCCATGGCCTTGTATTTCATTGCCCGGCTGCACGCCACCCACCATTGGAAATGGTCTGTGTTATATGGTGTTCTGCTGCTTTTCAGCGCTTTGTCACATCCGTATTATATGGCCTTTATGGCGGACATCTCCGTAATATACATGGCCTATTTGCTGTTCACGCATAAAAAGAACCAGTGGCGGATTCCGCAGTTGGTTTTGCATTTCTTTATACAATTCATCTTGCCCGTAGCCGTTTTTTTTCTCCTCTCCTCCATTGGCGATTCAACCGTGGACAGAACGTCCGTTGCCGATGGGATGTTCTACTACAGGGGATGTCTGTATGGGCTCTTGCTGCCATTCCATAGGCTTTTCATGATCGCCCCTCTTCGGAACATGGGTTTCATGCCACCCGAATGGGAAACCTGTTGCTATGTGGGTGTTGTGGCTCTTATCGCTTTGTTGGTCTGGGTGTTGCGTATTCTTTGGGGTTTGATTCATCTCCGTGTGACGCATCTTTTCCGTCCCACCGACAATTCCTTGCTCAATGTGTTCCTCTGGGCTTCCGTTCTGCTGTTTTTGCTGGCTTCTGTGCTGCCGATTATCACGATGAAGCATCCGGACATTCTCAACCATTTGTCGGTGTTGGCTCAACTGCGCGCCATGGGACGACTGTTGTGGCTGCCGTTCGTGACACTCAATGTGTTAGCGGTTTATTGGGTGTGGCAATGGATTTCAAGTTTCCGGAAAACAGGGTACAAGGTTGTGGTTCTCCTGTTGGTGTGTATGGCCTACAGTTATGAAATATATGCCTATTCCTTGCTGGCCACCCATTCGGAACCGTACCCTCAATGGACCGATTATGACAATAAATTGCCGGATAATCAATGGGTGTCAAAAATCAACACAGAGGATTACCAAGCTGTTCTTTCGTTGCCTGTCTTTCATGTGGGCTCCGAGCATTACACCCTGCTTGCGCAGGATGATGCATTTAAGATCAATACGTATGTCTCCTTCAAAACGGGGCTTCCTCTGATTTGTGGTTATGGCTCACGAAGTTCTATTTCAAGATCTTACAATTGCATTGAGCTTTCTTGGGAGCCGTGGAAGGATTACAACATCCTGCAGGATCTTCCCGATGAACGTCCGTTGCTTGTTGTCTCAATGTTGGACCAGAATCGGTTGAACCTGAATGAAAAACGGATTTTGAGCTATGCGGATTCCCTTTTCTCCACGGATAGATTCTCGCTTTATCGCCTTCCGGTATCCCAACTGCATCAACTTTGCCAAGATTATCAGGCGGAAAGAAAACGGTTGTATTACAATGGTTTAAATGAGCATTCAGACTATTATATCCAATCTTGGGATGAGAGGAAAAATGGCTTGCTGGCGGCAAAGTGCAATCGTCCCGTTTGTCTGTATGATGACACCATCGACCATACTTGGGGTGACAGTATATGTGTTTCCTTTTGGATAACGAATTACCTTCAGGATATGATGGGTCGTAATCTCATCTCCATATCGGCTGTTTCGGGCAATGGCGCCGTGACGAACTTGGCGTGGAATCCGATAGGTTCTTTTGTCACCGCCATCGATGGGGAAGCGGGTTTGATTTCCATACCGGTATGTGTTCCGGACAGTACGGTGCGGATGTGCATTGTGGCCGGCAACCATAACCTGCCCACGCGGCAGGTCTTCTACGACCGCCTGCTCATCGCCCCGCAGGGCAAGAACGTGGCCCTGCCGTGTGTTCAACAAGGTGATACCATCAAGTTGCTGAACAACATACCGTTGAGGTGATCAGTAACGACCAATTCCCAACACTTAATAATGCCTGAGCTCATCCTGCCCGAAATGGAAAACGGAGACTCTGATGTTGTGCTCGTCCCCGTCCAGCAAGAACCATGGATTTCGGATAGGGTGGGTGGCGTTGCGCAGTGGAAGCACTATCCGCTAGAATTCTCATTTTTCCCGTCCGTATTTTTTATGCAGTTCGTCGAAGTATTGGTCGGGATTAAGTTCGTATGCTCGGTCAAAACTCTCTCCAAAGTAAAGGCTGTACCGGCCCATACCTTTATAAAAATCTTCAGGTGGGTTATTAGGATGATTTTTGATCATCTCAAAAGTTTGCTCTATCATATCCAATGCCCATGGTGAGCGATATGCCATCAAGGCTGAGAAGAAGTATCGCGAACGGGATGTGTTATGTAGTAATATGGGATATAAAAAAGAGTCTCTGATTTCTGGCAACAATGGTTTGAACTGTTCGTGCGGCCATTCGGCGACAGCCAACAAGGCACACTCGGTCAAATTCCTTTTTTGATAATGATAATCTACGCCAGCACTTTTCGAAGTCGTGTACCAATAATAGATCCAGTCGTCATCGGATAGCCTATATTTACGCAGGTTCTCCAGTACATAAACCGTATCCTCTTCTCGTTGGAATCGTGCCAAAGCGATAAGCGCATCGCCGTCATGCTCTTCAACGTACATTCTTTTTACTATTGGATAATATTGGTCTTCAGTTGGCAAGGATTC
>JAFZKY010000044.1 GCA_017551725.1 Bacteroidales bacterium
GCCTTCTGAGGTAGCTGAGGTTTGGCTAGAAGACGGATAAGTAGCGTTATATGCTCTCGCCCAGCCGTTGGCTTGGTTGCAAGTTGCCGGATCCACCATAAAAGTAGTAGGCGAGCCCTGCATGACACCATTCACCACAGGTTGAGCGGAGATAGACAAGGCTGCGAGAATACACCATGCCATGAAAATGATAGGGATTATATTTTTTTTCATTTTAAAAACATTAATGACATCGATTCAAAAAAAAACCGGCCCGACAAAGACCATACATTATGCTAAACGAAACGGAGTGTGTTTTGTTGCAAGGAAAGTAGATTTTTTTGAAGATTCAGGAACCTTGACATGAAGCGGGTCCCGTCGCCTGACATCGGCAGCGGAACCCGCTTCATTAGTATAAGATTTCCAGAGGCATCTTCTGTTACCGTTTCTGCACGATCCGGCTGTGCCGTCCTTTAGGAGTGCGAACCTCTACAATGTAGGAGCCGGCGGGCATTTCGCTAAGATCCACCGTGGTTTCGGAAGCGGTAGATGGCAAACTCTTCACAAAACCACCCCGCATGTCATACACATATATATGGTATGTCGGTGTGTTGTCCACAGACACGGTAAAGAATCCGTCGGAAGGATTGGGATAAACCTCCATGTGCAGCATCTTTTCGTCCACATTGACATGGTTGACCGTATCTACAAACACCATGTGGGTGACCGAGTCACGACAATTGTGATGGCGGTCGTACACCCACAAGGTCACCGGATAGTAGCCCAGTTCAGCATAATTATGCGTCGGGCTCAATGTGGCGGAACGCGGGGAACCATCGCCGAAATCCCATTCCACATACTGTACCGGATAAGTGATCGTGTCGGCGAGACCGGCATTGGCTGACGGGCGAATTTCGCGATAGGTGCTGAAATTGTCAAAACGAACCGTATATACGCTGTCACAGGAAATCTGGGCGTACTGGTATATGGGGTGTATGTCCGAATAATGATCGATTCTGCCCTCATAGATGATGGGCACGCCCGCCTGAGTCTTCACCTCGCAACGATAGTAAGGATATATCTGCGTGCCGTTGGTGCGGGAGAGGAATATGTTGTGCTGACCGTCATACAACTGGGCGCGCTGGGCGGAGGCGGAGTCGGCGCCTACATACCAGACATAGGAGTTTTCGCTGAAGCCGTCGGGCACGGAAAGCCAGATATGGTTGTGGTTGCACACATCCGCCGCAATATAGCCGCGCACCAGCTGGGCTGCGAAATAGCCGTATGCCCAATGGAAATTCATCACACACGCCTCAGCCCTCACGCGGAAAACAACGGTTTTATGCAGTTTGGCATACTTGGAGAGATCAAACGCAATCTGCGTGTATTTGAACCACTGGGAGGCGACATTGGAATGTGACAGGGGCACCTGGCCGTTAAAATTCGCATACGGGCATTCCGACACCTGGAAAGCTTTGTTCTCATCGTTCGTGCCATAATAGTCGTACCCCACCGGGGTGGCCAGGCAATAGGGAATGCTACACGTAGTATTGCTTGTATTAATAGGCACATACAGGAAACGTGCGTATGGCCATTGGCGGGGCAGTGTGTTCATCGGATTGCCCTGAAGGTCAGGATAGTAACCGAGGTTTAACAAGTTATAGGTCGAATCCATCACCTCCACATAGAATTTGGCGTTCTGGTAGGTAGGGTGGTTGGAAGCCTCTGTAGCGAACGCGAGCATTACCATCAGCACGCTTTGCTCCGTGGAAGGACGGAACCAGTACTCGATGTACTGGCTGCCTTTGCCTTGGTTATTAGGGCCTCCGAGTTGTATGACCGTATCAATGGGGTCGTACAAAGTGCTGGGTTCCAGATCCCAACCGCCGACAGGCAGCACCGGCGAGTTGATATACGTTCCGTTACCGTTGTCGTAGCACATGCAGGGGTCTGTGGCCGTGTGCGAGGTCACCAGCCGGTGGCTCCAGTTGGTGGAGGTAGGTGTCATGATGCCATTGGAGGCGGAATTAGCATACGAAGCTGTCCCGTATGTACCCGTGACCCAATTGTTGTTATTGTTTCCCGAACAGGTCCAATAGGAGTTGTTCGGATTGCACGCACACCAATAGGTGCCATAACGGCATTTCACATACGGGGCTGTGAAAGTCATAAAAGTGGGAGGTGTGCCGTTATAGACCGTAGGTTGCTGGGCTTCCGCCGGCACAAGGCTGGACAAAGCAGCTATAAACAGACAAAACAATACAATTTTACTAGTAAACGTGTATTTCATAACTTTACGGTTTTTCACATTATTTATGCCCTGCAAAAATAATAAAAAAAACACTCCCTCAAAAAAAAATTTTCATCAAAACAAGGATAACGAAAAAAAGTGTATTTTTGCAGCCTCAAAAAAGGCGGGGTAGCTCAGTCGGTTAGAGCGTCGGATTCATAACCCGGAGGTCACGAGTTCAATTCCCGTTCCCGCCACAAAAGGGGCCGAAAAGCAAAGCTGTTTCGGTCCTTTTTTTGTAATTAGACCATTATCAAACAATTACAAATTTCTCCAAACATCCGTGCAAAAATAAAAAAAGTGTATTTTTGCAGCCTCAAAAAACGGGATATAGCGTAGTCCGGTTATCGCGCCTGCTTTGGGAGCAGGAGGTCGCCTGTTCGAATCAGGCTATCCCGACGGTAAGAGGGTTCCGTAGCTCAACTGGATAGAGCAGCTGCCTTCTAAGCAGCAGGTTCTGCGTTCGAGTCGCAGCGGAATCACCAAAACAACCCTTTCACGGGTTGTTTTTTTTGTTTCCCACCCAATCCCTGTTTGTGAATTATTCTGTTAAGATTTTATTCCGAAGACAAAAAAAGGACAAAGTTTTTTTGTATCTTTGGCGGCATTATTTGTATTCTCATAATCATTTATAAATCAATATGGAAGAACAAGAAAAACAGGGTATTGACCTGAACGAGGAAATCAAACTTCCCGACAACGCCTACCGTGAGCTCAAAGAGGGCGAAACCTACAAGCCCATTTTATTGGGAGAGAAAAAATACCCCGAACTGAACGCGTGGACCATCACGTGGGGTATCATCATGGCCATCATCTTCTCCGCCGCCACGGCTTATTCGGGGCTGCGGTTCGGACAGGTCTTCGAGGCCGCCATCCCCATCGCCATCATCGCCGTGGGCATCTCCACCCTCGCCAAACGCAAGAGCCCGCTCTCCGAGAACGTGCTCATCCAGTCCATCGGGGCCAGCTCCGGCGTCATCGTGGCCGGCGCCATCTTCACCCTGCCGGCCATCTACATCATCAAGGAGACCAACCCGGCCATCGCCGCCGACATACAGGTCAACTTCTGGCAGATTTTCCTCTCCTCCCTCTTCGGAGGCTTCTTAGGAATCCTGTTCCTGATCCCGTTCCGCAAATACTTCGTCTCCGACATGCACGGCAAGTACCCGTTCCCGGAAGCCACCGCCACCACGGAGATAGTGGTGTCGGGAGCCAAGGGCGGCAACCAGGCCAAGCTGCTGCTGATCAGCGGGTTGATTGGTGGCATCTACGACTTCCTGATGACCACCTTCCATTTCTGGGCCGACACCATCTCCTCACGCATGTGCGGCTGGGGTGAACAGCTCGCCCAGAACCACAAGTTCGTATTCAAGATGAGCGCCGAGTCCATCCTGCTGGGCACGGGCTACCTTATCGGTCTGAAATATGCAGCCATCATCTGTGCCGGCTCCGCCCTGTCGTGGTGGTTCATCGTGCCGCTTCTGGGACAGTTCGGCGCCACCGACATTAACGGCGTGCTGACCCCCATGAGCACGCTGGACCCTGACCTTATCTTCTCGGGTTACGTACGCTACATCGGCATCGGCGGTATCGCCATGGCCGGCATCCTGGGTGTCATCAAATCCGCAGGCGTGATCAAGAAATCCATCGGCGTGGCGCTCAAGGCTGGCAAACAGTCCGGCGGCAACCAAGACATCATCCGCACGCAACGCGACATCCCCATGAAGATCATCCTGTTCGGCTTCCTCGCCGTCATCGTCCTCATGGTCATATTCTTCCTCTTTGGCGGAATGCAGATGAACATCACGCAGGTCATCGTGGCCCTGCTGGTGGTCTTCCTCTTCGCCTTCCTGTTCACCACGGTGGCGGCCACGGCCATTGCCACGGTGGGCACCAACCCGGTGTCGGGCATGACAATGATGACGCTGATTCTCTCATCGTTCATCCTCTCTGCTGTCGGGCTTCAGGGCGGCACGGGCATCATCACCGCATTGGTGGTGGGCGGCATCGTCTGTTCTGCATTAGCCATGGCCGGCGGCTTCATCACCGACCTTAAAATCGGTTACTGGGTCGGCACTTCCCCCTTCAAGCAGGAGGCGTTCAAGTTCGTGGGCACGCTGGTGTCGGCCCTGACGGTCGGCGCCGTCATCATGCTGCTTTCCAACACCTACGGCTACACGGGCGAGGATGCGCTCGTGGCCCCGCAGGCCAACGCGATGGCCGCCATCATCGAACCGCTGATGTTCGGAGGCCAGACCCCGTGGCTGCTCTACATCATCGGTGCCGTGCTGGCCATCCTGCTCGACTGCATCGGCGTGCCGGCACTGGCCTTCTCGCTGGGTATGTTCATCCCGTTGCAGCTCAACCTGCCGTTGCTGGTGGGCGGTCTGCTGGCCTGGTTCATCAAGACCCGCAGCAATGACGAGAAACTCAACAAGGCCCGTTCCGAGAAAGGCACGCTGCTCGCCTCCGGTCTGCTGGCCGGCGGTGCCATCATGGGCGTGATCAGTGCTATCCTGAAATACGCCGGCGTGGAGCTCTCCACCACCGCCGCCTACCAAAGCCACCCGATCTACGGCATCCTGGCCATCATCATGTTCGCTGGCCTGTGTACCTACCTCGTCATCCATGCGATGCGCGTGAAAGTCGAAGAATAGCCACCCCACCGAACTTCTTTTCCAAAACGAATAAACATTTAAACAAATAAACAATTAAACAACATACACATGCACATAGCCGTCGCTGGGAACATCGGTTCCGGAAAAACAACATTAACAGGAATGCTTGCCAAACATTACGGGTGGGAGCCCCTGTACGAAAGCGTGGACAACAACCCGTATCTCGCCAGCTTCTACCGGGATATGCAACGCTGGTCCTTCAACATACAAATCTATTTCCTCAACAGCCGTTTCCGTCAGGTGATTGACATAAGAAAGCGCAAAAAGGACATCATCCAAGACCGCACCATCTACGAGGACGCCTAAATCTTCGCACCCAACCTGCACGAGATGGACTTGATGGCCACCCGCGATTTCGACAACTACTCATCCCTATTCGAGTTGATGAAACAGTTCATCCAAGCTCCTGACCTGCTGATATATCTGAAGGCGGATGTGGCCACCTTGGTGACGCAAATCCACAAGCGCGGGCGTGCCTACGAGGACTCCATCCGGATTTCCTATCTGGAAAATCTGAATGAGAAATACGAGAACTGGATTTCCAACTACAAAGACGGGAAGTTGCTGGTGGTGGATGTGAACACCATCAAGTTCGCCGAGCGTCCCGAAGACTTCGGAGAAATCATCAACAAAATCGACGCCGAGCTGTTCGGTCTGTTCAAATAGCGATGGGCAAGCCTCGTTTCATCGGCATCATACCGGCGCGTTATGCCTCCACGCGGTTTCCGGGCAAGCCGCTCGCCCTCATCCATGGCAAGCCCATGATCCAGGTCGTGTGCGAGCAGGTGGCGCAAGCCGGGTTGGACCAGCACGTGGTGGCCACCGACGACCCGCGCATCCAGGACGTTGTGCGCCAATTCGGCGGGCAGGCGCTGATGACGCGTCCCGACCATCCCTCCGGCACCGACCGCTGCGGGGAGGCCGCCGACCAGCTCCAGCTGTCCGATGACGACGTGGTCATCAACATCCAAGGCGACGAACCCTTCATCAGCGCCCGGGAAATAAACCTGCTGGCCGGCCTTTTCGACCGTCCCGACGTGCAGATCGGCACGCTTGTGAAGCCCTTCTCCGACAAAGCCCGCGCCGAGAACCCGAACGTCGTCAAGGCAGTGCTGGCCGCTGACGGCAAGGCATTGTATTTCAGCCGTTACCCGATTCCATACGTGCGCGACCCGCAAGCCGCCACCCCACTCTACCATCAGCACCTCGGCATCTACGCCTACCGTTACAAGACATTGAAAGCCCTGACGCAGTTGACTCCCTCGACGTTGGAGAGCTGCGAGAAACTCGAACAATTGCGCTGGCTGGAAAACGGTTACAACATCCACACCGCCGCCTGCTCCTACGAGGGTATCGGCATCGACACGCCCGAAGATTTGGCCCGCATAGAACAGGAAAGCATCTTTTCCCCAGCACATTAACAACCGAATAATTATTTGTAAAACAGCATGATACATTATATCATTAAAGCCCTCCAGCAAGCAGAGTCCATCTACGTGAACGATCTGGGCACATTTTCCCTGCATTACGAATCCGCCCGTATTGAAGGGGAAAAGTTGCTGCCGCCTCGGAACGTGGTCACCTTGGACACGAAAACCGGTGACGACAATCTGGGATTCACCAATTTCATTTGCCGGGAAAAGCAATGCCTGCTGACCGAAGCCAACCGCGAAATCACCCAATGGGTGGAGGAACTGAAAAACGCCCTGGCGCATAACAAAAGCGTCTCTTTTGAGGATTTCGGCACCTTCTCGCTGGATTCAAAAGGAAGGTTGACATTCGAGGCGTTAGACATTCCAGACCTCAATATCGAATTTGAAGGGATGCCGGCCCTCTCCTTGAATGTAACGGATATTCCCACAGAAGAGCCGGAGGACAACGAGCCGCAGACGGAAGAAATCAAGACTGAAGAACCTGTTGCCATTGAGGAGCCCATTGCTGCCGAGGAACCCGCAGTAACAGAGCAGCAGACTGAAGACATTAAGACCGAAGAACCTGTTGCCATTGAGGAGCCTATTGCTGCCGAGGAACCCGAAGTAACAGAGCAGCAGACTGAAGACATTAAGACCGAAGAACCTGTTGCCATTGAGGAGCCCATTGCTGCTGAGGAACCCGAAGTAACAGAGCAGCAGACTGAAGACATTAAGACCGAAGAACCTGTTGCCATTGAGGAGCCCATTGCTGCCGAGGAACCCGAAGTAACAGAGCAGCAGACTGAAGACATTAAGACCGAAGAACCTGTTGCCATTGAGGAGCCCATTGCTGCCGAGGAACCCGAAGAGGCTAAGCCGCAAGAGGAGGAAGCCGAGAACGAAGATTCCGAGGTGGAAGAGACAGACAATCCGGAAGAGACGGAAACACCCAAAAAGCGCCGTTCTCTTTGGTGGCTCTACACCCTGCTGGTATTGCTGCTTCTGGCCGCACTGGGCTACATTTTCCGCGACAAGATACAAGAGATCATCCGTCCTGTTTTCGACCGCCTGTTCCATAAAGAAGTGGAAATGACCGAGCCGGATGAAATTGACACTACCTCAACGGCAGCATATCCGGAAGACACCACCGCCGTGGTCGAGTCCGACACCCTGCCGGAGGAGACGCCTTACGAGCCGGAAGTCGTCAAGACATCGTCCGCAGGCTATCCCTACATCCGTTTCGAGCAGGGGCACTATTATGCGATTGCAGGCAGTTTCCTCAGCGAGAAAGAAGTATTGGCACACATCCGGGCAAAGCACCTCGACGAATACTCCCCGAAACTGGTCCTGCAAGAGGGCGCGCCCAACATCCGAATCTGTATCGGGATTTATGACACGGAAGAGGAAGCGGAAGCCTTTGCCAAATCCATCAACCCCAAATACTGGGTCCTGAAATAAACGCTTTCAACAACACCGAACATGCGCATACTCAAACATATACCCAACGCACTTACCTGCTGCAACCTGGCTTGCGGCTGTCTTTCCATCATGGCGGCCCTGACGGGCAATCTGGAGAGCGCCGCCCTTTGGATCATCGCGTCGGCCCTTTTCGATTTCTTCGACGGGTTCGCCGCGCGGTTACTCAAACTGTCATCCCCTATCGGGAAGGAACTGGACTCGTTGTCGGACGTGGTCTCATTCGGCGTAGCGCCAGCCATGATCGTCTATACCTGGCTTTCCCGCTGTCTTTATGAACTCCCACCCCATCACATCAACGCCTTCACGGAGTTTCTGCCCTACACGGTGTTGCTCGTGCCGATGTTGTCGGCGGTGCGACTGGCCAAATTCAACCTTGACGAGCGCCAGACCACCAACTTCATAGGTTTACCGACTCCCGCCAACGCCTTGTTCCTCAGCTTTGTGCCTGTCGCCGCCGAGCGCATGGTGATGCTCAACAATTTCTGGGTGGTGTGGATGATGACAATTGCGCTTGCCCTGCTGCTTAACAGCAACATCACTATGATGTCGTTAAAATTCAAGGATTTCAAATTCAAAGGGATCAACATTGCCCGTTATGTATTATTGTTGATAGGAATACTGTTGATTTTGATGTTCCAGCTTGGGGCATTTCCCATCATCATCCTGGCCTATCTCCTTATATCCATCTCTATTCATGCCCTCATCAAAATGCAAGTCCTATGAAATTCCAATCCATCGCTCTTTTCTGCGGGTCGGCCAGCGGCAACGATCCCATCTATGCGCAACAGGCCGCCGAGTTCGGCAAGATGCTGGCCGAGAAGGGGATAACCCTCTACTATGGCGGCGGGCGTATCGGTCTCATGGGTGAGGCTGCCAACGCCGCCATGCAGCACAACGGCACCGTCATCGGGGTGGCACCCGACTTCTTCGCCCGCGACCAGGTGCTCGCAGACGACATCACAGAGATGATTTACGTGAAGACCATGAGCGAGCGCAAACAGCTCCTCGAACAACGGGCGGATGCCTTCGTGGTCTTCCCCGGCGGATACGGCACCATGGACGAGCTGTTCGAAATCGTCACCGATGCCCAATTAGGGATGCACTTCAAGCCGATAGCCATCTATAATCCAAACGGTTACTACGACATGATGCTGGCCCAGCTGGACCGTTTCAGCCAGGACGGCTTCCTTCGGGCTTTCCACAAAGACCTGCTGATTACCGCCACGACCTTGGACGAGCTGTTCGACAAGCTCAACCGTTACGAAAACAGCAACGACCATTCATGGCTACGAAAAATCCGTGAGAAATAATCATTTTACGTTTCTTATTTATATAAATATTGTAAAAACAGAAAAATGCAGTTCAAGGATGTTTTAGTTTCAGAGAGTGTGAAAGAGCAGTTGCTCAACCAAGTGCGGGAGCACCGCATCAGCCATGCGCAGTTCTTCTTGGCGCAGCCGGGCAGCCAAGCCTTTGCAGCGGCCATCGCCATGGGCCAATATCTATGCTGCGAACATCCCACCGAAACCGACTCGTGCGGCGAGTGCCCCTCCTGCAAGCAGTTCACCAAGCTTTCGCATCCCGACCTGCACCTCTATTTCCCCAACTGCACCACCAAAGAGGTAGCCAAGGACCCCGACTCCATTAAGCTGGCCCAGCAGTTCAAGGACTTTGTCATCCTGCACCGCTACCATATCAGCATTGAAGACTGGCTCAACGAATTGGGCGGAGAGAACAAGCAGGCCTCCATCAACATCCGCGACTGCTCGCACATCGTCAACCAGAACAGTATGCGCTCCTATCAGGGTGGCTACAAGATTTACGTGCTGTGGTGTGTGGACCGGCTGTACCATGCGGCGGCCCCAAAACTGCTGAAGACCTTGGAAGAACCTGAAAACCAATCTCTTTTTATCCTGATTTCCGAAAAACCCGAACAGATTCTGAGCACCATATTATCCCGGACACAGCTGGTGAAATTTCCCCGTCTCTCGGACGACGAGGTGGCCGTGGCCCTTCAGAAGGACTTCCCCGACATGGCCGGCGCAGATGCGCGCAACATTGCCATCCTCTGCGAGGGCGACTATACCAAGGCGCTCAAAATCCATCAGGACGATGCCGACCAACACGAGATGCTGACACAATTCGACCAATTGATGCACAGTGCCGTGGCCCTTTCCCGCCAAAACATGTCCGACTGCCGGTATGATGAAGCTCAGGAGGTCATCGAACAAATCGTGAAACAGGGCCGCGAATATCAGAAGCAGTTCATAACACTCACCATAAGAATGTTACGGAACATCTTGATGACCAACACCCGTCATCCGGAGATGGTGAAGGCCACCGCCTACGAAACCGAAATTTTGTCCGAATACACAGGCATCATCCAGTTGAAACAGGCCAGCCTTATGACCGAAGAGTGCAACAAAGCCTTGTACCACATTTCGCGCAACGGAAACACGGCCATCATCCTCACCGACCTGATCTTCAAATTAGCGGCCTGCCTCAAATAGCTGATTATTTTCCTCTATTTCCTGAACAGACTTAAAATGTAACGGCGGTCCACCACGAAAAGGATTCCCAAATAGGCGACCAGCAAGACGGAATTCACCGCCAGGCGCACGCCCATCTGCGTGATGCCCAGTCCCTTATTCACCGCCACGCTTACGCCATACACCGCCACTGCAAACAGGATGTAGAAGGCAATCTTCTTAATGTTGTAATCCACCGGATAGTGTTTCTGACCCAGCAGATACGAGGCCACCATCATGCTGAAATAGCAGGCGAAGGTAGTCCACGCAGCACCCATATAGTCGAAACGGGGGATCAACAACAGGTTCAGGACCAAGGTAATGACGGCACCGAAAATGGCGATATACGCACCGTAGCGGGTCTGGCCAGTGAGCTTGTACCATATTGAAAGATTATAGAAGATGCCCAGGAAAAGATTGGCCAACAGAAGAATGGGCACGATGGGCAGTCCCACGCGGTAGGCCGGGCCAACAAAGTATTGGACCACATCCATATAGAGCATGATACCGACAAAAATAATCGAACACACGAGAACAAAAACGGTCATCACCTCCGCGTAAGTCTCGCGGGCGTCGCGGTCTTTGGACTTGCTGAAGAAGAATGGTTCGGCGGCGTACTTGAACGCCTGCACGAATATGGTCATCATAATGGAAATCTTATAGCAGGCACTGTAGATGCCCACGGAGGCCTGCGGGTCGGCGGCGCGCGACACGTACTTGATCAGCACCCGGTCCATCGTCTCATTCACGATGCCGGCCAAGCCGAAAATCAACAGCGGGAACGCATACGCAAACATCTTCTTCCATAACGCCCAATCAAACACATACTTCTGGCGGAACACGCTGGGGAAGAGCATCAGCAGCGTCACCACGGAGGCAATCAAGTTGGAGATGAAAATATAGCCAACCCCGATGCTCGGGTTATAGATGGTCTGTATCCATGCGGAATCCGGATAAGTTTTCAGCAGATAGGGACAAAGCAACAGGAAGAACAGGTTGAACAGCACATTGACCACGATATTGGTGATCTTCACCGCTGCGAATTTCAGGGCTTTATTCAAATGGCGCAGGCGGGCAAAGAATATGGAGGTCAGGGCATCCACCCCGATGATGATGGAGAACCAGACGATGTATTCGGGATGGTCGGGATATTTCATCCACCCGGCAATCGGATGGGAAAAGAGCGAACAAAGGACGATGAACAGCGTGGAGGTCACCAGCAGAGAGGTCACAATCGTGGTATATACACGGTCTTTCTGTTCCTCATCGCGGGAGAAGTTGAAGAAAGCCGTCTCCATGCCGTAGGTCAGGATGACGATGAAAAGGCTGGTCCAGGCGTACAGTTCGCCCACCACGCCGTACTGCGCCGCATCCGCGAAGATGTACGTGTGCAACGGCACAAGCAAATAGTTGAGCAAACGGCCCAGAATGTTCGTGGCACCGTAAATAACCGTTTGACCGGCAAGCTGTTTTATTGAAGAAGACATGAGGCGGGGTTCAGTTAGCAGTTAATAATTAATAATTAATAATTA
>JAFZKY010000045.1 GCA_017551725.1 Bacteroidales bacterium
AACACTTAAACACTTAAACACTTAAACACTTAAACACTTAAACACCTTAACACTTAAACACTTAAACACTTAACTTCAACAACAGCCAATAAAAGACCAACGATATGAAACTGAAACTGATTTATCCGAAATGGAAAAAGTTGCCTGGACAGACCACGTTTAACCTGCCGCCTCACGGGCCGGTGGTGTTTGCTGCCACGTTGCCCGAATATGTGGACGTGTCCTTCACGGACGAGAACGTGGAGGAATTGGACATGGACGAGGAGTGCGATGTGGTGGCCATCTCGATGATGCTGACCACGCAGGTGAAGCGCGGCTGGGCCATCGCCGACGCCTACCGTGCCAAGGGCATCCCTGTCATGTTCGGGGGCATCTCCACCATGCTGCACGCCGAGGAAACCCTGCAACACGCCGACAGCATCTTCCTGGGCGAGTCGGAGGGCCGCCAGGAACAGGTCTTCCAGGACTTGCAGAACGGATGTCTCAAGAAAGTTTACAACTACATGGGTCACCAGCCCGACATCGCGCTGGTGGGGCCCGCGCGCCGCGACCTCTACAAGCGGGAGCTCTACAACCACAAGGGCGTGCAGATGGTGGACCTCTTCCACGCCTCGCGCGGCTGCCGTTTCAGCTGTTACCCGTGCGCCGTGTCCTACCTCGGAGGCCGCTGCTTCCGCCCGCGGCCCATCGACCAGACCATCGCCGACCTGGAGACCATCGACAATAACAGGCTCTTCATCGTGGACAACTCCCTGGCGCAAGACAAGCAATGGGAAATGGACCTCTTCCGCGAGATGATTCCCCTGAAGAAAAAATGGATCAGCCACACCATCGAGGACGACCCGCAGGTGCTGGACCTAGCCGCACAAGCCGGCGCCTGGTACGTGTATCAGGCCGTATATGACACCTCCGACTACATCAAGGAGCGCGTGAAACGGTATCACGACTATGGCATCGGCGTGGAGGGAACTATCCTCTTCGGCCTTGACAACCAGACCGAGGACGACATCCTGCGCCTCATCGACTTCCTGCTCAAGATTGACCTTGACCTGGCTGAGTTCACCATCCTGGCCCCCTTCCCGCACACCAAGGCTTACGACGACCTTATGCGGCAGGGGCGTATCTTCGACCACGACTGGGATCATTACAACGCCGGACAGGTGGTGTATCAGCCCAAGCACATGAGTCCCGACCGTTTGCAGGAACTCTACGAGTACGCTTGGAAAGCCTTCTATCAGGACGAGACACAGGAGGAGAAGATGTTCAAACTCTTCACGAATGTAATGTTACGTGAGATGGAAGACGGCACCTACCGCCCGCGCAACCGCAAACTCGCCAACAAGAGCTTCGGCAAGGACGTGGACCGCAGCAAGAGCCATTTTAACGAGTTTTAAAAACTCCACTTTTTACTGGATACCCTTCTTCAGTTCCCATACTTCACGAACTTTGCTATGCGTCGTTCCCCATCCGCGTACTCCACTTGCAAGACATAGCTTCCGGACTTCAATGCTGTAACATCCAACACCACGGGTGCGGAAACCGTTCTTGTCAGCGCCAATTTGCCACTGGCATCATATACCGACATAGTGTGTATTTCCTTATCGCCGGTTTCCACCACCAAATAGTTTCCGGTGGGATTCGGGTAAACCTTCAGTGCTGGATATTCAGGGTCTTCAGGTTCTGGAATATTGTCGATAACATAAACCGTAACGGCACTGCGCGGGCTTACGCACAAGAGCGTGTCGTCCTGATCATGTTCTTCCAGATAATAGGTCGTCGTGTCAAAAAGCACCGGTGTGGTATAATAATCACCCACGGCAATGGCCTGCGAAGCGGTGTCGGAATCGTACCAAAACACCTCATTTTGTGCCAGCGCGACCAGCGTTGTCTGCATTCCCGGCAGGATGTATTGGTCGAAGGCAATGGGTTCGGTAACTTGCGGCTGGAGTTCCACATCGTGTCGCACACCCACCCCGGGGCGTGTGGTGATCGTAAACGTCGCGGTTTGGTAGCAAGGTGCCGAAACCTCCACCGTGTAGGTACCCGCCATAATCGGACGATGATACACGCCCAACGGCAGATGAGAAAACACTTCGGAGTGGAAGCGGTCGTGATTCAGCACTTTCACCATGGCCTCAACGGGTTCGTGGGTCACTGCATCGGTAACCGTGCCCCAGAAACCGTAGCTGCATTCCACCGCGTAGCTCAGCAGTGCGTCTTTGTTTTTGTCCCAGTAGGTGGGCAACAACAAAGTGTCCGTAATCACCGGTATGTGGCTCATCTCTATGGTCACCTCACGGCAACGCTGGTAGTAGGTCATATAATCCTGCCGACCGCCAACCAACGGGCTCCAGTCGGCACCTTCGATGACCGAACGGCCCCGGTAATCGCCATAGAGATAGGCAGTATCTTGCGCTTGACATAGCGAGGCATAGTTCTGGCCCGTGTATCGGAACCAGTCGGCATCGGCATGGGAACGCTGCACGGTCGTCCAGGCATCCCACGGGTAGTTCACAATTTCGGCACCGCAATGGAAGTTCACCGACATCACGAAATGTATCGGCGTAACCCAGTCGATGATGGCTTGCGTCTCGGGTTGTATGTTAGCTTCACCCACCAACCCAGGCAGGTAGGGATAATTGCGGTTCAGCTGCACATCGTTGTAGTTGTGGTAGATAGAATGGATACCATCTTTCAAGATCAGATCGTTGGTTAGATAATAGGTCCCGTCGGGGTTCTCAAGCGGGCAGATGTATAGGTCAACACTGTCTAACAGCCTCTGAACGGAAGTGTCGGTTGTCGCATTGTTCAAAATATAGTCCGCCAGACGCAGCACCATGTAATAACACACCGTTTCCCACCCGTGCATCGTTGACGAATAGAGGAAAGCCGGCTTCGTGGTGGTCTGTCCCAGCGTGTTGCTGATGTGAATGGCGAAAATGGAATGATGCAAATCGGGATGTGGCGTGTCCTCCAAAATGGTATCTATTTTACAAAGTCCGGGGAAATCATCCTGAAAATGCTGTAGCAGTTCGGTATAAACCTCGTATGTCGGATACTTGTTCCAGCGTAACATTTCCTCTAACGTCTTGGCCATGTGGCTGTCGCTGGGATCTTTCCATTCGGACGACGACTCGTATGCCATAGCATCCCTTTCTTCTGAAATGACCGCTGGCGCTGCTGTGGAATTGAGTTGGACGCACACGGTTTCGGAATGTGCCGACTCCACTTCGCCGCAGATATAGGTGATCGAATAACAATGCTCTCCTCCAGTGGCGTAGCGGTCAACATACACGGAGTCGGTTATCCCCGAGGCAATCAGCGTCCCGTCGCGATACACGTTACAAGGGTGTCCGCTTGTCCGCCGGCCACGTAGGGAAAGGTCGTCCAAGCAAAACATATACTGGTCGTGCGATACGCAGTGTATCGCCACATATTTGGCCTCCGCAGGCACCATGAAGGAATATTCGTTCCACTCGGCAGTTGTAGTGATGACATCGCTGTGCAAGGGAATAAAACTGCTGACATTCGTGTCCGACATCGAATAGGCTGCCACGAATTTCTCGTCCGGGAACCGATCGGCAAAGCTGCGGGCGAAAAAAGAGAAGGTGAACGGTTCGGTGAAATCCAGCTCCGGGCTTATTATCCAGTCGTCGTTGGCCATGTCCGAATGGAAAGGGCTCCCGAAGAACCGGTGTCCCGAATGTGCCGTGGTGTTGTACTGGTTCCCGACGAGGAGATAGTCGTCCAATACAACAAAAGCCATTGGCTCGCCCACGTTGGGGAAACTTAAAACGCCGAAGGGAGCCGTGGGCGCCCCGTCGCCGTCGATATAGTGCCAGCCCAGTGTCCCGGGTGAATTGACCGCCCCGTACGGGTGTCCTTCCACATCATCAAAAAGCAGGATTTCTTCCTCATGGAAGGCGCTGCCCCACGCGAGTGTCACCTCGTTCCCGCTGACCGAGGCTTGCGGTCTTTCCGGTGTCTCGCAGGAATCCACCTGTCCTTGAACTATGATGCCTTCGGGCAGATGTATGTCGTCAAGCCAAACGCAATCCGACCCTCTGCTTTTCGTCTGGTTCTTCGTATAGCAGAACTTCAGCACATGGTAACCCGAGCTGATCGGGCACTGGAATTCGCTCCATTCCACATATCCCGCCAGCGAGTCGCGCAGCTCGCCGTCCAGCCAGAAGAGGAACTTGCCGCTGCCCTCCGCCGAGAAGACCTTGCGAAAATACGAAAGATTCCCGCTCTCTGTCAGATAGACTCCCAATTGCAACACCGACTTTGTGTTCAGCGTGTAGTAGTTTCCGCTGCGGGCGCAATATCTGCCGCTATGCGCGCCTTCGCTGGTGACCTCCCACAGATACTGCGTGCCGGGACGCTCCCACGAAAGAGCGGAGAAATCGCCGGACTCCCAGTCCTCCGCAATCGGATGCGAAACCACCTGTCCCGACAACGGCACCGACAAAACGGCCAGAATACAAACTATGAAACTCTTGATTTTCATTATCCTATCAGATTCCTGATTTTGTAATCTCAAATGTAAAAAAACAATTTTCCAGATAAACATGGAAAATCGGAGGCAAATGTACATAATTTATCTTTGTACAATATGAATAAAATTTTTTGTAAAAAAGCCAAAACCTGTTTTCGTTGTATAGTTTGTGATTTTTGTGTACTTTTGCCGCATAGTTCCTTTTATTAAGAATGTAATATGCTGGGAGTTGAAAACCGACCAAATCGTATTTTCGGATTAGATCTGCTGAGAGTCATAGCCATTTTCTTTGTCGTACACGGACATGGGGCCTTTCTGCTTCAACATTCGATGTTCGCTCCGATTTCACATATTCCCTTTTCCTATGAGGTTGATATTTTTTTCATCCTCACGGGTTACCTGATCGGAGGGGCTTTCATCGCCCAATCAGAACGAAATGCACTCACACTGGGAAAAAGCACTTTGCAATTCTATGCCAAAACCGCCTTGAGGATTCTGCCTTGCTATTATGTGATGCTCCTGATAAACTATATGGCTGTAAGATTCCATGTCATCCCGGGCGATACGGGAATCACGCCTCTCTGGCGATTCATCACCATGACTCAGAACGTGTTCACGCCCTTCTACGATTTCTTCTGGGAGTCGTGGTGCCTGCCGGTCCAATGGTGGTTCTACATCCTTTTTCCGCCGTTGCTCGCCCTGCTGACACGAACGTTGCAAACCCGCAAGGCTGTTCCGATTCTTTCTGTGTGTTTCATCCTCTTCGCTCTCGCATATCGCTTGACGGTGGCGAAATACGCCCAAAACGACTTCTGGTGGGGCGTGTGGATTCGGAAGACCGTTGCTTCGCGCTGCGACAACATCTTCATCGGTGTGTTGGCTGCATGGGTAAAGCACTATCATGCCGACAAATGGGAACGACATTCCATAGCCTGTTTCATCATTGGCATGGTCATGATGGTACTGGTTTGCATTCTTCCCCGTCATACCGGCACCCTCTACGGCAACGTTCTCGCCCTGACCATTCCGCCCATCGCCATTGCCCTTTGGATGCCTCTCTTCTCCAAAATCAGATCCTGCGAATCCGCATTTGGGAATATCATTACGGATGTCAGTGTGCTTTCCTATTCGATGTATCTGACCAATCTCTTTGTATGCCAGCTCATCGCCACACATTTTTGTGAGAGTTTTCTCCGTATGGGCATTGGAGGATATCTGCTTTATTGGCTCATCGTATTAGTGGGTTCTTTCCTGCTCCATGTTGCCGTGGAAAAGCCATTCCTGCGAATCCGGTCCAATCTGACTCGGCGTCTGGCAAGATAATGCCAGCCATACATCCCTTCCAGTCTTATATAAAATAATCTCACCTTTTTCCACCGAAAGAAAAAGATATTTTCCTATCTTTGCAGCTTGTTTTTGAAGGGCAACAGGGGAAGGGGCAACAATGTTCGATCCCTTGAGCAGTCCCGTAGGGGCAAGAGCTTGGTAGCCAAGGGTAAGCGAATCGCAACCCCTGGAATGAAGAAGAGGCAAGACGCACGAAGTGCAATTAGCCCCACACAAGTGAAGTGCAGTGTGGGGAATAAACAAACGATAGACAATAAACCATATATAGTATGCAAACCATCAATCCCCAAGAGAATTACGAGGCCAGCAAAAAAGCCATCGGCTATGTTGACCGCAAGCAAGCCACCCAGGCCGACTACGACCGCATCGGGTTCATGTCGGGCTTGGAGGTCCACCAACAGTTGGCCACCAAGGAGAAACTCTTCTGCCGCTGTCCTGCCGGCATCTTCCAGAAACCCGACGAGTTCGACGCGGAACTGCTGCGTCACATGCGTCCCACGCTTTCCGAGATGGGCGAGTACGACGGCACGGCCCTTATGGAGTTCAAGACCCGCAAGAACATCGTCTATCGCATCGCGCACCGCACCGCGTGTACGTATGAGGTGGACGACACCCCGCCGTTCCCCATCAATCCCGAAGCATTGCAATACGCCCTTGAAATAGCTCTCGCCTCCAAGCTGAAAATCGTGGGCGAGGTGCACATCACCCGCAAGCAGTACCTCGACGGCTCTATCCCGACGGGCTTCCAGCGTACCGCCATCCTCGGTATCGACGGCGAGATTCAGCTCAAGAACAAGAAAGTGCGCCTCATCCAGCTCAGCGTGGAGGAGGATGCCTGCCGCGAGGTGTCCGACATCGGGCACACCCGCGTCTATCGCACCGACCGTCTGGGTATGCCTCTGATCGAGACCGTAACTTATCCCGAGATGGTGAACCCCGACGAGGTGGAAGAGGCTTGTAACTACATCCGCTTCCTGAACCGCAGCACGGGTCGCGTGCGCACGGGCATCGGCGCGGGCCGCGAGGACGTAAACGTGAGCTGCACCGGCGGCACCCGTATCGAGGTGAAGGGCGTGTCGCACACCAAATGGATTCCGGAGGTTACCCACGTGGAGTGCTTCCGCCAGTGGGCGCTGCTTGCCATCCGCGAGCAACTGAAAGCCCGCATCTCCAAGGAGAATTGGAAAATGAACTATATGGAGCTCAACCCCAAGGAGTTCCACTTCTACTTCGACCCCATCACCGACGCCATCAAGCGCGGTGAGAAGATGTATGCCGTCAACCTGCCGCAATTCGCAGGCCTGCTCTCCCACTTCACCCAACCCGGCCACCCGTTCTACAGCGAGTTCGCCGACCGGCTGAAAGTCATCGCCTGCCTCGAGCGTCCCAACATGGCCACGAGCGAGGATCTGGAGGATGTGGTGAGCCGCAGTGTCTTCGAGAAAGCCGCCAAGGTACTCAACGCTGGCGACAATGACGCGCAGATCATCTTCTGGGCTCCGGAAGACGATGTGAAGACCGCCCTCGAGACCATCGAGGAGCGCGCCCTGATGGCCTTCGACGGTGTGCCGCAGGAGACCCGCAAGGCCCTGACCGACGGCACCACTATTTTCGAGCGTGTGCTGCCCGGCGCCGACCGTATGTACCCTGACACCGACTCCGCGCCCATCCCGTTGACCAACGACTACATCGAGGAACTGCGCAAGAACGTTCCCGACGCCGTGGCCGACCGCTACGTGCAACTCGTCCAATGGGGCGTGCCGCAAGACTGTTTCAAGTACATCTTCACGCACAACCTGTTCCCGATCATCAAGAAGATTGCCACCGAGCTGGATTACAATCCCAAATTTGTCGGCACTCTCTTCGGCCAGCGACTCAAACACTGGCACGGCCAATACGGCAGGATTCCGTTCTGCACGTGCAGACTTTTCGACATGTTTGCTTTCTTGAAACAGGAGGGTATTGACAAAGCCATCGCCTCCGACATGCTGGAGGAAATGTTCATCTATCCCAATGCAGAACTGTCGCAGTTAGCCCGTCTTGCCGGCTATGAGAAGATGTCTAAACAGGAAATCGAAGCTTTGTATAACGAGGCTGCAGGTGGTTTTGAACCTTACAGAACACACAGCAGCGAAAACGACAAGCGCAACAGCGCCCTTGGCAAAGTGAGACGCAAAGCCCTCGGCAACGCCGCATTCACCGAATTAGCAACCAAATAATTTACTGTTCACTAATCACTGTTCACTAAACACAATTCGCAGTAATTATGGAAAATAACGATAAAGTAACATTCCAAGGATATAAAGGAC
>JAFZKY010000046.1 GCA_017551725.1 Bacteroidales bacterium
AGAAGGGGGAAGTGAGGTTGACTCGGTAGCTCAGCAGGTAGAGCACAACACTGTTAATGTTGGGGTCCTGGGTTCGAGCCCCAGCCGGGTCACGGTAAAAAAAAGCAGCAATGCCGATGGCATTGCTGCTTTTTTTATCCCTTATAATGTGCTATCAACTCCTCCATTGTCGCGAAGGGCTTCTCATCCAAATCCACCCAGACGTCGTTTTCAAGGCGCTGCATCTTCCAGCCCACCACCGCGCCTTCGGCCATCACGGGCATGACGCGCCGGTCAAGGCCAAGGTTGAAACCTTCACCGATGAGGCCATCATACGCCTCATTCATCTTATCGACGATGCCACTCAGGCTGCCTTTGATTCTCTTGTCGGACATGGGGACAATTGTGTTATATTTGCTGCAAAGATAATCTTAAAAATGTAATCCACAATTATTTCCATTTATTTAATTGGGCAGACACGCAGGTCTGCCCCTACATTACAAAAATTCATTATCTTTGCAGACCAAACGAGCAACCCAATGATCGATTTAATGAAAGACCTCAACGAGCCTCAGAGAGAGGCCGTTACCACCATAGAAGGCCCCGTGATGGTGATTGCCGGTGCCGGCTCGGGCAAGACCCGTGCCCTCACCTACCGTGTCGCCTACATGATACAGGAGGGCATCGACCCCTTCAGCATCATGGCCCTCACCTTCACCAACAAGGCCGCCCGCGAGATGAAGGAACGCATCATGCAACTGGTCAACGCCAGCGACGCGCGCAACGTGTGGATGGGCACCTTCCACTCCATCTTCGCCCGCATCCTGCGCATCGAGGCGGAGAAGATCGGCTTCACGGCCAACTTCTCCATCTACGACACCGACGACTCGAAGGCCCTCATCACACAGATATTAAAGGACTTGAGCCTCGACACCAAGGTTTACCCTGCCAAGCAGGTGCTGTCGCGCATCTCGGCGGCCAAGTCGAGCCTCTACTCGCCCGAAGACTACGCCAACGACCCCGAGATACAGGAGACCGACCGCAAGTCGAACAAGCCGCTCATCGCCCAGCTGTTCAAGCTCTACAACGAGCGCCTGCACCGCGCCAATGCCATGGACTTCGATGACATCCTCTATTTCACCAACGTCCTGCTGCGCGACAACCCCGACGTGCTCTACAAATACCAGAATCACTTCAAGTTCATCCTCGTCGACGAGTACCAGGACACCAACTTCGCCCAATACCTCATCGTGAAGCGCATCGCCGCACTCTTCGAGAATCTCTGCGTGGTCGGCGACGACGCCCAAAGCATATATGCCTTCCGTGGTGCCAACATCCAGAACATCCTCAACTTCAAGAACGACTATCCCGACTATAAACTCATCCGACTGGAACAGAACTACCGCTCCACCCAAAACATCGTCAACGCCTCGAACGCCGTCATCGCGCACAACAAAGACCAGATCAAGAAAAAGGTGTGGAGCGACAAAGAGAAAGGCGAACTCATCGGCCTCCTCCACGCCAACAGCGACACCGAGGAAGGCACCATGGTGGCCAACAGCATCTTCCAATACAAGATGAACCGCCACCTGCCCAACAAGAGCTTCGCCATCCTCTACCGCACCAACGCCCAGAGCCGCTCGATGGAAGAAGCCCTGCGCAAGCAGAACATACCTTATAAGATATATGGCGGCCTCTCGTTCTACGACCGCAAGGAAATCAAAGACCTGCTGGCCTATTTCCGCGTCGTCATCAACCCTGAGGACGAACAGGCGCTGCTTCGTATCATCAACTACCCTGCCCGCGGCATCGGCAAGACCAGCATCGAGCGCATGATGGTCGTCGCCAACGAGCACCGCACGAGCATTTGGAAGTGCATGGAAAGCAACGTGTTTCCGCAGGACTTCAACATGGGCACCGTCAACAAGTTCCGCGACTTCATGGTGATGATCAAGAGTTTCCAATCTTTGCAGGCCAAGATGAACGCTTTCGAGCTAGCCAAGCACATCACCAACACCATCGGCCTCATCAAGGTGCTGAAGGAAGACGACAGCCCCGAGGGCGTCTCGAGGGTCGAGAATGTGGAAGAGTTGCTCAATGCCATCATGGAATTCAGCGACCGGCAGGTGGACGAGACCACGGGTGAGACCGCCCGCGTCGACCTGGTCCAGTTCATGGAAGACGTGGCCCTGCTCACCGACAGCGAGATGAAGAAGGACGACCCCAACGAGGACCATGTCAGCCTGATGACCATCCACTCGGCCAAGGGCTTGGAGTTCCCCTACGTCTATGTCGTGGGCATGGAAGAGAACCTCTTCCCAGGCATCCTGAGCCTCAGCACCCGCGAGGAACTGGAAGAAGAACGCCGTTTGTTCTACGTAGCCATCACCCGCGCCATGACCAAGCTCACGCTCAGCTATGCCGAGATGCGCTACCGCTATGGCAACCTCACCCTCAGCGAACGTTCGCGCTTCGTCGACGAGATCGACCCCAGCCTCATCGAGCAAACGCAGAAAGCCTCTTTCAGAGGCACTTCGTCCATGGGCGGAAGGCCCTTTGGCAGGTTCAGCGAGCACGGCTTCCGCAACCTCCCGAACACACCCTCGCCAAAGCCCACTGTCAGTCAGCCCGCCAGCCAATCTGCTGCACCGCAACAGAATCTGGAGCCCTCCAACCCCGACCTCTTACAGGAAGGCATGAGGGTGATGCATGCCAAGTTCGGTGCCGGCACCGTCCTCAGCATCGAAGGCGCAGGCGCCAACAAGAAGGCCTCGGTGCACTTCGACACGGCGGGAGTTAAGATGCTTATGCTGAAGTTTGCGCGCCTTGCCATAATCAAATAAAAAACCTTATCTTTGCGGCAAATTTTGAATTACTATGAACAAACCAGGATTAACCTATAATACAGAGAAAGA
>JAFZKY010000047.1 GCA_017551725.1 Bacteroidales bacterium
TCAGACGGTAGCTTACGGTGCCACCCCGACCTTCACGGTTACCCCGAATGTGGGCTACACAGTGACAGCCATCACATTGAACGGCACGAACGTCATGGGCAATGCCGTCCAGATTGGTAATGCCTACAGCTACACGTTGCCTGCCGTTACGGCCAACGCGACGTTGACCGCCACGATGACGGCCAAGACGTACACGATCACGGCCAGCGCCGGTGCCAACGGAGGAATCAGCCCGAGCGGTACCGCCACGGTGAACCATGGCGCCAATGCCTCTTACACGATCACGCCGAACGCCGGTTACGAGATTGACAAGGTGCTGGTTGACGGTATCAACATGGGTGCTGTTGGCACATACACCTTCGTGAATGTGGTGGAGAACCACACGATCAACGCCACCTTCAAGCAGGTTGCGTGCGACGTGCCGAGCAACCTCTACACGATCAACATCGACACCACATCTGCTACCTTCACGTGGTACCACGCTGGTGCTCAAAGCTACGATGTACGTTACAAGGCTCAGGGCAGCACGGGCGCCTTCACCGAGGCTAACGTGACGACCAACCTGTACAACGCTGTCGGCCTGACACCGAACACGCCGTACATCTGGCAAGTTCGCGCCAACTGCGGTGGCAACAACCACAGTGATTGGTCCAACGCTATGGTGTTCCGCACAAAGGCTACGCCTGAAATCGACCATACGGGCATTGAGAACCACGTGAGCGACCTCGTCCGCGTATATGCTTCCCAGAACAACGTCTATATCGCCAACGACAACGGTGTTCGCATCGACAACGTGACGATCTACGATGTTTATGGCAAGATGATCTACACGGGCAAGGTGAACAGCAACACGGAAGTCATTAGCCTGAACGTGGCCACGGGTACCTACATGGTACGTCTGAGCACGGAGAACGGCATGGCCAACTACAAGGTCTTCATCACGAAGTAATCCTTGTACGGAATGTGAAAACCCAAGGGGTCGGCAAAAGCCGGCCCCTTTTTTTGTTTGAAAAAAGGCACGAGAACGAACGGATTTTGTAGTATCTTTGCAGCGGAATAATAATCTTTTTTGTGCTATCTTTGCACCCGTGATTTTGCATCTAACATAAAAAATAACATATATGAAAGAAAGTACATCAATGAGTTTGAATCCTTTGGTTAACTATCTGAAAAAAAGTCCGAAGGAATTTACCAAAGCCGACATGATCAAGTTCGTGGAGGAGCAGGAAATCCGAATGATCAACTTCCACTATGTGGCGGGCGACGGTCGTTTGAAAACACTGGGTTTCATTTTGAACAGCCGTGATTATCTGGAGCAGATCCTCTCCAACGGCGAGCGTGTAGATGGTTCCAACATCTTCCCGGCCTTCATCCACGCGGGTTCCTCCGACCTCTACGTGATTCCGCGTTTCTCCACCGCTTTCATTAACCCGTTTGCGGAAATCCCGACGTTGTCCTTCCTTTGTTCCTATTATAACAAGGATGGAAAACCGCTGGAGAACTCTCCCGAATACATCCTGCGCAAGGCCTGCAAATCGTTCACGGACGTGACGGGCATGTACTTCCAGGCGATGGGCGAGCTGGAATACTATGTGATTGGCGATGCCGAGGAACTCTACACGATTCCCGACCAGCGCGGCTATCACGAGTCGGCTCCGTTCACCAAGTTCGAGAGCTTCCGCGCCGAGTGCATGTACAACATCGCCAAGGCCGGCGGCATGATCAAATACGGACACTCTGAAGTTGGTAACTTCACCCTGGATGGCAAAATCTATGAGCAGAACGAGATTGAATTTCTCGTCACGGATGCCCAAGAGGCTGCCAACCAGTTGATTTTGGCCAAGTGGATTATCCGCAACCTTGCTTATCAATATGGGTTGGATGTGACCTTCTCCCCGAAGATCACAACGGGCAAGGCCGGCAGCGGTCTGCACATCCACACTTGCATTGTGGATAAGAACGGCAAGAACCAGTATGTCACCAAGGGCAAGCTCAACTCCATCGCCAAGACGGCCATCGCCGGTTACATGACCTGTGCCGGCTCGCTTACGGCGTTCGGCAACACCAACCCCACTTCCTATTTCCGTTTGGTGCCGCACCAGGAGGCGCCCACATCCGTATGCTGGGGTGACCGCAACCGTTCTGTGCTCGTCCGCGTGCCCCTGGGCTGGACGCACAAGAACGACATCGTGGCCGACCTCAACCCGCTGGAGAAGGCTGTCAACAAGGACCGCTCGCAGAAGCAGACGGTCGAGTTCCGCTGCCCGGACGGCTCCGCTGACATCTACCTGTTGATTGCCGGTCTGGTGTGCGCTGCCCGCCACGGCTTCGAGATGGAAGGTGCCCTCGATTTCGCCAAGAAGACCTACGTGGATGTCAATATCCATAAGGCCGAGAACAAGAAGCTCCTCGAAAGCTTGGCCCAGCTGCCGGCATCCTGTTGGGAGTCTGCTGACGAATTGAGCGCGCATCGCGATATTTTTGAGCGTCACGGCGTTTTCAACGGCGAGATGATAGATGACATCATCAAACAGTTAAAGTCCTTCAAGGACCAGAATATCCGCAAAGAAATCGAAAAAGATCCGACCATCATGGCCAAGATGGTGCAGGAGTATTTCTACTGCGGCTAAAATATTTTTGCAGGATTAAGATGTTAGATTATGGGGATGTATTTCATTTTCATAATTTAACATCTTAATTTTTAATATCTTAATAAAAACAACAATGAACTATACCGCAATAATTATTGCCTGTCTGGTACTGGTGGCCGTGGTGTTTTTGGCCAAGCTGTTCACGGAACGCTCGCTGAAGATGCAGGCCATGGACAACGGCAAAACGGTCAAGGGTATCGTGCTGCCGCTCCGGCTGCAGGCCTATGAGCGTATGGCTTTGTATCTGGAACGCATCGAGCCCAACCAGCTGGTGATGCGCATCCATGGCGACGGGCTGACCGTGGCGCAGGAGCAGAACCTGCTGCTGACAGCCATCCGGGGCGAGTTCGAACACAACCTGTCGCAACAGATATACATCGCTCCGGCGGTCTGGAAACAGATTTGCGACGCCAAGGACGACATCATCACGATTATAAACACGGTGGCCGAGCAGCTGGACCCCAACGCCAACAGCCTTGAATATGCGGAGGCGCTGCTGATTGCCGCTGCGGAGAAACCGGTGGTGGAAAAAGCGCTTACCGTACTGAAGACGGATGTTCAAAAACTCTTTTAATCGTTAAAAATATGGATAAGGATATTCGCATTGCCGTTATCGGATTGGGCTATGTGGGCTTGCCGCTTGCCCGCCTCTTTTCCACCAAGTACCCCACGGTGGGTTTTGACTTGAATCGGACACGCGTAGAAGCGCTCATGCAGGGCCATGACGCCACGCTGGAGGTGGACGACGCGTTGCTGCAAGAGGCTATACATAAGCATGGATTCCGCTGCACCGCCAATCTGGGCGACATCCGCGACTGCAATTTCTACGTGGTGGCTGTGCCCACGCCGGTGGATGAAAATAACCGTCCCGACCTCAAACCCCTGTGGGGAGCCAGCGAAACCGTCGGGAAGGTGATTTCCAAAGGCGATATCGTGGTGTATGAGTCCACGGTGTATCCAGGCGTGACGGAAGAAGAGTGCTTGCCGGTGGTGGAGCGAGTCTCGGGATTGAAGTTCAACACCGACTTCTTCGCCGGCTATTCCCCCGAACGCATCAATCCGGGCGACAAGACCCATACGGTGGAGAAAATCAAAAAGGTGACATCGGGTTCCACACCGGAAATCGCTGACCTGGTGGATGATGTCTATAATTCCGTGCTGGTAAACGGCACGCACAAGGCTCCGTCCATCAAGGTGGCAGAGGCCTCCAAGATCATCGAAAACTCGCAGCGCGACGTCAACATCGCCTTCATGAACGAGTTGGCCAAGATATTCAATGCGATGGGCATCGACACGCACGATGTGATTGAGGCGGCGGCCAGCAAGTGGAATTTCATCAAGCTGAGTCCTGGCCTGGTGGGCGGGCATTGCATCTCCGTGGATCCTTACTATCTTATTCAAAAAGCGCAGGTTTATGGCGTGCTGCCGCGCGTGATGAGCAATGCCCGCCGGCTCAACGACGGCATGGGCGCGTACGTGGCCAACCAGACCATCAAGTGCATGAACAAGAAGGGTTTGGTGGTGAAAGATGCGAAAATCCTCATTCTCGGCATCACCTTCAAGGAGAATTGTCCCGACATCCGCAACACGAAAGTGGTGGACATCTACCATACATTAAAAGAATACACCGACAACATCACCATCTTCGACCCGTGGGCCGATGTGGAGCATGTGCGCCACGAGTATGGCGTGCCGGTAGTCAACGAATTGCCCGCTGGCCCGTATGATGCCGTAATTCTGGCGGTGGCGCACAAGGAGTTCCAGACCTTGGACGTGCGCAAACTCGCGCGCGCGGGCGGCGTGGTGTATGATGTGAAAGGCGTGCTCCCGCGTGAAATAGTGGATGCCCGCCTGTAAAAGCACGAATTTACCGGATATTACGACAACTGCGCCTTGGCCTGGAAAGCGATGGCGTACATCTTGATTTGCTTGATCATGGAAGCCAGCCCGTTGGAACGGGTGGGGGAGAGGTGTTCCTTCAAGCCAATGGCATCCAGATAGGAAAGGTCGTTGTCGATGATTTCCTGCGGTGTGCGGCCCGACAGCACCCGGATGAGCAGGTTTACAATCCCTTTGGTGATGATGGCGTCGCTGTCGGCAGTGAACAGCACCTTGCCGTCCTGCAGGTCGGCGTGGAGCCACACTTGCGACTGGCAGCCGTCAATCAAATATTCCGGGGTTTTGTATTGCGGGTCAATCATGGGCAGTTCCTTGCCCAGTTCGATGATGTAGTTGTATTTGTCCATCCAATCATCGAACATCTCAAATTCACTGATCAGTTCCTGTTCTATTTCCTTCATTGTCATAATATTGCAGTTTTAACATCCGGGCTCCGAAGGGGTGTCCCATTGGAGTGCGTGGGGCACAATCGGTGCGATATAGGGATAGGTTATGGATTTTTCGGTTGTCTCTTTTTTTAGTAAAATGCCGTGGGGATCGATAATCTGGATGGCGTAAAACAGTGCGCTGAAGACCACCACCACTTTGGCTACGCCGAACAGCAGTCCGAAAATATGGTCGATGATGCCCGGAATGGCTAATTTCACGATTTTGGTCACGAGTTTGCCAGCCAGATGGACCAAAAGCAGCACGGAGACGAAAATCAGGATGAAAGCTACCGGTTTGGCTAAGGGCACATCGGTGAGCATGACGGCCAGCCAGTCGGAAAAGCGATATGCGAACCACACGCCCAATACGATGGCCGCGATGGAGGCTATCTCGTAGATGAGACCGTTTTTAAAGCCTCGGAAGCCGAACCAGCACAAAGGGATAAGAACCAGAATATCAATAAAGTTCATGCTTAAAGATGTTCTCGGATTCGTTGGGTGAGCGGTTGTGCGTAGATGAATTCGTTGAGTTCCGGGCAATCGGAAATCAGCACGGAATCCTTGTTGCCCCGCCAGCCCAGCGTGCCTTGGTATATGAAGGAGATGGTCTCGCCGATGGTGATGACGGAGTTGAGGTCGTGGGTGTTGACCACGGTGGTGATGTTGAAATCGTGCGTCACTTTGGTGATGAGCTCGTCAATCATCAGGGATGTTCTGGGGTCGAGGCCGGAGTTGGGCTCGTCGCAGAACAGGTAGTTCGGGTTGCAAGCGAGTGCGCGTGCGATGGCGGCGCGCTTCTTCATGCCGCCGCTCAACTCGGCCGGATAGAGTTTGTTAACCCCTGGGAGATCCACACATTCCAAACAAAAATTCACGCGGTCGAGCTTTTCTGCGAATGGCGTTTCGGTAAACATATCCAGGGGGAACATGACGTTTTCTTGAATGGTCATCGAGTCGAAAAGGGCGGAGCCTTGGAACACCATGCCCATCTCGGCGCGCAGTTTCCGCTGGTCGCTGTCGGACATGTGGTGGAAGTCGCGCCCGTTGTACAGCACCTCGCCCTCTTCCGGGGAGTGCAGCCCCACCAGGCATTTCATCAGCACGGTCTTGCCCGACCCGGAACGGCCGATGATGAGGTTCACCTTGCCCTCTTCAAAACAGGTGTTGATGTCGAACAGCACCTGCTTCTCTCCAAAGAATTTCGATACGTGGTTGATTTCTATCATCGGGGCAGGGTTTTAAAGCATGATTTGCGTTATTAACACGTTCAATACCAGAATGATGAAGCTGGACACCACAATGCCTTGGGTGCTGGCCTTGCCGAGTTCCAGTGCGCCGCCCTCGATGCGGTAGCCGAAGAAAGAGGATACCGTGGACATCACGAAGGCGAAGAAGAATGTCTTGGTGAGGGCGTAAATGATGTCATATACTCGGAAGCAATAGGTAAGGCCGTCCATGAAATTGTAGGGCGACACGCAGCCCGTGATGATGACGGTGATGAAGCCGCCGATGATGGCGAAGAAGATGCTGAAGATGATCAGCAGCGGGTTCACGATCATGGAGGCCAGCACCTTGGGCAGCACCATGTAGGAGGCGGGGTTCAACCCCATAACCTCCAAAGCATCAATCTGTTCCGTGACGCGCATACTGCCAATCTCGGCGGTGATGCGTGAGCCCAAGTTGCCTACCAAAAGCAAGCTGATGATGGTGGGGCATAATTCCATCACAATGGAGGTACGCGACACGAAGCCCACCGTCCAGGCGGGAATCCAGCTGCTTTCGATCTGCAGCGCCGTCTGCGTGGTGATTACGCTGCCCATGGCAATGGATACGATGCTCACAATCAGCATGGAGCCGATACCCATCGCGTCCATCTCGCCAATGAGTTTTTTAAAGAAAATATTCCATTTGTCCGGCTTGGAAAAAACCTTGCGCAGAAAGATAAAATATTCTCCAATAATGGTTAAAAGCGTGCGTACCATAATTTTTTTAAGCGGGCAAAGATAACTATTTTTTGCATACTTTTGCACCTTGTAAAAACCTGCAATGCCGATGAGACCGATTATCACCCTGATCAGCGACTGGCGTTTGAGAGACCCCTACGTGGCCATGTTCAAAGGCGCGCTGCTTTCCGAAATTCCCGATGCAAATCTGCTGGACATCACCCATTATGTGGATGTGTTCAACTTGTCACAGACCGCGTTTCTGATGCGGCAGAGCTACTGCAGTTTCCCGGAAGGTTCTATCCACCTGCTGCTGACCAACGCGTCGGCCACCGCTTCCTTCTCGCCGGTGCTGCTGGCCCATGACGGGCACATCTTCATCGGGGAAGACAATGGGATTTTCCATCTGATGTTCGGCGGTGAAACGGCACTGGCGGGCAGAAAGTATTCCTCCGAGGATGGTCTGGACCCGCTGCAGCAGATGGTCCGCTTGGTCAAGGCTGTCGTGAAAGGCTCCGTGGACGCCTACACGCAGCCCTACGACCAGTTTGAGCGCAAAATCGCGTCCGCCGCCATCCATATACCCATCCAGAAAAGCATAGAAGGGGAAATCATTTACATCGATGCCAACTGCAATGCCATCACCAACATTCCCGTGGATATGTTCGTGAAGGCGGTGGGCAACAATCCGTTCACGGCGGAAATCCAATCCAAGAACACTTGGAAAATCAGCAAGTTCTATGACAAAACAACGCCTGATAAGGACATGTGCTTCACCATCAACTCTTTGGGTTGTATTGAGATTACAATGTACCAGGGTAGGGTAGCGGCGTTGGCCGACCTCCAAGTGGGCGACCGTGTGGAAATCCAATATTAGGCCATGGTGACGGTAGGATTGGTACAGACTGACATCGTGCCCCATGCGGTGGAGCGCAATCTGCGCCATTATGCGGAAATGTTGGAGCGCGGCTTGACAAAGCCCGTTGATTTGCTGGTGTTTCCGGAAATGTTTGCCTGTGGGTTTTCCTCTGCTTTGCGGGAGGAGGCGTGCGCGTGGAGTGCGCAATGTCGAGATTTCCTGCAACGGACGGCCCGTCAACATAACGCCAATGTGGTGGCCTCCTTGCCCATCGTGGAACAGGACAAGGTTTTCAACCGGCTGCTTTGGTATGCGCCGGAGGGCTTGTTGGGCCAGTATGACAAAAAGCATCTTTTCTTTGGCGACGAGCAGGCGATATGTACCGCCGGACAGTGCCGGACCATCATTTCCGCGTTGGGGTACCGCTTTTTGCCGTTGATTTGCTACGATGTGCGTTTTCCCGTGTGGAGCCGGAATCGTTATGAGAACGGGTGTTATGCGTATGATTGTCAGGTGTATGTGGCCAATTTCCCTGCGCCTCGGGAGGAGATATTGCAGCAACTGGCCGCCGCCCGTGCCATTGAGAACCAGGCATACGCCATCGTGGTGAACCGCGTGGGCGTGGATGGCAACGGCTTTCCTCATGCCGGCGGCACCGCCGTCTTCGATTATGAGGGCCGAAAAGTGGCCGTTGCCGCGCAAAATCAGGAGCAAATTCTTATAGCGGAGTTGGATTTTGAAAAACTGCAGACGTTCCGCAAGCGAATCCCTATCGCGAAACAATGGGATTACTGGTTGTATTATATTGATTTTCAGTATAATAATAAATTTTTATAAAAATTAAACGGAGTAATAAAAAAAAGTGTATTTTTGCAGCCTCAAAAACTGAGATGGTGCTGTAGCTCAGTTGGTAGAGCAACGGACTGAAAATCCGTGTGTCACTGGTTCAATTCCCGTCAGCACCACGAGCCCTGATGAAAATCGGGGCTTTTTTGTTATCTTTGCAGGCGTTAAATCATTTTTGTAAAAATAAAAAAATGCCTGTCATTATGAAAGATAATCTGTTAAAACGTTTCTCAAAGTACATCTCTTATGCCACCACCTCCGACGAGTCGTCCGAGTCGTATCCATCTACCAAAGCCCTGCTGGACTTCGGCGATGTGATGGTGGAAGAACTCAAAGCCATTGGCCTGACGCAAGTGGAAAAAGATCAGTATGGCTACGTCACGGCGCTGCTGCCCGCCAATACGACGGAGGCCCAGCCCACTATCGGCTTTATCGCCCACATGGATACGGCGCCTGATATGCCCGGCATTGCGGCACCCCGGATTCTTGAAAACTACGACGGCAAAGACATCATGCTGGATGCAGAAACGAACACGGCCCTGACGCTGGCCGACTTCCCGGAATTGGCTGATTATAAAGGACAAACGTTGTTGGTGACGGATGGCAAGACGCTGTTGGGCGCTGACGACAAGGCCGGCATGGCGGAGATCATGTGCGCCATGGAATACCTGCTGCAACATCCGGAAATCAAGCACGGTCCCATCAAAGTAGCCTTCACCCCGGATGAAGAGATTGGCCAGGGCGTGAAGTATTTCGATGTGCCCAAGTTTGGCTGCGATTATGCCTACACGATGGACGGCGGCGCTATTGGAGAACTGGAATACGAGAACTTCAACGCGGCTTCGGCGGTCATCAAGATCCAAGGCCGCAATATCCACCCGGGCTATGCCAAGAACAAGATGGTGAACTCACAGCTCATCGCGATGGAGTTCAACAGCCTGCTGCCGGAAAACGAACGGCCGCAATACACACAGGATTACGAGGGCTTCTTCCTGCTCATTCATACGGAAGGCACCGTGGAGCAAAGCCAGCTCAACTATATCATCCGCGACCACGACAAAGCTAAATTTGAGGCTAAAAAGCAAATGATCCAGCAGATTACGGATTTCTTGAATGTAAAATACGACAACCGCCTCACCTGCGAAATCAAGGACCAGTACTACAATATGCGGGAAAAGGTGGAGCCGGTGTTCTACGTGGTGGAACGTGCCGTGAAGGCGATGGAGAAGGCCGGCATCAAGCCCAAGGTGCAACCGATTCGTGGCGGTACTGACGGCGCCAACCTCTCGTTCCGCGGCCTGCCCTGCCCGAACATCTTCGCCGGCGGACATAATTTCCACGGAAAATACGAGTATGTGCCGCTGGAGTCCATGGTCAAAGCTACGGAGGTAATTGTCAATATAGCCCGCGTGGACTAACAGAGCTTCAGAAAGCCGTTGTCATCAAACAGGTCGGTCACATCCTGACCGTCCTTGAGGTGACAAGTATGCAAACCGCAAAGTTTCGCTCCCTCAACATGTTGCGGGGAGTCATCAATAAAAAGGGTTTCTTCCGGATGGAGTTGGTTTTCTTCCAAAATCCGAAGGAACCCTTCTTTGTTGGGCTTGCGCACGTGCATCAATTGCGAAAAATAGGTTTTCTTGAACCATTTTTCAAAAATATCATAGCCATATTGCTGCCTCATCTGCCGGGTGAAGGCCTCGTAGTTCAGCGCATTGGTGTTGCTGAAAAGAAACAGTCGGTAATGCGGGTGCAGGCGGGCCAGCAGTTGTTCGTGTTCAACAGGAAAATCGATGAGGATGGCGTTCCAGCACTCCGCTATCTGCGCATCCGTGAGCGGCACGTCGGTGAGCGAGCGCACGTATGAGTAGAAATCCGTCACAGAGAGCAAACCCTCTTCCCAGCGGTCCATGATGTCGTTCTGTTTTTGTTTGGAGTAGATACGGTCAAAATCCGGAACGCCGCAGGCGGCAAAAGTTTCGGCGATATTCTGATACCGAATCCGATAGAGAACACCGCCGAAGTCGAAGATTATGTTTTTGATTGTCATAGAGCCCGTTGGTCGTCTTATTTGCCGATGATGGCGGCCAGCTCGTCCACGCCCTTGGGCAGGTGCGGACCCAGCACGCGGTGGCCGGTTTCCGTTATCAGCAGGTCGTCCTCGATGCGGATGCCGCCGAAGTCGCGGTATTTCTCCACCACATCGTAGTTGATGAAGTCGGCGAACTTTTTCTCTTTTTTCCAGATGTCGATCAAGTGGGGGATGAAGTAGATGCCCGGCTCGATGGAGACCACAAAGCCCGGTTTCAGCTCGCGGGCCATGCGCAGTGATGCCCAGCCGAAGATGTTGCTCGGGCGCACGGTCTCGTCGTAGCCTACGTGAATCTGGCCAAGACCTTCCATGTCATGCACATCCAAACCGATCTGGTGGCCCAGTCCGTGGACCATGAAGAGGGCGTGCGCACCCAGTTCCACAGCTTCTTTCACATCGCCTTTCATCAGGCCCAAGTCTTTGAGACCCTGTGCGATGACTTCGCAGGAGAGGCGGTGCAGCTCTTTGTTGTACATACCGGGGTGTGCAGCGTTGATGGCATCCAGGTTGGCTTTCAGCACGATTTCGTAGATTTCCTGCTGTTTAGTGGTGAACTTGCCGCCGATGGGCAGCGTGCGCGTATAGTCGGAGCAGTAGTTCATCAGCCCTTCGGCACCGGCGTCCATGAGGAGCATATTGCCCTCTTGGAGGATGCCGTTGTGCAGGTGGTTGTGCAGGGTCTCGCCGTGTTGGGAGAGGATTACTGGGAAGGAGATGCCGTTGCCGTAGGAGAGCGCGATGCCCTCGGCGAGGCCGGCCAGCTCGCGTTCCGACTCGCCCGCCACGCAGCGGCGCATCACCGCCGTGTGCATCTTCACACCGATCTCGCAGGCTTTGTCCATTTCGTCAATTTCGCACTGCTCCTTGGCGGAACGCAATGCCACAATGCCCTTGATTAGCTCCAGCGAAGCAGCCTCGCGGATGTTGTTCACGTTGATGCCCGTCAGGTTGGCCAGCCATATCTGGTTGTCGCCACGGTACATAGGGGTGAAATGCACCTTGCGGCCTTTGCTTTGGGCCTCTTGGATGTATTCTGCCAACTTGCCTAACGGCATCGTGTCGGTCACGCCCACTTTCTCGGCCAACGAGGCGATGGTGGGCTGGTCGCCCATCCAGATGATGTCGTCAATGGTGAAATCGTTGCCGAAGATGATGGATTTGTGCGCGTCAAAGTCGATGACGGCGGCAATATCGGCGATGGAGAGGCCGAAGAAATAAAGAAAATCGCTGTCCTGACGGAAGTTATACGTGTTGTCGGGATAGTTCATTGGTGCTTCGTGGTTGCCCAGGAAGACGGCGATGCCGCTGCCCACGGATTGGGTGAGCTTTTCGCGGCGGTTTTGATAGACGGAGGGTTGGAATAAAGGGTTCATAGGTTTTATTAAATCATTAAAAGTTAAATTGTTGAATTATCGTGGATAGATGATGACTTTTTTGTTCAAGTTTTTGATTTGAACGATATACAATCCCGTGTGGCTCATCGGGATGATAGTGCGGGTACCCGGATGTTGATCGATATATATCTGCCGACCTATGGCATCGTATATAGCGACAGGGGCCGTGTTTTCTTCCTGTTCCACTACAATGGTGTTGCCGGTGGCATATATTTTTACGGAAGGTAACACATTATCGGCAATACTATTGGGATAAAAGGCATTAACCGAATCAGCCCCCCAGATTTTGCCCACCAGTTCGGGAAAATCGATAAAGGGGTTGCGGTTATGCTGAAGAGCATAAACGGCATTGTTGCGGTCGATCTCCTTCTGGCTCACAGGGTCTTCATTGTGCCAGCGGATGAGCATGGCCAAGGCCCAGGGCTTGAGCGAACCGCCGGAGAACATCGACTGATTATCCTGTCCCAAGTTCTTGTCCATGTAGCAGACGGCCATGTAGAAATAGCTGCGGGCAAGGTCGCCCTTGTAGGCGTCGTTGGGCTCGAACACGGTGCCGGAATAGCCCGCCACGGTGTTCGGTCCTTTTTTGGAATGATTGGTGCTCGTCCAAGAGGCATTGGACACTTCACCCAACGCCAAATTGTTGCGCTGCCCGTTGACAAATCCATCGGTGGGATAGATGTGAAAAAGATCTGTTTTCATAGGAGTGCCTTCGCCAAACCAACTTTGCGGCACGCTGTGCTCGCGATTGTAGCAGTCGCCCTCTTGACCGTAATTTCCGCATTGGTCCGTGCCAAATGTGTAATAATAAGCTGTATTTCCACCGGGATTGTCGGAATAGATGTCCCAAACCATGCTGTTGTCGGGACGCACATCGGTAGTGCGGAAAGCGTTCCACAATGCGGTATATGACAATTCCGTATGCGGTTTGATGATTCCAAAAAGGGCCTGTCGCAGGGCATATCCTTTTTTATGGCTGGCATTTTGGTAGTAACCTGCGGGTGACTGGGCGCACAACGTCGCGGCAAGCAGCAAGAGGATGGTGACAAATCGGATACGCATTGTTGAAAGTTTGGTGTTTTATATTAAGACACTGGTTTTATAAGCCCAATACGACTTCAGGTGTAATATTGAGCTTTTGGCACATTGTTCGGGCAAGCGAATAGGTCGGATCTGCTTTACCATTAATTATTTCGCTCATTCTTGGACCACTAATACCCAATAATTCGGCCAAAGATTTCTGGTTTAACCCCATTTCATACATGCGTAATTGAAGCATTCCTGTCAAAGTTGGTTTTTCCATAGGATAATGTATATCCTCGTATTCTTCCACCAAATCAGATAACAAATCCAATTCCATAACATTTGCATCTTCAGGATTGTAATGCTCGTCATCAACAAGTGGTAACAACTCATCAATCCTGTGCAGTGCCGCCCGATACGCTTTTTCCGTTTTTATTTGTGCCATGTTAAAGGTTACTAATGTCTTTTATTTTGCTGTACTCTGTATGTGTCCCCACAAAACGAATATATATCCTTTGAGGTGTAAAGAGAATCACTACAACTAATCTGTAATCATTCCCCTTGATATTGAAAACATAATGCTGGTTTCCTACACTTGATACGGTGTTAAATGTAGCTTTGATGTCAGCAAAACTATGCCATTCCGCATTCTTTGTTTTTTCATACCAATCCAACAATGGTTCACGAGATTGTGGATTCTTCTCATAATACTCCACCAATGTTCCTTTAGATATAATTCTCATTCTCGTATTTTTTGCAAAGATAAACAATTTTGAAATACAAAACTTTATTTTGAAAATTATATCCCCTCTTTTTTATATCATTCCAACAATCTTCCTCGTCTCCACCGCCTCCCGCACGTCATGCACCCGCAGGATGGCGGCCCCTTTCATCAGGGCGAGGGTGTTCACCACGGTGGTACCGTTCAGGGCATTGTCGGGGGTGGTTTCCAAGAGTTTGTAAATCATGGATTTGCGGGATATTCCCACTAAAATAGGTAAATCAAAAACTTTGAAAGCATCCATGTTTTGCAGAACAAAATAGTTTTGCTCCAGCGTCTTTCCAAAACCGAACCCGGGGTCGAGAATAATATCGTGTACATGGACCTGGTGCAATTTTTCCAACTGTTGGCCGAAAAACTGCAACATCTCTGCCAAAATATCCTTGTATTCAGTATGTTGCTGCATCGTGTCCGGTTTGGCGGGCGTGTGCATCAGTATGTAAGGCACCTGCAGCCGGCTGATAGTCGGAATCATGTCAGGGTCGAAGGTGCCGCCGGACACGTCGTTGATGATGTCGGCACCGCTGTCGATGGCTGTCTGGGCCACGGAGGCGCGCCACGTGTCCACAGAGATGACAGCCTTGGGAAATTGGTCGCGCACCAAACCCACGGCATCCTGAATGCGGCGGATTTCCTCCTCCTCGGAAAGGTCTTTCGCCCCCGGTCGCGTGGAAACCGCCCCGATGTCGATGATGTCGCCGCCCTCATCGAGAATCTGACTGGCCCGCCGACAAATGGAATCTTGGTTGGTGTACCGTCCACCATCGTAAAAAGAATCTTCCGTCACATTAAGAATCCCCATGATGACAGGCTTGTCCAATGACAAAAGACCATTCTTTGTTCGGATTGTGTTCATCGTCTTATTTTTTCTGCAAAAATACTACATATTCTGGAGATTGGGAAATATCTTTTATTTTTGGCAAATTATTTGCTATTATAATCGGGTTGGATTATTCCAACCTTGAATCATACTGAAAAAAATAATGTTTTAATTTATTATAACAGAAGTAATTATGGAAAACGAGGAAAAAGTTGACCAACAAGAAGAAACCCAAGAAATGGATGTGAATGTCGAAAATACACCGCAAACTGACAATTTGACGGCAGAAACTGACACGACTACCCGCAAGAATGGTTTGTTCTCCAAAAAAAATCATAAGGATAAAAACAAGATTCAGGAACTGGAAGCGGAAATTGAAAAACTGAAAGCGGAAAAAGCGGAGCTGAACGACCGTTTCCTGCGTCTCTATTCGGAATTTGACAACTATAAAAAGCGTGCCAATAAAGAAAAGCTGGACATTCTCTCCACCGCTTCCGAGAAGGTGATCGTAAACCTGCTTCCGGTGATTGACGATTTTGAAAGAGCCATCGCCGCCAATGAAAAAGTGGAAGACGTGAAGGCTATCAAAGATGGTTTTGTGTTGATTTACAATAAATTACTACAACTATTAAAACGCTTTGACGTGGAAGAGATACAAGCCAAGGGCGAAGTCTTCAACACGGATTTCCACGAGGCGGTCACGCATTTCCCCACGGAAAAAGAGGAAGACAAGGGCAAAGTGATTGATGTGACGGAGAAGGGTTACAAGTTGAAGGACAAGGTGATCCGCTACGCAAAGGTGGTGGTAGGGCAGTAATAGGAGTTAAGAAGTTAAAAAGTTAAGAAACCAAGAAATTAAGAAGTTAAAGAATGATGGGTTGGTTGGTTTTCCGTTCTTAATTTCAAAAACAGATACGATATTATGGCAGAAAAGAGAGACTATTACGAGGTTTTGGGGGTGAGCAAGGATGCTTCAGCGGATGAAATCAAAAAAGCATACCGCAAGTGCGCCATGCAATATCATCCCGACCGCTGGGTGAATGGCACCGAGCAGGAGAAGAAGGATGCCGAGGAGAAGTTCAAGGAGGCGGCAGAGGCGTACGATGTGCTGAGCACGCCGGAAAAGAAGGCGCGTTACGACCAATTCGGACACGCGGGCATGGGCAGTGCGGCCAGCGACTTCTCCGGATTCAACATCAACGACATCTTCAGCCACTTCTCCGATGTGTTCGGCGGTGGCGGCTTCGGCGGTTTTGGTGACCTGTTCAGCGGGTTTGCCGGTGGTGGCGGCGGTGGCAAGCGCGTGCGCAGAGGCGGCAATATGCGTATCAAGGTGAAACTCACCTTGGAGGAGGTGGCCAACCCCACAGAAAAGAAAATCAAGATTAACAAATACGTTTCCTGCACGCATTGCAACGGCACGGGGGCCAAAGATATACACAGCAAGCAGACCTGTCCCACCTGTAAGGGCAGCGGCCAGGTGGTGCAACAGCACAGAACCATGTTCGGCATCATGCAGCAGGCATCGGTGTGCCCGCAGTGCAACGGCAGCGGCGAGATCATCAAGGATCCCTGTCCGCACTGCCACGGACATGGCATCGTGCAAGGCGAAGAGGTGATTCCCATCACCATCCCTGCCGGCGTGGACAACGGTATGCAGCTCACCATGCGCGGCAAAGGTCATGCGGCGGAGAACGGCGGCGTGAACGGCGACCTGCTCATCGCCATCGAAGTGTTGGATCACGACATCTTCGAGCGCGACGGCAACAACCTCTATCTCAACTATTACATCAGCTTCCCGCAGGCCGCCTTGGGCGACACGGTGGAGATCCCTACCTTGAACGGCAAGGCAAAAGTGAAGATTGCCCCCGGCACACAGGGAGGACAGATATTGAGATTGCAGGGCAAAGGACTCCCCGAACTCCACTCCAAGAGTATGGGCGACCTTATCGTGAATGTGAATGTGTGGACTCCGAAGAGCCTGACCAAAGAGGAGAAGAACCTCATCGAATCACTGAAAACGCATGAGAACTTCGTCCCGAAGCCGGGTCGGAACGAACGGAGCGTCTTCAACCGAGTGCGCCAGTTCTTCAGAGACTGAAAAGGCTTATAACGCGAACTGTGTGATTACAAAAATAATTCCGCATACGAAGGTGGACACGACAATGCCGCGTCCCGTTTTGTCGTATTTCAGATTCAGCAGATAATGCCTCAAGATGAATAAGGAGGGGATGAGGCTGATGAGGATCAGCTTGGGAATGATGGTCTTGTACAGTTTCGGATTGTTGACCAGCATATCCGGATAGGTATGCACCAGGATGGCCAGGATTCCGAACAAAATGCCAAAAAGGATGGCCGGTAAAAGAATACCGATCAATCCACCTAAAACATACGAGTCTTTTCTCAGTTTATCTAACATCTTCCAGGTATTTTAAATCGTTCATATAACGGTGGGCGGTCATGTCGTATTGCACGGGCTGCACGGAAATGTAGTGGTTTTTGAGGATGTTCTCGCAGCAATCCTCGCTGGTGTCGAGGTTTTCCAACCAGCCTGTGAGCCAATAGTATTTGCCGCCAAACGGGTCCGTGTTCTCCACCAGTTCCTCATGCCACACGCCGTCGGTCTGCTTGGCAATCCGGATGCCCTTAATCTCCTCGATGGAACCTTTGGGGATGTTGACGTTGAGGCAGATGTGCGGCGGAAGGCCCCGTTTCAACACCTCCGCCACAATTTTCTTGCCAAAATGGATGGCAGCGGTGAAATCGGCATCCTTGGAATAGTCCAGAAGGGAGAGTCCTATGGCCAAATTCTCAAAAGAGGCTTCGATGGCGGCTCCCATGGTGCCGGAGTAGATGACGCTGACCGAAGAGTTAGAGCCGTGGTTGATGCCCGACAGCACCAGATCGATGGGACGGTCCTTGAAGATGACTTTCTGGCCCAGTTTCACGCAGTCCACGGGTGTGCCGTTGGTGCGCCAGTATTGCACCCCATCTTCCTCTTTATACTGATGAAGACGGAGCGGTTGCATGAAGGTGATGGAGTGTCCCACGCCCGAGCGCGGGCGGTCAGGCGTGATAACGACCACCTCGCCGAACGAGCGGGCGATTTCCACCATCGCGGTCAGGCCTTTGGCTTCATATCCGTCATCGTTGACGACCAGAATAACCCGTTTGCTCATTACTGTTTTACGATTTTAAAGGTTTTTACAATATGTTGACGGTCGGTCAGACGCATCAGATAGATGCCGTTGGCACAGGATGCCAGGGAAAGGGTTTTATCTCCTGTAAACTCGCCTTGCAGCAAGACACGTCCGGAGAGGTCCAAAAGCTGGTATTGCATGGGACGGGCTTCCGGAGAGTGGATTTTCACCATGTCGCGGGTGGGGTTGGGATATACCAAAATCTCGTTGGTGGAGACCACTTCTTCAATGCCCACACCCGACTTGGCGGCGATAGGCAGATTGATAAGGTCAAGCATGGCCATGTCGTTGCCGGATGACATCATCTGGTCCTTTTTGTATTCCCATTTGAGCGTATGTTGGCCTGCGGGAATAATATACTGCGCTTTCGTCCAATCAATCTCTCCGCTCCAAGCATCTTTTTTGGTCCCGTTTATATAGAAATTAAGAAAATCATACCCTTCTTCCGAAGAGACTTTGTAGTAAAAGGAGAGCGTATCGGGTTGTCCAACCTCAATACGGATGGACAATGTGCTGGACTGGTTATTGTTGATAGTGCCGGATTTGGCAGCATACGTGCCCTCGTACGGATATTTCGTGGTGATGACCCAAGGATGGCTGTTGTCGTTCTGCCATTCGTAGGTTGTGAAATCACCGGATTCCCAATCCTCGATGGATGCTCCGATTCTCAATGGAATATCTTGGATGATAGTATAATCACCAGAGTAGTAGGCAATATGCAGGATGGTGATAGTCGGTTCGGTGACATCGGATTTCACTTGGATATAAAAAGGAACCTCATGCGATTGGGTGGTTTGCAAGGCGGGAACGAATTGCGCTCCACGGAGGAATTTAAGTTTTCCGTCAGGATTGCTCACATATACAGAACCGTTGGCTGACGAACCATTGCCCACATTGCCCACATTGACAAGCAGAGTGGCTTTTTCACCAAAATCCAAACGACCGTTACGATTGCCGGCGGTATCCAAAACAGTGAGGTTGTTGATGGCAAGTTGTGGGGCGTGCAGCGGAATGGAGAACTCCTGCTGTTTGGCTTCTCCGTTGTAGGTAAGCATAAGTGTAAAATTGGCGGTTTCAAAAGCAGGTGCATTGTCCGCCACCTTGAACTTATAAGCACCTTGGCTGACAGTGTTCGCCCCAACACCCAACTGGGACAAATTCAACGTGCCTTTCATGATGGTAATGTGAGGATTGTTGGTGCTGAGAACGGTTTGGATGTTGCTGGCATTCTGGTTTCCGATATTATGGAAATTCATATCAATGTTGACGGTCTCCCCATTATCGGCATTACCGTCGTGGTTGCCGTTATCATTCAGGGTGAATAATTCGGACAGCACATACGGACCGTTATTGGGGATGAAGGTCAGGGTGCCGACAAAGGGAATGTAGTTGGGATGTGTGGCCACCACACAGATGGTATCGCCTGGAATCGTGTTGGTCGGCAGGTTCATGAGAAGTGTTCCATTGGAAATAGAACCGGTGCCGAACACCTGGTTATGGTAGGAAAGCGTCACTTTTGCATTTTCCACAGGGGAGGAGAATGTGATGTTGGGAGTGCTTTCGACGACGGAGTTCGTATAGTTGAGGTTCAGCGGTTGTGGCACAGCGGTGCGCACCAACAAGGAGGGATCACCAAATATAACCCAGGTACGGGCCGTTTTGACAGCCTCGGAATTGGAAGAATTGGAGTAGGTGTCCAGCATGTGCAGGAAACCGTTAAAAACGATGCCACCGAAAGTGTGTCTTTGCGGCGTGTTGTTGGCTCCTGTCAGAAGCTGGATCATGCGGTCTTGGCCGCACATGGGCTCGTTCCACGATTGGTTGATGGTGGACATCAGCGTGCTTACCGCCCCAGTGGGCTGACCATTTTTGGTGGCGCGCATCCAGGCTTCCGCGAAACAGTTTTTCCCGCTATAGTTGCCGTTCTGACAGGCTACTGAGATGATGAAGGGCAATTTGTTGTAGTTGGTTAGATTTTGAACGTTGGAATTACTGAAACTGGAAGATACCCACATGTCGTAATCTCCGTGCCCGCAGTAGTTGATGATACCCACGCCAGAATTTATTGCGTTGGCCACCTGGGTGGCTGTGGGATTGCCTGAAGCGTCCAACCCACCCTGACTGCCCTCGAAAAACTCATAACCGGATGTATAGGTATAGTTTTGGAGGATATTGTCTATGTTTCGGATGTGTGTGTAGTCATATTCGTTGTTGTCTCCTGGACCCTGATCGGAGGCGATGCCGCAGAAGACGGGGAGATGGGATGTCTCCGGTGGATTCTGCTCATATTGGAGAAAACGGTCCACTTGTGTGTTGACATGGTCAACCGTTTCCGCCGATATTTTGCCGATAATGACATCCGCGTAGTTGTCGTTGCCCGCAATTTCGCCATAGTAGTTGTCGCTGATGTTTCCGTTTGCCGTGATGGTGGGGAATTTTCCGCTGTCACCAACCAGCAGAACAAAAGTAAGGTTATGGCTGTTGTAATAATTGGTGATGTAGTTCTTTACTGCGCTGCTCGTGTTTCCAATCGTGGAAAGGGAGACGATTTCCGTGGGATAACCGTTTTTGATTTTCCAGTCCGCGTAGGGCTGCATGGCTGCACAGAACTCCTCCGGGGCGAGGATGAGAATCGCACCATTTTCCTCCAACGGCGTGGAACGCATGGTGTGATAGTTCAGGAAATGATTCTGGTAGATATCCTTAAATGTTTTGGAAATCCTGCTTGGGTGCTGAATGTCGGTGGTGCTATTGAAGCGGATACGCACGGTGATGCTGGAATAGACTTTCAACTCTTTTCGGACAGGGTTGTAGGCAAACGGGTAGAAACGGACCGGTATGCCGTGATAGTCATGCAGTTGATAGGAATCCCCCAACGTGACAGTGTCGTTGTAGAACATCTTATCCTGCCAATAGGCGGGTCCTTTCTGGTAGGGAATATCCTGAGGGTTTATATTCCGGTAAAGGGTGCCTTTGGACGGTGCCAACTCGAAATCAGTAACCGTTTGATAGCTGGAATGTAAGATTTCAGCCGTGGGTACACTGTTTTCAGGAATCATCAGCGAGGTGGCCGTCTGAAGCAGTTGCGGATTGCCCACCACATTGATGGGATATGCTTCTGGCATGGACAATAAAGCCATCCGCTGGCCATCAACCATGACGGAATGAGTATAGTAATTTGGGAAATCAACACGGATAACAGCCTCCTGATTTGAAGATTGAAGCAGTGTAAATTGGATTTCTTGTGCAAAAGAAGTGAAAAAAAACAGGATAAAAGCCCCAAACAGGCAGATTTTCTTCATAAAATGTCTTATTCTGATATTATTGACAAAAAAAGGATAAATTTTTACAAATAAGGCGGCAAAGATACACTTTTTCCTTATTCTTCGTCTTCCCCTTTTAAAATGTCAACAATATGAATAATTTCGATACCTACGTTATGGGCTTCCTTATAGGCATCCATCATTTGGAGGCAATGGATGTCGGTGGAGGTGATGTATTCGGCGCCCATGTTGTAGATTTGGTTTATGATTTCGCCCGTCATAGCTTCGGCTACCACCGGGTTGACGGCAGAAAACCGACCGTTGGCTCCGCAACAACCGTGTATATTGTCATCGGTCAAAAGATCCAGTCCCCGGGTATTGCGCAATAGGATTTCCGGTGCATCGTTGGCGGGGTACAGGTTTCGCGCCGAACAGCTTTTGAAATAGAAAACCCTATGGTTGAATATGTTGCCAAGCGTTTCCACCTTCTTGATATTGACAATGTAGTCGCAGATTTCGTAGATGTGCGAGATGAAGGCCTTGAGGGTCTGCGGAGGTTGGCTGTTTTCCAGCAACTTCTTGTAATACTGCTTGATGAAGCCGGCACAGGAGGAGTCCGGGATGATGAAGGGCAGGTTTACGTCGTGGTTGTTGATGACGTGCAAGCCCATGTTCTGCGCATACTCAATCTCGCCCTGCATATAGAACCGTTTGCCGCAGCAGGTCTGTTCGTCAATGTATTGGCAAATCAGCCCCAACCGTTGCAGCACCGTGAAAGTGCTGGCAGCGGTTCCGGATTGGAAGATGTCCATCTGACAGGGGATGAACACATTGATAATGTTGCTGTGGTCGTCTGCCATATTGGAGGAACTTTAGTTACCGCATTTGGAGTAGCCGCAGGCAGTGCATACCAGACAGCCCTCCTTGAACTCCATCGTGCCTTTCTGGTGACATTTCGGGCACTCGGTGCCTTCCTGCTTGGTGCCGTCTTGGATGAATTTCTTCAAAGCGCGGCACACACCGTTGCGCCACGAATTGATGCTCTCCTGACGGAAGTTGAGGCTGGAGATGATGTTCACGATGTTGGTCACCGGGATGCCGTTGCGCAACAGGGCAGAGGTCATCTTGGCATAGTTCCAGAATTCCTGATCGAAGCAACGGTCCAATCCGCAGAGGCGCACCTCATAGCCGGCCTTGTCGTAGTATTTGAAATCGTACGACTTGGTGCCGTCTTCGTGTCTGTTCTTGATAATGATGCCGTGTTCTACCCATTTGGGAAGTTGGAAACTCTCCTCGCCCGTCTTGCCGGTGAAGATTTCGTACGGTTTGCCATTATACAAGCCGATGTAGGCCACCCAGTCTTCGTTGTTGTTCTTGAAGTGGATGATGTCGGCATGGAGCTCTTTCGGGCGTTTGAAGTTCTTGGGGAGGTTGTTTTTGTTCTCCTCGGGTTTCTTTTCCGAGATGGATGTCAGCACGCCCGTACGGGATCCGTCGCGATAGACGGTCAAGCCCTTGCAGCCGCACTGCCAAGCTTTGAGGTAGAGGTCGGCCACGGTCTGCTCCGACACGTTGTTGGGCAGGTTCACCGTAACAGAAATGGAGTGGTCCACCCATTTCTGCACAGAGCCTTGAAGTTCCACCTTCTTAAGGTAGTCGGTGTCGGCGGCAGTGGACTTGAAATAGGGGGATTTCTCCACCAGCGCCATCACCTCTTTCTCGCTCATCTGCTTCATCTGCTCAAAGGTGTAGCCTTGGGTTTCGGCCCAGACCACGAATTTGGGATGGAAGACCATATACTCCTCGAAGCTGTCGCCCATCTCGTCCTTGACGATGGTTTTGGAGATGTTGATGTCGTTGGGGTTGATTTTGCGTTTACGCTTGTAGGCCACGTTGAAGGCGGGTTCGATACCGGAGGTGGTCTGCGTGCAGATGCTGACGCTGCCCGTGGGGGCGATAGTCAGCAGGGCGATGTTGCGCCGTCCGTAGCGCACCATGTCGTCATACAGCTTCGGGTCGGCTTTCTGAATACGCTGGATGAAGGGGTTGTGGCCCTCCTTGATGCAGCTATAGACGGGGAATGCGCCACGCTCCCGGGCCATGTTCACGGAGGAACGGTAGGCAGCCAGGGCCAGTTGTTTGTGTACTTCCGTGGAGAAGGCATTGCCCTCGTCGGAGCCGTAACGGATGTTCAATGCGGCCAGCATGTCGCCCTCCGCCGTGATGCCCAGACCCGTGCGGCGGCCCTTGGTGGACTGGCGGCGGATCTTCAGCCACAGCTCTTTTTCCACCCGCTTGATGCTCTCGTTCTCCGGGTCTTTTTCAATCTTGGAAAGAATCTGGTCAATTTTTTCCAGCTCCAGATCGATGATGTCGTCCATCAGCCGTTGGGCATACTGCACATGCTGTTTGAAGAGCGGCATGTTGAAGTATGCCTGGTCGGTGAAGGGGTGTTCAACATAGCTGTATAGGTTAATGGCGATGAGGCGGCAGCTGTCGTACGGGCAGAGGGGAATCTCACCGCAGGGATTGGTGGAGACGGTCTTGAAACCCTCATCCTCGTAGCAGTCGGGCACCGACTCGCGACGGATGGTGTCCCAGAAAAGCACGCCCGGCTCAGCCGACTTCCAGGCGTTGTGGATGATTTTCTTCCACAACTTGGAGGCATCGATATCCTGTTTGAACTTGGGATTTTCGGAGTAGATTGGAAATGTCTGCGTATAAGTTTCGTTGTTCTGGGCGCAGCGCATGAAATCATCATCAAGGCGCACCGAAACATTGGCACCGGTGACTTTCCCCTCCGTCATCTTGGCATCGATGAACTTCTCGGCATCGGGATGCTTGATGGAGATGGAAAGCATCAGGGCCCCGCGACGGCCGTCTTGGGCCACCTCGCGGGTGGAGTTGGAATAGCGTTCCATGAAAGGCACCACGCCGGTGGACGACAATGCGCAGTTTTGCACGTGGCTGCCCGTGGGACGGATGTCGGACAGGTCGTGGCCCACGCCACCGCGCCGTTTCATCAGCTGCACCTGCTCCTCGTCCATCTTCATGATCCCGCCGTAAGAGTCGGAATCACCCTCGTTGCCAATGACAAAGCAGTTGGACAGGGAGACAATCTGGTCGTGATTGCCGATGCCCGCCATGGGGCTGCCTTGAGGCACGATATAGCGGAAATGGTCAAACAGGGAGAAGATGAGTTCTTCGCTCATCGGGTTGGCATAGCGTTTCTCGATGCGGGCGAACTCGCTGGCCATGCGGTGGTGCATGTCTTCCGGCGTCCTTTCCTGCAGGTTTCCGTTCTTGTCCTTCAAGGCGTACTTGTCAATCCATACGCCGGCAGCCAGCTCGTCGCCGTTGAAATAACGGACCACGTCGGCCAAGATCTCTTTCTTCGTGTAGGTCTTTTTCGGGTTTGATGCAGCAGTGTCTTTCATGGAAGATATTTCCTGTTCAGCCGCAGAAGTAACGAATTCATCCGTTTCCGCCTGCTGCGACATCTTTTGGATGGCATTTTCGCGAGATTGAAGCAATTCCGAAACCTTCGGCGTCTCGCCGGTAGTGGTGAGCGTTTCCGCTACAGAATCGTCTTCGAAACCGAAAAGAGATAAATCATTATTCATAGGCTTTACTCAATATGTGTTTATTATATTACAAAGGTGATGGTTTGATGCCAAGCGGAGCAAAAACAGACAATCCAATCAGTTGGTCCCTTTAGCGTAATTAGTTAAAGTAGAATATTATAGCTGAATTTTCCGGTGGAATTTTTTCAGTCTGCTAAAATAGAAAATAGGTCCCATATCGGGATCGTGAAATCGCCATTTATTATTAACAAAAATACGTTAATATTTTTTCGGGTTGATAATTAGAGGATTAAAAGATTTATGAAAAAAAAGGGAATCTTCCTGACGGTTGATTCCCATTTTTTTATAGACCGATGGTTTCCACAGAGGGGTCAATGCGCCGGATCAGTCCGCATAGAGTGGTGCTGGGTCCGAACTCATGGAACGATGCGGCTCCGTCGGCAATCATCTGCCGCACGGACTGTGTCCACCGCACCGGATGCGTCAACTGCGACAGCAGGTTTTGCCGGATGGTGTCGGGATCCGTGGAGGCGGTAGCCGTGGCGTTCTGGTAGATGGGGCAGATGGGTTCGTGGAAGTGCGTTTCCCGTATGGCCTCGGCCAGCTCGTCTTGGGCCGGCTGCATCAGCGGCGAGTGAAAAGCCCCGCCCACGTTGAGCATCATCATGCGTTTGGCTCCGGCTTCCCGGAGTTTTTCCATGGCCAGCTCCAGCCCGCGTTTGCTGCCGGAGATCACCAACTGCTGCGGACTGTTGTAGTTGGCCGGTACCACCACCTCGTCATGGATGGTCGCGCATACCTCTTCCACCACGGCATCGTCGAACTTCAGGACGACGGCCATGCCCGACTCGCACAACTCGCAGGCGCGCTGCATGGCGTGGGCCCGCTTGCTGACCAGCCGAAGCGCATCCTCAAACGTGAGGCAGCCGTTGGCCGCCAGCGCAGTGAACTCGCCTAATGAGTGGCCAGCCACCATGTCGGGTTTATCGGTTGCCAAGCAACGGTAGGCCACGTATGCGTGCAGGAACACCGCCGGCTGGGTGACCTTGGTCTGCTTCAGCTCCTCCTCTGTGCCGTGAAACATGGTTTCAGACAAAGAAAATCCAAGAATGTCGTCTGCCTGATGGAAAATTTCCTTGGCTAACGGATACTGTTCGTACAGATCGTGCCCCATGCCGGAGAACTGCGCACCTTGTCCTGGGAAAACGTATGCTTTCATACCGTGATACATATATAATATTAGTCTAAGTCAAAAGCCTTTTTGATGGATTTGACGTAATCCAGTTTCTCCCATGGGAAGAAGGTGATTTTCTTGCCGTTCACCTTTTTCTCATAGCAGTCGCGGCCAAAATGCCCGTAGGAGGCGGTAGGTTGGTAGATGGGGTTCTTCAGCTGGAAGCGCTCGATGATGGCGTGCGGGCGCATGTCGAAGATGTTTTCGATTATCTTGGCGATTTTGCCGTCCGTCATATTCACCTTGGCTGTGCCGTAGGTGTTCACATAGAGGCCCACGGGTTTGGCCTTGCCGATGGCGTAGGCCACCTGCACGAGCACTTGGTCGCACAAGCCGGCGGCCACCATGTTCTTGGCAATATGACGGGTGGCGTAGGCCGCCGAGCGGTCCACCTTGGAGGGATCCTTGCCGGAGAAGGCACCGCCGCCGTGCGCACCGCGACCACCGTAGGTGTCCACGATGATCTTGCGCCCCGTGAGGCCCGTGTCGCCGTTCGGCCCGCCTACCACGAACTTGCCGGTGGGATTTACATATAAGTTATAACGACGGTCGAACAATTTCTTGATGTTGTCGGGACAGCTGGCCACCACCCTCGGGATGAGGATGTTGCGGATATCCTGCTCGATGGTTTTCAGCATGGCGCGGTCCTTGTCGAACTCGTCGTGCTGCGTGGAAAGCACAATGGTGTCGATGCCTTCGGGAATACCGTCGTCGGAATATTTCACCGTGACCTGCGACTTGGCATCAGGGCGGAGGTACGTCATCTGCTTGCCCTCCTTGCGGATGGCGGCCAATTCCTGCACCAGCCGGTGCGCCAGCTCGATGGGCAGCGGCATGTAGTTGTCCATCTCGTTGCAGGCATAGCCGAACATCATGCCCTGGTCGCCGGCGCCCTGCTCCTCCACCTTGGTGCGCTCCACGCCCTGGTTGATATCGGGCGATTGGCCGTGGATGGTGGACATGATCCCGCACGACTTGTAGTCGAATTGGTAGTCGCTCTTGTCATAGCCGATTTCCTTGATAACTCCTCTAACGACATCGTCGATAGAGACATAGGCATTGGTTTTCACTTCGCCGGCACATACCACCAGTCCGGTGGTGGCCAAAGTTTCGCAAGCCACTTTTGATTCGGGATCCTGCGCCAGGAACGAATCCAACAAAGCGTCTGAAATTTGATCACACAGTTTGTCCGGGTGTCCTTCAGATACTGATTCAGATGTGAATAGATAGCTCATAACTAACGTTATTAAAGGTTATTAAATAAAATTACGGAAAACGTGTGGGAAATGTTTTTAGCATTTTTTTATGTGGTTGCAATCATTACAAATCTGTCCACGTTTTCGGGCGGCAAAGATACGTTTTTTTTTGTACTTTTGCCGCCGTAATAAAAACAATCACCTAATCCAAAAGTTGCACTGATGGAAAAGAGAATTGGAACCGTTACGGTGCTGGTCAAGGACCGCGCCGTCGCACCGCTGGTCAACGCGGTGATTTCCCAATATGCCGACATCATTCTGGCCCGACAGGGCCTGCCTTTCCGTGACAGTTCCGTCGCGGTGATTTCCCTCATTGTCGAAGGCGACACCAACCAGATCAACGCCCTGTCCGGAAAGCTGGGCCGCATCGAACATATCGAGGCCAAAGCCGTGGTGACAAAATCCGCGTGAGAGGAAACCAAAAACTGTACCCTGACCACTGTTTCCTGTACCCTATTCCCCACTTTAGCAAATAACAACATTTTAAAACACATAACAACATGCAATTTCATCCTGAAAAATGTCGCATTCCCGACGAAATCGGAAAACCCTTCATCGATGTAGATGAAATATGGGATTACATCAACAACACGAAAAGCACACCCGAGCGCGTGCGTGAGATCATCCAAAAATCCTTGGACAAGAACCGCCTCACCTTGGAAGAGACGGCAGTGCTCATCAACACCACCGAGCCGGAGCTGGTGGAAGAGATCAAAGAAGGTGCCCGCGAGCTGAAGCGCCGTATTTATGGCAACCGCATCGTGCTCTTCGCCCCGCTCTATGTGGGCAACTACTGCGTTAATAATTGCAAATATTGCGGCTTCCGCTCCTCCAACCATGAGCAGGTGCGCACCACTCTCACCGACGAAGAATTCGTGCGCAACATCGAGGCACTGGAAGACGACGGCCAAAAACGATTAATCCTTGTTTATGGCGAGTCACCAAAATACTCGCCCGAGTACATCGCACACACTACCAAGTTGGCCTACTCGGTGAAGAAGGGCAACGGCTCCATCCGCCGTGTCAACATCAACGCTGCCCCGCTGGATGTGGAAGGTTTCCGCATTGTGAAAGAGGCCGGCATCGGCACGTACCAGATTTTCCAGGAGACCTACCATCCGGAAGCCTACTCATGGTATCATCCCGCCAACACCATCAAGGGCAACTACGAATGGCGGCTCACTTCTATGGACCGCGCCCAGCAGGCCGGCATCGACGACAACGGCCTCGGCATCCTCTTCGGCCTCTACGACTGGCGCTTCGAGGTGATGGCCATGATTCGCCACACCAACCACTTGGAAGCCTGCTTCAATGTGGGACCGCACACCATCTCCTTCCCGCGCATCAAGGACGCTTCCGGTTTGGATATTGACAAGAAGTACTTTGTGGATGATGACACGTTCGAGAAAATCATCGCCATCTTCCGTCTGGCAGTGCCTTATACGGGCATGATCCTCACCGCCCGCGAAGATGCAGCGTTCCGTGCCAAGGCCATCCAATACGGCATCTCGCAAATCGATGGCGGCACCAACCTGCAGATCGGTGATTACAAATACCATCACGAAGAGACCGAGAAGAACAGCGACAAGCAGGAAGACCAGAACCTGCACCGCGAACAGTTCAAGATTGGCGACGACCGCAACCTTGGCGACATCATTGAGGAACTGTTGGACGGCAACTACATCCCAAGCTTCTGCACGGCATGTTATCGTCTGGGGCGCACGGGCGAACACTTTATGGAGTTCAGCGTGCCGGGCTTTATCAAACGCTACTGCACGCCCAACGCTATCCTCACGCTGAGCGAGTATCTGGTTGATTACGCCTCTCCCAAGGTGGCCGCCAAGGGTTGGAAGGTCATCGAGAACAACCTCGTGAATGTGGATGAGAAGTTCCACGACGAGCTTTTGAAGCGCATCGAGCGCATCAAGGCCGGCGAGCGGGACTTGTATTTCTAAAAGGGAAAATTAACTTTTTTTTACTTGTTGCGGGTCTTGTACATGTCCAGCACGTTCTGCATGAGCATGGCGATGGTCATGGGACCCACGCCGCCGGGCACGGGGGTGGCGGCGCCAAGCCGCTGCTCCAGCGCCTCGCGTGTGCGAGGGCTGTAAACGTCACCCTCCAAGCCTTCCTCCGTGCGGTTGATGGCCACGTCGATGAGGATGGCACCCTCCTTGAAATCCTCCGGTTTCAGCAGGTTGGGATGGCCCGCTGCCGTGATGATGATGTCACCGATACGGGTTATGTCCGACAAATGGCGGGTGTGCGAGTGGCAAAGCGTCACCGTAGCGTTCTGGCGGATGAGCAGCTGCGCTGTGGGCTCTCCCACCAGCTGGCTGCGCCCGATTACCACCGCATGTTGGCCAGCCACTTCTATGTTGTTGGTTTCCAGCAATGTCATAATGCCTTTGGGCGTGCAGGGCATCACGTATGGTTCGCCCAGATGCAGCAGGCCCACGTTCATCAGGTGCAGGCCATCGGCATCTTTCCTGTAATCAATGGATTCCAAGATGCGGGCGCTGTCGTAATGGTCGGGCAGCGGCAACTGGATGAGGACGGCATCCACCGAGCGGTCGTTGTTCAAGCGGTCCACGAGGTCCAGAATGTCCCGCTCCGCCGTTGTGGCGGGCAGCAGATAAGTCTGGCAGTCCATACCGAGCGACAGGCAGGTTTTCTCCTTGCTTTTCACATACGACATGCTGTCGGGGCGGTCGCCCACCAGGATGATGGCCAATTTTGGCACACGGAACCCGATGGCCTTGATCATTTCCACTTCTTTTGCAATCTGGGCTTTAATCTGCTGGGCACATGCCTTGCCATCAATTATTTTCATAGGAGGGATTTTTAATTTTTGTAATTGATTTTGTCGATGGTGATGTAGGCACCCGGGTACATGTCGCGAATATCCACCAGCACCTTGTAGGCTTCCAGACGGGTCATGAAGTTGCCCACCCGGATTTTGAAATAGGGTTCCGTATAAGAGATATAGGCCGGAATTTCCGGGAAGCGGGCTTGGAAAAGAGCACGTTCGTTTTCCGCCGTGTTGCGGGAGTTGGTGCCTGTAACGGCCATAATCTGCACGCGATACCCCTTCATTTCACCAACTTTATCCCACACTTTGATATAATCCGACTGAATGGCCTCAATTTCAGGCTCCACATCATATTGAACCTGCGCCATCGAAAACATGCAAATCGTTAACAATAAAAAAGTTGCAATTACGTTTCGCATAAGTAAAATTTTGGCAAAAATAGAAAAAAACACGAAACCACGCTTTTTTATTTCCGGAATCGGATTTATGAAGATGAACCACCTCGCAAATTAATCGTACTTTTGCCGCCTATTTATAATAAGATGAAAAGAATCATTTTGATAATCGGCATCCTGGCTCTGTTTGCCACTTCCTGCTCCCCGAAAATCAACGGGGTGCGGAAACATCGTCGCGACCGGAACTGCGGCTGCGAAAACATCACCCCAAAACCGGCGGATTGCACGTTGGCTTCCACAGCGGACTTTTCAACGAACCCCGCCCAATAGTCTGCCATGAAAAAAATATTGTACCTTTTCATCCTCTGTATGGCTTTGGCCTCTTGCCAGTCCGACAAAAACCGGATTGTGATTGGGGGTACGCTGAACAATGCCGCTCATGAGAAAATACGGCTGGCCTACATCACTTCCGACGGCCTTTGCTTTATTGATTCGATGAGGTTGAAAGATGGACAGTTCCGTTTCGACATCCAAGCCCGTACGCAATCCGAAAAGGAGCGTGCTTCCACTCCGATGATGTACCAAATTCTATTGTCTAACGACAACACACTCACCACAATAGCACAGGGCGGCGACCATATCCGCATAACCGCCGATGCCAATAACCTCATCCGCGGATACCATGTGGAAGGCAGCGAAGAGGCCGTGCTGGTGGGTCAGCTGGACAGCGCCTTGAATGTCTTTGCGGATTCCGCCGACAAACTGCTTGTCCTCTGCCAGCGATATTTGGAGGACGATTCCGTGCGGGCGTATATTGAGCGTTGTTATGTTCCCATGACGAAACAACATAAGGCATATCTTACGGATTTCATCCAAAAGCACCCCGACAAGATAGCTTCTTATATTGCTTTGTATCAAAGTTATAACCGGTGCAGTTTTTTTGAGGAAAATGAAAAACTGGAATGGTTGAAAAAGCTCAACGAGCCGCTCCAGAAGCAATATCCCAACAACCCGTATCTTCTGGATATGCAACAACGCATAGAAGTATTGACATTAAGAGAACAACACAAACAACGATATGATACTGATTAACATAGGAGACGAATTACTGATTGGCCAGGTGGTGAACACCAACGCCGCCTTCATCGGCCAGCAGATGGCGCTGGCCGGATTTTCCATCACCGACGTGCTGACCATCGGCGACAACGAGGAAGATATCCGGCAGGCCGTCAATACGGCACTGGCCAAAACCGACATTGTGCTTATGACCGGCGGTCTCGGGCCCACCAAGGACGACATCACCAAGAAGGTCATCTGCATCATTTTCCAGCGCTCGCTCATAATGGATAAGCCAACCCTTGAACACGTCACGCAGCTGTTTGCCGCCCGAGGCATGGAACTGACGGAAACCAACCGTCAGCAGGCCCTGGTGCCGGACGGCTGCACCGTGCTTTCCAATCCGTTGGGTACCGCCCCGGGCCTTTGGGTGGAGAACGACGGGAAAGTGCTCATCGCCCTGCCGGGCGTTCCCTTCGAGATGGAACGGCTGCTCAAGGATGAGGTTCTGCCCCGTCTCAAAAGCCGCGATGAACGGCATCATGCCATCGAATACCGCGTGTTGCAATGCACGGGCATCACCGAGAGCGGGCTGTCGGACATGCTGGTGGACTACGAGCGGGAGTTGCCCGCCGAGCTCAAGTTGGCCTACCTGCCCAAGCCGGGCATCATACGCCTGCGCCTGACGGGACAAAGCGACAACCGCGAGGAGCTGTTGCAAGTGCTGGACGAGCAGTTCCAAAAGCTGAAAACCCTGACGAAAGAGTACGCCTTCACCGATGAGGACATCGACTTGGAGGAGGTGGTGGGACGGCTGTTGGTCAGGGCGAACAAGACCTTGGCTACGGCGGAAAGCTGCACGGGCGGCTATGTTGCGCACCTGATTACCAAAGTGCCCGGCAGCTCGCGCTATTTCCAGGGCTCCATCGTATCGTACAGCAACGACATCAAGCGCGACCTGCTCAACGTGCGCGAGGACAACCTCAAACGGCGTGGCGCAGTGAGCGAGCAGGTAGTCAGCGACATGGCCCTGAACGCCATGGGTCTCTTCGACGTGGACTACACCATCGCCACCTCGGGCATTGCCGGCCCCGGCGGCGGCACCGAGCAGAAACCCGTGGGCACCGTGTGGATTGCCATCGCCACCCCCGTCCGCTTGATTACCAAAGAGTTTCATTTCGGCAACCGCACGGGCCGTCAGCAGATTGTGGAACGGGCTGCCCATGCCGCCCTCAACATGCTCCGTATCGCCATCGAACAGGATTTGAATATATGAACCCCCTGATTGTCCGTTTCAAACAATACCTGATGTACGAGAAGGGTCTGTCGCCCAAAAGTGTGGAAGCCTATCTGCACGATGTGACGCTGTTGGACTCTTTTTTGGAAGGTAAAAAGATGGAAGATGTTGTGTTGGAAGATCTTCAGGCCTTCATTCAGGATTTGTACGAAAAGGGCATCACGGCGCGGTCGCAGGCACGTATCATTTCTGGCTTACGGGCTTTTTACAAATTCTTGCTGTACGATGGCACCTTGACGGACGATCCGACCGCCCTGCTGGACGCGCCCAAAATAGGACTGCACCTGCCGGATGTGCTCTCTGTGGAAGAGATCGAGGCCATTATCAACGTCATCGACCTCAGCACACCGGAGGGCCATCGCAATCGCGCCATGGTGGAGATGCTGTACGGCTGCGGCCTGCGCGTGAGCGAGCTGGTCACGGTGCGCCTCTCCAACCTGTTTTTCAACGAAGGCTTCATCAAGGTGGTGGGCAAGGGCAACAAGGAACGGCTCGTGCCCATCGGCGACATGGCCCGCAAGATGGTGGAGCTGTATTGGCACGGCGCACGGGAGCATGTCAAAATACGGAAGGGCGAAGAGGACTACCTTTTCCTGAGCAAGCGCGGCACGCACCTCACGCGGGAGATGGTCTTCATGCTGGTGAAAAAATGGGCCAAGATGGCCGGCATCGAAAAGACTATCAGTCCGCACACGTTCCGCCACTCTTTCGCCACGCACCTCATCAACGGCGGTGCCGACCTGCGCGCCGTGCAGCAGATGCTGGGCCACGAAAGCATTACCACCACGGAGATATACACCCATCTGGACAGAGATTTTATCCGAAGCAATATTGCCCTTCATCATCCAAGATACTGATTATGCGCTATTTCATACATCTTGCCTATAATGGAACCGCCTATTTCGGATGGCAAATCCAGCCCGACCACCCAAGCGTGCAGGAAACGTTGGAGAAATGCCTCTCGCTGCTTCTGCACAGCGAGCGCATACCCATTACCGGCTGCGGGCGGACGGACACGGGGGTACATGCCTCATGCTTCTACGCCCATTTCGATTATCCAGAGGCATGGGATGCGGAACGATGCCGGCAATTGGCTGACCAACTCAACAGCTTTCTGCCCCCCGACATTGCCATATACTCGATTTTTGCCGTGAACGATAATGCCCACGCACGTTTCGATGCCCAGGAACGCACCTACCAATATCACATTTCCATTGCCAAGAATCCTTTCACCTATCCCTTCCGACTCCGTTATCATCAGACGTTGGAAGTTGAGCGTATGAATGAGGCGGCAGCCTTGCTGTGCCAGCACGAGGATTTCACCAGTTTTTCCAAAGTGCACACCCAGGTCAACAACTTCATCTGCCACGTGATGCGTGCCGAGTGGGAGCAGCGCGACGAGGAACTCGTCTTCACCATCACGGCCAACCGTTTCCTGCGCAATATGGTGCGGGCCATTGTGGGTACCCTGTTGGACGTGGGGCGCGGACGCCTGACAACTGAAGAATTCAACCAAATAATTTTGGAAAAAAATCGCTGCCAAGCCGGCACTTCTGTACCCGCCTGCGCACTATTTTTGACCGATGTACGTTATACATGGGCTGATATTTTACCGAAACAACAAGAAATTTTATGACAGAAAAAAATATCTTCTCCTTTATAAAAACAAGTGTCCTGACGATGTTGTGCGGACTGCTGTGCGCCGCTGGCTGCTTGCTCTCCTTCAACAGTTGCCATCGGCACAACTACAATACGGATGTGAAGCTGGTGTTTTCCACCGACACGCTGATGTTTGATACGGTCTTCACAACCCTTACATCCGTCACGCGCAGCTTCACCGTTTATAATCCCAGCAAGGAGCCCGTGAAGTTGGACATCTTTCTGGCCGGCAGTGGACAATCGTTTTACAGCATCAATGTAGATGGTGTTTCTGGACGTGAATTCCATGAGGTGGAGATTCCGGGCCACGACAGCATTTTCGTTTTTGTGAAGGTGAACATTGACCCGGGTAATCAGAACAACCCGTTCCTCATCACCGATTCGGTCTTGTTCTACAACACCAACCGACGGCAGGCTGTGCAGCTGGTCGCCTTCGGGCAGGATGCGCACTTCATCCTTCCCGACCACCACAATATCTCATCCATGCCCTATTACATTGTGGCTCACGAACATGAGCATGTACATTGGACCAACGACAAGCCTTGGGTGATTTTCGGCTGGGCCGTGGTGGACTCGTTGGGCAAGCTCACTATTGACCCCGGCACCCGGATTTATGTACACAGCGGCGGCGGTATCTGGGTTTATCGGTACGGCAACATCCAAGTGAACGGCACTGCGGATGAGCCTGTTTACTTTGGCGGCGACCGGCGGGAGAGCTTCTTCTCCGACGACTACGCCCAGTGGGGCTATATCTGGATCAACGAGGGCACGGAAGACAATATAATCAACAATGCGGTCATCACCAACTCCTCCACGGGCATTCGTCTTTCGTCGCTTTTGGAATATTTGAACAACAAGACTATCATCCAGAATACTATCATTCAGAATAACAAGGATTTCGGTGTGTTTGCCGAGGCCGCCAATATGGAGATGACCAACTGCCAGATCAGCAACAACGGCAGTGCCAGCGTGGTGCTCCAGGTGGGCGACTATACCCTTAACCACGTTACGGTGGGCAACTATTATGCCCAAAAGGCCCGCACCGACCCAGCCTTCATCGTACATAACTATTATACATCCGGCGATGTTACCTATATTGGTAATACTAACTTAACGTGCAATAATTCCATTATCTACGGCTACTTGGATAATGAGATTTCCACCTCCAAACGCAACGGCGCCGACTTAACCTATACGTTCCGCAACTGCCTTCTCAAACAAGAAGCGACAACAGATAATCATTATGTAAACTGCCTGTTCAATAAAAATCCATTGTTTGTCTCCTCTTATAATCAGAATCTTGAACTAATGGAAAACTCTCCGGCCATCGATGCCGGCATGGAAGGACTGGGCATTACCACCGATTTGTTGGGGCGTGCGCGCAATGGTGTGCCCGACATCGGGGCGTACGAATATTATCCCGCTTCGGGTTCAAAAAGACGGTAGAATTCTTATTCCGTTTCCAAACTGTGCAATAGGGCAATCTCTTCTGGCCAAAGACTCTCGTCGGGCGTTTCCAGAATGATAGGCATATTGTCGAAACGGGGGTCTTTCATAAAACGTTTGAAAAAATCCATTCCCAGCAACCCTTTGCCGATGCTGTCGTGACGGTCCACGCGGCTGGCAAATTCCTTCTTGGTGTCGTTGAGGTGGATAGCTTTCAGATAATGGGCCCCGATAATAGTGTCAAATTCAGAAAAAGTTTTCTTATAGCCTTCTTCCGTCTTGATGTCGTACCCGGCGGAATAGGTGTGGCAGGTGTCGAGGCACACGCCCACGCGGCTCTTGTCCTCCACCTTGTCGATAATGGCGGCGATGTGCTCGAAGCTGAATCCCACATTGGTGCCCTGGCCCGCCGTATTCTCGATGACGGCCATCACGCTCTCTGTTTTATCTAACGTGATGTTGATGCTCTCGGCGATCCGTTTCAGGCAGTCGTCCAGCGAAATCATCTTGAGGTGGCTGCCGGGGTGGAAGTTCAGCATGGTGAGGCCCAGTTGCTCGCAGCGGCGCATCTCGTCCAGGAAGGAGGCACGCGATTTCTCCAACGCCTCGGCTTCCGGCTGGCCCAGATTGATGAGGTAGCTGTCGTGGGGCAGGATGTACTCCGGCGTGATTACCACGCGTGCACAATTGGCCTTGAATTTGTCGATGGAGGCGGAGGTGAGCGGTGGCGACACCCACTGGCGCTGGTTTTTGGTGAACAGGGCAAAAGCCGTCGCCCCGACTTTCTCGGCATTGAGGGGAGCGTTCTCCACGCCGCCTGTGGCACTTACATGAGGTCCGAGATGCTTCATTTTGTTGAATTGTTTAAGTGTTTAACTGTTGAAATGTTGGTTTGGGAGTTAAGGAGGTTATTTAGTTAATCCGATAGCCAACCATTAATTGAAAATTCAAATTGCGCTGCACGTATTTGTGTTGGGTGAAATTCGGGTTCATAATGTTCAGCAGGCCGAAATCGGCATGCACTCCAATGTAGAACTGTGAGATTTGATAGCCCAACTCCATAGAGATACCGAAATCCATACGGTTGAGGACACGTCCTTCTTTGAGCGGATAGGTGTTTATGAACTCATCGTCGGCCAAACTGTAGCGAATCTGTTTAGGTTCTTTGGTATAAGGGTTAAAATCACCAGCCATTATATATGATTTTTGGCCCTCAGATGATGATGAAGTCACTTCAGAACCATTATAGGTGATTCTTCCCGCCAGGGCTGCATCCACATAGATGCCGGCTCCGGCCACAAAATGGTTCTTTTCTGCAGACGAATGGTAAAACAGCATCAACGGAACCTTTAGATGGTGGGTTGTGTAAATGTTGTCGGAAGTTAACGAATGATAAACTGCTGACGAGTCAGTATATTGGGCGGTTTGGGTCTGTCCTGTCCGTTGCCAAGTGTATAAGATTCCCGTTTGCAGGTACAGTTTTTCTTTCAGCCGGATATCTGCCACCAGTCCGGCAGTGGCACCCAGTTTCATTTTTTGCGTTGAATTATAGCCAAAGGCACTCTCATTTTGGATGGTACTTTTGGGTATAAGCAATGTGGAGCCGTTAAGGCCGGCGCGCACCGCGAGCTGTACTTTCGGATTCTCGTCCTGCGCTTGCACACCGATTTGCAGCATCAGGAAAAAGGTTAAAAACAAGGATATCTTTTTCATAATCAATATGTTTTTCTTGAACAAACGATTGTTAGATGTCTTTCACAGCCACAAGGAGGCATCCATACAAGCCAGCGGTTTCCGTGCGCAGGCGGCGGTTTCCCAGTTTCACCTCCGTATAACCGTGCTGTCGGGCCGTCTCGATTTCTTCCGCGCTGAAGTCGCCTTCCGGCCCGATGAGCAGGATCACATCCTGGTGCTGGAACGATTCGCGGGCCAGCTGCCGGGTGTTCTCGTCGTCGCACCAGGCGATGTACTTGTCCGCGGGCATCTGGGCGTGCGATTCCAGAAAGTCGCGGTAGGAGACCAGCTCCATCGGTGGCAGCCAGGTGGTCTGGCACTGCTTGAGGGCCGACACTGCGATGCGCCGCATCCGCTCCATGTTGACGCGCGGCCGCTCCGAATTGTCGCAGAGGAGAAAATGGATGGATTCGATGCCCATCTCCACGCATTTTTCCACCAGCCATTCTATACGGTCGATGTTTTTGGTGGGTGCGATGGCCAGATGCAGCCGATGGGCGCCCGTGTCCTTCACCCTGCGCACATCGTGCAGCTCCACTTGGCACGCTTTGGGATGGTCGGTCAGGATGACGGCGTGTGCCTCGTTGCCCAGTCCGTCGGTCAGCAGCACTTCGTCGCCCGCGCGGTGCCGCAGCGCCCGCACACAATGCTCCGACTCCTCCTGGCTGAGCGTCACCACGGGTTGTGTCAGATCGGGATGGTAAAAATATTGGTTGAATATCATATTATGCGTCTTTTTCACTCAGTTCTAACCACCGGTTGGATTTCTCCTCCAAAACGGTTTTGATTTCCGCGTACCGACGGCCCCATTCGGCAAACTCGTCCGCTGTACCTTGCCCCGCACTCATCTTGCCCTCAATATCACTTTTCTCCTGTTCCAACGCTTCAATTTCCGTTTCCAACGACTCCAATTCCCGTTTTTCCTTGTAGGTCAATTTGTTTTTGGGAGCCTCGCGCACCGCTTTCTCTTCTACAGGCCGGTTGGCCTTCTCGATACGCTTTTGGATGCGCATCTCCTTGTCTTTCATTTGGCGGTATTCGGTGTAATTGCCGTAATAATCCTTGATTTTCCCGTCTCCCTCAAACACGAAGATATGGTCCACCAGCTTGTTCATCAGCCAGCGGTCGTGGGAAACGATGATCATGCAGCCGCCGAAGTTCGTCAAGAAATCCTCCAGAAGATTCAGGGTGTCAATGTCAAAATCGTTGGTGGGCTCATCCAGAATGAGGAAATTGGGATTCTTGAGCAGGGTGATGAGCAGGTGGAGTTTCCGTTTTTCACCACCACTAAGATCTTGATAATAGGTGTATTGCTGACTAAATGGGAATCCAAAATGGTTCAAAAATTGGGAAGCGCTGATATAGTTGCCATTGTCCATGCGGATCACCTCGGCGTGTTCCTTCACCAGTTCCAGCACAATCTTATTGCCGGCATATTCCATGCCGTTTTGGGAAAAATAGCCAAATTGAATCGTCAGTCCGGGTGTGATTTTGCCGCCGTCGGGTTTCACTTCCCCCATAATCATCTTCAAAAATGTGCTTTTGCCTGTGCCGTTTTTGCCCACGATGCCGCATTTTTCCCCTTTTTTGAAAATGTAAGAAAAATCACGAATGATGGTCTGGTCGGGATAGGCGAAATCCAGATGGCTGATTTCCAAAATCTTGTGTCCGATACGTTCGGATTGCACCTTGAAAGCTTCGGGGGCGGCCTCCACCTTGCGATCCATCTGTTCTTGCAGTTGTTCAAACTGGTTGATGCGTGCGCGGGCCTTGGTGGTGCGTGCCTGCGGGGAGGTGTGTACCCACTCCAGTTCGCGGCGGTAAAGATTGCGCAAGCGGTCGTGTTCGGCGGCCTCGTTGGCCAGACGTTCCGCCTTTTTCTCCACAAAATAGTCGTATTTGCCCCTGTAGTGATACAGATTGCCGTTGCTCAGCTCGTAGATGTCGCTGCAGACTTTGTCGAGGAAGGCGCGGTCGTGCGTCACCATCAAGAGGGTGATGTTGGCGGAGGAGAGATAGTTTTCCAGCCATTCGATCATTTCCACATCCAGATGGTTGGTGGGCTCGTCAAGGATGAGGAGGTCGGTGTCGGCGATGAGGGTTTTGGCCAGCGCGGCTTTTTTGCGTTGTCCGCCCGACAACTCATTGATATTCTTGAAAATATCCTGAATACCGAACTTGGAAAGAATCTCTTTTACCTTGGATTCATAGTCCCAGGCGTTGAGGCGGTCCATCTCAAGGATGGCGTCGTCCATGCGTTTCTGGGGCACCTGTTCGTGTCGGTTTCGCTCCAGCAGGGAGATGCAGGTCTCGTACTCCTTCACGGCGCGCACCACGGGCGTCTCTTCATCAAACAGGGCATTCAGCACGGAATCGTCATCGTTGAAGCCGTCCATCTGGGGCAGGTAGGAGACCACAATGTCGTTGCGGATCACCACCTGGCCTTCATCGGGCACATCGCGACCGGCAATAATGTTGAGGAGCGTGCTCTTGCCCGTGCCGTTGCGGGCGATGAGCGCGCTCTTCTGGCCTTTCTCCAAGCCGAAGGTGATGTTCTGGAACAGCTTTTTCTCTCCTACCGACTTAGATACATTATTGACAGTGAGATAGTTCATGTTGGCTGTTGGCGATTGGCTGTTGGCTAATGGTTTTTGCTAATGGCCAATGGCTAATGGCTAACGGCTACTTCACAGCGATGGTTTCGATTTCCACCAAAACGCCCTTGGGCAGGTCGCGGACAGCAAAGGCGGCGCGAGCAGGCGCATTGACGAGGAAATACTGGGCATAAACCTCGTTCATGGGGGCGAAGTTGGCGATGTCGCTCAGCAGGCAGGTGGTTTTCACCACATCGTCGAACGAATAACCGGCCTCCAAGAGGATGGCGGCGATGTTCTTCATCACCTGTTCCGTCTGGGCCTTGATGCCTTCGGGCACGATGCCAGTGGCGGGGTCAACGGGGATCTGACCTGAAATAAACAACATGCCATTGGCCTCGATAGCCTGGCTGTAGGGACCGATGGCGGCGGGAGCTTTGTCGGTATGGATAACCTTTTTCATTTGTATATGATTTTGATAATGAAACAATTGCATCCCATTTGAAATGGGCTTGCAAAAATAACCTTTTTTATCGTTTTTTTCATTCGTCCGTTTGCAAAAAAATATTATTTTTGCACGTAATAAAAAGTATGTTATTATGTCTTTTATTACAGATAGAATTGCTCTTGACGGACTGACGTTTGACGACGTCCTGTTGATTCCCGCCTATTCCGATGTTTTACCCAAAGAGGTCAGCCTTCAGACGCGTTTCACGCGCAACATCATGTTGAATCTGCCGTTTGTTTCCGCCGCCATGGACACGGTGACGGAGGCCAACATGGCCATTGCCATCGCCCGCGAGGGTGGTATCGGCGTGATTCACAAGAATATGACGATTGCCGACCAGGCACGTCAGGTGGCCTCGGTGAAAAGGGCCGAGAACGGCATGATCAACTCGCCCGTCATCATCACCGCCGACAAGACGGTGGGCGACGCGATGCGCATTATGGCGGAATACCACATCGGCGGCATTCCCGTGGTGGACGGCCAGAACAAGCTCATCGGTATCGTCACCAACCGCGATCTCCGTTTCGAGAAAGAGTTGCGGAAGCCCATCGACCAGGTGATGACGAAGGAGAACCTCATCACCACGACGCGCAACACGGGTTTGAATGAGGCCAGCGACATCCTGCAGCAATACAAGATCGAGAAACTGCCCGTGGTGGCCGAGGACGGCACGCTTCTGGGCCTCATCACATACAAAGACATCACCAAGGCGAAGGACAAACCGTACGCTTGCAAGGACCAGCTGGGCCGCTTGCGGGTGGCCGCCGGCGTGGGCATCACCGCCGACGCCGTGCAGCGCGCCGAGGCTCTGGTGGAGGCCGGCGTGGATGCCCTGGTGCTCGACTGCGCCCATGGACATTCCCGCAATGTCATCAACACGTTGCTGGAGATCAAAAAGCATTTCGCTGACGTGGATGTGGTGGTCGGCAACATCGCCACCGGCGAGGCCGCGCAGATGTTGGCCGACAACGGTGCCGACGCCGTGAAAGTGGGTATCGGGCCGGGTTCCATCTGCACCACGCGCGTGGTTGCTGGCGTGGGCGTGCCCCAGCTCAGCGCCGTGTATGGCGTGTATAAAGCCCTCCAGTTGTACGACATCCCGCTCATCGCCGACGGTGGCATCCGCTATTCCGGCGACATCGTGAAAGCACTGGCCGCGGGCGGCAGCTCCGTGATGTTAGGCGGATTGCTGGCCGGCGTGGAAGAGTCTCCTGGTACCACTATCCTCTTCAACGGCAGGAAGTTCAAGACTTACCGCGGCATGGGTTCCCTGGAGGCTATGCAGCACGGATCCAAAGACCGTTACATGCAGAGTGACGTGGACGATGCCAAGAAGCTCGTGCCCGAGGGCATCGTGGGCCGCGTACCCTACAAGGGCGATCTCTATGAGGTGATTTACCAGATGGCTGGCGGTCTCCGTTCCGGTATGGGTTACTGCGGTGCCCGCACCATCAACGACTTGCACAATGCCCGCTTCTGCCGTATCACCAACGCCGGTGTTCAGGAGAGCCATCCCCACGACATCACCATCACCGCCGAAGCCCCCAACTATTCTTCGGAATCCAAATAGCTATGATTCACCTTTCTTTTAAAAATATATTGTAGAATTAAAATCTTCTGATATGAAAAATATTATTGTCGGTATTGACTTTTCCAACAGTGCTATGGTCGCCATGCGTCACGCCGTGGCCATCTGCCTGAAAACCAATGCCAACCTGCATTTAGTGTGGGTAAAAACCCCCAGCGTGGCTTCCAGTGCAAACGAATTTGACGAAAGCAAAACCTATATCCAGCATATTCAGGACAAAATGAATGACTGGGTGAAGCTGTGTCGTCAGGAGTCTCCTGAAACCAACATCAACAGCGTCATCTTGGAAGGGAAACCCCATGTTGAAATCAACACGTACGCCTCCAACCTGCCAGAATCCATGATTGTGATGGGCGCACACGGTGCATCTGGTTTCGAAGAGGGCTACATTGGCAACAACGCCTACCGTATGATTAACAACTCGGAAGTGCCCGTGCTTATCATGCGTGAGAATATCCAGATTAACAGGGATTTACATAAGATTTTCGTACCCGTTGACATCAGTTTCGAGACTTTGCAGAAGATGCGCCATGCCATCTATCTGGCCAAGAGTTTCGCCGCACAGATCTATCTGTTCGGTGTGAACTACCCGAACACGGCGGAAGCGCGCCACATCATCAATGTGCAGCTGCGCAACGCTATGGAGATGTGCGACGAAGCCAACGTTCGTTACACTGCCGAAGCACACAATGTAACCAACAACGATGTCTGCAAAACCATTCTTGACTCGGCCAAAGAACTGGATGCCAACCTGATCACCATCATGCGTGAGGAGGCTGAAACCGACTTCACGGCATCCCGCAATATGCGCCAGATTTTGAGCACCTCTCCGATGCCGCTGCTCATTATCCCCAACAAAAACGCCTTTTCTGTAGGACGTTAGTCATGAAGAAAGAGGGCAAACGGCTGCTGCGCGCGGGTAATATGCTGAACCCTTCTCCCGTGGTCATGGTTTCCTGCGGCAGCACCCTTGAAGAATACAATATTATCACCATCGCATGGACGGGTACGATTTGTTCGGACCCGCCCATGTGCTTTATTTCGGTGCGGCCGGAGCGACATTCCTACCCTCTTATTCGGGAGAGCGGGGAGTTCGTCATCAATTTGGTCAGCCGCGAACTGGCCCCCATTGCCGACTGGTGTGGCGTGCGTTCGGGCAAGAAATTCAACAAGTTCCTGGAAACGGGCCTTACCCCCGTGCATGGCTCGCACGTCAGCGCTCCGCTCATCAAGGAGGCGCCCGTGAATATCGAGTGCAAGGTGACGCAGGTGATACCTCTCGGCTCTCACGACATGTTTCTGGCGGAGGTGGTGGCCGTACACGCCGATGAAAAGCTCTTCAATCCCAAAACCGACGCGCTGGAACTGCAGCGTGCCAACCTCGTGTCCTATTCCCACGGGCATTATTACGACTTGGGGAAAATAATTGGAAAATTTGGTTTTTCCGTGGAGAGGAAATAATCTGTTAGCATAGAAAACATAGATTGGTTATGAAGATAAAAAGCATATTGGAGCATCTGGAACAACGGTTTCCGCTTTCTCTGCAAGAAGATTTTGACAACTGTGGTGTACAATGTGGCGATGTGGACCAAGAGGTCACCGGCGTGTTGGTCTGTTTTGAGATGTCGGAAAAAGTGATAGAAGAGGCTGTGGCTATGAACGCCAATCTGGTCATTTCACACCATCCGCTGATTTTGCGGCGGGGCATCTGCAAGATAGAGCCCAAGGACAGGGTGGGCGGAATCATCTGCAAGGCTTTGGCGCACAGGATGGTGCTCTATTCCATGCACACCAACATCGACAGTGCGGAGGGTGGAGGCAACGATGCCTTCGCCGAACGCCTCGGCCTGACGGACGTGCGCGTGCTGGTGCCCGCAGCAGGGGAACAGACCGATGGCAGTGCCCGTAACGGTCTCGGACGCATCGGCCAACTGCCACAACCCATGCCGGAGGGAGAGTTCCTGCACTATGTCAAAGAGCGCATGGGGCTGAAAACCCTGCGTTACATCAGCGGCGGTGGCAAGACCATTAGGACCGTGGCTGTGTGCGGCGGCGGCGGCTCGTCGTTCATCGAGGATGCACTGGCCGCCGGAGCCGACGCCTACGTGACCGGCGACATCAAATACCACGATTTTTTCCGTCCCAACGGGAAAATGCTCCTCGCCGATATAGGCCATTATGAAGGGGAATACTTTATCCGTGAAATAATATATAAGGAAGTTAAGGAAAAATTTCCTATTTTTGCAGCCGCAATTTCTAAAATGGATAAATTGGAAATTGAGTATTTATAAAGCAATTAGTTAATCATTCAGAATATGGCCAAGAAAAAAGTTACCGAAGAAGAAAAACCGGCTAAAGTGGAAAAGACTGCCGCCGAAACCACCACCAAAAAAACCACGAAAAAGAAAGCTGCCACCCCTGTTGCGGAGCCTGATCCCGCCACACCGGAAGTGGTAGAGGTAACCCCCGCCGCTGAAGTTAAACTTGAGGACGATGTCACCGTGGAAAAAACCGCCGACGGTGTCATCGAGGTGAAAAAACACGAAGACAATCAGATTACCGCCGAGGAAATCACCATTGAACAGAAGCTGCTTTCCTTGTATAATTTGCAGCAGATTTGCACGAAAATTGACGATATCCGCATGATCCGCGGCGAACTGCCGGAGGAAATCCGCGACAACGAGGACGAATGTGAAGGCAAACGCACCCGTATTGCCAAGTTCAATGATGAGATTCACAACTTGAAATTGAAAATCTCCGGCGAGAACACCAAGAAAGAGGAGGCTGCCGCTGCCATCAAGAAATACGAGGAGCAGCAGAACAACGTCCGCAACAACCGCGAGTACGAATCCCTGAGCAAGGAAATCGAATACCAGAACCTTGAAATCCAGGTTTCTGAAAAGCATATCGCCAAATACAATGCCGACATTGCTGAAAAAGAAGTCCTGATCCAGGAAACTTCCGAAAAACTTGCTGAATTAGAGGAGGTTCTGAAACAGAAAAAATCCGAATTGGAAGGCATCATCGCCGATACGGAGAAGGAGGAGGCCGAATTGCTGGAAAAGGCCGAGGCCCTCAAAGCCAAGGTGGACGACCGTCTGCTGATGGCTTTCGAGCGCATCCGTAAGAACGCCCACAACGGCTTGGCCATCGTCAAGATTGAGCGCGACGCTTGCGGCGGCTGCTTCAGCAAGATTCCGCCCCAACGTCAGCTCGACATCGCCCTGCACAAAAAAATCATCGTGTGCGAGGCCTGCGGACGTATCTTCATCGACGACAAACTGGTTCACAGCCAGCAGGAAGCCTAATCTTCTAATCCCTTTTTCATGGACAAACAGGAACTGCGCCGGCACATCCGGCAGCTGAAGAAGGCGTGTGCCCCGGAATCCCTTGACACACAATCCTGCCATATTCTCCGGAAACTGGCCGCACATCCTGCCTTCCAACAGGCGGAAACCGTGATGCTCTACGCCTCGCTTCCCGATGAGGTGCGGACACTCGACTTCATTGAAGAATGGCGAAACAAAAAGCATATCATCCTTCCCACCGTGGTGGGCGACGACATCATTCCGGTTGAGCTTACCCCCGACAGCCCGATGCAGGAGGGCGATTTCCACATCCTTGAACCGCAAAGCCATCCTTACGAGGGCCCACTCGACCTCATCGTGGTGCCGGGCATGGCTTTCGACCGGCAAGGGCACCGCTTGGGACGCGGCAAAGGCTATTATGATCGTTTCCTAATAAAATATCCCGAGGTGAAAACCATCGGGATATGTTTCGATTTCCAGTTGCTGGATGAGGTTCCGGCGGAGCCCCACGACCAGCTTATAGATGAGATAATCTCTCTTTAATCTGATGTTTTGATGCCGTAGGCCAAGTCGCCGGCATCGCCGAGACCGGGCACGATGTAGGAGTGCGCGGTCAGCTCTTCATCGATGGCGCCAATCCAGAGGGTGCATTTGGAGGGTTTCAGGTGATGTTGCAGATATTCAACACCTTGGCGGCTGGCGATGATGCTCACGATGTGCGTGTGTACAGGCTCGCCTTTGGTCATCAGCTCTTCGTAAGCTAACAGCATAGACTTGCCGGTGGCCAGCATGGGGTCGGCCAGGATAAGCGTCTTGTTGTCCAGTTCCGGCGCCGACATGTAGTCCACCTGAATCTCGAAGGTGCCGTCCTTGTAGTATTTGCGGAATGCGGAGATGAAGGCGTTCTCGCCGTGGTCGAAGTAGTTGAGCAGGCCCTGGTGCAGAGGCAGTCCGGCGCGCAGGATGGTAGCCAGCACGGGCTTTTCCGTCAGGCGTGGAATCTCGGCGATGCCCAGCGGGGTGGAGACCTCCTGCGGTTTGAAATTCATCGTTTTGCTGATCTCGTAGGCGAAAATCTCGCCGATACGCTCCAGATTCCGGCGAAAGCGCATACTGTCGGTCTGTACTTCAGCACTTCTGATTTCAGCAATGAACTCATCAAAAAGAGAGTTCTGGTTACCAAGGACATTCAGGTTGTTTTTCATCGTAGTGGGTTTTTCAACGTTTGTCGGGGCAAAGATAGTGAATTTATAAATACTTTCCCATATAATCCAACTTTACACCGCTGAGTGTGGCAAGGAAACTGTAAACCCGATGGATGTTTTTTCCGGCCACATTAGTGAAATGGCCTTTGAACCCCTGATTCGTTTTCCGCTCAATCATCCATTGTGCCCCATCAAACATGTTAACATAATAACTGTGGGGACGTTCGTCAAGATGTACCTCCTCAAAATATTGCAGAAATTGCTCATATTGGGCTGTTGTCATTTTACGATGTCCTTCCTTTAGCACGTATGTAAAATCTCCTTCATTCTTGGAATTGATTTTTCTTGAAAGTATTTTCCAATAAAGCGTCACATTCCGTTTGTTTTTCATTATACGAAAGGAAACAGGTGGATGAAATGATGGAAAAAAAGAAAAACGGAAAATAGCCTCATCCTCTTGCAGGGTATCGTTGAAAATGATTGGCTCATGCATTCTGGTTAGTTCTTCGGAAAGATATTTTACCCACCAAAAAGAATGCCAGGCATTCATATACATATAATAGTCTTTGGTTGAATCCAATTGTCCATCTTCGGGCCAGTTAATGAGGTAAGAATGGGGGAAATGCACTCCATCCACCGTATCAAAAGGCAATTCAGCCAAAAGGTTGTGTGCTCTGTGCAGGTATTGTTCTAATTGCAATATGGGCATGTAGATTTGAGTCATGGTTGTTGCATCAGGATTCAATTCCAATGCTTTATAGAAGTACTTCAAGGCACTGTCGCCGGGTTGGGCAACCACAGATGTGCGGTCATGATAGTTTGCCCAGTCGTCTTCCTGATAGTGTGAAGAATCCCATGCGGAGAGAGGTTCTGGGGCTTCATGTTCAAAAACAAATTCCCAATAGTAGTGTTTTGCCAACCAAAGGGTGGCTTCTAGGTCAAAAGGATTTTGGAGGGTTTTCCTATGAAAAGATTCAATGCTCTTCCAACGACTTTTGTCGCGCTGCGTTTCCAAAATGGGATTTCCGTATTTCGGGCGGATGTCCTCAGGCAGGACAAATTTATAATTCACGTAAACGTAACAACGGATTTTTTTCCCGTCTTTGGTGGCTGGATTCCATTTGGGCATGGTTTTCACAACCCGCATGAGTTCATCTTCAAAACCGTAGTCGCTTTTTGAACTGTATATGTCGAATGTCGGGAGAAGTGAGCCGTCTTTTTCTACAATCAATTTCACTCGTGCATTGAATTCTTCCATATCCCGCAGTGCATCAGGCGGATACTGAATCGATTTTTGTAGAAATGCAGCACAAGCTTCCTCCCCGCCAGGAAAGGTGGGAACTATAATGTTGTTTCTGTCATTGGCAAAATGTATCACCATATCCACATAGTCGGTGTCAACAAGCGAAACCAGCAGTTTTGTCACACGATCCTCTTTTTTTCCGTCAGGACATTCCGTGTAATATGAAATGCTGTTCCGATTATCCTTAAATTCCAAAATATATGGGGTTTGGAATCCGCTACAGGGCCTACAGTGTGGAAAATGTATGAAATCAATGTCTGTTAAAATCTTTTGAATCTGTTGCCATTCTGTTAAGGTCAATTGTCGGCTACCTGAGTCTAAAACACCTTTTTCCCATTCATTGCTGTGGTAATAGTTTTCGGTTACATCCACGTATCCCGTGTCACTCATTGCCAAATGGGTAATGTGTTGAACATACCCTCTCAAAGCCGTTCCCTTCTGCCAGGTCAACAGGATTTGGTCGCCTTTTTGCTGGACTTGGATAAACAGCGGGTGTGCAAATTTCGGGATGTAGTTCAAGCGGAGAATGGTCTCACCCTTGTTTAGGGTAATGTCGCGAAGCGGCTTGATATCAGCCAGGCGCATATAGAAGACCACCTCCCCGACGGCGTCATTTTCATCTGAAAACTCTTTGTCATCGTAGAAATAATTCTTCGGAAAATAGTCTTCGAAATTCCAGCGGGCTCTGTGTTGCTGGGCAGACAGCGGCAGCGCTGCCAGTAGGCAAAGCAGGGCGGTGACAATATGTAAGTATTTTATTTTCATGATGGTTAACGTTTTGTTCTTTTTCAGATTTTGCAAAAAACAGAATCCCTAACAGCTAATGGCCAACAGCCAATAGCTAACGGCTAATCTCTCCCAAACACCCTATCAAAGATGGCGGGTACCTGCTTCAGGTAATAGTCCAGCGTGAAACACTGCGCCAGCTCTTCTGGTGTGAACTGCTTTTGAATCGTCTCATTCTGCATCAGAAGCTCCTGGTAGTCTTTGCCGTTGAACCAGGCCTCCATGGCAATAGGTTGTACCAGGTCGTAGGCCTCCTCGCGGGCAAATCCCTTGGTTATGAGCGTAGTCATCACCCGTTGGGCAAAGATGACCTTGTGTGTCAGATAGATATTCTTCAACATATTCTCGGGGAAGACGACAAGGTTGTCCAGAATCCTTCCGAAGCGGTTGAGCATATAATCCAGCAGGATGGTGGCATCGGGGAGCATTATGCGCTCGGCGGACGAGTGCGAGATGTCGCGTTCGTGCCACAGCGGGATGTTCTCATACGAGCTGACCATGTATCCGCGCAGGATGCGGGCGCACCCGCACATGTTCTCGCTGCCGATGGGGTTGCGCTTGTGCGGCATGGCGGACGACCCCTTCTGGCCCTTGCCGAATGCCTCTTCCGCCTCGCGCAGTTCCGTGCGCTGCCAGTGGCGAACCTCCACGGCCATCTGCTCCATGGTGGAAGCAATGAGGGCCAGTGTGCCCATGTAGTGCGCGTGACGGTCGCGTTGCAACACTTGCGTGGAGATGTTGGCCGAATGGATACCCAGCTGTTCGCAAACATAATCCTGAACAAACGGCGGCGTGTTGGCGAAGTTGCCCACTGCCCCGCTGATCTTTCCGCACTCCACATCGGCGGCAGCCATCTCAAAACGCTGCATATTGCGCTTCATCTCCTCATACCACAATGCCCATTTCAACCCCAAGGAGGTAATGTCGGCATGAACGCCATGTGTGCGTCCGATGCAGGGCGTATCCTTGAATTCGTAGGCGCGTCGTTTCAGAATCTCCATAAAACGCTGCAGATCACCACGTAGGATGTCGTTGGCCTGCTTGAGCAGATAGCCGTTGGCCGTGTCCACCACGTCCGTGGAGGTCAGGCCGTAGTGTACCCACTTGCGTTCCTCGCCCAGCGACTCGCTCACCGCACGGGTGAAGGCCACGATGTCGTGGCGCGTTTCCTGCTCAATCTCATAGATGCGCTCCACCTGGAAGGTGGCCTTGTCTCTCAGTTTCTGCACATCCTCGGCAGGTATCACCCCCAGCTTGCTCCAAGCGGCAGCGGCTTCAATCTCGACTTTCAGGTAGGCACCGAATTTGTTTTCCTCCGTCCATACGGCACTCATTTCCGGACGCGAATAACGTGGTATCATGTCAGCTTTTTTTTAGATTGCAAAAATACAAAAACTATCGTTTGACAAACCGTCTCACTATAGTCCCCTTCTCTGTTTCAATCCGTATCATGTACATTCCAGTTGCCAAACGGGAAACATCCATTTCCACTTGATTATCATTAACATTATTGATATACAATATGTTACCATAAATATCATAAATCAAAATCCGATGTATGGGTTCCTGTGAATCCTGAATTGTGAGATGGCCTGTGGTAGGATTGGGATAGAGCGACACGGCCATCCCGTACTCTTCAATGCCGACGGTATCTTCTGCCAAGGTCTGGAAAAACACCGCATCGCTGAACTCGCTTTCCCACTGGAGATAACATCTTGCCTTCACCTGGACGTGGTAGCCCGTGTTCGGTTCCAGATCGTTGAATTCCACTTCTGGAACGGTTACATCTATCATGGCTGGAAGTGCAGGATCTTCTGACCATAAAAACACGTACCAGAGATCCTCATCCCCTCCGGGTTGCCAACGGACGATGGCATGGCGCGTGTCGATGTCTGAAACGACCAGTTGGGATGGTGTCGGACAGTCCACCTCATCCCGTTGCACCTTCACATTGTCCAAACCGCAATAATCTTGACCGGTATAAGCGGTTTTATAACGGAAGGCGATATAGCCCGCCACTGGAACATTCGCATAGCGATAGAAATGAATCGTGTCATAAGCACCGTTGATGTCCGTTTCCGAAGAGATCTGTTCAATCGTCACAAACGTGGAGGTGTCGGTGTTGTCCGTCATATAACCGATTTCCAAATGGCTATTCTGCTGATACATCCGCTTCCAGAAGGAGATTTTAAGATTGTACAGCGTATCCGACATCTCGGGTAACACCAAATAGGAGTAATAGCCTATCCCGTGCGCAAACATCATCACCCCATTGGGGCTGGTGTAGTTATACCCGTATTGCACAATGTGCGGCATGGGAATCGAGGTTGAGGTGCGGTAGGCAAGCCAGCAGGGCGGCATTTGACCGGTAGCTTGTTGAGATGCACCTTCATAGCTGTCAAAATTATCGATGTATGGCAACGATTTGGCCGTCACGCAAAGTGTCCGGGCGGATACAGGTCCAAGCCAGTCGCTCTGGTCGTCGGGAGTGCAGTAGGCCCGGACGTAAAACTCATAATCCATTCCTTCCTGAAGACCTGTTATCGTAAGCGGAAGCGTGTCGGTGAGGACCAGAGTGGCATTCCCATCCGGATCCACACCCCGCAAGCCGTAAGCTATCTGCCAATAGTTATTGCTGTTGAGGGTATCCGTCCACTGCAGCTGAACCGCATCTGCCATAACAGCCAAAACCTGAAGGTCTTGCGGGATCAGACAGGTGGGGATACGTTCCAGATTCACATCATCCACATTAATATTGACATTGGATCCTCCCTGGGCCTTAAAGGCGATGTACCGTCCCGTTCCCGTATAGGTGTCAAACGGGATAATGACCTCGTTCCAACCGCCCGCCACCCGGGTCACCGCCTGAATCTCCTCGAAGGTGGAGGTGTCATACGGATTGGTCATCAGGCCCACATGGAGCACAGACGAGGAAAGGGATACGTTCCAATGGAAGCGCAACTGGACGGTATCTAACGAGATGGCGTCCCCTACTGGTGGCAAGGTGGCGATGCAGTAATTATTGTTGGCATGGAAAAACAGCGACCGCGAACCATTGTAATGGGGGGTGGTGACGGTATAAGGATACCAGATGCTGGAGGTGAACATGCTGGTGGAATTTTTCTCCCAGCACAACGGGAAGGTGTAATTGGCGGAGCCTAATGAATCGAAACTCTCATTATACGGCAATGAATTGATGGGGAAACATTGCGTGCGGAAAGAGATGGCGGACGACCAGTCGCTGTACGATTGGTTTTCGCAGGCGGCCCGCACATACACATCATAGAAGGTGGCATCTGCCAGGCTGTTTATTGTGATGGGATGGTTATAGGCCGTCACCAGCGTGCCGGCTCCTGCCGTTTCCGGATTGAAGCCCGCGGGGCCGATGACCACTTGCCATTCTGTCTCTTCCCGCCCCGGGGTCCAGTTCACCTCCACCGAATGGATGCCGATGTTGGAAACGGAAACGTTCACGGGATGCACGCACACGGGTGCGTAGTCCACACTCAGATTGTCGATATAGAACACGGTGGGCACGCTGCCCTGCGAGCGGAAAGACAAATATTGTCCCGTACCCGTGTAGGATGTCAGCGGGATGGTGTACTCATTCCACACCTGCGTGCGGGCATGGATGGTCTCTATCAACGTGAACGTGCTCGTGTCGGTCGGGTTGGTCATCACGCCCACATCAATGGAGCGGTTCAGATTGTCGAATTTACCTAAGAAATGCACCTGGAGTTTTGACAATGTATCCTGCAACAAGGGGGTGGACACATATTCGTACTGGCCGGCGTCATTCGACAGGAACAGTGCCCCCGGACCGCTGAAGTAGGGCTGGTGCGACAGGTTGGAGATGGCCGAAGCCCCGTTCCCTTTCTTCGTCCAACAGGGTGGGAACACATTGTCGCTGGATGCTATACTGGTTCCGTAGTCATCGAAAAACTCCTGATAGGGAATGTGTGCATCCAAGCATTTTGTGTTGAACACCGATGCCGCCGACCAACTGGAATAGGCCGTCCCGTTGCAGATGTTCCGAACGTAAAAAGCATATCTTGTGCCTGGGATGAGGTTGTTCAACGTAACATAGTTGTCATACGACTCGTGTACCGTGGCTGTGTCGGGATTGAAACCGGCCGGACCATACACATACTCCCATGAACTGGCCATTAAATCAGTAGGCCAAGACACGTAGGCCGAGGTCTGCGTGATTTGAGAGACCATCGCAAAGTTCGGGGCCGGGCAGTCGGTGTAGTCGATGAGGATGTTGTCCAAATAGCCGTAACTTTCCGATGTCCCCGTATTGCTTCGGAATGCGATGTACCGTCCCGTTCCCTGATAGTCGGAAAGGAAGGCCTCGGCGTGGTACCACGAACCCCACTCAAACGTCAGGGTATAGTTTATCGGTGTGAAGGTGGACGGGTCCAGCGGGTTAGTCATCACACCCACCTGTATCTGGGTCATGTAATACATCCTGATTTTGAAACTTACCTTCACATACTGCATATCAATGGAAGCATCCAATGCCGGCAGGGCCAAGGTGGTGTAGCTGGTGTTTTGGTTATAAAGAAACAGGGAACCAATGCCGTCATAGAGATAATAGCTGTCGCCCGTGATGTTTTGTGCGGAGGAGACGTGACTGCTGTTGTATCGGGTTTGAATGTTCCAGCACGGAGGTGTCACATAATCGCCACTATTGTTATCCGCAACACCATACGTGTCGAAATTCTCCAAATAGGGAAGAGAGGAAATGTCTTCGCACAACGTAAGTTGCGTGGCCATACTGGTGTATCGGCTCTTGTCGGAAGAACTGCAGATAGAGCGGATTTTATAGGTATAAACAGTGAAAGGAGAAAGGTTGGTAAGCGTGCAGAACGTGTCGGTCACGAGTATGGACGACCACGCCAGCGAAGTGTCTGCCTTGTATGCCACCTCCCATTGTGTCTCGTTGCCGCCCCGTTTCCAATGCAGTTCCATATAATCACTTCCCAATTGTGTGACAACAACATTTGTGGGCCGGTGACAAGTGGGTTGGTAATCCACAATCACATTATCCAAATAGATATATCCCAGAAGTGTTTGTCCCGATTTGAAGGCGATGTTCCGCCCTGATCCCGTATATCCGGTAAAATCCACGTCATATTCTGTCCATTCGCTCTGCACAACTTGCATCGTGTCCCACGGCTGAAAGGTTGTCACGTCATCGGCATCTTCCATAAAACCTATCTCGAATTTATAGGGAGAGCTGGCATACAGAAGGAATGATACCCGCAACTGAGAGATGGGAATTGTACTGCTGATGGTGGGAAGGGCAGCGTATGTGCATTGGGTTCCCGTACCTTTGAAATAATAGGCTCCCGGTTCGGAATAACTGTACAAATTGTGGATATACGGATATTGCGGCGTGATGTTGGGATGGCTGAATCCATGCTTCCAGCAGTTGGGATGCGTATTATAGCCCACACCGTTGTAATCGAAATTCTCCTGATAGGGCAACGTCTTTATCTCGCCGCATTGTGTGGTGAACGATAGAATATCGCTCCAAGGGCTTGTCTCGTTGTTTAAACATAAGGTCTGCACCTGTACCTGATAGGGGGAGCTGACCACCAGCGGCTGTATCAGGCAGCTGTCAGGTGCTACACCGAAAATCGTGTGCCAGTCATCTTCGTAAATGGTTTTATAACGAATATTTGCCGTTGTGCTGGCCGGGTCGGCCACCCAGCGAATCCAGGCGCTGCTGTCCGTGACATTCACCGCCTCCACCTGCACGGGACGGGCGCATAGCGGGATGGTGGTGATTTCCAAGTCATCGATATAATAATGGTATCCCGCGCGCTGAGGCGTCTGCAAGCGGAACATCACCCGCTTGCCGGGGCCAATGTTATGGAGCGTGTCCAGATAAAATTCGAAAAACTCCCAGGTGTTTGTTGTCGTGGGCACCGCATCGCCCACGTACTCGTATGTGCTCTCGTCAAATGGGTTGTCGCACACAAACACCTGCAAACGCCCACATTGGTTGGTGCCGTTGCGATAGGCATAGAAGCTGACCGCCAGCGTTTGGATGGGATCGTTGAAGGCAGGTGTGGCTACCCATGTGGTATCCGTTTGTATGTCAAGACATTGTAATGGACTGTAATAGATGGTGGGATTTTTTGTCACCTGCGGCTGAATATCCACATCAGGCACCATCCAGCAGGAAGGCACGGATCCCGTCGCCTCCTGGTCAAAGCGTGTGCGGTAGGGCGCGCTCACGGGCACCTGACATAATGTGCGACAAGAAACGGGGAAAGAAAAGTTACTTCGTATTACTGGCGTACACTGCGAACAGACTCGTACCTCATACACTGCATCCGACCATAACCCGTTGATGGTATGGAACGTGTCAGTGATGTTCGGAATCTCCACCCAGTTGAAGTCATCCTCATGCCTATAGGCGAGAGTGTAGCCAGTGGGTGAGGATGACGGGGCTGGCTTCCAAGTACAGGTTATCGATTGGCTTGTAGTATTCGTCTGCCAAATTTGTACTGGTGGATGACATGGATTCGGACTGCTCACCACAATATCATCCACATAGAATTCATTGTAGGTATGGATAAAATCGTTTGGTGCTTTCGCCATCAGGGCAATACGATTTCCATTGCCACCATACGATGACAACGATATTTGGTATTCTGCCGCATGATCCGACAAATCCACAGAATCCACCACCACGAAGCTGCCGAGAATGTCCGCCGTGTTGGATACAACTCCAACCATCAATCGGCCAATGTTTTCACTTCCCGTTGTCTTCCATGCCGACAGGTTCAAGGTCAGCTGGGAAATCGGCATGTCGTCAATGGTTGGCATCACGGCCACCACTTTCTGGTATGCTTCCGCCAGGAAAGCGAGGCTTCGATACCGCGCCCCGGGTATTCTGGCTTCCACATACGGATAGGGTTCCGCGGAGGAGGTGTTGTACCGCAGCCAGCAGGTTGGCATGGGATTCAGGACGGTGTTGTCCAATTCGTAAAAATCGAAATTCTCCATGAAGGGCAGACTCGCCGACTGGCAGGTGGTGGTTATAGCAAACGAACCTGCTAAAAACCGGCTGCCGCACGCTGATTTCACCCGAACCTCGAACGAATAGTTTTCTTCCGGATTCAAACCACTAATAACCAAATAATTATCATAAACACTCGTTTCTTCTGTCCATTGACTTTGGCCGGATTGTTTGTAATGCACGGTAAATGGTGCCGTTCCAGGAAAAGCATCCCATGCTATCTTGACGAAATCAGAACCGATTTGGGCCATATAAAGGGAGGCGGGGTGCATACATGCCATAGGTTGCAGCGAGAAATCCTCCACATAAACGGTGCCGTCCAACGCTTTAAGTGCAATGTATGAGCCGTTGCCCATGTAAAGATGCAGGCCTACGAAAACTTTCTCGTATTGGTTGACGGCCGAAGGCGACACTGTATCTACAGGCACAAAGGTGTACGGATCATCCGGATCCGTCATGACACCCACCACCAATGCTGCCGCCGCCGAAGTTTTATACACATCGCATTGGACCACAATCTGTTGTAAATCCAACAATGTGTCATTGATTTTCGGAGTTACCGCAAGGCCGTACCCGTTGGTTACTGCTGACAATTTTAACACAGGTGACGAAACGGAGGTAATAGTGGTTACAACAGGCAAGATGTTTCCATTAACGGGAAACTTGTGTCTCCGCCAGCAATCAGGGAACGTGTCGCGGTAGGCATCGAAATTTTCCTGATAGGGAAGTGTCGTCAAGATGCACGGGTCGGGCAAGGTGGTGCCGCAAACGGCTGCCGACAGCGCTGACGTGCCTTGCACGCACACGGTCTGCACTTGATAACAGTAGGTCTGGTCGGGTTGCAAAAGCGTGTCGGCATCCTCGTAGTCCATCGTGCCCAGGGGTTGGTTGTTCAGCAGAAGGCCGTCTCTGTACACTTGGAACCCCGTGATGTTGTCATCGGTAAAATAGCCGTACACGGCCAGCGGCATACCCATCTGTTCCAGCGAGGTGGAATCCGTCCACGGCTGCCACACCCCGGTCTGCGGCGTTATCCGGTAGGCATTGCCCGTGGTCACATGCTGGTCGTCCACCAAAGGTACTCCGAAAACCGGTTGGGCGGAAGGCGTCACCATGTTCACGGCAATCCAATAGTCGCCGGGATCCAATAGGGCGTTCACATCCACCGTTATTTTGAAAATCGGACGAATGGTGTCTAAATAATGGTTCGGGGTGTAGGCTCCGTTGGCTTGCACACGATACGCGGTCGTCCAGGTGCAGGTGGCCGGCAGCACCGTAGCCGACTGCCATACAGGTTGCGTGGTCGTGTCCGTAGGCCGTTCCGCATATATGTACACGTATGCGCCGGTGACGGGCGAGGCCGTAACGGGCACATTTTCGGCATACACATAGAAATCCATTTTCGTGAGTTGTGCTTGACGGGTAAGGCGGATGTCATCGGCCATTGCGTAGCCGGGTGTACTGGCCTGCACGCCCAACGAGGTTTGTCCGCCATACAGCACGCTGAGGTCGGCACCTTGCCATCCCTCACCGGGATGATTGACTATCTGCTCCTGCCTATGCAGCACTAAACGAGACCCATTCGCGTCGGGCAGGCTCCAGCTGACGTGCATGGAACGGTGGCTGGTGGGTGTAACGTTGACCTGTGAGGGGATTCCGCAGTTTTGCGCATGAAGACTTGAAAAAAGAAACACCCACAGGAAAACAGCTATAAAATTTTTTCTCATTATATTATAAATCAAATAATTACAATAAATATCCTTTCAAAAAACAACCATATTGTTCGCCTCCACAAAAATACAAAAAAGTATTGTCGTTCACGTTTATAGGCAATGGGATAATTTATTTTGTATTTTTGCCCGCAATAAAAAAGAGTGTTATGGCACAGGAAAAATTCGCAATTATAGGGGCCGGTCATTTTGGCCAGGCCATCAGCAGGGCACTGTCGGAAAAGGGTTATGAGGTGTTGGTGATTGATTCCAACCTTAACGTGGTGCAGGATTTGTCGGAGGATGTGGCGTATGCCGTATGCACGGATGCCACCAACAAGCGCGCCCTGCAAAACGAGAATATCCAGAATTTCGACGCGGTCATTGTGGCCATCGGCAACGACTTCGTGGGCCGGTTGCTTTGCACCGCCAACCTGCTCGACCTGGGTGTGAAGCGGATCATCTGCCGCGTGATGGGCCAAAGCCAGCGCACCATTCTGGAGAAGATGGGCATCACGGAGTTTCTTTCCCCTGAAGACGAGGTGGGCGCCCTGCTGGCCGAGCGTCTGACCAATCCCAGCATCATTTCCTACCTGCAGTTGCCTGATGCTTACAAAATCGTTGAAATCATCGCGCCCGCACGGCTTATTAACCTGTCGCTCGGCGATATCAACTTCCGCGACAACCATAAGCTGAGTCTTATCACCATCCGCCGCAATTACGAGGAAAACGTAGCCGGCAAGACAGATATCAAACAGCATATCATCGGTGTGCCCGACTATAAGACCGTCATCCAAGCCGGCGATGTGTTCGTGCTGTTCGGCAAGGAACACGACATTGACAACTTCATCAAAATCAACTTGTAATGCTTTTGGGGAAGAGCCGTAACGAATACGCGCACAGTCAGCTGAAGATCCACATTGCGCAGAACAAGGACAAGGTTCGGCGCATCATGCAGATCTGCAGTTTGATTGTTTCCCTCGTCACCATCGCTTGCATCATCTGTTACCATGGTCTTTACATCTCTTTGGCCACGAAAAAAGTGATCCGGATGGTGATTTTCGGCAGTATGGTGTTCTACGTGCTCAAATATTTCCTTTTCCTTTTCTATTCTCTCCATCGAAAGGAATTCATTAAAAAATCCTGGTTCGAGTTTCTCATCATTATCATTCTGATCATGCAGTTCCTATCGGTGACGGTGTTCCATTTCAGCTGGAAATTCCTCACGTCGGAAAATTTTGAGAACTACTATCTGCTTTTCATCCAGCTCTATTTCTTTATTATCGTCTTGATTGAGTTGGCGAAGATGAGCAGCTCGTTAGGCAAATACAATTTGAGTCCGCCGGTGCTGATGGTGGCCTCTTTCCTGTTTTTGATTCTGATAGGCACGATTCTGCTCTCCATGCCCCGCATGACCACCAACGGCATCTCGCTCATTGATGCGTTGTTCACGGCCACCAGCGCCAGCTGTATCACGGGACTCAGCGTGGTGAGCACCTCCGCCTGCTTCACGATGCGGGGACAGATTGTGATTATGATCCTCATCCAGTTGGGTGGTATGAGTATCCTCTCCTTTGCTACGTTCTTCACCACGTTCCTTTCCCGCTCGTATGTGGGGCTTCGTTACCAGTACATGATCCGCGACATGATGTCCACCGACCATATTTCGGATTCCGTGTCGCTGCTGCGGAGCATCGTTCTTACTACCTTCATTATCGAGTTGTCGGGGGCCGCCCTGCTTTTCACCTATTGGAAAACGACAGGTTTCTTCGTCCATGATAGCCAGAACATCTTTTTCTCGCTGTTTTATACTGTCTCAGCGTTCAACAACGGAGGTTTCGTGCTCATTGACGAGAGTTTGCTGGACCTCGGCTTGGCGCACAGCTACTTCCCGCAGGTCATCATTATGATACTCGTCTTCCTCGGAGGTATTGGATTTTTGACTATCCGCGATTTCTTCGGTGTCAGTTATATAAAAGAACGAAACAAATACCATTGGAAGAGCCTGATGCCGCAAACCAAGATTGTCTTGATTACCACCTTCTGGATTATCGCCATCGGTACAATTTTGTTCTTCTTCATTGAGAGAAATCGTACATTGAGTTTGCAAACTTCCCTTTTCGACAAGATTTTCACCGCCTTTTTCCAAATCGTCACCTGCCGCACCTCCGGATTTATGGTGCTGGATGTGAACAATATGGCTTTGGCTTCTGTCATTATGATTATTGTGATGATGTTCATCGGCGGGTCGCCCGGTTCCACCGCCGGCGGCGTGAAGACCACCACCTTTTTTGTTTTGATAAGATCTGTCATAGCCACCATCCAAGGAAAGAAACATATTGAATTCCAGCATAAGACAATATCGTACAACCTGGTGGACAAGGCCAGTTCCATCATCCTCATGTCGTTCACGTTCATCTTGATATCCTGTTTCTGCATGGCCCTGGCCGAGCCCGATGTGCCGCTGACATATATCTTGTTCGAGACCACTTCCGCTTTCACCACCTGCGGTCTTTCCACGGGTGCTTGCGCCGACTGGGGCACTGCCGCCAAGCTCATCCTCATTGTGAACATGTACTGCGGACGTATCGGTACGCTGACACTCGCTTTCGCCCTCACACGGCATAAAAAGGAGTCTCAGCACCAATATCCTGAACTTTATATGATGGTGGGTTAATATCTTTATATTGGCGGGGAGAAGATTTTTTATTATCTTTGTCGCATTAAAATGTAAAAATCAAACCATTAAAAATCAATCAAATACATTAACACACAATGAAAAGACTTTTTGTTTTAGGCTTACCGGTCCTCGCCATGCTGATCATGGCCGGCTGCGGATTTGGGAAAATGGTTACCCGGTATCCGGAAGTGACCGTCACGTTGGATAATCCGGATTTGGAAAACAAGGGAGGTGAGGTCAATTATACCATCAAAGGGACCATCCCGCCCAAGTATATGAAGAAGAAAGCGTTAATGACGTTGAGTCCCTGCCTGAAGGTGGACGGTGTGAACGCCACACCCTTTACCACTATCCAGCTGAAGGGTGAAAAAGCCAAGGGCGAAGGACAGGTTATCAGCTTCAAGAATGGTGGCACGTTCACCAAAACCGGAAGTTTCAAGTTCAGCGACAATTATGAAGAGGCGGTCATTGTGGCTCCGGCCACGGCCCAAATCAAGAAGAAATCCACCACGCTGAATCCTGAAAAAGAGTTGGGCGAGGGCATCTCCAACACTTCATCGTTCATCGGCCTCCAGCCGGGCCTCTCCGACGATGCCAGCAACGGTGGCAATTTCCTGAACGCCCCGCACCAGTATGCCACGGAGTTCGTAGGCAAGACCGCCACCATCTACTTCGACCTCAACAGTTCGAACATGAACTGGAACAACAAGTACAACAAAGACAAAGCCGCCAAGGATTCCATCAAAGACTTCCTCAATTTCCTCAATGAAGACCTCATCATCGACAAGGTGGTCATCTCCGGCTGGGCATCCCCCGAAGGCGAGGAAAGCAACAACCAGGGCCTCTCCGAGCGTCGTTTCCAACAGGGCAAAAAATGGTTTGAGGATCAGTACAACAGCTATTTGAAGGATTATGCCAAGCGCAACAAAATCAAGATGAAAGACCTCCAGCGCCCGACGTTCACCTACGTGAACAACGCCAAGGGTGAGGACTGGGACGGTTTTGAGGCCGCTATCGCCAAATCGAACATGAGCCAGAAGAACCAGATTCTGAACGTGGTCAAATCACAGCCCAACAACGATATGCGCGAGCAGAAAATCCGCGAGATGACCGACATCTATCCGGAAATCGCCGACGTGATTCTGCCGCCGCTGCGTCGTGCCGAGATGCAGGTTGTCTGCAAAAAACACGAAACCTACACCGACGCTGAACTTGTAGCGCTGGTGAAAGCCCATCCCGCCGATTTCTCCATCAACGAGCGTCTGTACGCCGCCTCCGTAGCCAACAATACTGAAGACAAAGAGGCTATTTACAAGGCCCTTATCAAAAACGACAAGACACAGAACGACTGGAGAGCCTACAACAACCTCGGCGCTCTCTATTTGAACGAATATTACCAGACCGGCAACACCGACAAGCTGGACGATGCCGTCAACTACTTGACAAAGGCCGACGCCATCTCGCCCAACAACGGTATCATCCTCAACAACCTCGCGCTGGCGGAGTTCTTGCAAGGCAACGTGACCGAAGCCCGTGCCAAGTTCGAAGCCTCCGAAGGTGCTTCGGTGAATCCCGTGAACCAAGACTACATCAAGGGCATGTACAGCATTGTGGATGGCGACTATTACAAGGCCAATCAACTGCTGAAAAATAACAGTTGCGACTATAATATGGCTTTGGTGCAGGTGTTGAACAAAGACTACACCGCAGCGCAGAACACGCTCAATTGTATGAAACATCTGGATGCCAAGAGCTACTATTTGAAAGCCGTGCTGGCCGCCCGTCTGAAAGATGAGAACGGCATCTACGACAACCTTGGCAACGCTATCCAACAGGATCCTACCCTCAAGAAAAAAGCAAAACGCGATGCCGAGTTCAAGCGTTATCGCCACACCGACACCTTCAAGAATCTGGTGAAATAGTTTTTGGCAGATTTTGACAGTTGAGGCGGGCTTTTATGGCTCGCCTTTTTTTGCGGTACCTGAATTGCCAACAGATCAAAAGGATGACCGATTTTTATTCTTTAAAACCCTGTTGAAAATAATATTCGTCTGTGTATGGTTTATGATTAACAATTGTGTATTTTTGCAATTGAAATGATTTAGGTATGATAATTTCAGAACTCAAAAAGAAGCTGAAAGCGAGCGGGTGTTGTTTTATATGCGATGGCAAAAATCACGAATGGTGGTGGAGTCCTGTGACGGAGCAAAGGTTTCAACTTCCAAGACATTCAACAGATGTTGCTTGGTATGGGGTTATTAAGATTGCGTGCTTCCAGCACGCCTACTAGCACCGCGCGATTTCAAATTAGAATTGTCAAATAACAACATAAATCATACATTATCAATAAATTACAATATTAATAATATTGTCTTACTCCTTGTTGTTTTGCATATCATTTTTTTTCAATTAAAAATTTTGTGTTTCAATAAAATGTTTATTTTTGCAACTGAAATTTAGTTGCAATGAGTCGTAAAGAAAAACTGATAAAACGCTTGCGTAGTCTGCCCAAAGACTTCACTTACTCTGAATTAGTATCCCTTCTCCAACAACTTGGTTTTGAAGAAAATAACAAAGGAAAAACATCTGGTTCCCGTGTAAAATTCTATCATTCTGAGAAAGGATTACAATATTTGGCTCATAAACCGCACCCTGCGAGCATTATCAAAGAAAAAGCGCTCAAAGATATTTTGTTTTTTTTGGATAGTAATAAATTGTTATAATGGAAACTTTGAAGTATAAAGGCTTTATTGGCAGTATTGAGGCCGAAGTTGAAGACAACACGCTTTATGGCAAAGTGTTGGGTTTGGATAAGCAGACGCTCATCACATACGAAGGGCAAACGCTTGCCGAGCTCAAGGAGGATTTCGAAAATGCAGTAGATGATTATATCCAGCACTGCAAAGAGAACAATTTGCCGTTTCACAAGTCTTACAGCGGCAGTTTCAACATCAGAATTCCTTCAGAACTGCATGCCAAGATTGCCATGTCAGCGCAAGAAGCCGGTGTGTCATTGAACTCATACATTCAGAGGGTATTGGCATCTGTTGTGTTGTAACCGCATATTTATGAGCAAGATAACAAAAGAACAGTATGAGTTCGCATTGGCGAGAATCGAGGAGATATTGCCTTTGGTGAGTGACGTAACACCCGCCAACAATCGTAATGCCATTGAATTAACAATGATGTCGGACGTGGTGATTGATTACGAAAAAGAGCATTTCCCCATCAGCAAACCCTCTGTGGCTGAATTAATTGAACTTTCTCTTGAAGAGGAAGGCATGACGCAGAAACAGTTAGCGCAAGAGATTGGGGTCAGTCCCTCACGAATTAACGATTATGTTTCCGGTCGAGCTGAACCTACGCTAAGAATAGCCCGGCTGCTTTGCCGTGTTTTGAACATCACCCCTGCGCAAATGTTGGGGTGTTGAGACAAAATGACAAATCACAACATGAAACGACTCCCTCTGTTGATTCTGCTTTTCGCGTGCCAAAGGCACGCTATCCTAATAACTCCACATCAGCGAAACGAAGTGGAGCGCAGTGTGGGGGAGTGACGTGTGCGGTGCTCTAATGGCGTGTAGGAGACACGCTACTATTTGCGAATCGTGATGCAGCTTAAACGAATAATTATGTATTTTTGCCGGAAAATCATATTCTATTATGACATACGAAGAAGCCATAGCTTTGATCAAATCAGGTAAACCGCTGAGTAAAAAGACAATATGGGATATTACCGATTTAGGGTATGCCCTTTATTATGGGAAACAAGGGCTTGAACGTGACCCTTACAAAGGGATGGAGTTATACAAGTATTCAGCCGAGCATGGGGATGCGGTGGCGGAATACAACCTCGGTTTGGCTTACGATGAAGGGATAGGTGTGGAGGAAATCGACTGGGACAAAGCCGCTTATTGGTACGAACGAGCTGCAAGCAAAGGTCGTACTGACGCCATGGTCAATCTTGCATGGTTGCTCTATCATGGACTTGTTGAATGGGAAAATAACAATCGGGATCGCGAACTTGACAAAAAGCAGGCGGTCTCTTGGTATCGCAAAGCGGCAAAGAAAGGGGACATGCTTGCCATTGCGCATTTAGGCGACTGTTATTTTTACGGTGACGGTGTTCGCCGGAACCGACCTCTCGGATTCAAATTGATACAACAAGCGGCAGAAGCAGGAGAAAGTTTTGCTCAGTATGAGTTGTCATTACGGTATCTTAACGGGGATTTTGTGGAACAGAATTACGACAAAGAGTTCTATTGGCTTCAAAAGGCTGCAACTCAAGGTCATGCCAGTGCACAGAACAACTTAGGTGTTTGCTACTCCTTAGGACGAGGAACACCGATCGACCACGACAAAGCAGTGGTGCTATACAAACGCGCTGCCCGTAAAAAAGATGAGATGGCCGCTTCCAATCTTGGTGAATGTTATGAAAAAGGAGAAGGTGTGGAAGTCAATCCCCGGGAAGCGCTTCGGTGGTACCGCCTGGCCAAACGCTGGGGAAACGAAGACGTGGATGAGGCTATCGCCCGAATGAAGCAAGTGGTGAAGAAGATGCCGTGATAATACAAAACATTTTTTTAGAAGTGAGCAAGATTACAAAATATTACTCGATTGAAAAAAATCCTCGCAGATGGTTTCCATATATTAAAACTTTTTGTATCTTTGCGCCATGAAACCTGAGAGAAAAATACGAGCTTTTAAGCACTACTTCCGAGACTTCATCAACGAAATAGAAGAGGCTGCTGCAGACAAGATTTTTAAAGTGTTAGATATTCTGAAAATGAATATGCGTGTCAGCGCAAAATTTGTCAAGGCAGTTGGAGACGGACTATTTGAACTAAGAGTCGAATATGAAAGCAATATTTATCGGGTGTTTTTCATCTTTGATAGAGGAGATGTGGTAATTTTGTTTAATGGTTTTCAGAAAAAATCCCAGAAAACGCCACAGAAAGAGTTAGAAAAAGCGAAAAGAATAAAAAAAGAATATTATGAGTCAATACGAAACAGACAACAATGAATTAATGGATGTTGATGCGATGATGGACGCTCGCTACGGAAAAGTCGGTACTCCTGAGCGCGAACGTTTCAGACAAGAGGCATACGCATTTTGTGTGGGCAATATCATACGCGACGCACGACGTGACAGCAAAGTGACACAAGCAGATCTTGCTGCACGTGTTGGCAGCACGAAATCCTATATTTCTCGGATTGAACACGGCACGGTAGAGCCCGGTGCCGGTCTTTTCCTTCGCATATTGGCTGCGCTTGGTCTGCGGTTTGACATATTGAAGCCGACAGTGTAGTCATTTTTTTTAATTTGACATATCATTTTTGCCCCTGTTGTCGTTAAAACAAAAACAATTAGTTGTTTAACAGTAAGTTATAAGAAGAATATATGTCACAAAAGAAACAATACCGCTATTCCACCGGCGAGACAATTGAAGCCGATGCGGAGGATTTGAAACGCCTGCTGCGCGAAAACCAGGAATATTTGGACAATTATCTGGAATTGTATAGCTCGCTGGAGGACGACAAGTACGTAGCGCGTGGCAACGGCTTCTGCGACCGCAAGTTCAGCGACGACTTCATCGAAGGACAGATTGCGAAGTACCGCGCACGGGTGAAGGAGTTAGAGGAGTGGTTGGAGGAATAATCACCACGGATCTCATGGATCTGCGCGGAAATAATATCCTCATGATTCCCGCGATTCGCGGAAATAAGCCCCCCATGGAGGTTCTTGAAAATCAGATTTTTTAATATCTTTGCAATCACGGACTTAAAGAAAAAGACTTTTATAACCTATTGATAATAAAATGATTAAAGAAAACCGAAATATGGCCATCGCGTACGACTTTGACGGTACGCTGGCTCCAGGCAACATGCAGGAGTACAACTTCATACCCGACCTCAACATGGACAAGGGCGAGTTCTGGCAGGAGGCCAACGAGCTGGCCAAGAAGCACGACATGGACGAGGTGCTCGCCTACATGCACCTGATGCTCATCAAGGCCAAGGAGAAAAACATACCCATCCGTGAGGAGGCTTTCATGAAATACGGCGAGAAAATCACCTTTTTCGAGGGTGTGGAGAGCTACTTTGAGCGTATCAACGCGTATGCCGCCTCCAAAAACATGCACCTGGAGCATTTCATCATCTCCTCAGGTCTGCGCGAGTTTGTGAAAGGCACCGCCATTGCCAAACATTTCAAGACCATATACGCTTCCGGTTTCGAATACGATGAAAATGGTGTGGCCTGCTGGCCCGCTCTCGTGGTCAACTACACCAACAAAACCCAATACCTGTTCCGCATCAACAAAGGCATTTACAACTCGTATGATAATACGTTGATTAACAAATCGATGCCCGAAGACGAACGCGCCGTGCCCTTCTCCAATTTCATCTACATCGGCGATGGGGAAACCGATGTGCCCGCCATGAAGATGGTGAACCTCTACGGTGGCACCACCATTGCCGTCTATAATCCCCATTCCGTGGCTACCCCGCACCGGCCAAAATCGTCCAAAGACATCTGCCTTGACCTCATTCGCCAGAACCGCGCCGACTACATCGCTCCCACCAATTACACCGAGGGTGGCGAACTGGATGTGATGCTCAAGAAAATCATCGACAAAACCGCCATGGAGCAGGATTTGTTGCACATCAAATATAAAGAGGTGAACAAATAAAAAATCATAACATTAATTCGCATAATTTTGTCCTTTAAAATATCAGCCGTATGAAAAATTTAACCATCATCAAAAAGGAATACCAACGGGTAGGTTATGACGAGCATGACATTGAACCGCTGGAGTTTGTGGAAGTGAAGGCCGAGTACAACGAGGCCGGACAGATCACCCGCGAGGAGCGGTTTGATGCGGATGGAAACATCAACACCCTGACCGTCAACCAATACGATGAGCAGCATCGGCTGGTGCAAAGCGAGCAATTCGACCAGGACAATATCCTTTTACAAAAGACTGTCAACACCTTCGAGGGCGACACGCTTACGCAGCAGAGTAACTTCTTCGGCGAGAGCGACTTTGAGTATGTCACCAAGTTCGTTTACGATTCTGACGGGAACCTTATACGCCAGGAAATGTACGATGACGGCGAGCTTGACTACGTGGAGAAGGCGATGGAATATGCCGACGGACGGCTGGTGAAGGAGACAGAAAACGATGACTATGGCAAGGCCATGTACGTGAACACCTACGCATACGACGATCAGGGGCGCGTCATCAGGCACGTGCGCGACGAGGTGCAGAACAAAGACCGCCGCACCTACGAATTTACATACGATGCCAACGGCAATCGGATCAAAGACCTTATTTACGACTATGGTAACGCCCTGATTGCCAAAACCTATCGCACTTTTGACGAACAAAATCGTTTAGTAGAAACCGAAGAGGAGGACTTGGACCACTATCGCAAGATTGTGATGGAATACGACGGCGCGCAGGTGGTGAAAAACTCGTTGCACGACAGGGACGGTCAGTTGCAAGGATGGGCGGAATACACCTACGACGAGAACGGGAAAGAAAACTCCTCCCGTGAGTTCATCCACGACGAGGTGCAACCGGATAATTTCCGGATGTTGCGCGAAACGTTGTATGTAAGAGACGCCAGAGATTAATCCCCGGCGTCTCAATTATCTAATTTAGTTCTTGATTGCCTTTCGCACCGTTGCGATACGGCCTTCTGTTATTATCTCTACAAAGTAGATGCCCTTTGCATAACGTGTAAGGTCCAGTTGCATGATTTCCGAAGATACCGAAACCGATTGCAGCAGGTTGCCGTATGCATCGTACAAGAGAATTTCGGTAGGCTTTGGATTGTAATACGGGAACTTGACGTTCAGGATGTCGTTTGTAGGATTGGGATAGATGATGACATTGTTGTCGAACAGATAGTCATCCACACTCACAGAAACAGAAAGGTGCAAGGTCACAATACTGTCGCAACCGTTTGTGGTTTGCAGGATTTGAGTATAATCACCTGACAAGCAGTATGTTTCTGCATTCCAATTATAACAGGAGTCAAGAGTGGCAATGGTGAATTCAGAGTAAGTGGTTGGGATAACACTAACCGTATGTGAAGCATTTCCAGTACATCCGTTTTGGTCGGTGACGGTGACGGAGTAGTTTCCGGCGCCAGTGCCTGTAATCTGCGGGGTAGTGGCACCCGTGGACCACAGATACTGCGTGCCTCCGACAGCGGTTAAGGTGAACATGTCTCCTTCGCAGATTTCACCATCACCCGTGATAACAGCTGTGGGTGTGGGCAACACAGCCAAGGTCAGCACTATCACACTGTCGCAGCCGTGGATGGTCAGCAGCGTATCCGTGTATGTACCCGCCGTGGTGAGAGTCTGTCCGAAGAAGGCGTACGTCTCGCCCTGACAGATGGTGTCGGAAAGTGTGGAGATTGTAGGATGATGGATTGTAAGGTGAAGGGTTACAATGGAATCGCAACCGTTTGCGTTGGAGAACGTTTGCATATAGACGCCGCTTTGCGTGTACGTGGAATCATTCCATGTATAAGTGTTGCAGGCCGTTTTAGAAAGTTGTGTGAATGTACTGGAATTGATGGTCAAATGGAGCGTCACGATGCTGTCACATCCATCATCGTTGGAGAAAATCTGCGTGTAATTGCCCGATTGTGTATAGGTGGAATCATTCCAGGTGAAGCTGTCACATGCAATTTGGGTAAAACTAAAGAATGAGGAATTGTTGATTGCGAGGTGGAGCGTGACAACAGAATCGCAGCCGTTGCTGTTGGAGAACGTTTGCGTGTAATCGCCGCTCTGCGTGTATGTGGAATCGTTCCAGGTGTAACTGTCACAAGCAATTCGGGTAAAGCTTGAGGATGAGGTGGGATTGACCATCAATGTGAGTGAGATCACGCTGTCGCAACCGTGGATGGTCTGCAAAGTGTTCGTGTAAGTGCCCGCCGTGGAGAGCGTCTGCCCGAAGAAAGCGTACGTCTCGCCCTGACAGATGGTGTCTATCAATTGAGTATTGAATACAGGATTAACAACCAAAGACAAGGTGATCACGCTGTCGCAACCGTGGATGGTCTGCAAAGTGTTCGTGTAGGTGCCCGCCGTGGAGAGCGTCTGCCCGAAGAAGGCGTACGTCTCGCCCTGACAGATGGTGTCCATCAACTGCGTGTTATAGACGGGATTGACAACCAAAGACAAGGTGATCACGCTGTCGCAGCCGTGGATGGTCTGCAAGGTGTTCGTGTAAGTGCCCGCCGTGGAGAGCGTCTGCCCGAAGAAAGCGTACGTCTCGCCCTGACAGATGGTGTCTGTCAGTTGCGTGTTGAAGACGGGATTGACAGCCAA
>JAFZKY010000048.1 GCA_017551725.1 Bacteroidales bacterium
GCCTTCTGAGGTAGCTGAGGTTTGGCTAGAAGACGGATAAGTAGCGTTATATGCTCTCGCCCAGCCGTTGGCTTGGTTGCAAGTTGCCGGATCCACCATAAAAGTAGTAGGCGAGCCCTGCATGACACCATTCACCACAGGAGGCTGTTGGGCAGAGGCGATAGTCGTCAGCAGGCACAATGTAATTACGATTACAGAGGATATTATTCTTCTTTTCATACCATAATAATTTAATAACAATTCATCCATCGACGGCCCTCTAAAATGGCCGTACATTATGCTAAACGAATTTAGAAGAATTTTGTTGCAGCAATTATTGGATTTTTTGTGGTCATAACACATCATGCGGCGGTCTATTTCCGTCCGAAGTCGGCGGGGATCTCGCCCCACAACGGGGTATTCCACTTATAGATAGGATTGGTGTAGGCGTTGTTTTTCAGCCAGTTCTCCGCCCGCACGAGGAGGTCGAAAAGGACGGCGTTTTCTGCTGTGGGGAGGATGATGGACTTGTGCTTTTTCTGGCGCACCCAGGCGAGGGCCGTGATACTGTCGGTGTAGATGGGGATGTCGAGATGGCGCTGCTTGCAGAAGGCTATGCCATGGACCAGGGCCAGGAACTCGCCGATGTTGTTGGAGGCGTTCGGAAAGGGGCCTTGATGGAACCACACCTCGCGGGTGGCCGTATATACCCCACGGTACTCCATCTGCCGCGTGGCCGTATTCCAGGCGGCATCCACCGAGAGGCTGTTCAGAATCGGCTTGGGATCGCCGTCACGGAGCACCACCGGCGCTTTCGCCGACTTGGCAGGATGAGCCTGATAATAGGCCTCATAGCCCATGTTCAGCGCCTCAAGGGCCTCCTGTTCCGCCTCGAAAGACTTGTATTTCGCCCCCTCATAATGATCCACCTGCGCCTTGCACTCCGCCCATGTGCCATACACGCCGGGTTGCACACCCGCCCAAACCACATAGTATTTTTTCTTTGCCGCCATATCTTTAAAATATCGTATTTTTGCAGCCGGAAAAATCCCAGCATCCGTTTGCAAAAATATCATTAATTACCGATATTATTAATTATGTCATACAAAATTTATCAACATCGCATCTTTCTCTTCGTCCTGCTTCTCGCCACGGGCCTTCTGATGTCCTGCGGCCACCACTTCGGAAACAAACAGGCGTCCGACATTACGGTCACCCATACGTTCCCGGACGGCAACTGGACCTTTGAGGAGCAGGTGCTCAACTTCAATTTCGACATCAGCGACACCTCCAACTACTACAGCATCAGTTTCCAGCTGAACTACGACAGCACCATCAACGTGCTGACCGACCTGCCGCTGAACATCACGCTGATATATCCCGACGGTATGGAAACCTTCGTCACCAGCCAGTTCAATTTCGATCCGGCCATCAACAAAAGCATCATGCCTACCGGCAAGGCAGGCGTATGCAATATGCCATTGGTGGCTTTCCCGAAAAAGAAACTGAACCAGAAAGGCACTTATACGGTCACCCTTTACCGCAAGGCAAAAAAATACGACAACTACGGATTCAACAGCTTGACACTCAATGTTAAAAATTTAGGAAAAAAGGACAAATAAACTATCCACGATGGGCAGGATATTGGCAATCGACTACGGACAAAAGCGGGTAGGCTTCGCGGTGACGGACGAGCTGCAGATCTGCGCGAACGGGCTTGACACCATCCCCGTGGCGCAAGCCTTCGACTATCTCAAGCAGTATCTGCAACGGGAGAAAGTGGATGTCATCGTCATCGGCGAGCCCCGCAAGATGGACAACACGCCGTCGGAATCCAGTCGGTTTATCGAGCCGTTTGTCAACCGGCTACGCAAAGAACTCCCCAACATCTCGCCTGACACCACCCTCGCTCGCATGGACGAGCGTTTCACCTCTCGCATGGCCTTCCAGACCATGATTGACATCGGGCTGAAAAAGAAAGACAGGCAAAACAAAGCCCTGGTGGACAAGATGAGCGCCACCATCATCCTCCAGTCGTATATGGAACAACAAGAAATTATCAATCAACGAAATACTGAACTATGATTCTACCGATTTATGTTTACGGCGAACCCGTGCTTCGCAAAAACGCCGAGGACATCGATGAAAAAGAGATTCTCGCGCCGGACTTCCAGCAGCTCATTGCCGACATGTTCGAGACCATGTACCATGCCAACGGCGTGGGCTTGGCCGGCCCGCAGGTGGGCAAGTCCATCAGCCTGTTCGTCATCGACACCGAGCCTTTCAAAGAGAGTTACCCCAAGGTGCAGATTTACAAGGGAGCCTTCATCAACCCCGTCATCACGGAAGAATGGGGCGAGGACTTCGTGTTCGCCGAGGGCTGCCTGAGCCTGCCGCAGATCAACGAGGACGTCACCCGTAAGTCGCAGATCCACATCGAATACTACGATGAGAAGGGGCAGTTCCGCGAGGAGGATTTCAGCGGACTGGTGGCCCGTGTCATCCAGCACGAGTACGACCATCTGGATGGCAAGGTCTTTGTGGACCATCTTTCGCCCATCAAGAAAATGGTATTGAAACGACAACTAAACGAAATCGCCACGGGCAAAACCAAAGCAGCCTACAAGACCGTATGCAAACCCCGTTAAGACACACAACCGTCTCCGTTCTGATAGTGGCGGCCATCCTTTTGGTGGCCGCGTGCCACTCGCGTAATGGCGGGAGCAAGCGCACCGCTTTCAACAAAAAGCAAACAGAACTGCTTGATTTATATCACATTGCCGATTCTATCTACTACAAGGAGGGCCGCATCGACACCGCCGCCTTCGCGCAGTTTATCCGCAGTGCCGTCCCCTATGCCGAAGCGCACCCCAACGACACCATCGCGCCGGAAATGCTCTACCGCGCCGGCATCGGCAGTATGATTCTGGCCAAAGCCGCCAGCAGCCCGGAGGAGACCGCCCAATGGGCCAAGGAAGCCATCCGCATCTTCCACACGTTCCAAGACACCTACCCCGACCATGAGCAGACCCGGATGTGCTACTACCAGCGGGGGATTGTGTATGACGACATTCTGGAAGACCATCGCAGTGCCGAAGAGGAATTCCGCGATTTCATACACCTCTACCCCGACGATCCGATAGCGCCGCAACTGGAGCAATATCTCAAAATCATGGGCAAATCGGAAGCGGAGATCGAAGCAGCCCTGAATATCCGCTAAAACTCCAGCGACAACTGATTCTTTAGATGAAAACTCTTTCTATGATAGGGTGTTAAACCAAACTTCCGCACTGCCTCTATGTGTTTGGGCGACGGGTAGCCTTTGTTGTTTTTCCAATCGTAAGCCGGGTATTCCGCATCGAGGCGGCACATCAGCTCGTCGCGGTACGTCTTGGCCAAGATGGAGGCAGCGGCTATCGACAAGAACGTGGCATCGCCCTTCACCACGCAATGGTACGGGATATGCCAGCGGTCAGTGAAGCGGTTGCCGTCGATGAGCAGCAGGTCGGGCTTCACCGACAGGCGGCCCACCGCGTCGTTCATGCACTGCACCGAAGCATTGAGGATGTTGATGCGGTCAATATCCTTTTCCGACACCTCCGCCACGAAATAGGCCACGGCATCCTGCTCAATCTGGCGACGCAACGCATCTCTTTTCTTCTCCGTAAGCTGCTTTGAATCATTGATTTCCGAATTCACATAATCATACGGGAGAATCACGGCCGCGGCGCACACGGGACCGGCCAGGCAGCCGCGCCCGACCTCATCGCAGCCACATTCCAGCAGCGGCACATCCGAAAAATGCGATTTCAAAGGCATAGCAACACGATTACAGCGGCCATCAAAATATCGTTCAGCAGCCAGCGGTTTTTCAACAGGCTCATCAGGCTGTACAAGAGCGTGAGCGGCAGCACCAGGTAAATCAGCGCCGGGCGGAAAACATACTGGGAGAACAGCAGCGCCACCAGCATCACCACAAACAGGAAAATGATAGTGAGGAAACGCTTCCGCAGCACAATGAGCTTGGTGTCGAAATAGCGGGTGAGCACCGCCACCATATAGAAGAAACCCAACAGAATGACCAGTGCCAGCACATAGTCGAGGACCTTCAGGGAGCCGACGTGCCGGATAATCTCAAAGTAGGCCACATGCTTGATTGAATGGACGATAGCCGGTGTGGTGCCTGTAAGGAATCCTACGGCGAACACGTATGCATAGACCAGCTCGAAGCCGCAAATCAGAATGACGATCTCCTTGAATTTGGTAAAACGGTTGGCCAACAGCGCCATGACGATGAAGAGCAGAATCCACACCGAATAAGGGTCTACCAGAGTGCAGAGGCCCACCATGATGCCGGAGGAAAAAACGCGGTTTTTCACTGGTTGTTCGCTGGCATCTCGGGTGTTGAGTAGCAGAATGGCCGCCAGTGTCGGCAACGTGAACCATACCGGGGAAAAGAGTTCCAGGAAACGCCCGCACAGGAGCAGTCCAAGCAGGAAGACCAGCGGCATCCAGGTTTTGTTCTCATAGAACTTGCTGATTTGGAAATAACGCTGGAGCAGCAGAAGCGACAGCAGCAGAAGCAGGGAGGCTATCACGCGCATGGCGAGCGGGCTGGCGGCCAGCCACGCATGGAGCGGCGCGTACAAGACACCTTGGCCGTCGGGCGGGCAAAGTGTCATCCGCGTGAAGACGACATATCCCGCGCCCATCAGCATCAAGGTGATGAGTATCCACTGCAAAACGATATGCTTGTTCAGAAACTGGAACATACCTTAAAATTTGGCGCCGCAAAAGTAAGAAAAAAGCTGCATAACTTCCGTTCCGAAAAACACCTCCAGTCCAGAAGTGCCCTCCAATAACTCGCGGAGGCGTACTTCCACGGTATGAAATTCCCCATTATCCGAAAACGCGCCGCGACGAGCCACAATCTGGTCATCCTGCAAGCGTATCAAACCATTATCCATGCGGTCCAAGGCATCCTCCACCGTCATCCAATAGTAATATTCCATCCGTTGGGTGGTCAGGCAGTCGGCAAGGCCGGCATCCGACAGCACGCGGGAGCGTTGTTCCTCCGTCCAGGATTCCGCCACGGGGACCACCTGTTTGCCCGTGAAGACGGCAGCGAAGAGCGCGGCGGCGGTATAGACGGAACGTTCCGCAAGGAGTGCAAAACAGGGAGCCGGATCTGTATCCAACTCATTCATTATAGGAGCGATATGTTGCGCAAACCGGGCATTGGAAATCAGGATATCGTCATACTTCAACGCGGTGGCATTGGGATGTATCCTTATTTCCTGCAGGAATCGGGGTAGGAATTGCGAAGCGTCCATGTTGATAAGTTTTACGATGCAAAGATAATAAAAACGTCTGTAATCCGCGAAATAAATGTACTTTTGCAGCCTTTTTTCAAACTTTATATTAAAGATAAAAAATAAGATAAAGATATGAGACAAAAAGTACTTTTCCGATTCTTGTTCGCGTGCCTGCTGATGATTGCCAGCGCGCCGTTCTTTACGCTTTCAGCCCAGACCGACACCATCCCGACGCAAACCGTGCGGGACACGATCTGCGACAACGAGCTGACCACATACACCTTTTTGGGGCAGACATTCACCCAAGGCGGGATTTACGATTTTCCCGTCATGGCGCAAGACAGCACCGACAGTGTGATTATCCATCTTGACTTATGGGTTTGGGCAACCCGACTCGACACCATCCTGTTGTCGGGCTGCACCAGCGAGTTCCCCATCCAGTATGCTGGAACGGTCACCTTCCATGGCGAAACAGAGACCACGCTGAGCTTCTCCGCCGACACCAACGGATGCCCGATATACACCCATTTCCAAGTCACGGCCTACCCCACCTACAACGACACGGTACCTGTACACATCTGTGAAAACGAGCTGCCTTATATTTTCGGGGAAGACACCTTGACCACCCCTGGCATCTACACACATTCGGGCAGCACCGAGTTCGGCTGCGACAGCATCTATACCATCGATCTGTCCATCCATCCCGTCTATGATGTGGCCGACACCCTCACCGACACCATCTGCTCCTTCTATCTCCCCTACCCGTACGGCGACAGTCTTTTCTATGAAACCGGCGTTTACGATTTCGACCTGCACAGCGCCTACGGCTGCGACAGTGCGCACATCCATCTCGATCTGACCGTGTTGGAAACGCACACCGACACATTGGAATATTTTGTCTGCAACAACAATTTCCCCTTCGAGCTCGACAGCGTCAACCATTACGACGAGGCGGGCACGTATTACATCAAACATGAGGATACGCTGCAGTGCCACGACATCACCGTGATTATCCTAAACAGTCTGCCCTCCCACGACGACACCGTGACAGTAGATCTCTGCGATGTGGAGCTGCCATACGCCTTCGCCGACTCGCTCTTCACGGAGACGACCGTTTACACGCACTTCGACACCACGCTGCTGGGCTGCGACAGCAACACCACGCTGGTCTTGAACGTGCATAAGACCTACACGGAAGTAGATACAGTGGAAATCCAGACCTGCCGTGCCGACCTTCCCACGCTGGTCCGGGACACCTTGCTCTCTGAAGAGGGCGTTTACACGTTCCACGCCGAATCTGAATTCGGCTGCGACAGCATAACGGACATCATCCGCTTCACCATCCTGGAGCATCCTGCTGACACATTGGAGCTTATCCTCTGCAGCAACCAATTCCCCTACGAATACAAGGACACCCTCATCGACAGCGCCGGCACCTACCTGCTGCGCATCCCTGCCGACAGTCTCGGTTGCGACACATTCCGCCTGCTCACCCTCCACGAGGTGCCCATCTACCATGACACCCTCCTGGCTGTGACCTGCGCCAACGAGCCGTACATCATCGGGGATTCCGTGTTCACCGTCCCCGGCACGTATGATGTGCCCATGTACAGCGAATACGGCTGCGACAGCCTCATCACGGTCGTTTTGGAGCACAATCCCGTCTATCATTCCGAGACCTTCGAGGTGGCCATCTGCGTGACAGACCTGCCTTACGTTTACGGCGATTCCTCGTTTTACACAGAAGGATACCACGAAATCCCATATCAGACCATCCACGGTTGCGACAGCATCATCGCCATCAACCTGACCATCAACCCGATTATTTACAACTCCGACACCCTATATCACGAAATCTGCCGCAACGAGTTGCCGTTCACGGCATTCGGGCGTGCGCTCACCGCCGAAGGCACCTACACCTACGTCACATCCTCCCAGGTTACGGGGTGCGATTCCGTGTTCTACTATCATCTGACGGTACACGACAATCCGGTGGTCACCATTGAGGGCGACAGCCATCTGTGCGAAGGTTCAAGCACAATGCTCACCGTCACGCCGGCCATGACTGCTTACCTGTGGAACAATGGTTTCAGCAGCCAGCTCATGGAGATCCATCAGCCGGGCAACTATTCCGTCACCGTCACCGACCATAACGGCTGCCAGAGCAGTGCGCAGAAGACCGTGGCGGCAGCCAGTCTGCCCAACATCCAGATCAGCGGCAACCAGGCCATCTGTTACGGCGACAGCGCCGTGCTGACCGTTTCGGGTGGCAGCAGCTACCGTTGGGAGAGCGGCAGTACCAACAACCGCATCGTGGTTTATCCCACCGCCACCACCACCTACCGCGTGACGGGCACGGATGCCACCCCTTGTTCCAACGAGAGCCAGTTCACGGTGACAGTGCGGACTCTGCCCACGCCTTCTATCAGCGGTAACAACGTCATCTGCCAAGACGAGAGCACTGTCTTCACGGCCAGCAACAGCCAGGCATACCGTTGGTCCACAGGCGCAACGGCCAGCCACATCACTGTGCAGCAGGCCGGTGTCTATGCCGTCACGGTGACGGACGCCTATGGTTGCAAAGGCAGCACGCAGCGCGAACTCACGGTCAATGCCAAGCCGGAGGCCCGTATCTCGGGCGCCAGCCACTTCTGCAGCGGTGAGAGCAGCACCCTCAAGGCCGAACCGACAGCCGCCACCTATCTGTGGAGTTACAACGACTTGTCCGACCAGACCATCACCATCACGGAAGGAGGCGTGTATAAAGTAACCGTCACCAATGTGCATGGATGTTCCAACATCGCCACCAAGACTATCACCATCGACACGCTGCCCCGCATTGTGATCACCGGCGACCAGATCATCTGCAAGGGTGAGAGTGCCGTGCTCACAGTGTCGGGTGCCGACAATTATATCTGGGACAACGGCAGCAGCGACAACCAGATCACCGTCTATCCGACGGAGAACACCACCTACCGTGTCACGGGCACCAACAGCACCTCCTGTTCCAACAAGAACTCTTTCGCTGTTTCGGTGAAACCGCTGCCCACCCCGACCATCACCTCCAACAAGAGTGCCATCTGTCGCGGCGACAGCGCCGTGCTCACTGCCTCCATCGGCAGTCTCAGTGCGAGCAGTACCTACCATTGGTCCAACGAAAAGACAACCAACAAGATCACCATTTACGATGCCAACACCTACACGGTCACCGTCACCGACCCATACGGTTGCCAGGGCACAGCCCTGTATAATCTGACCGTCAACGAGAATCCCAATGCAGTGGTTTCCGGCATCAACCATTTCTGCGAGGGAGGCCAGACCACCCTCAAGGCCATGCCGGACGGCTGTTCCTATATCTGGAGCCATAATGGCATGAGCGACCAGACCATCACGATAACGTCCAACGGGACTTACATCGTCACCGTCACCAACGCTGCGGGCTGTCAGAGCACAGCGTCAAAGGTGGTGACCACCGACCCGCTGCCCAACATCCACATCACGGGCAGCACGGCTATCTGTATGGGTGACAGTGCTGTGCTGATCGTCTCTGGGGCCAACACCTACCGTTGGGACAATGGCAGCACCGCCTCCCGCATCGTGGTCCACCCCACTTCGCAGACCACCTACCGGGTGACGGGCACCAACCTCACGCCCTGTTCCAACGAGAGTGCCTTTACTGTGTCGGTGCGGGCACTCCCCACGCCGACCATCTCCGGCAACAACGTCATCTGCCAGGGTGAAAATGCCACCTTCATTGCCAACGGCGGCAACACATACCGATGGTCCACAGGCGGGCAGAGCGACCGCATCACCGTCAGCGAGGCCAACACCTACCGTGTGACAGCCACCGACCAATACGGCTGCAAGGGCACGGTCTCCCGCGAGCTGACCGTCAACGAGCGACCCAACGTGCTCATTTCCGGCAACGCACATTTCTGCGCCGGACAAAGCAGCACTCTCAAGGCCATGCCAAACAATTGCACCTACCATTGGAATCACAATGAGCTGACACAGCAAGAGATCTCCATCACTACCGGCGGAACCTACACTGTCACCGTCACCAACAGCTACGGGTGTTCCAACACGATGAGCAAAGAGGTTGTGCTTGACACCGTACCCGTCCTCCACATCACGGGCAACAGCGCCATCTGTCTCGGCGACAGTGCCGTGTTGACGGTCAGCGGAGCCAATACCTACCGTTGGGACAACGGCAGCACCGCTGCCCGCATCGTGGTCTTCCCGACCGTGCAGACCACCTACCGCGTGACGGGAACCAACAACACGCCTTGTTCCAGTGACAACTCTTTCACGGTCTCCATCCGACAGCTGCCCACGCCCACCATTTCCGGCAATAACAGCATCTGCCAAGGAGAGAGTTCCCAGTTCGTCGCCACTGGCGGCAACACCTACCGCTGGTCCACGGGCACACAAAGTGACCGCATCACCGTCAGCGAGGCCAACACCTACAGCGTGACGGCCACCGACCAGTACGGCTGCAAGGGCACCGCCACCCGCGATCTGACTGTCCATGAGCGTCCTGACGCCATCATCTCGGGCAACACCCATTTCTGCGCCGGGCAGACCGGAACCCTTCGGGCTATGCCGAACAATTGCACTTACCGATGGAGCCATGACGAGCAGACACAGCAAAACGTCACCATCTCCACTGGCGGCACCTACAATGTCACCGTGACCAACACCTACGGATGTTCCAGCACCGCCTCCAAGGAGGTTGTTCTCGACACCGTGCCCATCCTCAACATCTCCGGCAACACGGCCATCTGTATCGGTGACAGCGCCGTGCTGACCGTTTCCGGAGCCAACACCTATCGTTGGGACAATGGCAGCACCGATGCCCGCATCGTGGTCTTCCCGACGACGCAGACCACCTATCGTGTAACGGGCACCAACAACACGCCTTGTTCCAACGACAACTCCTTCACCATAACCGTTCGGGAGTTGCCTGTGCCTTCCATCACGGGCAACAACGTTATCTGCCAGGGTGACAATGTCGTCTTTATCGCCAACGGCGGCAACACCTACCAATGGTCCACGGGCACGACCGGCGACCGTATCACTGTCAGCGAGGCCAACACCTACCGCGTGACGGCCACCGACCAATACGGGTGCAAGGGCTCCGCCAGCCGCGACCTGACCACCCACGAGCGTCCCAACGCTGTGATCTCCGGCGATGCGCATTTCTGTGCCGGCCAGAGCAGCACGCTCACGGCCATGCCGAACAACTGCACCTATCGTTGGAGCCACAACGACCAGACACAGCAAACGGCGACCATTTCCGCCGGCGGCAACTACACGGTCACCGTCACCAACAGCTTTGGTTGTTCTAACACAGCGACCAAACAAGTTGTCTTGGACACTCTGCCCGTCCTCAACATCACGGGTACCTCCACCATCTGTCTCGGCGACACCGCCGTATTGGTTGTTTCCGGGGCTAACACATACCATTGGGACAACGGCAGCACCGATGCCCGCATCATCGTCTTCCCGACCACGCAGACCACGTACCGCGTGACGGGCACCAACAATACGCCTTGTTCCAACGAGAGCGCCTTCACCGTGTCGGTACGCTCGTTGCCCACCCCGAGCATCAGCGGCGGCAACGACATCTGCCAGGGTGACAGTTCTGTTTTCATCGCCCTGGGCGGCAGCACCTACCATTGGTCCACGGGGACAATCGGCGACCGCATCACAGTGCGCAACTCCGACACCTACACCGTCACAGCCACCGACCAATACGGTTGTAAAGGTACGGCCAGTCGCTCTCTGACCGTGAACCGCACCCCGGATGTGCGCATCAACGGATCCTCGCTCTTCTGCCAAGGACGCACCACCACGCTGACCGCCGTGGGCGCCGCCACGTACGAATGGCAGGAGACCGGCGACATCACCCAAAGCATCACCGTCAGCCAGCCGGGCACATATACAGTCATCGGCACCAGCGACAAGGGCTGTCGCGCTACTGCCAGCAAGGCCATTGCCACCACCCAGGTTTCCAATGTCTCCTTCTCCGGCAGCACCTCCTTCTGTCACGGACAGAGCACCACGCTGACGGTCATCGGAGACAACCAATACACTTACGATTGGAATAACGGATTGAGCACCAACGCTATACAGATCACCACTCCGGGTATCTATTCTGTTACCATCACAGATGCCCACAACTGCCAGAAGATTTTGACCACCACCATTGTAGAAAACCAGCTGCCCACGCCCATCATTTCCGGAACCTTGGAAATTTGCGAAGGCAACACCACGAAACTAACGGCCTCCGGTGGGCAGACCTACCTTTGGGACGGCTATCTTTCCACCCCATCCATTACAGTAAGCAACTCGGGCGCCTACAATGTCACGGTGACCAACATCAACGGATGCTCTGCCTCCACATCGGTGGAAGTTACGGTGCATCCCAAGCCGACCATCCAGATCATGAGCAGCCGAGACCACGTGTGCAGCAGCAGCGAGTCCATCACCTTGCGTGCCATCGTGCCGAACGGCATCTCCTATTTCTGGTCCACGGGACAAGAGACGCAATCCATCACCATAACTCCAGGGACAACAAACACCTACAACGTGTTTGTCTTCGACAGTCATGGATGTTCCAACACATCCTCGATGACCATCCAGGTAAGTCCTGAAATCACGCCGTTCATCACCGGTAACACCTCCATCTGCCAGGGTAACAGCACCACGCTGATAGCTTCCAGCAACGCCATCACGCCGGAATACCAATGGAGCACCCATCAGGCCAGCAACAATATCACGGTCAACGCACCGGGGACCTACACGGTCACCGTCACGGATAATTCCGGATGCACGGGCACGGCCAATGTCACCGTCAACGTCAACGACCTGCCTAATGCCACAATCAGCAGCCGCACTACGATTTGTCAAGGTGACACCGCCACGTTGAGTGTCCAGACCGACCCGAACTGCTCGGTGGTCTGGCGTTCGGAGACCGGATCCACCGATTTGAGCAACCAGAACACCTTGCGCGTGACAGAACCCGGCATCTACATGGCCGTTATCACCAACAGCAACGGATGTTCTGTTGTCCGTTCCACGGAGGTTGTACGAAACCCGAGACCGCAAGTCAGCATCAACGGCAACACGTTCATTTGTCAGGGCAACAGCACGACGCTTATGGCGGAAGGCGATTCCACGAACGACTACCAATGGGCCACCGCCCACAACCGCGTTCTGGAGGTTTCCACCCCCGGCACCTACACGGTTACGGCGACCAACAGCTACAATTGCTCCAGCACCGCCTCCGTCCAGGTGACGGTACGCGAGCTGCCCACGCCGTCCATCAGCGGCATCTCGACCATCTGTCCCAACACTTCCACTACGTTGACGGCCACTTCTGCCGCCACCTACCGTTGGTCCACAGGTGACACGCTGGGCACCATCACAGTCTATCCTGCTGCCGACACCATCTATTCCGTTACTGTAACCGACGAATTCGGATGTTCGGGCAGCACCTCCTACCCAGTTCATATCAGTCCGCTGCCCGTTGTATCCATCAGCGGCCAACTGGAATTCTGTTCTGGCAACAGCACCACGCTGACCGTCACGCCGGGCTACACCTACCTGTGGTCCACGCAAGCCACGACCAACAGCATCACTGTCTCGGATGCCAACACCTATACCGTCACAGCCTACAACGAGATTGGCTGCCAAAGCACGGCATCGGCCACCACGGTGGTGCATGAACTACCTGAACTCAACTTCGGCATGCAGCACGACATCTGCGCTGGAGAATCCTATACCTACGTGCTTCCGGATGATTCTACCCTGAGCTATCATTGGTCCAACAATGCCACGGGCAACACCCTGACCGTGCAGACCGCCGGCACCTATTCCGTGACGGTGACCAACCAATACGGGTGCAGCCGCTCGGCCTCCGACCAGATGATTGTCCACGAACTGCCCATGCCAGCTATCACGGGTGAGACCTCCATTTGCAAGGGCAGCAGCACTATGCTGACCGTGTCAGGCGGCACACGCTACCAATGGTCAACAGGTGCCACCACGAACTTCATCCTCGTCACCCCGACCAACAACGCCACCTATTCGGTCACGGCATACAACGAATACAACTGCAGCGCCACGGCATACCACAGCATCGCCGTCAAGGTTCTGCCCAGCATCTATTTCTCGGGAGCGACCACCTTCTGCGAAGGTTCCTCCACCAGCATCACAGCCTCCGGTGGTTCCAACTGCATTTGGAGTACGGGATCGAATAACAACACCATCACTGTAAACACCCCCGGCACCTATTCGGTGACGGTCACCAACCTGCAGGGATGCTCGAGTTCCGACACCATCTCGGTCAGTACACGTCCCAACCCCTTCGTTCAGATTTCCGGCTCCAGCCTGATTTGCGAGGGCAGTTCCGTCACGCTGAACGCCACGGGCGGCAGCACCTACGAATGGAGCACGGGATCCACGAGCAACAGCACTACCGTCATGCCCACCGTCACCACCGACTATACCGTGACGGGCTACGACCAGTACGGTTGTTTCTCCACGGCGCACAAGACCGTCAATGTGGAGGCATTGCCTAATATCCACATCAGCGGCGTCAATGCCATCTGCTATGGCGACAGTACCACATTCACCGTCTCTGGCGGAGGCCAATACCATTGGAGCACCGGCCAACAAGCTGACCACATCACGGTTGCCAATGCCGGCAGCTACACGGTCACGGCCACTTCCACCAACGGATGTTCCTCATCCGAAAGCATCACGCTGACGTTGTATCCCACACCGGTAGCCTCTATCATCGGTGCCAACACGATCTGCGAGAACACCTCCACCACCCTGACGGCCCAAGGCGGCGACTTCTACCATTGGAACACAGGCAGCACATCACCTTCTATCCTCATCTCCAACGGAGGCACCTATACGGTAGAAGTTTCCAATGGCTACGACTGTTCGTCCACAGCCTCCATCACCGTTGCAGACCTCTCCGCCCCGAACCTCTACCTGTCGGGTGCGGGCAGCATCTGCGAAGGCAGCGGCACCCATCTGGTTGCCTACGGCAATGCCGCACAATACCAATGGAGCACGGGCGAAGCCGGACAGGACATTACCGTTTCGCCGACAACCTCGACACAGTATTATGTTACAGCCACTGGTTCCAACGGATGCTTGAAAACCGACAGTCTGTACCTCACGGTGAACCCGACCTATCATGTGGATATTAGCGGCAACATCTGCGAAGGGGCCACCTACACACAGAACGGCTTTGACATACCGGCGCAAAACGAGCCTGGCACCTTCACTTTTGACCGCCACCTTTCCAGCATCCACGGGTGCGACAGTATCATCACGCTGACGCTCACCGTGAAGCCGTTGCCCGTGGTTCCGGATTCCATCACCGGCAACCCGCGCATCACGCATCACGGCAACTACATATACTCCGTGGCTAACACGCAATATGCCAACACCTTCGAATGGCGCGTTTCCAACCTCAACTGGACATTCAACAGCAACACTACCCTGAACACCATCACGTTGGATGTGTCGCAGAACGGTTCCGGCATCCTTACAGCCAAGGCTATCAACGAGTGCGGCTTCCGTGAAACGAGTCTGGAGATCTACTGCAACGTCTCGGTGGACGAGTACACCAATGCCAGCAACATCCTGGTATATCCCGTTCCCACCTACGACCAGCTGAGCATCAACCTGGAACAGGCTGCCGACCGCATTGAGCAAATCCAAATGTACGATATGTCGGGCCGACTGCTCCAGAGCGTGCCGGTGACGGAAAGCATCATGCGCATCAACTGCGGGCAGTATGCCGCCGGACAATACCTCATCCGATTCGTCAATACAGACGGACAGACGATAGATACCCGGAAAATCATCATCCGAAAATAACACTGATTCTTTTATCTATAACAACAATCATTTTTGCGACATTAACTCACAATCATAATGGAATACAACTTTCGTGAAATCGAGGCCAAATGGCAGAAAATCTGGAAAGAGTCCAAGATTTACAAAACTGAAATCGACAACAACAAGCCCAAATACTATGTTCTGGACATGTTCCCCTACCCTTCCGGCGCCGGCTTACATGTGGGGCATCCGTTAGGATACATCGCATCCGACATCTACTCGCGTTACAAACGGCAGAAGGGGTTCAACGTGCTGCATCCGATGGGCTATGACGCTTTCGGTCTGCCAGCCGAGCAGTATGCCATCCAAACCGGACAGCATCCGGCGGTCACCACGGAGAACAACGTGAAACGCTACCGCGAACAATTAGACAAAATCGGCTTCTCCTACGACTGGGACCGCGAGTTCAAGACCTGCAACCCCGACTACTACAAATGGACGCAATGGACCTTCATCCAGCTTTTCAACTCCTACTACTGCAACCAGGCGAACCAGGCACGCCCCATCGACGAGCTGATCGAAGCCTTCAACGCTTCCGGGACGGATGGCCTGGACGTGGCACAGACCAACCCGCTCACCTTCACCGCCGACGAGTGGAAGAAGATGAACGAGCAGGAGCAGCAACAGGTGCTGATGAACTACCGGTTGGCCTATCTGGCCGACACGTGGGTAAACTGGTGTGCTGGTCTGGGCACCGTGTTGGCCAACGACGAGGTGGTGAACGGCCTTTCCGTGCGTGGCGGATTCCCCGTGGAGCGCAAGCTGATGAAACAGTGGATCCTGCGCGTGTCGGCCTATGCCGAGCGACTGCTGCAAGGACTGGAGAAGGTGGAATGGACCGATTCTCTGAAAGAGATCCAACGCAACTGGATCGGGCGCAGCGAGGGTGCCGCCGTATGGTTCCCGCTGGCCTCCAACGAACAATATGATTGGAAACGTTTATACATGGGTGGCAATTACGACGGCCTGCAAAACGAGGTCTCGTTCGAGATTTTCACCACCCGTCCCGACACCATCTTCGGTGTGACCTTCATGGTTCTTTGTCCGGAGCATGAGATGATTGAGCATATCACCACGCCCGAGCACAAGGCGGAGGTGGAGGCCTACGTGACGTGGGCCAAGAACCGTTCCGAACGTGATCGTCAGGCGGAAGTCAAGAAGGTGAGCGGCGTGTTCACGGGCGCGTATGCCATCAACCCCATCACCGAGGAGCACATCCCCATCTGGGTCAGCGACTACGTGCTGGCCGACTACGGCACGGGCGCCATCATGGCCGTGCCCGCGCATGACAGCCGCGACTTCGCCTTCGCACGCCACTTCAACCTGCCCATCCGTCAGGTGGTGGCACCCAACCCCAACGACTACAGCGACACCGACACGTGGGAGGAGAGCATGGACAGCAAGACCGGCTATCTCGTGAACAGCGGTTTCATCAACGGCATGACCGTGAAAGAGGGCGGCAAGGCTGTCATCGACAAGGTCATCGAGATGGGCATCGGCTACGGCACGGTCAACTACCGCCTGCGCGACGCCATCTTCAGCCGCCAGCGCTACTGGGGCGAGCCGTTCCCCATATATTATAAAGATGGTATGCCCTACACGATTCCCGTTGAGGAGCTGCCGGTCGAGCTTCCCGAAATCGACGAGTTCAAGCCCACCGAGACCGGCGAGCCGCCCTTGGCCCGCGCCAAGAACTGGACCTACAACGGATATCCCAAAGAGTACAACACCATGCCCGGCTTTGCAGGCTCCAGCGGCTACTATCTGCGCTACATGGACCCGCATAACGACAAGGAGTATTTCTCCAAGGAAGCCAACGAGTATTGGCGCAACGTGGACCTCTACGTGGGCGGGGCCGAGCACGCCACCGGCCACCTCATCTACTCCCGTTTCTGGAACAAATTCCTCTTCGACATCGGCTTGAGCTGCGAAGAGGAACCCTTCAAGAAGCTCATCAATCAAGGCATGATTCAGGGGCGTTCCAATTTCGTGTATCGTATTGTGGGCACCAACAAATATGTCTCCAACGGATTGAAGAAAGAGTACGAGGTCACGCCCATCCATGTGGACGTGAACATCGTGAAGAACGACGTTTTAGACATCGAAGCTTTCAAGAACTGGATGCCCGACTTTGCCGATGCGGAGTTTATTCTGGAAAACGGCCAGTATATCTGCGGCTGGGAGGTTGAGAAGATGTCGAAATCCAAGTACAACGTCCAGAACCCGGACGACCTGGTGGAGAAATACGGAGCCGACACGCTGCGTATGTACGAAATGTTCCTCGGCCCCATCGAGATGGCCAAGCCTTGGGACACCAACGGCATCGAGGGTGTTTTCCGTTTCATCAAGAAATTCTGGAAACTCTTCTTCAACCGCGACAACGAGTGGTGCGTCACCGACGACGAGCCCACGCGGGCCGAGTACAAGTCGCTGCACAAGACCATCAAGAAGATCGAGGAGGATAACGAGAAGTTCTCCTTCAACACGGCCATCAGCGCCTTCATGATTTGCACCAACGAGTTGACGGACGCCAAATGCAGCAAGCGCAAGATCCTTGAGCCGCTGTGCATCCTTCTGTCGGCCTACGCGCCGCACATCACCGAAGAGCTCTGGTCGCTGTTAGGGCACACCGACTCCATTGTCGCTGCCAGCTTCCCGACGTACGACGCATCCTACATGGAAGAAACCGACTTCACCTACCCGGTCTCTTTCAACGGCAAGATGAGGGTGAAGCTCAGTTTCCCCATCGCCTACACGCAGAAGGAAATCGAGCCCATCCTGCTGGCCAACGCCGACGTGCAACGCTGGCTGGACGGCAAGACACCCAAGAAAATCATCATCGTACCCAAGCGCATCATCAACATCGTCCTGTAACGATATTCCACAGCACACCATCGCATGAAACAGAAAGACTTCATCTTCAATATCTGTCTGCTTCTGTTTCTCAACCTGTTAGTAAAACCCTTCTGGCTCCTGGGCGTGGAAGTCGGGGTGCAGAACCAGGTAGGGGCGGCTGACTATGGCCTTTATTTTGCCATCTTCAACTTCACCTACGTGTTCTACATGCTGCTGGACATGGGCATCTGCAATTTCAACAATCGCACCATCGCCCGCAACAACCAGCTGCTAAACAAATACTTGTCTTCCATCATCGTCTTGCGGTTTCTTCTGTGTCTGGTCTATTTTGCGGTGATTTACACGGTGGCGCTGATTATCGGCTACCGGGGGGTGCAGTTGAAACTCCTGTTCTGGATCGGGTTCAACCAGTTCTTGAACGCCACGATGCTCTATCTGCGCTCCAACGTGTCGGCGCTGCTCCTGTTCAAGACCGACAGTTTCCTCTCGGTGCTCGACCGGCTGCTGGCCATTCTTTTCTGCGGGATGCTGCTCTGGGGCCATATCATCGACAAACCCTTCCGGATTGAATGGTTCGTCTATTGCCAGACCGCCGCGTACCTGCTGGCGATTGCAGTGGCATTGACCATCGTGCTGAAAAAGTCGAAGTTGCGCAGGCTTACATGGAACAAAAAGCTCTCGCTCCTCATCCTGAAAAAAAGTCTGCCCTTTGCCCTGTTAACCCTGCTGATGGCCTTCTACAACCGCATCGACTCGGTGATGATTGAGCGACTGCTGCCGGTTGACATCGCCACCACGCAGGCCGGCATCTACGCCTCCGCATTCCGTCTGCTTGACGCGCTGGTAATGATCGCCTATCTGTTCTCCGTCATCTTGCTGCCGCTGTTTTCCAAAATGATAAAAGAGAAAGAGAACGTCCAGCCCATTGTGCGCACGTCGTTCTCGTTCCTGTACGTCTTTGCCATCGGCGCGACGGTCGTGCTGCTATGCTATCGGGAGCCCATCCTCGCCTGGCTGTACAACGACCACGTGGAGGCCTCCGCAAACGTCTTCGCCCTCTTGATTCCGTGCATTATCCCCATCGCCTTCACCTACGTGTTCGGCACGCTGCTGACCGCCAACGGCAGTCTCAAGAAGCTGAACATCACGGCTATGATCGGCATTTTGGTCAACATCCTGATCAACATATTCCTGATACCGCGATTCCAGGCGTGCGGCGCGGCACTGGCGAGCCTCTGCACCCAGTCGGTCGTCTCCCTGCTGCAATTCTTCATCGCCATCAAGGAGTTGAAGGTGCCTCTGCGCAGCCTGCCGTGGCTCTCCTGCCTGCTCTTCACCGCCCTGATGATTCCCACCGCCCTGTTCACCAGCCAATATCTGCACCTGGACATCAAATACGCGCTGGTCCTTCTGGTCGGCGTGACGCTGCTCTACGGTCTTCTCACGCGACTTATCGACATACGGGCCCTCCGCGAGACCATCACCCGAAAATCCTGAACATCATGCGCTTGGACAAATACCTCACCGAAAAACAGTTCTTCCCGTCGCGGGAGAAAGCCCAGACCGCCATCCGGCATCAGACCGTGAAGGTGAACGGGAACATTACCACGAAAGCCTCCTACGATGTGGCCGAAACAGATGTGGTGGAAGTCATTGACATTTTCAACAAATACGTCAGCATGGGCGGTCTGAAACTGGAAAAGGCCATTGAGGATTTCGGGCTTGATTTCCAGGGGAAAAGCGTGCTGGACATCGGGGCATCCACTGGCGGCTTCACAGACTGCGCCCTGCAACACGGCGCCTCGCACGTGGTGGCCGTGGACGTAGGCACCGACCAACTGGCCGACAAATTGCGCCGAGACAATCGGGTTATATCCTTGGAAAACCAGGACTTCCGCACGCTCACACCCGAGAGGGTGCACTCCGAGACCTTCGATTTCATCGTCTCCGACGTCTCCTTCATTTCCCTCACCCATATTCTGCCCTACTGCGCCCAATTCCTGAAGCCTGACGGACAGATGATGCTGCTCATCAAGCCCCAGTTCGAAGCCGGGCCCTCGTTTTTGAACAAAAGCGGTATCGTGACCGACGAGAAAGGCTATAAAATCGCCATCCAGAAAGTGGTGGGCGAAGCGCTCAACCAGCATTTCCATCTGCACAACATCGGCATTTCCACCCTGTTTGAGCAACACAAGAATGTGGAATTTCTATCCCTATTCGGGAAAAACGACATGCGTTTCCGGCTGGATTTGAGCAAATTGTGCCAGGACGTCAAGACCGTTAAAAAAGAATTGTAAACCAAGAAAAAAACATGTACGAGCATATCTTCCGCTTTTTGACCAGCCTTGTGGCGAACAACAACCGCGAGTGGTTCCAGGCGCACCGTACGGAATACGATTCCGCCTGGAAGAGTTTCCACGAGATGGTGGACCAGCTCATCCTCGAAATCCAGAAATTCGACCCGTCGGTCAGCTATCTCACCCCCAAAGACTGCATCTACCGTCTGTACCGCGACCTTCGTTTCTCGCCAGACAAGACACCGTACAAGGGGCATTTCGGGGCCTACATCAATGCGGACGGCAAGAAATCCTTCTACGGGGGCTACTATCTTCAGATAGAGCCGCACCAGTTCATGTTGGCCAGCGGAGTGTGGTGGCTGCCGCCAAAGGAGATGCGCGCGTTGCGGCAGGCCATTGTAGATCAGACAGATACCTACCGAGCCCTTGTGGAGGAACCGGCCTTCAAGAAGCTGTGCCCCACCATCGGCATCAACCATTTCAAGCGGATTCCCAACGGTTTTCCCAAAGACTTCCCCTATCCGGAATATCTTTTATGCAAAGACTACACCTGCTGCTGCACCCTGCCGCCCGCCGAGTTGTCGCGGAAAGATGCCGTCGCCCGTATGGCCGAGAAGTTCCATATCATGCAGCCTTTCAACGAGTTCCTGAAAGAGAACATCCTCATCAACATCGAGGAGATGGAGAGCATGAAAAGTGTGGTGAAATTTGTGTGATTATTCTGACGCTGAATCCGTTACCAGCATCTTCCTAAAGTCCTCTTCCGAGATGATGGGCACGCCCAACGTTTCCGCCTTTCGGCGCTTTTCGGGTCCCATTTTTTCTCCAGCAAGTACAAAAGATGTATTTTTCGAGATAGAAGATGTGTTCTTGCCGCCGTATTGTTCCACCATCTGCTTGATTTCGTCGCGCGAAACGGAAAACACGCCGCTCACCACCACCGTTTTTCCGGCCAAGGTCTGCGCGGTTTCCGAGTCCGCCGCCGTCGTTTCCACCTCCATGTGCAAGCCCGCCTCGCGCAACGCTATGATCTGCTGCAGGTTCTCCGTCCTGTTGAAAAACTGGATGATGCTGTCTGCCACACGCTCGCCCACATCTTCCACCTCCATCAGCTCCTCCCGCGAGGCGTTGGACAGGGCATCCACCGTCCGGAAATGGCGCGCCAGCTTCTTGGCCGTCACCTCGCCCACAAAACGGATGCCCACGGCATAGAGAACCCGTTCAAAGGGCACACTCTTCGACTGCTCGATACCCTTCAGGATGTTCTGCACGGTTTTTTCCTTGAAACTGATCATCCGACTCTTGCCATCCTCATCTTCCAACACTTTTTCCAAACCGAAAAGCTGGTCGTATGTCAGATGGTACAAATCGGAGGACACCAGCACAAGACCTTGGTTGTAAAGAAGTTCTATCTTACCCTCACCCAGTGAGTCGATATTCATCGCCTTGCGCGAGATAAAATGCTGCAAGCGGCCCTTGATTTGCGGAGGGCAATGGTTTTCGTTCGGGCAGAAGACGCCCGCCTCGCCCTCATTCTGCTGCAACGGAGTGCCGCAAACCGGGCACTGAGTAACAAACGGGACGGGAAGCGCATCCGGCTGGCGGCAGTCAAGATCCACACCCACGATCTTCGGGATAATCTCGCCGCCCTTCTCCACCCAGAGGCAATCCCCGGTACGGATATCCAACTCGCGCATGAAGTCGCGGTTGTTCAACGTGGCCCTTTTCACCACGGTTCCCGCCAATGAGACGGGCTTCAGATTGGCCACGGGCGTCACTATGCCCGTGCGGCCCACCTGGAAATCCACACTCAACAACGGCGTGGAGACACGCTCGGCCTTGAACTTGTAGGCGATGGCCCAGCGGGGGCTTTTCGCGGTGGAGCCCACCTGCTGCTGCTGGGCAAAATCGTTGATTTTTATGACAATACCGTCAATCGGGTACGGCAATTCGCGCCGTTTCACGTCCCATTGGCGAATAAATTCGTGAACGCCCTCCAACCCCGACACTTTTTCCATCACGTCGGGGAAACGGAAGCCCCACTCGTGCAATTTGCGCAGCTGGTCGTAATGATTGTGTTCCGGAAGATTCTCACCCAGAGCATAATAGAGCTTGAAGCAGAGTCCCCGCTTGGCCACCTCCGACGAATCGCGGAGTTTAAGGCTGCCCGAGGCGGCATTCCTCGGGTTGGCGAACAGGGGATCGCCCGTCTCCTCGCGCTGGGCGTTCAGTGCCTCGAAGCTGTCGAACGGCATCAGAATCTCGCCGCGTGCCTCCAGCAGTTCAGGATAGTCGCCTTGTAGTGCCAGCGGCACGGAGTTGATGGTGCGCACATTGGCCGTCACTACGTCGCCACGGACGCCGTCGCCGCGCGTGACCGCACGCACCAGCACGCCCTTCTCGTAAATCAGGCTGATGGCCACGCCGTCATATTTCAGCTCGCACACGTACTCCGGCGAAGCATGGAGCAGGCCCCGGATCCGGGAGTCGAACTCCTGCAGGTCCTCCTCGGAATAGGTATTTCCCAATGACAACATCGGATAGAGGTGCGCAGCCGTCTCAAACTGCTTGGTGACGGTGCCGCCCACACGCTGCGTGGGACTGTCCGGTCGCGCATACTCCGGGTACTGCTTTTCCAAATCAATCAGCTCCTGGAGCAATTGGTCAAACTCATAGTCACTGATCTTGGGATCATCCAGCATATAATAATAGTAGTTATGCTGGTTGATCTCCTCGGTGAGACGGTTGATGCGGGACAAAATATCGGACATGGCGGCCATTATAATATATATTGTATAACAGACTACATGAGGCCGCGATTCTTCAACAGCGGTTCAATGGAGGGTTTGCGTCCGCGGAAGGCCACATAGAGATTCATCGGGTCATCCGTATTGCCTCTTTCCAGAATGTGCGTGCGGAAAGCCGTGGCCGTGGTCTGGTCGAAAACGCCATGCTCACGGAAGGCCTCGAACGCATCATTGTCCAGCACCGCTGCCCACGTATAGCTGTAGTAACCAGCGCCATAGCCGCCGGAAAAGATATGCTGGAAATAAGGGCTGCGATAACGGGAAATGATGGACGAAATCAGCCCGATCTTGGCCATCTGCTGGTTTTCGAAGTCCGGTTGGCTGATATCGGTCTTCTCCGTCAGCGTATGGTAATTCATATCCAACAGGGAGGCGGCCAGGAGTTCCGTGTTGATGAAGCCCTGCCCGAAGGTGGCCGAAGCCTCCATCTTGCGGATCAGCTCGTCGGGAATGGTCTCACCCGTCTTATAATGATGTGCATACATCTTGAGGATTTCCGGCTCCGTGGCAAAATGCTCCATAAACTGGGAGGGCATCTCCACATAGTCGCGCGGCACATTGGTGCCGGAGAGCGAACGGTAGTGGCAACGCGACAGGATGCTGTGCAGCGCGTGGCCGAACTCATGGAACAACGTCTGCAACTCATCCACGTTGAGCATCGAGGGCTTGTCGCCGGAAGGTTTCGTGAAGTTGAACACCAGGGAGATCACCGGTATGACGTTCTGCCCTTCGCGGGTCCAGTACTGCTCGCGGAAGTTGGTCATCCACGCACCACTGCGCTTTGACTCTCTTGGGAAGAAATCCATATACACGATGGCGATCACCTCATTGTTGTCAATCACCTCGTAAACTTTCACATCCTCCTGATAAACAGGGATATCCTTATTCTCTTTAAAAGTCAAGCCATACAGCTTGTTGCAAACCATGAACAAGCCCTTTTGCGCTGTATCCAATGAGAAATAGGGGCGAATCAACTGGTCATCCAAGTCGTATTTCTCGCGACGCAGTTTCTCGGCATAATAGCGCCAGTCATACGGTTCCAGCGTAAAATGTCCGCCCTCCTTGCGAATCATCGCCTGATATTGGGCGGCCTCCTCCTTGGCCTTGGCCAACGCAGGCTGCCACACCTGATTGAGCAGCTGATACACATTCTCGGCATTCTTGGCCATGCAGTCATCCAACACATAGTCGGCATAGTGGTCATAACCGAGGATATGCGCCCGCTCGATTCTCAGATTCACTATTTCATTGATAATAGCAGAGTTGTCAAACTCGCCATCCAAACAACGGGTGGAATAGGCGGTCCAGATTTCTTTCCGAAGTTCGCGGTCTGCGCAGTTCATCAGGAAGGGTTCCAGGGTAGGCATATCCAGCGTGAAGGCATATTTCCCTTTGGTTTTCGCATCCGCATCGGCCACCTCGCGGGCATTGGCCAGCTGTTCAAGTGTCAACCCTTTCAAACGCAAAGAGTCGGATACCACCAGTTTGTAGTTGTTTGTGGCTTTCAGCACATTGTTGCCGAACTTCTGCGTCAGCGTCGCCAGTTTCTCGTTAATCTCACGGAAACGAGGTTGTTTGTCAGCCGGCACATTGGCACCGCCCCGCACAAAGCCCTTGTAGGTCTCTTCCAAAAGGCGCATTTGTTCGGCATTGAGATTCTCTTTTTCACGATTCTCATATACCTTTTTCACACGTTTGAACAACTTGTCATTCAACATGATATCATCGCCATGCGCGGACAGCATCGGCAGGATGGTGTCGGCCAGACGTTCCATATCATCACTGTTGCAGCACTCCATCAAATTCAGGAACACCATGCTCACCTTGTTCAGCAGTTCATCGCTATACTCCAACGGGATGATGGTGTTGCCGAAAGTGGGGTCTTCGTTGTTGTTAACGATGGTTTCCACCACCTCTTTCTGCTGACGCATACCCTCCTCAAAGGCAGGAAGATAATGCTCCGTCTTGATTTCTGCAAAAGGAGGAACACCATACGGCGTGTTCCACTCCTGCATAAAGGGATTGTTTTTCAAATTAGACTGTTCCTCCTTCGACCGGCAGGAGGAGATCAAAAGGCTCGTGGCAATAAGAACGGTCATAATGCACAGGTTTCGTTTCATATTGTAATAATATTTATTGTATAATCAATCGTCGGATTACGGCTGCAAAGATACGGAATAATCCATTACCAATCGTGTTGGAAAAGTATGTTATCAGCCTCATTTTTTCCGAAATCCATTTGCATTTTTAAGATTTAATTGTTAATTTTGTAACACCATATTTTTAATATATTGTAAATCAGATAATAAAAATTTTTACAAACCTCTTGACAAAGGGGGTACCAGCACTGTATTTTTGCGGTGTGTTCAAGAGAGACGACGAAGGGCTGGCAATCCCGAGTAGGACGAGAGCATGACAGGACAGATATAAGGAAAAGCCTACAGAGATCGAACCACTCCGAGCCTGATCCGAGGGAGAGGAATCGGGGCGTAAAAGGCGGAAGCCGCATCCACGAAACAGGAGAAAGAATTTTCAAAAATTAACAACAAAAACATCAGAAAAATGAAACGTATCTTTTTACTTTTCGGGACATTGTTCCTTGCCTGTTCCGTATGGGCGACAGGTGATCTACCCAGCATCATCATCCACAAGAGCAACGGAGGCCCGTGGGCTTTCCTCAACCTCTACAACGACATTCTGTACACGCCGGCACAGGACGAGACGCATCCGGCCACGCTGGACTGCACAGGTTCCGGCTACAGTTCCTGCCGTGTGCCGAGGAACAACGCCCTCTCCTTCACGTCATCACCGATTGGCAATCCAACCCTCAGTCCCATGTTTGCCGATGCCATCAACCAAATCATCGAGGCCAGCGAACAGCATATAAACAACGGAGTGATGCGCGGGACACAATCCAAGAAAATCGCGGTCAACGGCACCCGCGGGATGGAGACCTACGTGGTAAAAGGCAATTGGGAGTACAACTCGCGCGGGGGATGCACCATGTACATCTACGTAACCCCCATAGCATTGCGTATTCCGTAATCTAAAACAGAAATGACGATGAAACCGCACAGAATTTCCATCACAGCACTTGGCATCCTGGTTTGCACAACCATCCATTGCCAACCCTGGGTCGGCAGTATCTTCACCTGCGACACGACTATTATCCTGGAATCCGGGGCGTTGCCTTCCGACCTGTCGCATTTGAAATGCAGCGTGAGCGAAGGGACGTTCTACTACGCAGAGATAAAGTCGTTCCAGCAGGTATCGCGTGACTACGCAGCCGTCATCCACGGCGTACGTCTGGATAATTTTGTGACATCTTCCATATTCCTACCTTTGCCCCGGACGGTTAAAAAGCGGGAAGAGGCTGCTGGAAGATACTGGATCCATGATTTCAGCATCTACCCGGACATGGTCGTGGTTGCGACACAGGACCACATCCTCCTCTATCACAGGGGGGATTCGGACACGCTGGCGTTCGACACCCTTTACGATCATCCCAACGTCAAGGCGGCCTACATCTTCCACGACACGCTCCATTATTTTGAAGAAGATCATAATACGGGGTATAAATGGTTTCATCGTCCGCTCCACGGAGGGCAGGAGGTACTTGTTCAGGAGTTATCCTACGAAGCCCCTCATGTCGTCCAGGCGAGCCCAAACCGTTATCTTTTCCACGATCAACAACATGTTTACTTCCTAAGCACACGTTTCCCCATCCTGCACCAGTACACGCTGGACGGAGCCTGGGTCCGGGATTTCACTTTTAAGATTCCCGACTGGCATCCTTTCGAGGAGGAATACATCCGACGTTCACTGAGCGTGCCGTACGGTATCGAACGGATCCACGCCACAATGAATGATATCTGGCGGTATTCCTATCCCAAGTATGCTTTCCCCATCGGCGGGGGACATCTGCTATACTACACGCAATATGAGACTGAAACAGGGAAATCGCACCTGCAATATGCCTATCTCGACCCGTCCGGGAAGACATATCTGTTGGATGCGAAAGACACGAGTCAGGGGGTATATGACGGTGGCCGATTTCCCTTCAACCTGTTTGAATACGATGCGGACAAGGCCCGCACCAGCTGGAACGACCTGATGATTGAGATTTGTGCGGGAAGCAACGTCCACTGGGAGGGTCTCACGCCGGCAGTGTACCAACAACGGCAGGAGGAATTTTTCAAGCAGAACGAACCCATCATCCAAATCAGAACAATGCGTCACAAAAACAGCCGACCGGAAACGCAAGCCAGTCTCTACAATGAGGAACGGCAACTGCTTTCGCTGCAGGACCTGCCTGCGCAGAAGAGCATTTTCCTGGTCACCAAAGCATTATCCTGTTCCGCCTGCATCAACACCTTGTTGCAATTGTTGAACACAACGAATTCAAACCATATTCATATCGGCATCTACTACGATTTTATACCGGGAGCCTTACGGGAGCGGGAGATGAGAAAGGAGATCCGGCAGTATCTGGAAAGACCGTTCGGTCTTTACTACCCTGCCTGTCAGCGGAGCATCCAGAATCCACGTCCGATCTTTTCCACAATGGGATTTTCCGAAGAGGCAGGCCTCCTTTTGTACGAGAAAGGCAAGGCTCCCATTTTCTACGACCTCAGCCACATCTTCGAGGACGACGCTTACAATTTCCGCTTCAGGGCGGACTTCGAAGAGGGGTGGAATCGTTTCACGCAAAATCAAAAGTGAATGCCAAACAAAAAATGTGTACCTTTGCCGCCAAATTGAAGAGGACATGGCTTATACGATAGACCTGACGAAAATCACCCAATACGACCACGTTGAATTTGTTGCCAAGCAAGTGGTGGAAGGCTTCATCACCGGACTGCACCGCAGCCCCATGCACGGCTTCTCGGTGGAGTTCGCCGAGCACCGCCAGTACAACACGGGGGAGCCCATCCGTCACATTGACTGGAAGTTATACGCCCGTACAGACAAGCTGTTCGTGAAGCGCTACGAGGAGGAGACCAATCTGCGCTGCCACCTCATCATCGACAACTCGTCGTCCATGTATTTCCCCATCCGGGAGAAGTATTCCTTGGCCACGCCCAACAAGATTTTCTTCGCCGTCTATGCTGCTGCCGTGCTGATGCAGATATTCAAGAGCCAGCGTGACGCGGTGGGGCTGAGTGTTTTCTCCGACAAATTGGAGTTGCACACCCACGCGCGCGGAGGCGATGCCCATCAAAAGATGATATACCGCGAATTGGAGAAGATACTCCAACCCATCGGGCAGGACGTTCACCGGAACTCGCTGGTCACCGACACGCTTCATCAGATTGCCGAGCAGATTCACCGCCGGTCATTAGTGATCATCTTCAGCGACATGCTGGAAAGCCAGCGGGATCTGGATGAAATGATGCTGGCGCTGGGGCATCTGCGCCACAATAAGCACGAAGTGCTGCTGTTCCACACTTTCGACAAGAGCCTCGAATACGACTTCGCCTTCGAAAACCGCCTGTACAAATTCGTGGACATGGAGACCGGACGTGAAATCAAGGTCCATGCCAACAATATCCGCGAGTTCTACCAGAACACCATCCATGACTTCTTCCACGAAATCAAAGTCAAGTGCGGACAATACCAGATTGACGTCATCCCGGCTGACATCACCCAGGGATTCGACCAGATTCTCCTACCCTACCTGCTGAAGCGCGCACACACCGTGTGATGAAAGGGACTGAATCCAGCGACCGTCTCACCATTCCAGACTGGTGCGAGCAAGACCGTCCACGCGAGAAATTCGCCGCCAACGGCGCCACTGCACTTTCCGACGCCGAGCTGATTGCCATCCTGCTCCGCACGGGCAACGCCACGGACAATGCCGTGGACCTGGCCAAGCGACTGCTCAACACCTGTGACAACAAACTCAACAACGTGTCGGACCTCTCCCTGCAACAGCTCACCGGCATCAAAGGCATCGGGAAGGCTAAGGCCATCTCCATCCTCACCGCCTTCGAAATCGGAAGGCGGATGCAGGCGGAAAACGTGGAAGAACGGCAGGGCATACGGGATTCATCCGACATCGTAAAAATCATGCAGACACGCAATGCGTACCTGAAACACGAGGAGTTCTGGGTCGTCCTGCTCAACGCCGCCTCCCGCATTCTCGACGTGTGCCAAATCGGGAAAGGCGGAGTCACGAGCACGCTCGTCGATGTACGCATCATCCTTCAGCAGGCCATCATGCAGGACGCCACCGCCATCATCCTGTGCCACAACCACCCCTCGGGATCCGTCAAGCCCAGCCAGACCGACATCCAACTGACCAAACAGATCCAACAAGCGGCCAACATCTTCAACATCCACCTGATGGACCATGTGATCATACATAAAAGCAGATACTTCAGTTTTGTGGAGAACAACTTATTATAAAAAATGTACTTTTGCAGACTTTATGGATAAACGAGAAATACAATCGGATCAACCACCCTGCATCTTGTCAGCGGCAGCCATACGCCAATGTGAACAATATACGATGCTCCACGAGCCCATTTCGTCCACAGACCTGATGGAAAGGGCTGGCACAGCGTGTGCCCGACACATCCTCGCCACTTTCCCCGTCACCCACATTCCGGACATCTACATCTTCTGTGGACCTGGAAACAACGGTGGCGACGGACTTGTGATTGCCCGACAGATACTATATGCCAGCGTGCAAATCTGCAACATCCATGTCATTTTGTGCCAAGAGGAGAATGCCCGTACTACGGACGACATGCGCATCAACCTGCAACGCTGGGAAGACCTTGTCAAGAGCAATGCCCAAGCCCACGTCTCTCGTTTCAACCCCAACGAGCCGCAAGAAATACCCGATGACGCCCTTATTGTGGATGCCCTTTTCGGCATCGGGCTGAACAAACCCGTCGGAGGAATTTACGCGGATGCCATCCGCACCATCAACGCCTCCCACGCCCACACCATCGCCATCGACATCCCTTCAGGGCTTTTTGCCGACCGTGCCGTGCCGGCCTTCGACAACATCGTCATGGCCCAGACCACCCTAACCATGCAGTTCCCCAAGGAGACATTCTTTCATCCTGAAGCTTATCCTTTCTGCGGAAACGTCGAAATTATAGACATTGGCATGATGGTGCCACCAGACCTTTCATGGGACAAAGAGTATATCTCGCATGATACCGCCCGGATGCTATTCCGTCCTGAAAACCCGTTTGCCCACAAGGGCACTTTCGGCCACGGCCTTTTGGTTGCCGGCAGTGCCGACATGCCCGGGGCTGCCATACTGGCCGCCACTGCCGCCCTTCGCGGAGGCATCGGCAAGGTGACGGTCCACACGGCTGCCCTCGCCGCACAAACCATCCCCGCCGTACTCCCGGAAGCCATCCTGCACCGGGACAGTAACGACCATCATGTCAGCAACATCCAATGGGACACCTTGCAAACGGACATCCGTACCGTCGCCATGGGGCCCGGACTGGGCCGCGACGCACAAACCGTTTCCGTCCTCAAAGACATCCTGGACAGCGTCCACACACCACTCATCATCGATGCGGACGCGCTGAACATCCTGGCCGAGAACAAGACGTGGCTGCCCTTCCTGCCGGCCAACAGCATCCTGACACCGCACCTCAAGGAATTCGAGCGTTTGGCGGGAGCCTCCTCCGACAGCTTCGACAGAGCCGAGAAAGCCAGAACATTCGCCCAGAAACACAACATCATCCTCATCCTGAAAGGCCATCACACGCTCATCAGTATGCCCGACGGCCATCAGTTCTACAACACCACGGGCAATGAGGGCATGGCTACCGCCGGTTCCGGCGACGTGCTCACCGGACTGTTGCTGGCCCTGTTGGCCCAAGGCTATTCGCCGGCGGCCACCGCACTCCTCGGTGTTTACATCCACGGCCTCGCCGGCGACATATACGCCCATGACAACCACCCAGCCTCGCTCATTGCCTCTGACCTACCCCGTTATTTCGGCAAGGCTTTTCTCAACATCATCCAAAACACAGAATCTTAATCCTTTAGCAATATGCGCAAAGCCCTCTTCTCGTTTACGGTTTTCCTCATCACGCTGGTAAATTGTTCCGGCCAAGCCAACATTTCCATCCAATTCAACACATCCCGAGACTATAAAACGGTTATGATCCAAGGGTATCAGGCCGATTCCGGCTATTACACAATCACCACCATACCCTATTCCAAGACGCTGGTATTCAAAAACAAAACGTCACTGGACCCAGGGATGTATTTTATCCTTTGTGACAGTTCCACAACGGGAGCCTTTATCCTGTCTTCCACTAAAAACCAAAACTTCAACATCACCATTGGAGAACAGGAAATCCAGTTCTCAGGAAGTCCCGAAAACGAACAATACGCATTGTATCTTAAGCAAATGCATGATTATGAGCAACAAATGGAGGCTCTTAACCGAGAATATCAAGATGCCCAGCGAAGCATGCCACAATACATGTTGAAACCATTGGTGGACTCGTTAAACGTCAAGGCAAAACGCATCCAAAAAGCCCAGAACGAGTACCAAACCCAGATGGCAGCCACCAACAAAGGCACGCTTTTAGCCTCCATCATCCAAACATCCACCGAAATCCAGGCCCCGCCGGAAGAGATAGCCAACAACCGTTACAAAATGATGGAATACTATACGATACACTACTTCGACAACTTCCCGTGGGAAGATCCCCGCATCTTCAGCACGCCTCTCGGCGACACCAAGACAAAAGGTTTCCAATCACTGCTCATGCAACAATGGAACACTCCCATTGTTGACTCCGCCATCCTGTCCTCTTTCCGCGCATCCAAGGCAAATCCGACTTCCCACCGCATCTTCTTCGAGAAGCTGGAGAAAGTTTTCGGCGACCACGCATCCCCGTATCGCATTGAGCGACTGTATATTGCCATGCTCAAGGACATGCTCACAACCAAGGGTATTTCCGAACTGGACAAACGACATTACACCTACGAGTTAAATGCCATCGACAAGAACAACGAGGGTGAGCGGGCCAACAACTTCCGCATCATGACCAGCACCGGCGACACGACCACCCTTTACGACATCCAAAGCGAATACCTACTGCTCTATCTCCAGCACCCCACCTGTCCCACCTGCCAGAGGGTACGTAAAATGATGTCCGACTTCCCCTTCCTCAACAAAGCCATCGCCAGCGGCAAGCTGAAAGTGCTCACCGTCTATTTTGAAGATGAAACCGAAGTCTGGAACAACTACATCCATTCGCCGGAAGCCAACCCCACCTACCTGCATGGCTGGAATTTCGACCAGAGCATCTCCGAAAAAAAACTATACGACACCCGAGCCATCCCCTACATGTTTATCCTGGACAAAGACAAAAAGGTACTCCGCAGAAACGTGATGGAAAACGACTTGGAAGACCAGATCAAACAATTACACATTCTTAATTAGTCCGCCATGCGCAAACGCATCCTTTTATTTTCCCTCATCTTATGCTGCATCCTGATTGGGCAACCCATTTTCGGCCAGATGGATATCCGTATCAAACTGACGGGCATCACCTGCGATTCCGTGCGGATCCAAAGTTTCAACTGGAAGAAGAAATCCGGGACCAACCTGGTGCGCCCCTATCAGAATGAAGTCCAATTCAAGGAGAAGACCGCCCTCAAGCCTGGCGTATATTGGATCACCACCGACACCACGCAACGGGGAGTCATCCTGCTTTCCTCCAACAAGCAGCAGATGTCCATCACGTTGTGCGACACGGGGTTAGTGTTTTCCAAAAATCCCGAAAACACCCAATATCAGGAATACAACCGGATGATGAAGTCGTATGACCAGCAGCTGGCGGCGCTGGACAAAGAGTTTCGGGATGCGCAGAATCTTCCCCAATACATGCTGCGCAGCATCGTGGACTCGCTGACCGTCCGTGCGCAACGCATCAACGCCGCACGCGCGCAATACACCCGCGACCTGTTATCCAAGTTTCCGAACACGCTGCTGGCCTCCGTTGTGCAGCTGAGCCGTCCCATGCCAGAGCTGCCACAGGCCTTCTACGGCAATTTTCCCATGATCCAAGCCTTTGTCATGGAGCACTATTTCGACAACTTCCCCTGGAACGACCCGCGCATCTTCAACACGCCCATGGCTGAGGACAAACTTTCGTACTACTGCCGCGAGTTGGTCTATCAGTGGGACCGTCCCGAGCTGGACACCTTCGTCGTGAAGGCGTTGGAGAAGGCTCAAGTCAACCCCGAATCGCACCTGTTGTTCTTCGACCGGCTGGAGCGCGACCTCGGCTTTTACATGTCGGACTACAAGGTAGAGCACACCTACATCAAGATGCTGCAGCACATCCTCCGCACCCGTCCCGACATCGACGCCGTACGGAAAACTTACTACGAGCATGAGTTGAAAACCATCAACAAGAATGTGGACGGTTCCAAAGCGGCCAATTTCCGCTATCTCACCGCCCAAGGGGACACTACGTCGCTGTACGATACGCAAAGCGAGTACCTACTGCTGTTCCTGCACAACCCATCATGCAGCACCTGCCGGGAGGTGCGCCGACGCATGAAACAGTTCTCGGTCCTGGACGCGGCCATCGCGAGCGGCAGACTCAAGGTGCTCACCATATACTTGGAAAACGACCGTGCGCTTTGGAAGCACTATCTCCAATCCGAAGCCGCCGCCAACTACCTGCACGGCTGGAATTTCGACCAGTCCATCGAGAATCAGGACCTATACGAAACCCGTACCATCCCGTACATGTATCTGCTGGACAAGGACAAAAAGGTTATCCGCAAAAACCTGCTGGTGAACGAAATCGAGGACTACATCCGCCATCTGGGGTTAGCGCAATAAGCGATTAAAAATTAACAGTGAATGGGGATTAGGGGCTTGAATCATTAACTCAAATCACCATCCTAATCCTTTCTTATCAGTAAGGTTTCATCTACTCATATTCATTCTCATCATACCAGATGTCATAATCCCAATCATCCCAGAAGATGTCCGTTTCCCGCGGCGTCATACTATCATCCTCATTTTTAGATGGGATGATGGAATAATCGGATGCCCGGAAAAGCCAGCGGTCCAAAGCAGTGCAGGACGAAAGCATGAGCATCCCGAAAACCGTCAGGAAGAGTGTTAATACTTTTATTGGGACTACACTATTGTGGTTTGTTTTCATAATTATGCTATTCTTGGGCAATGGTATAATAATACATTTCATTCCCGATCTGGACCACCAAATCCATCACACGGTAAGGCTTGGACTTCGGTAATGGTGGCAATGCAACGGTGATATGATAGAGACCGTTCTCATACTTAATCCGGGGCGTATGCGTTTTGCGGGCAACAGACTTCGGCAAAGCGACATACGGTTCTGTCTCAGCCACAACGTGCAGCGTGATTACATTCTCCTTTGCCACAAAGGAATCGAAGACGATATTGCCATTGGGAGTCGGCTGGCGGAGAGCATTATAGGCTTTCAGAAAATCCGGGATGCCATAGCCCATCTTTTCATCGGGCATAGAGTGCTGGCTGCCGCTCTTACGCACCGCCTCCATGATCTCCACATTGGACTTGTCGGGAAACGCCTGCCACAAGCAGGTCACCATGCCCGCCATCATCGGCGATGAGAAGGAGGTGCCGCTGGACTTGCTGACACGACCGCCGGCATTGGCCGTCCACGTGCCCATGCCCACGGCGCACACGTCCGGTTTCACACGTCCGTCGGCCGCTGGGCCAATCGAGCTGAAGTAGGCATGGGTGCCCTTGGAATCCACCGCCCCGACGGTCAGGATGCCTTTCGCATCCGCCGGCGCGCCGATATGCTTCCACTTCTTCGCCCCCTCGTTGCCTGCACTGTTGCACACGATCATGCCCTTCGACACGGCGATGGTGGCCGCCATCGAAGCTCGGCTTACCGTGCCATCCAAATCCTCATACGTGCGCACCTGGGTGGAGTCGTCAAACTTCGTGTAACCCAAGGAGGAGTTCAGCACCTGGCAGCCCAAGCTGTCGGCGAGCTCAATGCCAGCCACCCAGTTGTCCTCCTCGATTTTGTTCTCCGTGCGGCCGTCTTCCGTCTGGCAGAGATAGAACTGCGCCATCGGGGCGGTGCCCACCAGCACGCCGGGCTTATACGAAGCGATGCATGAAAGCACCGTCGTGCCGTGCGTGGCCGTCCGGAACATGTTATCCGAAGCCATCACCATATTGCGTGCGCCCAGCAGCCGGTGATCTTTTCGCATACGCTTGAAAAATCCCAACGTGTCGGCATTGCGGAAACCGCCATCCAGCACCATCATCTGCATATTCTCCCCCCGAAAGCCCATCCGATGCAGCCAGTGGACATTGTTCAGCCGTATCTGCTCATCGGATTTTCCATAGTCGAAATCCTTATGAAGACGCACATCCGAATAATAATGGCAAGCGGGTTTCGCCTGCGAGGAATACCGTACTGGCGGCAGTGTGTCCACCTCTGTTTCCGACATGCGCAAGGTGCGCTCCATCTCCACCACAAACGGCAGCTCCGAAATCGCCATGACAGCCTGCGGGTTCTCCACATACACGGTCACGGCATTCAGCCACCGCGACTGCACGCACAGCCGATTGGCGCTGTCGATAGCCAGTACCTGGCGTATGTAGTCCGGATTCACCGGCAAGTCCGTCTCGTCAACCGGGATTCCGTGCTTGTTTCTGAGTTCTATGGCGCGCGGGGACAGAAATTCCTCAGGATGCTGTACCGAATACGGCGTTCCGACCTTGTCCTTGAAACGAATCCAATATTTGGCGGGAGACTGGGCCTGGACGCACATCGGCACGACCATCAGAAAAAGCAATGCGAACGTAATTATAGTTTTTCGAGTCATCTTTTTTGAAAATGTGCAAAAATATCATTTTTTCCATTGTGAACACACATTGTATTTTTTTACAAAAAACATATCTTTGCTGCCTATTTTGAATTTTTCAACATACCATAGGGAAAAATATAAGTTTCGGAGCAAGATATGGGTTTTATTAGTCAAAAAAACGAAAAAAGTCTTTACCTCATCTGGCTGATACTTTTGGTAATCTTCGCACCTGTGGCGGGGTTGGTGCTCAACAAAGATGTTTTCACGTTCAGGAGTATGCTGTTGCTCCTGATGTGGATGATGGTGTTGCTAATCCCATACGTTCTCACACAAAAGAGATGGCTGTATGTAACCGCCGCGAGCCTGCTGTTCGTGGACGGGTTCATCAACCTTTTCCACTGGATTGTGCTGAAATGCCCACTGAACGCCTCGTCCATCTTTGTGTTTCTGAACACCAATTTCCACGAGGCATCGGAATTCATGACCATCAAGATGACACCCCTGTTGCTGCTGTTCATCCCCTATATCGCATTGTTTGTCATCACACTAAAGCGCATCCCGAAACTCTCGTTCCAGTCAACAGGCGAAATCGTTGTATGGTCGGCGCTATGGCTTTCCATCGCCTTGTTTTTCACCGACAACATCGTCCACAAACGTTTCCTGCGTCTTGCGGTACCTGACGTGGAACGTGCTTTGATTTCATTTGTAAAAGAATCGGGAGAATACAGCAAATTGAAGAACCACACTTTACGCCAGCTTGACGCAAAAGTGACAACCGATGACCCCACGCTCGTGGTTGTCGTCATCGGCGAGTCATGCAACCGCAACCATTTGTCCCTGTACGGGTATGGGCGCGAGACCACACCGCGCCTGCAGGCACGGCAAGACATCCTGGTGTTCGACAACGTGGTGAGCGCTAATTCCAACACCTTGTACTCCGTGATGAATTTCCTGACCGAGAACAACATGGAGCACCATCGGCCTCTGGACAGCTGCATACACATCTTCGATGTGCTACATTCGTCATCATGCCGATCGTATTGGATTTCAAACCAAGCGCCTATCGGCCTGTGGGAAAATGGCGTGACCAATCTGGTTCAGAGCGCAGACGTGAAGACGTTCGTCAATGTCACGTCCAACTCTTCCATGGAAAGCACGCAGATAGCCTCCTTCGACCAACGGCTTTTCGCCCCGCTCCAATCGGCCGTCAACGACGACACAAAACACAAAGTTGTTTTCGTTCATCTTTTAGGGTGCCACACCCAATACAACAAACGTTACCCTAATGAGTTTGCCCTCTTCGAGGACAAGGGCGACAGACGCACGCGGGCCATCAACACCTACGACAACTCGGTGTATTACAACGATTTTGTTGTCGATAGTATTTTCTCAATGTTAAAATCCTACAGTCTGGCGAATTCTGACGTGCGGGTATCGGCCCTCTATTTCTCCGACCACGGCGAGAACGTGTACGACGAGGGCGACAATTGCGGGCACAACTACTCGGGCAGCATACCCAATGCCAATGTGGAAATCCCGTTTGTTTTATGGTTCTCGCCCTCGCAAAGAGAATACCTTGACGCCCGCCACTCCCCTATCGTGAACCGGACGCACACGCCCTACATGATTGACGATTTATTCCATACCATTCTGGACCTCAGCGACATCGCCACCCCTTGCTTTGACAAGAGCAGGAGTTTCATCAATAGCGATTACGATGCCACCCGTCCGCGTATTCTTGAAGACGGGAATCCTTACAGACAGCCTTAAGCGTATTCAGTTTCTATGATGCGCGGCGATTATCCTCCGGCTTTTAGAACCATTTCCATCGGCGAATCAGGCGCAGTGCTCCGGTAGGCAGCAACGCCACCAGGAAGAGCAGCACGTGGTTCCAAGCGCCGGGTGTGACCTGTGCGCGGCCTCGGAAGAGGGCGCGCACGCCTCTCCGTGCCAGCCGCTCCGGTGTGGTGATATAACCGAGCACGAGCCCTATCTTCGTGGCCCATTGACGGATGTTGTACAAACCCGTGTTCACCGCCCCGGGACGGACTGCGGTGACATACACGCCCTTATGGTACAACTCCACATGCGTCGAACGCGAGAAGTTCTTCAGGAAGGCCTTGGTGGCACTGTAGGTAGCCAGGCGCTGCACGGCGATTTCCGATGTTATGGAGCTCATATTCAAGATGTAGCCCTTCCCTTGTTGCACCATATCCTGCCCGAAATAATAGGTCAGCATGGCGGGGGTGGTCACATGCAGATGGAGGATCAGCTGATTAAAAGCCTCCGAATCATCCAAGAAGTCGCGATCATGATAGACGCCGGCGTTGTTGATGAGCACCTCCACGGGCCAGCCTTGCGAGCGGCAATAATCGTACAGCTCTTTGGCCGCGTCCGGCGTGCCCAGGTCGCGCACGAGCGGGATAGCCTCCACGGCAAACTCCTGCCGCACCTGTTCGGCCTTCTCCACGATGGCCTCCTCATTGCTGACCATAATCACTGGATAACCCTTTTCCGCCAGCACTCTGGCGTACTGGAAACCGATGCCCGAGCTGGCACCCGTCACGATGGCATACTGTTTTGTACCTTCCATTTCAAGTTCTTTTTTGAGGGTGCAAAGGTACATAATTGTCGGGAAATAAAAAAGCAAGGGCGCGATTTCTCGCACCCTTGCTTACAATGAAAACAAATTTACCCTTAAAATTATGGCCTTACCATAATTTTTCTATTTACATATTGACCATCGGTCAATTGTATTCTAAGTACATAATATCCGGCAGCGTACTGGCCCATTTGGACAGAGGTGAAGACATCGCTGTCGGCTTCCTCAATCCGCAGCAGGCGTCCGCGACCGTCGTAGATATAGACGCGCTTCAGATCCTCACCCTTGATGTTCACGATGTTGCGAGTAGGATTCGGATAGACGACCACCTGAGTTTGCTCATAGTCGTTGACACCGATATTGAGCAACACATGGAGTGTCAGGTTGATGATGCTGTCGCAGCCATCCTCCGTGAAGAGGTGTATCGGATAATGCTGGTCGCCCACCTCGGTCGGGGTGACGTCCATGCCGTAACCGGTATAGTTTTGATAGACAATGATGCTGTCTTCCACCTCTACCTCATACGTCGGGTTGACGGTGAGGTTGAGTACGTACACGCTGTCGCAGCCGCTGGCAGTTGTGAAGTTGTCGTAGTAGGTACCTGTTGCGTTGTAGCTATGGCCATGCCACTCGTACGGCGTGTTCGCGCAGGTGTAGTCATCCGTCACAAACAGGTAGGTACGGTTCACAGTCAAAATCAAGTTCACCACGCTGTCGCAGCCGCTCAGCGTTTGCAGCTGTTGCTGTGCATACACCGTACCATAAGTTTGCGGCAAGGTGTCGAAGCCGAACTGCTGGTAAGCATCACCCAGACAGATGGTGTCCATGATGGTGGTGGTCAATGTCGGGTTCACCGTCAGCGTCAACTTGAACACGCTGTCGCAACCCGTCATCTGGCAGTGCAGGCTGTCCCACACGATGTGCGTGCCCGCCGTCGTCGGGATGGTCACATTGGCGTGGCCTGCCCAAACGTACGGAACGTTGTCGCACGTCGTGGCGGAGGACTCGGCATAGTAGGTCGGGTTCACCGTCAACGTCAGTTTATACACGCTGTCGCAGTGGTTCACCGTCTGCAGGCTGTCCCACAGGATGTACGTACCCGCCGTCGTCGGGATGGTCACATTCGGGTGGCCCTCCCATACATACGGCTCATTGTCGCACGTCTCAACAGAAGATGCATTGTAGAATGTCGGATTCACCGTCAGCACCAACATGTAGGTGCTGTCGCAACCGGCCGTGGTTTGCTGTCTGTCATAATACACATCCGTTTGCATACGGGCTGCACCATGCCAATAGTACGGCAGTTCGCTGTCGCATATCGTCACCGTGTCACGGTAATCGTACGTCGGGTTCACCGTCAACGTCAACTTATAGACGCTGTCGCAACCCGTCACCACACTGTGCAGGCTGTCCCAAATTGTGTAGGTACCCACCTCGGTCGGGATCGTCACGTTCGGATGGTTCATCCAAACATACGGTTCGTTGTCACACGTTGTCGCAGAGACTTCCTGATAGTAGGTCGGATGTACCGTCAAGGTCAGCTTGTACACGCTGTCGCAGCCCGTCACCACACTGTGCAGGCTGTCCCACACGATGTGCGTGCCCGCCGTCGTCGGGATCGTCACATGCTCGTGGCCTGCCCATACGTACGGCTCGTTGGCGCACGTCTCGGCGGAGGATTCCGCGTAGAATGTAGAGTTCACCGTCAGCGTCAGCTTGAACACGCTGTCGCAGTAGTTCGCCGTCTCCAGGCTGTCCCAGATGACGTACGTTCCGGCAGCCGTCGGGATCGTCACGTTGGCATGGCCCGCCCATACGTAAGGCTCATTGTCGCACGTCACGGCGGATGTCTCGGCGTAATATGTCGGGTTCACCGTCAACGTCAGCTTATACACGCTGTCGCAGTGGTTCACCGTCTGCAAGCTGTCCCACAGGATGTATGTGCCTGCCGTCGTCGGAATCGTCACGTTGGCGTGGCCTTCCCATACGTAAGGAACATTGTCGCATGTCGTGGCGGTGGCCTCCTGGTAGAATCTCGGATTCACAATCAACGTCAGCTTATACACGCTGTCGCAGCCGTTCACCGTCTGCTGTCTGTCGTAATACTCGCCGGCGGCCGTGCGGTTCTCGCCGTGCCAATAGTACGGCAGTTCATACTCGCACAACACCATCGTTTCCTCATACGAATACGTCGGGTTCACCGTCAACGTCAGCTTATAGACGCTGTCGCAGAGGTTCACC
>JAFZKY010000049.1 GCA_017551725.1 Bacteroidales bacterium
CGGAGACGGTGTATGTCAGGCCGGTGCCGTCCGCCCAGGTGAAGCTCTCGCACACGGTGGTGTCGGTCACGTTGTGCGTGCCGTAGTTCACCGTCAGGTGCAGCGTGTCCACGCTGGCGCAGCCGTCTTCATTGGTGTACGGGTGCGTGTAAGTGCCGGAGACGGTGTATGTCAGGCCGGTGCCGTCCGCCCAGGTGAAGCTCTCGCACACGGTGGTGTCGGTCACATTGTGCGTGCCATAATTCACCGTCAGGTGCAAGGTGTCAACGCTGGCGCAACCGTTGGCGTTGGTGTACGGGTGCGTGTAGGTACCGGAAACGTTGTAGGTCAGGCCGGAGCCCTCCGTCCAGGTGAAGCTCTCGCACACGGTGGTGTCGGTCACGTCGTGTGTACCGTAGTTCACCGTCAGGTGCAGGGTGTCAACGCTGGCGCAGCCGTTCTCGTTGGTGTACGGGTGGGTGTAGGTGCCGGAGACGGTGTAGGTCAGGCCGGAGCCGTCCGCCCAGGTGTAGCTCTCGCAGACGGTGGTGTCGGTCACGTCGTGTGTACCGTAGTTCACCGTCAGGTGCAGCGTATCCACGCTGGCACAGCCGTTCTCGTTGGTGTACGGGTGCGTGTAGGTGCCGGAGACGGTGTAGGTCTGGCCGTCACCGTCAGTCCAGGTGAAGCTCTCGCACACGGTGGTGTCGGTCACATTGTGCGTGCCGTAGTGGACGGTCAGGAACAGCGTATCAACACTGGCGCAACCGTCTTGGTTGGTGTACGGGTACGTGAAGGTGCCAGAGACGGTATAGGTCTGGCCGTCACCGTCAGCCCAGGTGAAGCTCTCGCACACGGTAGTGTCGGTCACGTCGTGCGTACCGTAGTTCACCGTCAGGTGCAAGGTGTCCACGCTGGCGCAGCCGTTCTCGTTGGTGTACGGGTGCGTGTAGGTGCCGGAAACGTTGTATGTCAGGCCGGTGCCGTCCGTCCAGGTGAAGCTCTCGCACACGGTGGTGTCAGTCACGTTGTGCGTGCCGTAGTTCACCGTCAGATTATACGTTACGGTGCTGTCACAGCCAGTGGCTAACGTATATGTGTGGCTGACGACATCGCTCACGGTGTAAGTGCTGTCGTTCCAGACAAACTGTTCACAAACCGTAGTATCTATTGAGAGATGATAACTCGGATTCACATCTACATACATATTCACGATGCTGTCACAACCATCCGGAGTATGCAAAGTGTCTATATACGTTCCCGTCTCAGTCAGCATACGTCCGTGGAAATCAACGCTTTCACCTTCGCAAATCCGTTTGTACAAACGGGTGATAGGCGTGGTGTGCAACAGAATCTCATTCACGGCAAAGCTCTTCTCTATATACAGACCTCCAACATCCGTACTTCTGACACGAATGGAATAATCCGTACGATGACTGCACACGAACGTGGTGTCGGTTTTCAACTCGTTACCCATGATTGTGAAGAGAGAGTTATCATCGTCACCATCACCGCTCACCAATTCATATACAAAAGGAAGATCCACATCATTGTCAATCGTGGAGAATGTTCCGATGTAGGTGTGTTCGGGCACATATTCATAGAAGAAATTGCCATCCAGCACCAGGTCCGTCGGGGCAACGTTGAAATTAATCATGGTATCCGGACGATCCTTGAAAGCCTCTTTATTGCCCACATTGTCGGTGGCGATAGACATGAATCGGTAAAAAGCTCCGTTGTCAAGTGCGTAGGAGAAGGTACTGTCAGGATTAACACTGCCTAATGAGGCATATTCCGCGTTATTAACAGACACATACACCTCCACACTCCGCACGCCGGAACCGCCAGCATCATCCTCTGCATCAAATGTGAAGGTGCAGTACAGTGAATCCAGTGCATTCATTTCTGCATGAAGCATGGATGTCGGGGCCACCGCATCGAAGGTGTTGACCCACACATTGGTGCCGATGGGAGGATTCTCATCAAAGACGATATAGGCTTCGGCAGCCACCGTATCGCCGGTTTGAACATTGGTTTCGGGGGCTATGTAGAAGCTGACATACCCCTCGCCGTGTGCTAACGAGTCGTTGACGGGCAGGAAACCCATCTGCGAATTGACCGGTTCGGCACCGGTGGCGGGGTCTATACTCTGGAAGATCCAGAACAGTTGGTTGTTGATGATGTCAATGCCGGCTGTCACATCCACCCACACGCCCAACGAATCGGAGACATCCAAACGATGGCTGTAAGATGACACATTGGAGGGAACCGTGAAGATGAAATCACCAAAGCCGAAGTCTGTCAGGCGGAAGGATGACAGGCGGTGCTGGTCGGGCACATCGTAGGTGATTTTCACACGCGAAGCGGGTGCCATGGCAAAATCCGGGTCATTTTCAAAATAGATGGAATAATTCATCTTGTTGTTCGCATTGACAAAGCGTTTTTCCTCTGAATAGCCGGCAGGCCCCCTGATCTCGTTGGGATCCACAGGGCACTCCAGATCCTTGACAAAGCATTTCAATTCATCACTGTTACAACTGCCTTTGGAGTCGCAAGCGGAACAAGTCACGACAAAATCTCCCGTAGGAGCAATGGTTTGGACAGCCATATTGGAGCCAATCTGTTCCCATCCCGCCGAGAAGGTGTATGGGCCGGTTCCGCCAGACGCCGTAGCCGTGAATGTGACGGGAGGTGTCTCATCATTACACTTCGCAGCCACTGACCCAGGGCCTGAAATGTTCACTTCGATGTCTCCGCATTTCTTTTCTTTTGTGATTTTAACTAAACTATCGTAAAGTATGATATCGGGATTTTTCATGTGCAGTACTTTCACATGATAGATACCTTTCGTCAAATGCTCAACCGTTTCCCGATTGGAGGTTTCTCCATTATTCAAATCCCATTCAATGGCACATTCATTTTTTATCTTGTCCGGAATAAATATCTTTGCCACACCATCATTCCCATCACAAGACTCCTCCTTGTCCATGTAGGCATGAATACAGGTGTCCTCCACACTGGTAATAACCAGATGCAGGGTTTGGGTGGATGGACAACCATTATCCGCAGTATATTCATAGACATAGGTGCCACTTTGTGAATAGGTCTCCCCATTGACCGACCATGTGTAGGGATCTTCACTTTCTATAGAAACACCTCCGTGTTCCCCTTCGTTAATGGTCAGATTCAAAATCTTGTAACGATTGCAACCCTCCAGAGTCCGATACTCGAATCTCTCCCCCTCTATGCTGGCGGTATAGGTTTCCCCGTTAATCCACGTATAGGAATCACAGGCTGTCACATTTTCCTCTCCAGACTCTGTATCCTCATAAATCTCCACTTGGATGGTCTGCCTTTTCTTACAACCATATTCATCCCGGGTCTCGTATTCATAGAAACCCGACTGATAATAGGTAACCCCATTCACCTCCCATGTAAACGACTCACAGACAGTGGCGGTTGGCCACTCTATAAGTTGGTCATGATGAAGTTTGAGATCCAAAATGTATGCGCTGAGACAGCCGGAGCCGTCCACATAATTGACATAATATCTTCCCGGATTCGAATATGTCTCTCCATTTACACCCCAAACGTATGAATTACAAACTGTTGCACTTGTCACCTGATCGGGAGTGGGCTGATTTACCACGATGGTATATGAAGCACTGTTACTACAGCCATTCTCATCTATGCCTGTGACAGAATATGTGGTGGTGGCAACGGGTTGCACACTACGGCTGTTATCCGAGGTTTGACCAGCCATATCGTTCCATTCGTAAGATTGGGCACCATCTACTACCAAGGTTGTTTGAGAACCAGCGCATATCGGAGTGTTTCCTGTAATATTGACGTTGGGCAGGCTATGGACATCAACCTGAAGAGATACTGGCCCGAAAGGACAGTTTGTGCCAGATTCCCTAACTCTAAGCGTATATTCGCCTGCACTCTGAGTTGTGGCAGTGAAGGCAGGTGGATTTTGCTCCGCTGAGGAAAAACCGTTAGGACCGGTCCACTCGTATGTCAAAGTCGAGCCCGAAGAGACACCGGTTGGGTGAGCGGTCAGCACAAGGCTCTCGCCCTCGCAGGGTGTGTTGGCGGAGATCTCCACTCTGAGGCTGCTTCCTTCGTTGGTGACCGATCCAGGAGCGGAGGAGGTGCAATTGGTGCTGACATCTTTCACCGTAACCGTATATGTGGCAGCATACAAATTGCTGAACGTGGGTTCTGGCTGGAACGTCCCTCCATTGAGCGAGTAAAGGTAATTGCTTCCCGTTGGGCTTTGTACCGTAAGGCTTCCGTCGCTGGTGGGGCTTCCGCAATCGGTGTTGGAGTGCATGCTGAGGACGGGAGAATTAGGAGAAGCCTTGACCGTGACATTTATGGTCTGCGGCGTGGCCGAACAATTGGTGCCATCAATGGTAGCAGAGACCGTATAGGGACCTGAATGCTGCGGGGTGGCAGATGGGATGGTCGGATTGGATACGGAAGAGGAAAAACCGTTGGGACCTGTCCACACATATACGATTGGTGTACCAGAGGGAACGCCCGTCGGAGTGGCGGTCAGCATGAGATCCTCGCCCTTGCAGGGCTCGTTAGAGGTGACACTCAGACTGAGATTATAATCCACTTTATGGATGGTCTGGGGAGCGGAGGCGGAACAATTGTTGCTGTTGTCTGTCACCGTGACAGTATAGGTTCCTTCTGCCAACCCGCTAAACGTATAGCCCGTCGGGGTCATGCCGTTACTGAGCACGTAAGAATACTGGCTACCCACTGGCCAGTCAACCGTAATGCTGCCATCAGGGCTGTTGCCCGAACAGTCCATATTGTTCACCACAGTAAATGTGAGATCGCTGGGAACTTTCTTAACGGTAACCGGATACTCTACTGTCTTTGTACAATGCGTGATATTATCAGTGAGTATAAGGGTGTAAGTGCCCCCACTGACAACAGGTGACGCAGGAAATGACACAATGTTGTTGTGCACTGTGACGGAGTTTCCATTCGGATCTATCCATCGGTAGGTCAAATCGGAAATTGACGAGAAACCGCCTGTCGGGATGACCGTCAGCACGAGGGTCTCGTTCTCGCAGGGCTCATTAGAGGTTACTTCCACACTACCTCCCTCCGAGGGGACCAGCACGTTGGTGGAAGAGGAGCATCCGTTGCTGTTGATGGCGGTGAGGGTGTAATTGTCGGGAGCTAGGCCGTTGAACGTCACATCGGACTGTGGGGCTCCCCCATTGAGCGAATATTGGTATTCGCTTCCCACAGGCTTGCGCACCGTGATGCTTCCGTTAGGATTTTCTTCACAGGCGGTGTTGGGTGAGATGATAAGTTCCGGAATAGGTGACGGCCTGACGACCGCTTCCCGATTCACGGTAGCAAAACAGGTCGGCTCCTTAACAGAGAAGGTAAGCGTATATAGACCGGCATGATCAGGCGTGGCTCCGGCAATGGACGGATTCTGTTCGGTTGAGGAAAAGCCATACGGTCCCGTCCACTCGTAGAACACCGGAATATCTGTAGGGATATCGCTTGCCGGCGTAGCGGTCAACTCAAGCGTCTCTCGCTCACAGGGTGTGTTCATCGTGACCGTCACCGCAGGTGTGACTTCCACGTTGTCAATCGTCTGAGTGGCGGTGGCCGTACAACCGTGGCCGTCTCTTACGGTAATGGTGTAGGAGCCCGAGCTCAGATTGTCGAACGTGGTGGTGGCGTTCTGGAATGCGCCATTGTTGAGCGAGTAATACAACTCGCCGCCCACCGATCCGTTGACTGTGATACTGCCGTTAGGCGCAATGCTGCCGTTAGCGGGTACACAAGCGATGTTGTCCTTGTATGTAAGAACAGATATACCGGGCAATGCGTGGACGTGAACATCCTCTCTTCTTGTGACAAAACAACCCGTGGCCATATCCGTAACTTTGAGCGTATATGTGCCAGCATGAAGCATGGCGACATTGGGAACTGATGGATTCTGAACTGCCGAAGAGAAATTGGGGGCCGTCCACTCGTAAGTCAAATTCGAGCTGACGAATGTGCCTGTCGGAGTGGCTGTCAGATTCAGAGTCTCTTGCTCACAAGGCACATTAGTTGTAATGGTCACATCGAAAGTTCTGCCCACCGAATCAACTGTTCCCCAAGCGGAGGCTGTACAGCCATTGCCATTCCGGACCGTAATCGTGTAGGTGCCTTTGCCCAGTCCGCCAAACGTTGTGCCCGACTGGAATGCACCATTGTTGAGCGCGTAGGAGTAGTCTGTGCCCGTCGGACTTCCAACGGTTATACTTCCATTCGGATTGATGCAATTGGTATTGGCAACAACGGAAAGAACTGGGGTGTTCGGGATTGGGTTAACCAAAACATTCTGTGTCGCGGTGGCGGTGCAATTGTGGTTATCCGTGACCGTGACGGTATAGGTCCCTGTAGTGGTCACATTAATGGAACGGGTCGTTTCGCCCGTATTCCAAGCGTAGGAACCGCCTTCCGAAGCGGTAAGCACCACGGTCTCTCCCTCACACGCCACATTATCACCCGTAATGCTGACTTCGGGCAATTCGTGGACAGTGACCTCTGTTGAGTCCTTGGCAGAACAATGTGTGGTGCTTTCCGTCACTTTTACAGTGTATCTGCCAGAATTAGCCGAGGAGACATTGGGAATGGTGATATTCTGGTCCGCCGATAAGAAATTGGGACCTGTCCACTCGTAAGTAAGATTCGAGCCGGAGGAAACGCCTGTTGGGGTGGCCGTCAGGTTAAGGGTTCCATGCACACAAGGCGCATTGGCGGTGATGTTCACGCGAAGGTTGCTCACGGTGGTGGCGACCGTTGCGGACGTAGAGGTGATACACCCGTGGTCACTCTTCACCTGGATGGGATAATTCCCCGCATCCAAGTTGTTAAAAACAGTATTGGTGCCAAAAGGCCCGTTATCAAAAGAGTATGTATAGGATGTACTTGGTTGGGTGAGAATCGTAACACTTCCGTTAGGGCTCGTACAGCTGGTATTGTTAACTATGGAAAGGGTTGGCGTAGCAGGTGCCGGATATATGGTGAGTTTCAACGTGTCGGCACTGGGATAGCCGGATGCATTTGTGTAATTTCTTATATAGACACCACTTTCATCATAGGTCCGCCCATCTGCCTGCCATGTGTAGGTCACGCATTCGGCTGCCGTGGTTACCGTATAGGTCGGTTTGCCATGTATCAGGTAGAGGACCACCACACTGTCGCAACCGTCCAAGGTCTGGAAATGGATGTGATGCGTGGAAGAGTCCGCCGTGGAGTTCGTGAACGTGGAATCACCATAATGATATGGATAATTGTTCCTGGCAATTATCACCGTGTCCCTTGTGGTGATGGGCATACACAAGGTGCGGAACTCCATCTGTTCGCCGTATGCGGTTCCGGCATTGTTGGTGGCGTAGGCGCGCACATAGTATTTCTTGCCCGGTCGCAAGTTCGTCAGCGAGCTGGTGAAAGAGCCCTCTCCGGTGCCGTCAACCGTGTGCGGGTCGGCAAGGGTCGGGTTGGGGGAAAGGCTCCAGCAGACGCCGCGCGCGGTCACGTTCTCCCCACCGTCGGATGTCACCATGCCTCCCGAACGGGCGGCGACGGTGGTGATGCTGTCCACCACCCGGGTGGAAACCACCGGCACGGTTCCCGTCATCTCACACCGCGGCTGATGTGGATATGCGTCATGCGTGCCTATAGCGGACGCATTACTCATTATGGCTGACAACAAAATTGCCAGTATCAATACCTGAAAGAAATATCTATACATTTTCATACATTTTCCTTTCTTGTCCATTTATTCACAAATATCACCAATGCCGTTCCCGTTCTCATCCGTCTGGTCCGGATTGAAGTAATCGGGACAATTGTCAGATTCATTCGGCACCATATCGCCATCCCGGTCGGGATCGCAAACATCACCCGTCCCATCGCAGTCATAATCCAGCTGGTCGGGATTGTAGGTGTAGGGGCAGTTGTCCTCAGTGTCGGGAACCCCATCGCTATCGGAATCTTCATCGCAGGCATCCCCCACCCCATCATAATCGGTGTCCTCCTGGTCGGGATTGTAGGTCACCGGACAATTGTCGCACGGGTCGCCAATACCATCGCCATCCGTATCATCCTGATGAGGATTGTAGTGGTAAGGACAGATGTCCACATCATTCGGCACCCTGTCACCATCTATATCATCATCCAAATCATTCGGAATGCCGTCATTGTCAATATCATCATCACAGTCGTTGCCAATGTTGTCCGAATCGAAGTCATATTGGCGCGGATTGGGGAAATACTTGCAGTTGTCGCAGGAGTCGCCCACCCCGTCGTGGTCGAAGTCCAACTGGTCGGGATTATAATTCCACTTGCAGTTGTCGCAGACATCCCCCACGCCATCGCGATCGAAGTCCTTCTGGTCCGGATTCGCTTTCACAGGGCAGTTGTCGCACGCATCCCCTACTCCATCACCGTCACCATCCACTTGGTCGGCATTGCTGATACAGGGGCAGTTGTCCTGGTCATCCGTAATGCCATCGCCATCGAAATCATTGCCGGAAACAAAATCACCGACCGTCCTTGAATCCAAGAAAGACAATATGTTGGAGTTCAAAGGCAGACTATCGTTGACAATGGAGGCATACCACTGGTTTCCGATATTCTGCATAAAATAGGGAATGGTAACAAACGGGACATTATTGTTATAACAGGAAACGATGGCCACCGTATAGTCCCCAGCATTGTATGAGAGCAGCAGCTTCATTTTCTGCACACGCCCCACAAGATGCAGGAATCGTTGGGCAAGCGAGTCGGTTGGGAACATGCCATCAAAAATGGCAGCGTCGGAAGGCCGGTACTGCTGTTTCACAGCGGTCATACTCTGTTGCTGATACGCCTGCAGCAAGCGGCACAAGGCAGCCGGAAGCGATGGGTTCTGAGCCGGGTTTTCCGTACCTCCCGTCAACGAAATCATACGGTTGTCGTCGTCCGAGGGAACAAGTCCCGTAAGGGAATAGGAGTACACCTCCCCGCACAACCTGTGCACACTATCGTATGAGTGGAGGTTGGGGCTGACAAGACCCAAATCCAAAGTCACTCTGTAATTGTCGTTCTGATAGGCCGGAAAACGGCAGGTCTGAGCCTTCACCGGCATAACATACATTAAAGCGACAGCCAATCCGAAAATGATATATAACTTTTTCATATTTTCACCTCCCTATCCTTATTTAAACAATGTAGTTTCAATTATATTAAATGGACCAAATTTTTCAGTGGCAAGGCTGAAAAGGGTGATTTCGCCCCCAATACCCACAGAGAAATTAACCCCACCCCATCGGAGTTCATCCCCCACTTTCCAAAGGACACTGGTGTTGGCCTCCCCTTGCAGTTTTAGGTCTGCCTTGAAAAATTTGTCATTGATAACAAGCACGCGGACACCTCCATAGGCCGACGCGAACAACTTGAATTCAATAAACATGTCAGAACACTTCCCACGGAAAACCACCGATATTGGCCCTGCCGTCACACCCATTCCCGCGCCAAAGATGACATACACGCCTCCCACGTATGGGAAACTGAGATTGGGAATAGGAAATTGGCAGTCAATATTCGCCGAAAAGGTCATGGTGGGACTGAAAACCTGGAAAGCCGTTACCGAATCATGGTTGCAGCACGCCCGGAAGAATTTTGGCGCAAGCATTGAAAATCCGCTTTCCACACCATCCGAACTGCCAAAACCGGTAAAAGAGGGTTTGCAACCGGGTCCGGCATCTGGGGATATACTTTCAATAAGCCCCGACACCTCCTGTGCTTGTAAAAGTAGATCTCTGGCTTTTTGTATCTTATCCTTAATTTGGGTTAATTCATTAGGATCGGTATCAACGCTTACATCGGAACTTGAGTTATCATTGAAAACTTTCAGATTATCAACTGTATAGTCGGACGTATGTCCGTTATACCGAATTGTAAGCACCACCGGCTGGCCTTCGTGTGCCACATCGGGCCACACGGTTGCCTTATTGCCGTAGCCTTCCGGAGAGGTCTCTATTATAAAATCTTCCGGTTTTATGGGTTCTCCTTCGGTATAGCATTGGTATAGTGGCGTAACGTTCACAATGGTGATGGAGTCTATCAAAGTCACCAGCACCCGTGCCTCCTCCACACCGCATTTGGAGACACGCCGCACATTATACTCGTTCTCCATTTCCCTCGGGTTCACTGTCACGACCGGTTTTTTCGGGTCTCCGACAATGTTCGGGCCGCTCCATTCGTAGCTTTTGTCCTGCGAGTCCTCCATAGAGCCTATCTCCACCACTTGTGAGTTGTCAGCGAATTTCTCCACCTTTACGGTGTCCTTTCCCCACCAGTGATTCGAGCCATTATTCTGCTGGGCTTGGGCCGAGCAAAACAACATAAGTGCAAAAAATACTGTTATTATGGATTTTATAGTATTCATATCGTTATGTTTTTTCATTATTTAACAGGTTTGATGGAGAAAATCAACGCATTCGACGAATAGGTAAAAATATTAAGAACCCCGTAGCTACCCGGGCGGAGCAGGCCGGCGGGTTCGCCATCAATGGTGAGAGGCAGCCGGATGGTGGTGTTGTTCTGCCCCACCCCTTCAGATGTCAGGGAGATAGGACAACCGCCGATACTGGTGATTTCCAATACCTGGTCGTGCAAATCGACATTGCCGGTATTGCCAAACTCAAGCATCATCACAATATTACGATTGGGACGCGGGGCGCTGGGGAAGAGCAGGTTGAAGCCCACCTCCGAAGGCTGGCCGTTCACGATAGTGAATCCGTTGTACAATACCGACTCACCCTCGCAGAGGTTCACCGCACTCACATCGTAAACACCCGGAGTGTGACCCGTCAGATTGAAGCGGGCAAAGGCCTTGTAATAGTTCACATAGATCAGCGTGTCGGCACAGATCTCCTCGTTCCCGTGCCTCAGGCACACGGCCATGTCGGGACGGAAGCGCGAACCCGTCAGCTCCACGGTCACTTTGCCCGTGTTGCCACCATGATCCGCATTCACAGCCCGCAGCTCAAACGGAAGGATGTCGGCACGGACAATCATATTCTGCGACACGCCGACCGGTGTGGAACCATAGATGTTCACCCCATAGTATCCAGGCAGCGTGGAGGGTATATAGAGTTCTGCATTGGCAGTATATTGCCCGATGGTGGAGAAATTGTAGTTCAGGTTGTCGCCCATGCCGTTGTGGGTAATGTAGATCATGTTCACGGCACCGTCGAGCGAATCTTCGGAAGCCAAATGCACACGCACCGTCTGACCCTTATTCTCTCCTACGGTCAACTGGTAGTCCGACACCTCGCTGTTCCGAACCGTATCAAACACGTCCGTATTGAAAGGCAGCGGGCGGATGGTGACCGTAAACGGATCGAGCAGATATCCGGTGTTGTTTTGGTCGTTCACCTCGTGGAAGGCGTTGGTGACATCGATTTTCACAATGATGTAGTATTCGCCGGGAGCCAAGCCGCTGATGCGGCCTGTCACATTCTGCTGCATAGTGGCGTCAACTCCCATATTGATGCCATTGCTTGTGACACCACCCAGCAGGCGGTCATTGACATCAAACACCGTGTCGGCGGAGATGTAAGCCAACGAGCGCAGGCCATTGCCCCGCAATGCATTGTTGCCGATGTTTTTAATAGTCCATCTTGCATTAAGCTGCTGACCGGAAACCACACTGTTGGCACAAGAGACCTCCGTCACCACCAAGTCGCCAGGTAAAGGCAGAGTCACATTGACCGGCACCGCCACCATATTGTTTTCCCTGTTCGCCTCAAACATGATATTGTTGCCGTTGGCCTCCATCAGCAGATAGAGGTTCCCGTTGAATGCCATAGGCACAGCAAAGGTTATGGTATCGCGATAGGACTCTTGCATTCCGAGTGTCATATTCGTTCGTCCCACATTCTGCAACAAGACAGCCGTGTTTCGGAGCGTACTGTCGCCCGAGACAAACACCCGGTCAACCCAAGATTGCTGGCTGATGTCAAGCTCAGTGCTCACATTGGTCACTGTGTAGGCTATACGTGTTGCCTGGCCGCATACCACCTCATCCAACACCACCACATTGCTCACCGCCAAGTCGGGAGTGGACGTAGGTTTGATTCTCACTTCTTTGATAAACTGGTTGTTGTCCCTGTTGATATCCGGATTTGCATGGTCTTTGTCCGTCACCCCTATCAGATAGGCGACGGTAGTGTCGGCTCCGTAGGGTACCGTTATGGGCAACTGTACGGTATAGGTAGCGCCGGCAGCTAAGACGGAGTCGCGCTGCTCTGACGCTAATTGCAAATCATCGTTCGATCGTATCGGGTCATAGGAGAGATAAACCACATCCTCCCATCTCGGCCATCTGGGAACAAACGAGGGCACGTCGGAATTGTTCCGGATATGCAGTGTGCATATCACCGTCTCGCCCCACCTCAACACATCGGGAGCCTCCAACGTCAATTGCAGATCCAACGGATAAACCAAGGCCATGACCGAGCTGCTGACACCCCGGTTGTTATCCTCGGCCTCATGCTCATAGATCTGGTCGGTGGCATCCGTCACCACGTGGATGAAGTAGTTTCCGGATGTGATATTGACAGGCAACGCTCCAACCAACGTGTTGGTCACGGATGCGTTGACCTCAAGATCCAGATGTTCGTTGACCATGGCGAACTGATTCAGCGTGTCGTAAGTGGTGCGGGAGTTGGAGTAGTAGAATTTCTGAACGACATTATGGTGCACAGCGGCTGTCCCCTGATTGGCAATGGTATAGTTCAGCTCGAAGTTGGCTCCAAGATATATCTGGGCGGGAGCCGACACATCCGTGACAACCAGATCCGGCGAAGGGCTAACCTGTACATCGAGTGGATCGCTCGACATAGAGGGACGCACAGGCATACATATAATGTCCGTGGCATTGCACACCACGTGGAAGTAATAGTTACCGCTAACCCCATTGGGGATCGTGACCGGACAAACGTAGCTTTCCGAAGAGCCTCGTTCAAGGTATATCGGATGGATGTTGACACCCACCGAATCGGATGCGCTGTAGCTATCGGCATAGCGGCTGAAGTAAATTTTGTCCACAATGGTATCGCTTTCCACTTCCACCAAGCCAATATTCGTCACCGTATAGGACAAGTTGGCGGTGGTGCCGCTCCACAAGGGATCGTTGACGGCAGAGGCATTCCTCACAACCGACAGGTCGCTCACCCGCAGCGTGGAGGCGTGAAGGTTCAGTTGCTTGGTCGTGTAATTGTTGAGTTCATTGGCTTCCATTACTCTGAGGTTGTCATCTGTGAAAATGGTGAGTGCCGCCGGACTGACACAGGGAATCCGAATGAGAGCGGTACGAACAAGAGAATCACCAGCAGGAATAGAAACGTTTCTCACATCGGCTTCATACACCACCTCATTCTCAACAACGAAGCGGTCGGTGAAGGAGCGGTTGATCAGATTTCCCGGCCCGTTGTTGCGCACCACCCACCGGACTGGGGTCAGGACGAGCGGTTTGACCACATCAGGAAGCGTGATGCTCGACACATACAAATCCGGGACTCGAACATCCAACGCCGGCGAATAGGTAAAGACATTGTTATCCTCGGCGGTGTTCAGCAATCCCACACTATGCTCAAACACATCGTTCTGGGCGTCGGCGATCACAAACAAATATCTCTTTCCCGAAATGGTGTCGGGAATATGCATATTGACCTCCACATCGTAATGGTCTTCCCCGTTCAGCACGCCATTATGCGTCACCGCAGCCAAGCGGAAAGCGGTAAGTCTGCTGTAAACAGAATCCCGGCTGATATAGACGGCATCCACCCATCTGTTCTCGTATGTGGGAGTTGCTCCGTTGTTGGTGACGGTAAAGTGGCAGGACAAATCACCGTTAGCATCCACCACGTTACTGGACAAACTCACGTTGGAGGCCACGAGGTCGGTGTGACGGGTAAGGATCACCGTCAGAGGTGCCGAGATGCCCGTGTTGTTTCCCTCATAGATGTTCTCATAGACGGTCTGGGCGTGATCTGTCACCACAAAGATGTAGTAATCGCCCATATAGTCCACGGGGATGGTCACCTCTGCGCTGTTCTGATAGTTCTCGCCGGCACCTAATCCGTTCTCATGCACGTATCTGCCGAGAAGCAAGTCGTTGAATTGATCCAAGATGGTATCCTCCGAAATATAGATGGCATCGATCCAGGAGGTGTCTCTTGCTACCGACGAGCCCGTATTCTCTACCGTCCAGGTGATGGTGGTGCGGTCGCCCGAGTTGGCGTTTCCACTGTGGTTCACCGCCGTCACCACTAAGTCGGGCGCTGGCGGCGGCATCACCTCCAACACCTTATAGAAGAAGTTGTCATTAACCCCAAACCTGATCATACCCTCAGCCATTTCAAATTCGTATTTGCCGGCTTCTGGTAATATTCCACCATAATGACTAAATGCTTTAACGTATGGATACGGATTACCGGTAACACTAGGCTGATACGGATTTGGTGCCGCACTATCTGGACATTGGCTAAAGTCATGGTAAAATGCATCCATCTGATCAGCAAGCACGTAGAGATAGTAGGTGCCACTCTCAATATCACTTGGAATGGTAACCGTCACTTCGCGATTAGCGGAATCTCCCGGATACAATTGTCCCAAACATGGCACTTGAGCCAGCAAGTATAATCCTCCGAGTCCCTGTTCTTCCCAACGTATATCACCATTCGAAGTTATCCAGATGTACTCTGTCCATACCATGCCATTCGGGGTCCTTCCCCCTCCGTCATTTTTCACCGTGTAGTTCACCGTCATAGGTTGCGACACCCTTGCAGCGGAATTGGTGATCTGAGTCACGTGCAAATCACACTGTTTGGGCAAGGTGAAGGTGTCCACCGGACTGCTCTTACTGACACAATTGTTCCACGCTACTACCTTCCAACAGTATGATTCGCCAAATTGGAAACTTTGCCAATAATTATCTGTTTCATAATAATCTCCAAAGAAGTCATAATAGCTATACGCATATCTTTTGGGTAACGGATAAGCAGAAGATATGGTGGGAGTGGTTACAGTGTATCGTGGAGTGGTAGGTTCGGGATCTGTGGCATTCCACAAATACACATCGTAGGAGGTTGCATGCTCAATAGCACTCCATGCGAGATCCAACCCCGGTATTCTGTATACATACTTAACGTATTCATAATCATCGGCATTCAGAACGGTCATCGAGGTGAAGTCGGGCATGTTGTCGAATGCGGCCGTATCGCAGATAGTGGTGAATGTAACAGGCAGAGAGTAAACGCTGTTGATGCTGTCACCACATACGGCACGCAGGTCCGCCGTATAGCTCCGGAAGGAGGTTAGTCCGTTTAAGCGATAGGTTACATTGCCAGCAGTGTCCTGTGTAACGTCGTTGACATTCACCGTGACGAGTTCCTCCGGGCTGCCATACGCCACCCTATGATAACGGAGCAGCCACTGGCTTTCACTGCCCGTGGGGTGCCAGTTCAGGTCAACCCACGTGGCGCTGACATTGTCCACATGCAGGTTGAGGACCGGCGGGCAGGAGTTCTCCTCCTGCATCTCATAGCAGCCCATATCCACCACTTGATTCTTCACACGCGGATTGCCCAACAGGTCCAGCGTATCCGTGGAATCCAAGGCGGCATTGCTGCCCACATTCACGCAATTGGAGGTGATGTGGAGCCGGAAATCATCGGCGGCGGGATCTATGAAGCGCACATAGTTGCGGTCACTCGCATAGCCGTCGTTGTCGGATTCCAGGGTGATGTTCCCTTCGCCCGTGTAATTGGAATTCTCGCGGTCTTTTTGGATGGCGCAATAGGAATAACTGACACTACCATTCGAGTAATTTCCCATATAATTACCACCATTCCCCCAAATGATACAATTGATCATGGTACCGTGGTTGTTGGAAGCCCCGCCACGATTCTGTACAATGTCACAATTTATGTATGTGCCATCGCCAACACCCGAAGCATTGTACGAACTGTTCCCATAATTAGTATAAATAGTTTCAGCTTTATTGTCATAAATCAGCGAGTTGGTGACGTAGCCACCGGAAATACCGCCATGGCTATACGCTGTGTTATGGCTGATTTCCGAATGGTCGATTCTACCACCGGACACGCCACCGCCCGTAACCCGTTCGGCATTCACGTATGTGTTGTATTCAACTTTACAATGGCTGATGATGCAGTTGTAATTATTGGAGGCATACACGCCAGCACCGTAATAAGAGGTGGTGTTGTTAGGAGTTTCGCTTGCAATCACGTTGTATCGTACCGTACAGTTCCGAATGGTGGAATAAGCCCTCATATACACGCCGGCACCATTCCCCAGGGTTTGACCGTTCTGGATGATGAAACCATCCCAGATGGCCGCTGTCTCGGCTGTGTAGTTTCTGTCCTGCATCAGCACCCGCTGGCGGTAATCGCCGTCAAGGATGGTGGGATTGTCCTCGATAACCCGTTGGGCGATGGAGGTCTCCACGCCGGCGAAACCGCCATAGACCCGGATGCCCGGTGCCATGTAGAATGCAGATCCAGACACACTGTCTCCGTAATAGGAGCCACGAGCCACCCACACCTGGGCATGATACAGGGTGGCCAGAAGCAAAGCTTCTTGTATGGTGGGAAGGGCATTTTCCCAACTGTCGCCTGTTCGCGCTCCCGCACCGCCTTCCACCACATAAATGATGCTGTCGTAGGTTGTCGGGAACACATACGTGCCCATATACGGAGACTCGTAACAGCCGAGGTCGATAGTGCTCATCTGCACACGGTCGTTACCCTCTATGTCATAAACGGTGGCCACCGAATTGTCGCCACGGTTCACCAGAGTGGAACTCCGATTCAGATGCCAGTCCACACGGGCGGTCGTGTCATCACTGCCCGCCGTATGCGACGGACGCACGAACTCCGGACCTTGCAACGCACTGCTGCCCTCATTGGCGGGAGACAACAGGATATTATAGTCACCCTCCAAAACTTCATCGGCGGCGGTGCGAGAAACAGTAAGATAGCCATCCCCCATATAGATGCTGCTTATCCCATCCGAAGAGTTCTTATTACCCCAGACAATACAATTAATAATGGCTGATCCATAGCTGCCCGCATAGATACCCGCCCCTTGAGGTGAGTAGGAAACGTTGTTCACAATGGTGGAGTTCTTGATTACCACCGAGGTGCCGGCATACACACCACCGTAGCCGCTGCTGGACCCTCCGGTATTGTTGGCTATCAGACAGTTATCTACAAGAGTGTTGGAGGCCGACAAACCGCCTGTTGAGTTCGCTTCGTTGTAACTGATATCACATGCCGACACTACGGCGTTTGTTGCAGAAACGCAAGACATCGTGGATCCAGAGTAGTAAAGAACCGAGTTATATCGAACGGTGCTGTTTCTTATAGCGCCATTATCAACATACACCGTATAAGCATACACTTCCTTGTTGTTTTCGACAACGCAAGAATCCATAACGACTTTTTTATAAAGATACACCACACCTTTACCATTGTATGAACTGCCTATTGCTGAATTATGACTTATGGTGCAGTTCTGCAGATAAGTGGTGTCATAGTTGCTATAATATGAGTTGTCGCCCTCCACATACACAGCTTTACCATATCCAGTGCCCGTACAGTGTGTAATCTGGCAATGACTCAATGTGCTACCGTTTTTCAAATACACACCACCACCATTATTTTCAGAAGAGTTGCTTGTATTTGCGTTACCATTTTGAATGGTGAAGCCGTCCCAGGTGGTGCGGGTTGTGAAATGCGAAGGTTGGTTCAACACCCGTCTATTGTTCCGGCCATCCAGAATGGAGGCGTGGTTTTCAAAGTCACGCAGCGAGAGGTCATAGTTCTCCGGCTCAACGCCCTCGAAACCACCATACACATTCACACCCTCCACCATAGTGAAGGCATTGTCAGATACGGCAGTCGTGTCGCCGTAGTAAGTACCCTGAGCCACCCAGATATCCGGTGTGTGCCCGAACTGCGCCCTGACGGAGAGCGCCAGATTCTGCATCGCGGATATGTCATGGGCGGCTTTCGCCCAGCTGGTGCCGTCGCCCGTGCCGTTAGGGGTCACATACAGCCGGTTGATGTCCTTGGCAGGGGTGCGGAAATAGACATGACGCCATTCGCTGCTGCCATTGCCGCACCATACGCGCGCACGCACCTCGTAGCGGGTGTCGGGGCTCAAGGCATACAGCTGAACCGGCATGTTAGAAGACAATGGGGCCGGAAGACTGTTATAGGTCTCATTGCCCGCGTTGTCCGTATCCCTGTACTCCAGTTCGGTTGTGTCGCCCTCGACAATGCCTGTCACTAAGACGCTCGCTGACGAGTCGGTCACATCCTGCACCGTCAGCCCCGGAGCGTCGCAGGTTCCCTGCACGCATTTACCCGGGAAACGGATAACATTGTTATAATCGGTTCTGGTTCCATCATCCGGATGCAACAGATCATATTCACTGGATGCATTAAAATTATTATACCTATAAGAATATAATGATCGGCTTCCAGAAGTATAATATGTATAACAGGTGTAATAGGAAGAGAGGTTACTGCGAGCCCCCGTGTGGTCATGGAAAGCGATCACTAAATTGTCGATGCCATTGTATTCGAAGGCGGTCAACGGAATGGCGAACCATTCACCATCGCCGGCGTTGGGGAAGTTTAGATTGCCGGAATAGACTAAGGTGAGCTCATTAAATGGTACCCAATCGCTGTTGTTGCTGAATTCGTTCTTTCTTGTATGACCCATGTAGACATCCAGATTTCGGGAAAATTCTGTTGAGGAATAGCGTCGTAAATACAACGTATCCAACATCCTCCACCCTCCGATTTCATCCGACAGGTAAATCTGCTGGGTATAACTGCGGTAACCGCCCGCATACACGGGATAATAATTAGCAGATGAATTAGATGCGTTATACCCGTTACCTACCGTCACCTCTTCGGCATACTCGCCCGAGCAAACGGTCGTGAAGGTCACTGGGGCGGAATATTCGGAGGAGGTCACATCATACTGTGGGAAGATCCATATTGGGGTGCTGTCTCCCGGTTGCGTATTGGTGGCTGGGGGTACCTCCAACGTGCACACCGCCAACACACATGCCTGATAGGTCGTCTGTTGCTGCAGACCGGTGATTACAAAGCTGTTATCGTATATCAGTTGGGGAACTTCTGTCCAAGTGCTCTCCCCTTCCTTGCGATAAGCTAATATGTAATGGTCGGAAGTGGCCGGGTTGCCGGACTGCCAGGAAATCACGGCAGACGTGCCCGTGATGTTGTTGGCCGCAAGGCTGTATGGCACGGAGCAATAGACCTCTCCATGGTATTCGTAGCAGCCGATATCAATCGTGCCGTTGTTGTGCACACGGGTTTCACCGGCCAGATCTTTTTCGGCCATCTCCACCGTATTGAGGCCCATATCTATCAGGGAAGAACCCTCCTGCAGGCGGTAATCGCCGGAATAGGGTGAGGCGAACATCGGATAATGAAGTCCACTTTCCGTACCTAAATTGTCGTGTGCCAGATTGATCACGGTGGTATCGCCTTCTAAACCACCCTCAATGGCGCAGTGGATGAGCGTTAAGTCGCTGCCGTAGTTGGCGATGTTGCAGACCGTGTCGTCCGAGATGTTACCCCATACCACCGTGTTAATCATCACACCGGAAAAATAATCCAGGCCCGCGTAGTATCGGGTGTAATAGGATCCCCCCGAATTGGTGTACCGACTGGTGTTGCCCACAATGTCGCAGTTGATCAGGGTGTCGGAAATGCTGTATGCACCGGAACAGAAGCGAGCCGTATTGTCGCTGATTTCGCAGTTCACCAACTTGCGTCCGCCGTATAGAGCGCCACCACTTCCTCCGGCGTTATTGCCGGTGAAGCGGCAATTGATATAGCTGGCATAATCCTTGTAATCATAGACAGCGCCGCCATCACTATTGGACGACGTGTTGCCTGTGAACTCACAATTGCGGAAGCAATATCGGTTGTAACGGTCACCATCATCGTATCCATATACTTCCTCAATGTAAACGGCGCCACCGCTTGATGTGGACGTGTTGTCCACGAAACGGCAATTGCGCACCTCGAAATTACGTTTCAGGTATGCGCCACCGCCTTGACCATTGATGTTGCCATGCCGGATGGTGAAACCGTCGAGCACCACTGTCATGCTGTCGTTATAGGAATTCTGATACAGCAACCTGTTGTTATTATAGCCATAGAGAACAGTAGGATGGGCATTGATATTACGTGCTTCAATGGAGGTATCACCCCTGACGAAGCCGCCGTATAATTTCATGCCGGCCTCCAAGATAAAGTCGGCCCCACTTGTGCTGGAAGTGCTGCTATAGGAGCCCTCCGCCACCCAGATTTCCGGCATCGTACCGTATGTCTGGTATATCTGCTGGGCAGTACTCATCGCCCAATCAAGGTTGCGGGTGGCATCTTCCCAACTGCTGCCATCGCCCATACCCCTGTTGGAGACATAGATACGGGAAAGATGTTTGGGAGGGGTGGTGAAGCGAACTCTCTTCCACGCGCTGGCAGAATCGCCGGAGCAAACCGAACGCACACTCACCTCGTATTGGGTGTTCTGGTGCAAGCCTCTCAGCCAGTTGTAGCCGCTGTCGGCCTGTACCCAAACCGGGTTGGCATAAGTTCCCACCACGCTATACATCATATCCAAAGATGTAGCCCCTTCACCTGGCACAGCAAGCAGTAAAGCGCTGGAATCCGTCACCTCCTGCACGAAAAGATTCGCGCGATCGCAGCCCATATCACAATATCCCGGCAAACGCAAATTGTTCACATAATAAGAAGTGGTTCCGGTTGTGACCGTATAGGGGTCGAAGTCATCACCATTGTTGTTGTTATAAACATACAGGCCTCTGCGTTCCGAAGCATTATGTGTGTAAAAAGCCGTTGCCTGCGGTATTCCCGTGTCGCCAGTCTTGTCATTGAACACAAGCACCAGATTGTCTATACCATTGTACTCAAACGTATCAAGAGGAATGGAGAACCAGTTGTCACCTCCTGTCTCATTGAAAACTATATCGCCCGAGAACACCAATTGAAGGGCGCTACCCGGCACAAACGTGTTGTCAGAGAAGGATGATTTACTCGTATGGCCCAGATAGATATCCACGATTCTATGCGCACGCGACGAGTTGTAATACTGCAGATATATGACGTCAATGGTTCTGGCCCCACCCAGTTCGGAAGCCTGGTACAGCTGTTGCGAATAGGACTGGGTGGCAGTGCCGTAGATCGGTAGCCTGTCAGCATTTGATGTGCCGTTGGATGTTCCCAAAATCAGTTCCGGAGCATAGCCGCCCGAACAGTTCGTGGTGAATGTGAGTGCATCCGAATACTCTGACACTTGCCCCGTGTCGCAGATGGCGCGCAGTCGGGCCATGTAGGAGGTTTGCGGCGACAAGCCCGTCAACAGATAGGAGTTGTCATGAATCTGTTCGCCAACCGTGGTCCATGCCACATCATCCGCTTTTTTATAGGAAAGCTCATAATACAAAGGCTCGTTGAGATTGCTGTTGGCCCATGTCAACATGGCGGAACTGCCCATCACATCCTGCAGGGCAAGAGAGGCGGGTTCCATGCAGTATTCTTCATTGTGGAACTCGTAACAGCCGATATCCACCGTATTGTCATACACACGAACACCACCCGCCAAGTCTGTAGCGGGCATATTGTCGGTGTTCATACCGGCGTTAATCAAAGAGGAGCCGGCACGCAAACGATAATCGCCACTGTTCGGAGCGACAAAGAACGGATAATACAGCCCCTGTTCGCTACCCATATTGTCGTGTTGCAAGATTTTAACTCCTGTAAAGTCATTCGTAAGAGATTCCACCGCCGAATACTGGAAGGTGGCGTTGTTCTCCACATTGGAGGCATAGCCGATATTGGTGTTACCCCAAATTACGCTATTATTCACAATATTGAAACTTTGCGTAGAACTGAAGTAGACACCACCGCAAATCGAAGTGGCGTAATTGTTGACAACCGTGGAATTTTCCATTCTCAACCTCGAGTTCACATAGATGCCACCACCCACCATAGCGGTGTCATTTGCTATCAGACAGTTTATGATACCTTGACAGGTGTCGGTCGAGGAAAGATACGTTACATTGATACCGCCGCCATAGGAATTGCTGCGGTTATGAGTGATCGAACAGCTTTGAACAAGGCCGTAGTACATGCAAACACCACCTCCGTCGGAATAAGCCCCGTTATGCGAAACCGTACTATTTTTCAGTTGGGAGTAATAAAGATATACACCGCCACCTAAACTGCTGTATGAATTGTTGTTTTCTATCGTACAATGGTCAATAATGACACAACTGGTGCTAAGGGTGTTTGTGGATGTGCTCACACCGCCTGCATACACACCGCCGCCCGACGAATAGGCCCAGTTGTCCACGACACGGCAATGGATTAAGGAGGAGTTGCCTCTCAGATAAGCGCCGCCGCCAATCTGACCGCTACTGTTCTCGTAGGCGGCTTTACCATGCTGCAAGGTAAAGCCATCCCACACGGTTCTTTGGGTGAAGCTGGTAGGTTGATATAACACACGCTGGCTGTTCTGTCCATCAAGTATGGAGGGATGTGCTGTAACGTCACGCAGACTCAAGTCATAATCGTCGCTCTCGTCACCAGCAAAACCACCATACACATTCACGCCCTGCACCATGGTGAAAGCATTGTCGGATGTTCCGTCGCCATAATAGGTACCCTGAGCCACCCAGATGTCCGGTGCCATGCCATACTTCTCCTTGATGCTGGCGGCATAGTTCAGCGCCCACGCCAGGTCATTGGTGGCATCAGCCCAGCTGCTACCGTTGCCTTGGGAACCTTCTCTCACATACAAACGGTCAAGATAAGCTAAATTCGTCTTGAACGTTTTCATCTGCCAAACGCTGCTATCTTGTCCGGAGCAGATGGAGCGCGCCCGCACCTCATACAACGTGTTTGGGAGCAATCCCGTTAGCAAATACGGACTGCTTTGGGTCGGCAACACCGTATAATTGTCTTGTCCATACACATGGTATTCCATCTGCATATCGACAGCCCCGTTGCCTGCTGCAAAAACGACAAGAGCGGATGTGTCGGTCACATCTCTCACTACCACATTGACGCGACCACAATCCGCCGCCTCACACAATCCCGGCAACCACAAGTTGTTCACGTATGTCAATTTACCACCCGTTACAAGCGAAGCCGGATTGATGACAGCGGAACTGGTGCTGCTGCGATAGCTGTTTAAAGTCCTAGCATCGGGAGTTACATGAGTATAGAAGCCGCAATCCGATGAGCTTGTGGAACCCGTCTTGTCATTAACCGCCAATACTAAATTATCCACTCCATTATATTCAAACACTCCCCTATTCAACGGGATTGCCAACCAATCGTATTCTACCGTAGTATTGAGCGTAAGTGAACCCGAGAACACCAGCTGAAGCTCGCTGACCGGCACATAGGAATTGTCCGTGGCGAATGTTGAACGGCTGGTATGCCCCAAGTATACGTCTAGCGTCCTGTTCTCCGAAAAATAATTATTATAATATTGCAAATACAGGGTGTCAATTGGTCTGGCGTTTCCAATCTCGGAGGCAAGATACAGCTGTTGACAGTATGAGTAACGAGCATTGGAGTTGAAGGGTATGACAGTGCCGTTAGTCGTCTCATCGGTCTCCCCAATATGCACATCTGCTACATAATTACCCGAGCAGACAGTGCTGAACGTGACAGCGTCCGTATAGGCCGAGCTGCTATTCTCACCGCATACGGCACGCACCCGCACCATATAGGATTTTTGCGGCTCCAAACCCGTTAATAGGTAGTAGTTGTCCGCCACCTGTCCCGCTACGATCCAATCGTTAACATTCGCGATCTTGTACGACAGCTCATACTGGACGGCGTCTTCTATGGAGCTGCTCTGCCACGTGATTACCGCGGAGTTGCCCGTAACATTTTCCACGGTCAACGCCATCGGGGAGAGGCAGTAGATCTCGCCATGATATTCGTAGCATCCCATGTCGATGGTGTTGTCATACACACGCACCAGATCCGCCAGGTCAGTGGAATCTTCGTTTTTGATGTTCCATCCCGCATTAATCATCGGGGATTGGCTGCGCAAACGATAGTCGTCATACTCCGGAGACACGAAGAAGGGATAGTAAAGTCCGTCGCCTACACCGATGTTCTCACTCTGCAAGATGATGTTTGTATTGTCGGCATCGGTAGGACAGTTCTCCACCGCATTGTACCGGAAATAGCTGACACTATAATATGGGACATTGTCAACCACCTGGTTGCTGCCCTTTCGGTTGCCCCATACAATGTTATTATATAGGTAGTTTGAAGTGTTCTGGTTATGGATACCACCAGCATTGCTGCTAGCCCAGTTATTCACGACAGTATTGCCTACGATATTTGAATAGCTTCTGTATGCATATACACCGCCGCCGGTTGTAGAACTTGTATTATTGGCTATCAAACAATTGTAAAGTCCATTTGTTCCATCTGCATAATCCAAATAAACACCGCCACCATTCGAAGAACTTGTGTTATGGCTTATGATACAACGTTTTATCAAACTGTAATACCCATTCACACCACCACCAAAAGAGGAGGAATTGTATTCAACCGTACAATTTTCAATCGTACTGTGAGAAGCATATACACCACCACCCGAGTATCCTGTGTTATGGGTTATCGTACTATGCCCCACTGTACTGTATATTGCATAGAGACCGCCGGCATAATAGCCCGTATTGTTGGTCACCGTGAGATGTTCAGCATTGCTATATCGGATATAGATACCTCCACCGTAATTGTTTGTGGAGTTCAAATGATAATAGTTACCTGAAATCACACAGGAGTCTATCTGGATTCGGCCATCAGAATTTCCGAATGCGAAAAGACCACAGCCTCGATATGCGGAAGCATTGTTGACCACTTTGCACTTGTGCAATGTCGACATTTCACGCAGGTAAATGCCACCGCCATCGCCGTTATCATTTCCGGAGGAAGCCCATCCATGCTGTATGGTGAAGCCGTCTATAATGGTACGGGTGTTGAAATCGGCGGGCTGATACACCACACGCTGGCTGTTTTGACCATCCAGGATGGTGGGATGTGCATCCGGATCGCGCAGCGAGAGATCGTAGTTGTCAGGTTCGTTGCCCACAAAGCCGCCATACATGTGCACGCCTTCCACCAAGGTAAAAGCGTTGTTGGAGATGCTGTCGCCGTAGTAGGTGCCTTGAGCCACCCAGATATCCGGGGTAATGCCCGAAGACTGGCGTTCGTATGCGGCATAGTTCAATGCCCTGACCAGGTTGCCGGTGGCATTCTCCCAGCTGCTGCCATCGCCATGGAAGCCTTCCCGCACATACAAACGGTTGAGACTCCGGACGGCAGTGGTGAACGACTGGCTCATCCAATTGCTGTATTGATCCTGGTCACAGATTGATCGGATGCGCACTTCGCCTCGCGTGAAAGGACGCAGCCCCGTCAGCAGGTGGGAGCCGTCGCCAACAGGCAGACTGGTGTATTGGTCGTCACCCTCCATCTTGTATTCCAACTCCGTGCTCACCGTTCCGACACCCGGGGTGTAGAGAATCAGGACCGAGCTGTCGGTCACGTCCCCTATTGTCAGGTTGGCGCGGTCGCAACCCTCAGAGATGCACTGGCCCGGTAGCCGGATGTTCATCCGGTAATTGGTTCGTGAGCTGGCCGACTGCGGACTGGCAGGGTTGCAGTTGGTGTTGTCGTTGTAGTAGGCAATGCTGCTGTTGGGCAGAGATGAGTGCAAGTAAAAACGGGCTGCGTTGGTGCCCCAACTACCAGTATTGTCATCGAAAACCACTACTAAGTTGTCGGTGCCGTTGTAGGCGAAAGTGGTGTCGAACGGAATGGTAAACCAGTAATCCTCGCCGCTATTGTTGAATGTCAAGGATCCGGAATAGACCATGGTGAGATCGCTCAATGGCACCCAGTCACTATTGCTGGAGAAAGAGTTTTTATCAGTATGCCCCAAATAGATGTCTATCGTACGACTCACGGTTGTAGTGTAAAAATACTGCACTGCCATCTGGTTGATGTCCTTTTCGCCGCCGAGCATGTCTGCCCTATAGATTTGCTGGGTGTAGCTGTATTTGTAGTAGGCATGGGTTGGCAGGTAACTCACACTGGTATTGGTGCTCCCCGATTCAATGACGATCGCATCCGTATATCCGCCCAAGCATTCCGTGGAGAACATTGCGGTGGCATAGCTGGACAAACTGTCATCGCAGAATGTGCGCAGCCGCACCTGATAGGCCGTCTGCTGTTGCAGGCCGCCTAACAAATGATATTCGTGCTGAAGGCCCGTCACGGTGTGCCATTCGGTCGAGTCGGCCGCCTTGTATTGCAGTTCGTATGACAGAGGGGCTTCCGAGTTGCTGTTGCGCCATGTGATCAGTGCCGAGCTACCTGTAATATTATTCACCACGATGTTAATCGGGGCGGTACAGTAGGTCTCGCCATGATACTCATAGCAGCCCAAGTCGATAGTATCGCCATACACACGCGCCAAGTTTGCCAGGTCGGAGGCGGAAGTTGTGGTAGTGGCGCCGCCGGCATTAATCAAGGCAGATCCTTCCCGCAGGCGGTAGTCGCCATCCTCGGGTGATGCGAACATCGGATAATGCTGTCCGTTGTCCGTACCGATGTTCTCATTTGACAAATTGATAACACCGTCATTCCCACTAATACCGCCTTCCACAGCACAATTCTCGTAGCTGTAGGAGAGATAATCCGTGCTGTTACTACCGGTGGTGTTGCCCCAAAGCACGCAGTTCTTCAGGTTGATGCTGACTGAAGTATTGCTTCTGTATATGTCACCTGCGGAGCTGTTGGCATGGTTGTTGGCCACCGTAGTCTGTTCTATAGTGAGATTATCCTGGGTTTTATAGATGCCGCCACCACTATATAACGATGTGTTATCGGCCACAAGGCAGTTGGAAATCTGCACACCCGGAACGGAATAGGTATAATAAATTCCGCCGCCGTAATTGGCTTGATTGTTTGTGAAACTGCTGTTACGGATTTGTGCGTAAATGGCATAAAGGCCACCACCGTAAGAGGTTGCCGTATCATGTGTAAAGGTACAATGATCTATCAGCACCGGATTTGTTTCACTGCCTGTGGCATATACGCCCCCACCCCAGATTCCTTTGTTATTCATCAGCTTGCAATGGTTCAAGCCCGACCCCGCATACAGGTAGGCTCCACCGCCATAAGCACTAGGATTTCCGTTTTGAATGGTGAAACCATCCCAGACGGTTTGGGTGGTGAAAGCCTGCGGCTGCTGCAAAACCCTGCGACTGTTCTGTCCGTCGAGAATTGTGACATGGAGATCGAAATCACGCAAGGCCAAATCATAGTTGTCGTCCTCGTTCCCCTCAAAACCGCCATACACATTCACGCCTTCTGCCATGGTGAACGCATTGTCGGCATGGACATCCCCATAGTAAACGCCCTGCGCCACCCACACGTCCGGGGTGACACCAAACTGCTGTCCTATAGTGGCTGCCGTGCTCACCGCCCAGTTAAGGTCGTTGGCGGCATCGCTCCAGCTGCTGCCTTCGCCGGTCCCGCCGGCCTTGACATACAAACGATCGTAGCGCTTTGCCCCCGTGGTGAAGGTTACGCTCTTCCACACGCTGCTGTCTGCACCGCAATGCGAGCGGATACGCGCCTCATACTGGGTGTTCTGCGTCAAACCCGTCAGTGTATAGGGACTTCCCGCTACTTGGATCGGGGTGTAGCTGTCCTCACTCATTTTGCGGTATTCCAGGTCATAATCAGAGCTACCCGCACCCGGCACAAAGACCAGCAACGCCGATGAATCGGTGATGTCTCTCACCACTAAATTCGAGCGGTCACAACCCGAATTGATACACATGGGCGGGATGCGCAGATTGTTACGGTACGTGGTGTAACCTTTGGCGTTACCCGGAGATGAAGGAGAATAATTCGTGTAGTCGTTATTGTAGTACAAAGCTCGTGCTACAGGCGTCGTATGGACATAGAAATTGTTTCCCGTCACATCCGAACCGGTGTTGTCATCAAAAGCAAACACCAAATTGTCAGTGCCGTTATACTCAAAAGCGGTTGTCAGCGGAATTGTTTGCCAATCGGTTGTTCCGGTAGTGTTGAATGTGATATAGCCGGTAAATACCGGTGTCAGATTACTATAGGGCACCCAATCGCTAGTGCTGCTAAAAGAACTTTTATTTGTGTGACCGAGATAAATGGAGACATATCTTCGTTGGGAAGAGCCTGTGTATTGGAGAGCGATATTGTCAATGGTCACCGGCCCTCCGATCTCCTCCGCCAAATAAATCTGCTGGCTGTAAGAATACTTATAATATATATGTGTCGGCAGATAACCGATAGTGGAGGTTCCCTGCCCTATGATACCCGAAGATTCCGACAAACATTTGGTGGTAAATGCCTTTTCGCTGGAATAACCGGAAACAGTCCCCGCATCACACCAGGCGCACATTCGCACAAGATAGTCTGTGTGAGGCTGCAAGCCCGAAATCATGTAATAGTCATCGTGAATGTTGTCAATCACCGTCCAATTAGCAGAGTCAACCGCCTTATAGGACAATTCATACTTGTACGCCGCCTCCGGATTGCCGTTCTCCCACGTGACCATCGCCGAGCTGGAGACAATGTCGGCGACGACAATGCTGCATGGTGCGGCACAGTAGGTCTCGCCGTGGTATTCGTAGCAACCCATGTCTATCGAATCGCCATACAGGCGGCTTTCGCCTGCCAAGTCAGATGTACCCCGTACATAGCTGTTCGAACCCGCATCAATCAAGGCCGATCCGGCGCGCAGACGGTAGTCTCCATACTCCGGTGCCACAAAGAAGGGATAATGCTTGCCGTCCTGCGTGCCGAAGTTGTCGTTTTCTAACGCAATAATCTCCTCACCACCGTCATAGCCGCCCTCTATTGCCGAGCGGACGGCGACGATTCCAGCCGGAAGATTGCTGGATTCATCACCCATCTTGTTGCCCCAAACCACACTGTTGATGAGTGTGAAGCTTGAAGTAGAAGGCGCACTGATGCCTGCGACACCCGTGCTGGAGATGGTATTGCCCACCACGTCACAATTCAACAACACCCCTCTTATATCGTACAAACCGCCTGAATAATATGTGGCTTTATTGTTGGCTATAAGACAGTTGGTGAAATTTCTCGCTATGTTCACCGCTCCAACGTATGAATCGGATTGGTTGTTGGCAAATAGGCAGTCGGCAAAATCAAGAGAGGCATAACCATTCACGGCACCGCCGTATGTGGTGCTTCGGTTGCCGACAAACTCGCAATTTTGGAAATCATATCCTTCGAATTGGTGTTGGACTCCCGCATACGCCACCGCGCCGCCTCTGCCTGCCAAGTTGTCCGAGAACTTGCAGTTTCTCACATATACTTTCTCATACAGATACAGGGCGCCGCCGTTGGTGCTCACCCCATTCTGGAAGGTGAAGCCGTCAATTACCGTTTCTATGGAATCCCGCACAAAGAGACACTCCATCACACGCCGATCCTTATGTCCGTCTAACACCGTGGAATGGGCGGTCAGGTTGCGCTGTTCCTTAGAGGTCTCACCGGAGGCAAATCCGCCATACAGCTTGATCCCGTTGTACATGGTGAAGGCGGTTGTGCCGTCCCCACTGCTGTAACAGCTGCCTTCAGCCACCCAGACTTCCGGGTTCACACCGTATGTGTTCCGGATTTCAAAGGCCGTGCGGAGCGCCCAGTTGAGATCATCGGTGGCCTCGCTCCAGCTGCTTCCATCGCCCGTTCCGGTAGTAGTCACGTACAAACGCTCGAGGTTCTTCACCCCTGTGGTAAATGTGAAGGATTTCCACGAACTGATTCCATTGGCGCAAACGGTGCGCACACGCACCTCGTATTCGGTGTTCTGATTTAGATCCGTAAGTGTAAAAACATCGTTGTACGTTGGTAAGGCTGTGTACATATTGTCGCCAGTCTTGCGGTATTGCACCTCCTGTCCGGCATTCTCGGGAACCACTAGAAGAACTTTCGCCGAGGAGTCGGTGGGCTCTACCACCACCACATTCGACGTGCCGCACGCGTTGTCAAGGCAAGTTTCAAAACGAATGTTATTGCGATAGCCCGACCTGTTGACCTGATAGAAATTCGCATCCGAATTAATGGAACTGATTGTCGAGAAATCGTAATTTGATACGCCATACGCATATAAAGCCCGATTGACTCCGCAATATGAGGTGAAAAATTTTTCTGCCGACACACCGTCGGCTCCCGTATTATCGTCAAAAGCGATAATCAGATTGTCCGTGCCATTGTAGCTGAAGGGAGTGCTCAAGGCGATGGTGAACCATTCGCTGTTGTTGTTGAACGTGATTTCACCCGAGAACACCTGTGTCAGGCTGTCGCTCACCTCCCAGTCTGTCGTGCTTGCGAACGACGACTTGGCAGTATGTCCCAGGTAAATGGTCAGATTACGGGTAATGGGAGTGCCATAAAAATACTGCAACGAAATATTCGAAATGATTCTTGCACCTCCGAGCTCTGCCGCCGTGTAAATCTGCTGCGAACAGGCATAGTAATTATTGTAATTGAAGAAGGGCAGCATGGCGCCGTAGTTGCTGGCGTTCCCCTCACCTATTGTGGCGGTTTCCGAGGCACGGCAGCCCGTGGTGAAGCTCTTTTCCACATAATCCGACGTGGTTCCCGCGCACACAGCCCGCAGGCGTACATTATAGACCGTCTGCGGCTGAAGACCGGTGAGCAGATAATACTCTGTCTGCAGGTCCGTTACCACAATCCATTCATTGGAACCAGTCATCTTGTACGACAGTTCGTATGAGCCGATGAAGTCATTGTTGCGCTGCCATGTCACAAACGCCGATGTGCCCATTACATCGCTCACCTCCAAATACGCCGGTGGCTGACACTCATCGAATGTGGCAAGCATATGTCCGTTAACGTATGCGGTACCGACACTAATCGTGGCGTGAACAGCGTTTAGCGGACACAGGCCGGTAATGGAAGACAATAACAAAACAATAAGGAAGTACATTTTTCTCATAAGCCGTACTTTTTATATTAGTTGTTTAAAAATCAAAATCAATTAATTGCATAATAATTTTGCAAAGATACAAATTTTATATTAGTAACACCCAAATGTTAATAACTTTCGGATGGAGGCGATGTAAAAAAAAATAGATACGGCACTTAAAATCGCAGATTCTTTTGTGAAGAATCGCAGATTAATTTTGAAAAGATTAAAGATTTTCAGGACAGGGTTCGACTTGCCCTGTTCCTGCCCGCACTAATCACGCAGGCAGCGGACGGAAAAAGCAGCATGTTTGGCACATTTGACTCTCATCACATCTGTGCTGTCTGTGTGCATGTGAAAGCCTTGGGCATTGTTGTCATTGTCCAAGGAAACACTCCAAAAGAATGCATCGAAGCTGTATATACTAACATAACCTCCGTAACCCCAGCCTGCAGGACGAGCTGAAAAACCCGTGGCATTATTGGTCGCAGTGGCATTTCCTATAGCATTTTCGTTTTCGCTGCATGTCCAGTCCTCTTTTGAAGCCAAAGATTTAGCTATTTGTTTAGCGTACATGGGCTGGGATTCCAAATAATCCGTCAGTTGCATCCACTCCGCATCCGATGGAACATGCCAGCCTTGAGGACAAATGCCCTGCACGCCGCTTGGATTGACGTCGCTGCTGCACGCGTTGTGTATCATAGCAGACCAGTTATAAAGATAACCGAAATCATGAACCATGTTTGCATACCAAGGATAATATAGAAATGGATGTTCGTCAGAACAGGAGTGTTCCCCAGCCAAAGGTATTTCCGTCCCGTCGGCATAGTGGGTGGTTTTTAGGTTCTCGGCCATCCACACCTGATTACCGATGCGCACGGCATCGTACTGATTTCCATCAACATCCTTCACAGCATTGAGGATAACATCTGCTGTGGCAGGATATTCGTGTTTGTTTTCTTTTTCTCGGTCGCAAGAGATGAGGCATAACGCCGCAAAAAAAACCGCTGCAAAAATCAAGTGTTTTGTTGTATTCATTGTTTTTTTAGTTTCATGCTTATTGAATGAATAATCGATGCAAAAATAGCATAATTCCGAATATGACAGAATAAAGATGGTGAAAAAATGTATCTTTGCCAACAAAATTTCACAATGAAAAAGATCCTGCTTCATCTCATTATATGTAGCCTCTGCCTTGGTCTCTCCGCGCAGACCTTCACCGAGTGGCAGGACCCTGCCGTGTTTGAAGTCAACAAGCTCTACCCGCGGGCAAATATCCCGCAAAACTGTAGAGACGCGATGCATCGAGTCTCTATATTGGACGGCCAATGGACGTTTCACTACGTCCCCAATGCCGATGAACGCCCAGCCGACTTCTTTCGCACCGACTACGACGACAGCGGCTGGGGCACCATTCCCGTGCCGGGCAACTGGGAGCTGAACGGCTTCGGCGTACCCGTCTATGTGAACACCACTAATGATTTCGACAACAGCCAGCTGCCGAAGGTACCCGTGAAAGGGAATGCCGTGGGCAGCTACCGCAGATGGGTGAATGTTGACAAAAGTTATGAGAACCAACATGTTATCCTCAACATTGGCGGCGCGAAATCCTGTTTCTATCTGTGGGTGAACGGCGAGTTTGTGGGCTACAGCGAAGATGCCAAGACCAACTCCGAGTTCGACATCACTCAATTTGTGCGTTTCGGAGAAAAAAATCTCATTGCCCTGCAGGTCCTCAAATGGAGCGACGGCTCCTATTTCGAGTGTCAGGATTTCTGGCGGTTGAGCGGCATCGAACGGGATATCACTCTCTATGTCCAATCCAAAACGCATATTCTTGATTACAAGGTGATAGCGGATTTGGATTCCACCTACCAAAACGGCATTCTGGATGTGGATGTCGTGGTCGAGAATTTGGAAAATTATTCAAAGGACAAATCATTTCGTGTCTCCCTGGAAATGGAAAAACTCGTCAATTTAGGGACTAATAATTATTTGCCCCTACGAAAATCCATGGACATCCAATTCCAGGACACGGGCAAACAAACCCTTCATTTTCATATGTTTGTTCCAGATGTTAAATCATGGAATGCCGAACACCCCCATTTGTATTCCCTTTGGATAGCTTTGGAAGACAATAAGGGCAATCCCATTGACGATGCAGCAATAGACATCGGTTTCCGCAACGTCAAAATCGAAGACGGCCTGCTGAAGGTGAACGGCGTGCCGGTGACCATCCGAGGGGTTGATCGGCACGAGCACGACCCGGAAACGGGACACGTGGTTTCCAGGGAGCGCATGGAACAAGATATCCGGCTGATGAAGGCCAACAATATCAACACGGTTCGCACCAGCCACTATCCCAACGCACCGGAGTTTTACAACCTGTGTGACGAATACGGTTTGTACGTCATCGACGAAGCCAACGCGGAGTCGCACGCGCAAGGCTACGGCGAGAAGTCGCTGGCGAAACGTGCTGATTTCAAGGAAGCCACAGTCGCGCGCACCCGCAACATGTACGAGCGCGACAAAAACCACCCGTGCATCATCTCATGGTCGTTGGGCAACGAGTCGGGCAACGGTATCTGCTATGAGGCCGCATACGACTGGCTGAAGGCCAAGGACAGCACCCGCCCCATCCAGTACGAGCGCGCCCTCTACGATCGCAACACCGACATCGTCACCATTATGTACCCCTCGGCAGACTACCTTTCCAAGTACGCACAGAAAAAGCAGGAACGGCCGTTCATCATGTGCGAGTACGCGCACGCGATGGGCAACAGCTGCGGAGGTCTCTCCAACTACTGGGACACCATCTACAAGTACCCGCAACTGCAGGGCGGCTGCATCTGGGACTGGGTGGATCAGGGCTTGCTGACAAAGGATGCGCAGGGCCGTGAATTCTACGCATACGGCGGCGATTTCGGGGTGAACATGCCCTCCGACGACAACTTCTGCTTCAACGGATTGGTGGATCCCGACCGAAAACCACACCCGCAGCTGGCCGAAGTGCGGAAAGTGTATCAACCGATTAAGATCGAGGCGGTGGATTTGGATTCATTGAAGTTCCGCATCATCAACCGCTTCGATTTCAGCAACTTGAACGAATACACGTTGCTGTATTGCCTGCGTCTGGACGTGGCGCACGAAAATCCTATTCATCCTGATGATTTTCTGAAATCCATGGAGCAATACAAAGACATCATCCCTGTTGCCTTGGCTCCCCATGATACCGGTTATTTTGAGTTGCCTGCTATAGTGGATTCTGTGAAGGCGTTGGGTATCGTGGCCCCGGGGCGGGATGTGATGCTGGATTTCTTCTTAGTAAAAAATAACCCCAAAGAAGGCGCAACCACAAACCATAGAAATTATGTTTTTGACAAACCTGCGGATGAAACCAATCCGAACCACGTGATCGCTTACGAACAGTTCAAGCTGCCCGTGCCAATACGTGAAAAAAAATCTTTATACTTCAAAAATGTTCGCGAAAATGCTCGCACTTCTGAACCGACACAAGAGAAAGGAATGGTGGATTTGAACAATGTCAAAGATTCACTTCTTTATCAGTGGGATAATGCAAATCTCAATATCATAATTGGGCAAAATAAAATCGTATTCGACACAACAAAAGGGCACATAGCCATCATTGAGAAAGATGGAAAACCTGTTGTGATTGATGGTCCGAAACTTAATTTCTGGCGCCCGCCCACCGACAACGACCATGTTGATGGACACGGAGAACTACTCTGGCGCAGAATCGGCTTTGACAATCTCTCTTGGACGGTTTGCAATATACTTTATAAACAAAATAAAGATTCTTTTTATGCAGAAATTCGAAAAAATGCAAATAATGTTTTAGGCGAAATCGTCTTTCTAGTTGAAGAAAAGTACTACATTTCAAAAACTGGGGATATATTGGTGGAGTATGATGTTATTAAAGAAAACTGGGTGCCGTCTTTGCCCAAAATGGGTGTGCAGATGAAAGTATCAAATGATTTAGTGACAACAGAATGGGTAGGCTATGCGCAGGAAACATACAAAGACCGCAAAGCGTGTGGATTCATCGGCCATTATATAGCTCCAACAGAGGATTTGTTCCATCAATATGTGCGTCCGCAGGCAGCGGGTAATCGTATGGAAACTCGCTATGTATCGCTTTTCAACAAAGAAAATAAAAAAATGTTTTCTGCCAAGTGGGAAGGTCAAAACTTTCAATTCAGCATTTATCCTTACTCAGATAATATTATTGAACAAGCCAAGCATATCAACGAGCTGCAACCTGCAGAATATTACACTTTGAACATTGACCATGCTCAATCTGGATTGGGTACGGCAACATGTGGACCGGGCATTGATGAAAAAGATTTATTGACGCAAAAGACATTTTTTCATGTGTTGCATTTTAAAATTGGTGATGAACCTTTCAGTGAAGTAAGTATTCCTTACCTATCAAGTTGCATGTGGAGTCCCTGCCATAGTACTAATTTTCGTTCTCATGGTAATTGGACAATAACCAACATTTCTTCACCGGATGCTCCATACAATAAAGAACCGGAAAAAACACTTACAAATTCGGGAATCGGTAATCCTGCTAATTTTAGAGAAGGCTGGGTTGGCTATTTTGGTAAACAAATGGAAATTCAGTACGAAACAAATAAATATAAATCCGACTCCCTAACGGTAACTTTAAGTTTTGCCCATCACCCCTCGCAGTGGGTCTTTATGCCGCAGAAAGTGTTGGTATCGTACTCCAAAGACGGCAAAAAGTACAGTCAACCTGAAGAAGTTGCGTTGCCCTTCGACCCGGCATTGAAGGAGAACGACAGGCCGCGGGTTTGCATTCTGCGCCACAAAATCCCGAACAACAAGGTGAAGTTCATCAAGATCGAGGCGCAGCCCGTGGAGAAACTGCCGGAGTGGCACGCGGCGGCGGGGGAAAAGGCGTGGATTATGATCGACGAACTGAGATTGAGATAAAAAAGAATTTAAAAATGAAAAACTACGGCATACTTATTACCATATTATGTATATGCGGATTACTCCAAGCACAGAAGTCCACCACCCTACTATACGGACCCAACGACAACGGCAAGACTTACACCACACTGGAGGAAGCTTTGGCGGAGCCGCAAGCGGTTTATCGCTTGAAACTAACCAAACTGCCCAGCAAGGACTCGCTGCCCGGAGAACTCTTCCAGCTGACAGAACTTCGGGAGCTTACCGTTAAAGGCTGCAAACTATGGACGCTCAATGCCCAAATCGACAAGCTGACACATCTCCAATATCTGAATTTGGACAAAAACAAGTTGGTGCGACTACCGGAAAGCATCGGAAAACTTTCCGAATTGCGATTTCTCAACGTCAGCCGGAATCTGTTGGAAACTTTTCCTGAATCCATTAGCAACTTGAAAATGCTGAACGCCATTGATGCCTGGAACAACCCGTTGTATGTTCTTCCCGGAAGCATTTCCGCACTTAAAAACACTCTGCAAACGCTTGATCTACGGCAAATACCGCTCACAAAAACAGAATTTGAAGCCATGCAACAGCTTCTGCCAAACACCAACATTCTATTTACCGACATTTGCGAATGTGAAAACCGACGCGAGCACGATTGAGACGGATTAAAAATAAAAATTCAATCCAAGTGAGTCGGATGATATTTTTTCGTACCATCCGATTTACTTTTTTTATACATTTGCGGCGTTTTTAATTTAATCACATTCGAAGATGAAAACCAAGTACATCGACCTGATTTCCCAGACCTACGAATTCCCGCAGGAGGAGTTCGACGTGGAAGACAACGAACTGTTATTCAATGATGTACCGCTTATGGACATCATCAAGCAGTATGGAACGCCGTTGAAGATCACCTACCTTCCCAAGATTTCGGAGAACATACAGAAAGCGAAGCGTTGGTTCAATGTGGCCATCGCAAAATCCGATTACAAAAGCTCGTACCACTATTGTTACTGCACCAAAAGCAACCATTTTGAGTTTGTATTGAATGAGGTGCTCAAGAACGATGTACACTTGGAAACGTCATCGGCATTCGACTTGAATCTGATTGAGACGCTTTACGAGAACGGACAGTTCCAGAAGGACAATTATATATTATGCAACGGATTCAAGAAGCAGCCCTACATTGACAACATTTCCATGATGTTGGAAAAGGGCTTTATCAACACCGTTCCCGTTTTGGACAGCAAGAAAGAGTTTGATTTGCTTGATCAAAACATCAAAACAAAATGTAAAGTAGGCATACGTATCGCAGCCGAAGAGGAACCGCGCTTCGAGTTCTACACCTCGCGCCTGGGTATCCGTTACAACGATATCATCCCCTTCTATCAGGAAAAAATAAAGAACAACCCGAAGTTTGAGTTGAAGATGCTGCACTTCTTCATCAACACCGGCATCCAAGATACGGCATACTATTGGAACGAGTTAACCAAGTGTGTCAACATCTATTGCGAACTCAAGAAAATATCGCCCGAGCTGGACTCCCTGAACATCGGCGGCGGCTTCCCCATCAAGAACTCGCTTTCGTTCGACTATGATTACGAGTATATGGCGGAGGAGATTGTGTCGCAAATCAAGACGATATGCAACCGCGAGGGCGTGGAGGAGCCGGACATCTTCACCGAATTCGGATCATATACCGTGGGCGAAGCCAGCGCAGTGCTCTTCTCTGTGCTGCAGCAGAAGCGCCAGAACGACCGCGAGTTGTGGAACATGATCGACAGCTCCTTCATGACCACCCTGCCCGACACCTGGGCCATCAACCAGCAGTTCATCATCCTGGCCATCAACAACTGGGACAAGGCTTACGAGCGCGTGTTCCTGGGCGGGCTCACGTGCGACAGCCACGACTACTACAACTCAGAGTCGCACTTGAACGCCGTGTTCCTCCCGCAAATCAACTCGGAGAACTACCCCTTGAGCGACAGTCCGGAGGACATCCAGTACATCGGATTGTTCAACACCGGTGCCTATCAGGATGCCCTCGGCGGCTACGGCGGCATACAGCATTGCATGACTCCGGCTCCGAAACACATCATCATCTACCGCGACGAAGAGGGTGAAATCTGCACCAAGTTATTTGCTAAAGAGCAGAGTTACAAGTCGATGCTGAAAATTTTGGGTTACTAAGTCCCGCATCGGTTTTTTTTATACTTTTGCCGCCGGGTAAGTCTTGTACGATCTGCTCCCTTCTAACTCCCCCAGGGTAGGAATACAGCAAGGGTACGTCGGTTGTAGCGATGCGATGCAAGTAGCTTACCCTTTTTTAGTGGACAGTAAACAGGGTACAGGGTACAGAATTTCCATTCTTTAGGAAAGAGTGCCCGTTTGGCGGGTAGTTGGATGGTGCAGAAAACAGTTTATAAGGACGATACCATAATATTATATAGTCGGAACATGTTGTTGAAAATTTATCCGGAGAATCCGAACCAGCGGGCCATCGACCGTGTGGTGGAGTGTCTGAACGACGGTGGTGTCATCATCTACCCCACAGACACCATCTACGGTATTGGCTGCGACATTTTCAAGCCCAAGAGCATCGAGCGCATCACCGACATGTTAGGCGACCGCAAGAAAAAGAGTGCGATGACATTCATCTGCTCCGACTTGAGTCATCTTTCCGATTACGCCAAACCGATCTCCAACCCCATATTCAAGACCATGAAGAAGGTGCTTCCCGGACCGTTCACGTTCATTTTGGAAGCCAACGGCAACGTGCCCAAACTGTTGCAGAGCAACAAGAAGAGCGTCGGCATACGTGTGCCCGACAACAACATTATCCGCGAAATTGTGCGTCAGCTGGGCCATCCCATCCTCTCCACCTCCGTGAAAGACGATGACGAGGTGGTGGAATACACCACCGACCCCGAGCTCATCCACGAGCGTTACGGCGACCTGGTGGACATCGTCATTGACGGCGGCTACGGCGACAACACGCCCTCCACCGTGCTGGATTGCACCGGCGACAGCATCGAAATCATACGTGAAGGAAAAGGCGATGTGAGCCTGCTGTAAAGAATCCTTGTTTTATTTTCCCCAAAAAGATCGACTCAATCTATCGGTCAGGCGTTGTATTCATAGCGGTTGACATTCTGCCGTTCCCCGCCCGCCATCAACAGTAGCGGGTTCATCACGGCGAACATGATGCAACCTGTCTGGGTTTCGAGCGTATCCTCCATAAAAAACGACATCACCATCAGCAGGGCGAAAGCAACATATACAAAGGTTATTCTGTTGCGCATCCGCACGAAGGGATAAACCAGGACGAAGATGAAATACAGCAAGAAGAGGATGCCCGCGCTGAGCCAGAAGGTCAGGTACTGGTTGTGACAGCCCTGCTTTTTGCGCGCGACCACCGGCGAATTGCATTTCTTAAGTTGGTCGTTCAGCGCATTTTTCACATTGTCCAACCCGACACCGAAGAGCCAGTTTTCACGGATCACCAGCCACGACACGCGCCACAGCTCCACCCGCTGCAGGAGTGAAGAATTGTCGAAATAGTGGTTCTTCTGATACAAGGTGATGCAGAAGAAGGTCGGGTACAGGGCGCGGCGCATACCGAACACCCTCGTGTAGTCGTAGTTGGCGATGCCGTTCTCCACATTGCGGATGTCTTCCTGCGACAACGCCATCACCGCGGCGGAATCCTTATGCAGTCCTTTGGAGTTGAGATAGCGAATCAGCGTACACTCTACCCACGGCGTGAGCGCCGAGTCGGAGCGTTGTGTCCAGGCCGATTGCAGCTCGGGCTTGCATACATAGTAGTCGATGCGATGACCGTTTTCCACCATCGACTGCGGGTCAAAGGTATAAGGGTTTCCCAATGCCGTAGTTTGCTCTGTGATGACGGCATCTTGGTCATGGAAATAGTCGTAAGTGAGATAGGCCACGTATCCGAACGCCACTACCATGCCCGACAGGATGGAGAGCAACACAGCCTTGCGGACGGGCGTGCGTCGGGCGCTGCCCAGCAGATACAACCCGTATGCCAACATGATGGCCAGCAGGATCAGTATTCCTGTAAGTGTTTGCGCTAGAAAAAGATAGATGATCAGCAAGAGAGCTAGCAACGAGGCCGACACCTTCAATACTGTTGTCGGGGCCTCCCGCAGGCAGTAGTGGACGCAAAACACCACAGACATCACCACGCAGAGGCTGAAGCGGATATGGTCGATGAACACGGAAATGTCCCGCACATCCTGCACCGGGTTCTGGTACCAATACACCAACGAATAGACGCCCACGGCAAAGGTGGACAAGACGAAGGAGGCAAAAACCAGGCGACGTTCCCTCGGCTGAAGGGGACGAGTGGTAGCCACGATTATCGGGGCAAAAAACCACACCAGTTTGGCGGTGAGCCGCCGCAGGGTGAGCAAGGGGTCGCTGGCATGGACAAGCCCGAGCAGCAGGAATACGAACAGCAGGGAAAAAACGAGGAAACCCCGGTTGGCGCGGAGCATGTCCCTTTTCTCCCGCCAGTTCCATTCGGCCACCCAGTTCAGCAGCAGCAGGAATGTGGAGAAGCCCATCAGGAAGTGCGACAACGGAAGCGCGGCCATCAAAAGCATGATGCCCAGCACATAAATTGTATGATGAATCCGCTCGCGAGTCAAATGGAACTATTTTTTAGGCGAAAGAATGGAGCGGTAACGCTGGCCGTCCAGTAGCACCGACTTGGCGACGGCAATATCCGGATCTTCGCTCAAGATATTCATAATCCGTCCTTTCTGATAATAATAGCGGACCACGATTTCTGAGGCAAGATAGTTGCAAATCTCTTTCTTGTAGGTCTGCAAATCCTTCGACTTGGCCTGTTCAAGCGTCTCTTTCAACTGGTTGTAAATGGATTCCACTGCCTTGAAGGATTTTGTTTCCTCGGCCGTTTTCTTGAAATCCTCCAGAGCCTCTTCGGCTTCGGTCTTGTAGCTGTAGTCCTTGTCCTTCAGAAAGTCCACAAACTCGGCGTAAAGGGCATCGTCCACCACAAACTGGTCGGCGGGGGCGATGGTTTCGTGTTTCGCACGATAATTGTTGGCGAAGTCGAAGATGAGATTATGGGTGACCAGAGAGGTCAGCACCTCGCTCAGGAGGCTGTCCTCGGTGAGCACGTCCGGCTCTACGCCGCCCTTGTCATAGACGGTCCTGCCGTTTTTGGTTTTGAAGGCCACGGCCAACGAATCAGGGATCTTGAATGCACCCTTGGAGGTGTCCTTCTCGAAATACTCGATGTTCTGCACACAGCGGCCCGACGGAATATAGTATTTGGCCACCGTGATTTTCAGCGAGGTGTTGTAGTCGAGAGGCAATACGTTCTGAACCAACCCTTTGCCGAAGGTCTTTTTGCCAATGATGACACCACGGTCAAGATCCTGGAAGGCGCCGGACACAATCTCCGAGGCGGATGCGCTGTATTCGTTCACCAGCACCACCACGGGGATGTTCTTGTCGGTGGCGGGCACGGGGGTCTTATACACCTTCTGCATCTCCGGGATTTTACCTTTGGTCTCCACAATCTTGACGCCCTGATCCACGAAGATGTTCATGATGCGCACCGCCTCGCCCAGCAGACCGCCGCCGTTGTTGCGCAAGTCGAGGATAAGGTACTCCATGCCCTGCTCTTTGAGTTTCTGGAAGGCTTCCAGCACCTCCGAAGCGGCCTTTTCCGTGAACTGGTCCAGCTTGATATAGCCAACCTTGTCGCCGATGATGCCGGAATAGGGAATGTTGGGGAGTTTTATTTCCTCACGGACAATGTTGAATGTCAGCGTCTTGTTGGCAGATGGCCGGAACACCTCCAGCACGAGGGTGGAACCTGGCTGGCCCTTCATGGCACTGCTCACATCATTGGAGTTCTTACCATCAAGGCTCTGGCCGTTCACCTTGCGCACAACGTCGCCCGCCCACAAGCCTGCCTTGGCCGCCGGGGAGCCCTCGTAGGGTTCGGAAATGACAACATCTTTGCCATGCTGCTGAATCAGAGCCCCCACCCCGCCGTACTGGCCGGTGGTCATCATGCGGTAATCCTCAATCTGCGATTCGGGATAATAGACCGTATAGGGGTCCAGACTTTTCAGCATGGCATCGATGGCCGTCTGCGTCAGCGCTCCCGGCGAAATCTCGTCGGCATATTTCTCGTTCAGATCTTTTAAAATGGAGACAAAGATGTTGACATTCTTGGCTATCTCAAAGTCATTCTGCGCAGAAACGGGCAGGAACAGCCACAACGGGAGCGCCAACAGGCATATTCGCAATAATCTTTTCATCTTGTTCAAATTAGGGCGGCAAAGATACAATTTAATTGGTTTGGTTTAGTTTAGTTCTTGAGGCAACGCACGGAATAGGCGGCCTCCTTGGGGGTGCAGTTAATTTCCACCACTGCATTGGTAAAATAAAAATGATGTATCGGCGAGCTCACGTCGCTGCCTTCTGAGGCGGTCCAGAAGCCGGCATCCATGCCGAAACCGTCAACCGTATGGAAAAAATTGCCCGCCGGCAGCACATTCATGCCGGAGGCGTTGTTGGCGGCCATGTTCTCCACAATGCAGCAGGGCTGTCCCTGCGTCATGAAGTCCGAGTGCCAGCCTGTCTTCGAAGCCATGCTGCGGGCCACATTGTTCACGTCCGTGCCACAGCGGAACTCCTCTTTATAACCGAGAAAGTCCTCCAACGCCATCCACTCGAAATTGGAGGGCAGATGCCATCCCGCAGGACAGATGCCCTGCACGCCACTCGGCACCTCCTCGGATGTGGCATGGCCGTTCATCACCGTGTACCAGGAGTACAGCAGACCGTATGCGGCTACATTCTCGGCTTTGTTATCCGGATAATAGTAAAAACGCCCCGTCGCCGAGGTTTCCGTACCCGCGGTCAACGCTGTGCCGTCGGCATAGTGCGTCACACGCAGGTTTTGCGCCATCCAGCACTGGCTGCCCAGCTGCACGGTGGCGTATTCATTACCGTCATAGTCGGTCAGCGTGCCGCAGGAACTCTGCGCCCGCAATCCTGACACTGCACCAATCAACAAAATAATAATGTATAATCTCCTCATCTCAACAATTAAACAATTAAACAATTAAACA
>JAFZKY010000005.1 GCA_017551725.1 Bacteroidales bacterium
ACACCAATGCCGACGGCTGCGCCAGCACGGATACGCTCAAACTGACCGTCAACCACGGCACGCACAACGTTCAAACGGAGACGGCCTGCGAAACGTTCACATGGCACGGGCAGACCTACACCAGCTCCGGCACCTACACGCATAACTACACCAACGCCGACGGCTGCGCCAGCGTTGACACCCTCAAGCTGACAGTGAACCACGGCACGCACAATGTGGAAACGGAAACTGCCTGCGAAGCCTACACCTGGCACGGGCAGACATACGCGCAAAGCGGCACCTACACGCACACCTACACCAACAACGACGGCTGCACCAGTGTTGACACCCTCAAGCTGACCGTCAACTACACCACCTACGGGCAGGAGACCGTCACCGCGTGCGACTCGTTTACATGGCACGGCATAACCTATACCTCCTCCGGGGCCTATCAAGCCCATCTCACCAATGCCGTAGGCTGCGACAGCATCGTAACCTTGCACCTCACCGTCAACCAATCTGCATTCTCTACCGAGACAGACAGTGTTTACGTGACTCACCTGCCCTATCTCTGGCATGGAATATCTATCAACGAGAACGGCATCTATTACGACACACTGCAAACCATAAATGGATGCGACAGCATCTGCCAACTCACACTCAACATTTACGGCACTGGCGTTGAACAATATTCTAACACATATTTACAAGTCTATCCAAATCCTGCATCGTCCCATATTAATATAAAAGGACACAATCTGCTGGACGTGTCACTGTACGATGTGCGTGGAGCCCTGTTACGGATTTATTCTACACAAGACGATGAGTTTCTGTCGCTTCCGCTCTCCGAATATGCCGACGGTCTCTACATTTTACGCATCAGATTTACAGACAATTCCACCACATCAAGACGTATTGTAATAAAACGGTAACCCTACCCCATTGGGAAAGGCACCTGATTATGGAACTAAAAAGCCGCACCTGAACAGATGCGGCTTTTATTATTCTTCCGAAATCTCTTTAATGAAACTCATAAATAACGGGTGCGGATGCAGAACAGTGCTGGAGTATTCGGGATGGAACTGCGTCCCGATGAACCATCGGTGCGCGGGCATTTCCACAATCTCCACCAATCCGCTTTCCGGATTCACACCTGTACACAACATACCGTTTTTTTCATATTCTTCCTTATACTTATTGTTGAATTCATAGCGGTGACGATGACGTTCCCTGATTTCAGGCACTCCATAGATTCCCGCCACACGACTGCCGTTGCGCAACTGGCAATCATATTCGCCCAGACGCATGGTTCCGCCCATATTGGTTACAGATTTCTGGTCTTCCATAAGATCAATCACATTGTGAGTGGTTTCTGCATCCATTTCCACAGAATTCGCATCCTTATAGCCTAACACATTGCGAGCAAACTCGATAACCATCATCTGCATACCCAGACAGATGCCAAAAATAGGGATATTATGAACTCTCGCATACGTAACGGCAGTAATCTTCCCCTCAATTCCGCGCTGCCCGAATCCGGGACAGACCAATACACCCGCCACGTTTGAAAGTTTCTCTGCCACATTATCCTCAGAAATATTCTCGCTGTTGATGAATTCGATTTTCACCTTCACATGGTTATAGGTGCCCGCAAGGGAAAGACTTTCCCGAATGCTCTTGTAGGCATCTTGCAGATCGTATTTTCCGACCAATCCCACACAAACCTCCTTTTGTGCTATCTGCTGGAGTTCGAGGAAATGGTGCCATGCCTTCATGTCGGGTGTCTCGCCTACCGGCACACCGAATTTCCGCAAGAGGGCGGCATCCAGCCCCTGACGCTGCATATTGACCGGCACCTCATAAATACTTGACAGGTCCTCGCTTTGCACAACACATTCGAGATCCACATTACAAAAAGACGCCACTTTCTGCCGGATACCATCAGATAGATGTTTTTCTGTTCGTAAAACGAGCACATCCGGTTGGATTCCAGCTCCTTGCATTTCCTTTACAGAATGTTGCGTGGGCTTGGTTTTCAGCTCATCAGCCGCCTTCAAGTAAGGCACATACGTAAGATGCACACTGACGGCACGGTCGCCAAGTTCCCATTTCAGCTGTCGGATTGCTTCCAAAAAGGGCGCGGACTCGATATCACCAATGGTACCGCCAATCTCCGAAATCACGAAGTCAACACCATCCGCACACAACATCCTGCGCTTGATTTCATCTGTAATATGCGGAACCACCTGTATCGTTTTACCCAGATAATCGCCATGACGCTCCTTGTCAATAACTGTCTTATATATCTTTCCCGTTGTAATGGAATTGTCATGGGTGGCTCTGATTCCCGTAAAACGCTCATAATGTCCCAAGTCCAAATCCGTTTCCATTCCATCCACGGTCACATAACATTCCCCGTGCTCGTACGGATTCAGTGTACCAGGATCGATATTGATGTAAGGATCGAACTTTTGGATGGTGATGGAATATCCCCGAGCCTGTAACAGTTTTCCAATGCTGGCCGAGATAATGCCTTTACCCAAAGAGGAGACCACGCCTCCCGTCACAAAGATATATCGTGTCATAAAAAAGAGATTAGTTTGGTATCCGATAGCATACCTTACGTTTGCAGGTGCAAAAATAATAAAAAATGCAGGTATCTGGGGATTTCTCCACAAAAAAGGAAAAACAAAAAAACGGATTCCAAAGATTTGGGATCCGTTATGTTTTTATGCAAATTCCTGATATACAATAATATCAGTCGGCCACGATGCGCGTGCCGCAGGTGTCGTCGCCCAGGCGGCCTGCCTCGGTGATGATACAGGGATGGCCGGATTTCTCCACAAACATGATGGCGGCCCGCACTTTGGGAGCCATCGAGCCCTCCGTAAACTGACCCTCGGCCAGATATTTCTTGGCTTCGGATACCGTGATGGTGTCCAATGCCTTCTCGTCCGGTTTGCGGAAGTTGATATAGACTTTGGGCACGTCGGTGAGGATGTAGAACTCGTCGGCGTTGATCTCCACCGCCGTGATGGCCGAAGCCAAGTCCTTGTCAATGACCGCCTGCACGCCCTTCAGATAGCCATCCTTCATGGCCACCGGAATGCCGCCACCACCCACTGTAATGACGATGATGCCCTGGTCGGCCAGCTGACGCACCAGCTTGATGTTCTGGATGCGGATGGGCTTCGGGGAAGCCACCACCTTGCGCCAACCATTGCCTTTGGGATCCTCCTTGTAGATGTCGCCCGTCTCCTCATGGTAGGCATCCGCCTCCTCTTTGGTGACATACGGACCCACCGGCTTGGTGGGGTTCTGGAAAAGCGGATCATTGGCATCCACCTCCACATGGGTAAGCAGCGTCACCGTGTCGCGGTCCCACCCCTCTTCGGCGAAAATATGGCGGAAGCCCTCCTCTATCAAAGCCCCAATGGAGCCTTGCGTTTCGGCCACGCAGAAATTGAGCGGCATGTCCTCCACCTCGAAGGTCTCTTTACCAGCCTTGTGCTGCAGCATCACGTTGCCCACCTGCGGGCCGTTGCCATGCCCGATCACCATGCGGTAGCCCGCCTTCAACATCGGGACCAGGCATCTGCAAGTTTCCGTAACATTCTCTATCTGTTCGCGATAGGTGCCTTTTTGATGGCTTTTCAATAAAGCATTGCCGCCAAAGGCAATAACGGCGAGTTTGCTGTTTGTCATAAAAGCTATATAAAGTTTGTAGGGTTTGTAAAGTTAATAAAGTTATTACCAGATTCTGGCGCGTTTTGCGGGATCCAGGAACATGGGGTCACCCGGTTGGATATTGAATGCCTTGTAGAAAGCGTCGATATGGGGCAGCGTGCCGTTCACGCGCCAGCGTCCGAGCGAGTGCGGATCCTCTTTGGTACGGCGAAGGATTTCCTCCGGGCGGATGTTGGCAGCCCACACAGCGGCATACGCCAAGAAGAAGCGCTGCTCGGGGGTGAAACCGTCCATATCGCCTTTGATAGCACCATCGGCCTTAGCCTTCTGGAATGCCGTATAGGACACATTCAAACCTCCGTTGTCGGCGATATTCTCACCTAACGTGAAGGAGCCGTTGCCGAACACGCCGGGAGCCACCTCAATGGCATTGAAATGGTCCACAATCAGCTGAGCGCGCGATTTGAAGGTCTCCGCATCCTGCTCCGTCCACCAGTCGGTGAGGTTGCCGTGCAGGTCATAGTTGCGGCCCTGGTCGTCGAAACCGTGCGTCATCTCATGACCGATCACCACGCCGATGGCACCGTAGTTGGCCGCATCGTCGGCGTTCATGTCGAAGAAGGGCGGTTGCAAAATACCGGCCGGGAAGCAAATCTCGTTGGTGTTCGGCTCATAATAGGCGTTGACCGTCTGGGGAGTCATCTGCCATTCATCCTTATCGACGGGCTTGCCGATCTTGGCCAGATGATAAGCGCTCTCAAAGCGGCGGGCGCGCACCACGTTGGCGTAATAGCTGTCGTTTGTGATATTGAGGGCGCTGTAATCACGCCATTTGTCGGGATAGCCGATTTTCACGTGGAAGGCGGCAAGCTTGTCCAAGGCGTTCTTCTTGGTCACGTCGGTCATCCAAGTGGAAGCCTTGATGCGCTCGCCGAGGGCCCACTGCAGGTTCTTCACCAACTGTTCCATGCGGGCCTTGGCCTCCGCCGGGAAGTAGCTCTTCACATACATCTGGCCGAGAGCCTCGCCCAGACAGCCGTCCACCGTGCCGATGACACGTTTCCAGCGGGGCTTGTTCTCCTGCTTGCCGGAGAGCACCTTGCCGTAAAACTCGAAATCGGCATTCACGAACTCATCGCTCAGATAGGGAGCAGCGGCATTGATGACATTCCATGCCAGATAGGCACGAATGACCTCCATATCAGCCACCGAAAGGATATTATTCAATCCGGCGAAATAGGAGGGCTGGGCCACATTCAGCGTGTCAATATTCTTAAGATTCAGCGTATGCAGATATTCGTTGACATCAATGGCGGGAATCATATTCTGGAAATCCAGCGGAGTGCATTTGTGGATGGTCTGATAGGGATCTCTGAGCGTAATCTTGTCCACAAAGCAGTTGGCCATCATTGTTTCCAACGCCAACACGCGTTTGGCAAGCATTTTCTCGCGGCCCTGGCAGTTCGCCAACTGGCTATAGCCGGAAATCCGGAACATCTTGGCCATAAGGTTCACATACTCGTCGCGGATATGCTGCTGGTCGGCATCCAAGTAATAGTCGCGGTCGCCAATGCCGAGGCCCGTCTGCCAGAGGTAAGCGATGGTCATGTCGCTGTTGTCGGGGTCGGAGGAGCCGAAAAGACCGAAGAAGGGGTTGAGGCCTTCCAACGACATCATAGCCAGCTTTTTGGTGATGCCCTCACGATTAAGAGCGGCAATATCTTTCAACTCACCTTGAATGGGCTGGGCACCCTGTTTCTCCAGTTGCACGGTGTCCATACCGATTTTGTAAAGGTCGCCCACCTTCTGTTCCACCGTGCCGACGGTGTTTTTCTGTGAAGCGAGCTTCAACACCAGTTCCTTGAGTTGTTTCTGATTGTTTTCGGCCAGCACATCGAAACTACCGAAACGGGAATACTCGTTGCCCAGCGGGTTAAGTTTCATCCATCCGCCGCAGGCATATTGGTAAAAATCGACGGTAGGTTTCACAGACTTGTCCAGATTGGAGTCCGTGACACCGGATTTCTGTTTTTTGGGTTTCACTTTGGTGTTCATAGGGGCAGAACTTGAAAAAACGACAAACAAAGCCGCAAGAGACAATGTCAAAAGGCAACTTTTTTTCATAGAATCTTATTAATTATCAATATCTTAAAATAAAAAACTCCCCTCTTTCAAGGGGAGCGCAAATATACACTATTTTTTTGATCCTTTGTTCACGGCATCCAAAAACATTTCTCCTTGCCGTTGGATGAATAATACACGCCAACGATGTCGCAATAATTTTTTCCAATTTTCGGGGTTTATTGTATTTCCAGTATTAAATGTTTTTTTTCTACCTTTGCAGGCTGCGTTTGTGATGCGGCGTTTTTGTCATCTATTATAGCTGTGCTTATGAGGAAATTATTAATCATTATAGGTTCCTTTCTAATGTTCATAACCGCCCATGCGCAGTACGACCTTGCCACCACCAGCATCGATCCTGCGGCTGATGCGGTGGCTATCGCCCGGATGCGACAAAAGATGGACTCCATTCGCAAGTTCCGTCCCACCGTGGCCGTGGTGCTGGCGGGGGGTGGCGCCAAAGGTGCCGCCCACGTGGGCGCGCTCGAATACATCGAAGAACTCGGCATCCCCGTTGACATGGTGCTTGGCACCAGCATGGGTGGACTCATAGGCGGCCTTTATGCCATGGGGTATCCCGCAGCCCTCATCGACACCATCCTCGTCAACATGAACTGGGGTGTGATGATGAGTGATTTCGTGCCCACGGAAAAACTCAACTACCGGCGACGCAAGTTCAACGAGACTTATGCCCTGCGTATCCCGCTCTATTACGAAAACGACAAAAAGTGGCATGGACTTGAATTTTTGAAAAAATATCAAGAGAGCGCAAAACTCGATGATGGAGACCAAAACGCCTCTTCTGACATTGGTGAACAGACTCTCCGGCGAGGCATTGTCGCCAACATGCCAGAAGGCATAGCCTATGGATATAATGTCTATAACCTGATTAACAGCCTCACGGTCGGCTATCAGGACTCCATGAACTTCTCAGATCTGCCCATTCCCTATTGCTGCGTGGCCTCGGACCTCGTGACCTTGAAGGCCAAGTATTGGACCAGCGGCTGCCTGACGGAGGCGATGCGCTCCACAATGTCCATTCCGCTCTATTTCACGCCGGTGCGCAACAAGGACATGGTGCTCGTGGACGGCGGCACGCGCAACAATTTCCCTACCGACATGGCTCGCGCCATGGGTGCCGACTATATCATTGGCATTGACTTGAGCCAGCCAAGAGGTTACGAGGAGGTTAATGGCGTAGGCAAACTGCTGCAACAGAACATCGCGCTTATGGGCAAGGAAGCCTTCGATCACAACAGGCCGCTCGCCAATGTCTATATCCACCCCAACATGGATGGCATGAACATGTTCAGTTTCCAGACCAAGAACATTGTCGAATGTATTCACAGGGGAAAGGATGCCGCAAGACAGCAGGACTCCAGCCTGCAGATCATCCTCCGTGCCGTGACACCCGGACTTGTCCGATCGCAAAAGATGAAAGAGCAAAAACAAAAACCTCGGGTTGTGAATATCGCCAACGAGGACATCCGTGTCGGCAGTATTCGCTTCGACGGGATCAGCAACGAACTCACGGACTTCCTTCTGCGGAACATCGAGTTGGACACTGGCAAACGCTACAATCGCGATGATATTGAGAATACGCTGGCTGTGCTCTATGGTAGCGGCCTTTTCAAGAACGCTTCCTATCGGATTGAAGGCTCACGTGAACCATACACCTTGGTATTCAAGGGCGAGCGAGCCCCCATCCACCAGGTGGGCGTCGGGTTGCGGTTCACCACTCTCGACCTGATCTCGCTGGGACTCAATTTCGGATTCAACAGCCGCAAACCATACGGTTTCAAATTCGATGTCTCGGCGGTCATAGGCAAGAATCTCAAAGGAGAGTTGGACCTCTACTACGTCCCGCGTCGCGGCCCCGCTTTCGGAACGGATATTAAAACATACTATACTCAATTGAAAGTCAGCCCCCTACATTCCATAACATCCAATTATATCCTCAACACGCTTTGTACATACAACTACTGGAACAATCGGCTGCAACTCTATATCCGAGACAACCAATGGTTGCATAACGCTTATTACAAAGGAGGTTTTGAACTGAACCTGATGCCGTATGCATTGTCCACGCTTTTCCTGAATTATATGTCCGACGACAGTACTGCAAATAACGCTGTCAATGAATACGACTATTATTTGGAGGGTGCGGCTTATATGTACAAGAATCGTTGGGACAACCATGCCTTGTCCTTTTTTGTGGAGGGAGCATACGACAATACCGATGACAAATATTTCCCCACTCATGGCATTGATGCCGGCGGACGATATGACTTGGTCTTTTACAGCAGGACCCCGGAAGGTGATATTCTCCGCTACCATAACTTCAACATGTACATAAAGGGTGTCATTCCTGTGGTCAAGCGTTTTGTTATCACGCTCTCCGGAAATTTGGCCTCTATCCAGACATTGAACTTTTCCAGCTTCAATCGGGCGACTGCGACGCATAATGATGTCCACCAGATTTTTGTCGGAGGCATTCGTGACGGGGAATATATCAGCAATCAGCTCTCGTATGTGGGCTATAATGTGCTGCAAGCCGTGTTCGGCAGCAACACCACCGCTGTTGCCAGGATGGATCTGCGCTACCAGATTGGGCGCAAGGATTACATTTCATTCATCACTTCCCTCTATAAGGCCTACGTCTTGTTCGATAAAAATGGTGACCACATACACGGAGTTGACTACATACGGCCCACGGATTATTGTTTTGCCCTCCAATACGGTCACAAGTCGCTCATCGGACCGATATTGTTCAACATACACTGGTCGGCCAACGGCCACCCCACCCGATGGGGCGCCTACCTGAGCATCGGGTTCGATTTTTAACTGTCAGCAGTTGCGGGAAGACACGTTTTTCGAAATAGGAATCGGTAGCCAGTAGCCAGCGGGCAGCAGGTGTTTTTGAGGTTAAAGTGGGAAAGATAAATCCGTTTATTCCACCATCACCTTGCGTATGAGGCGGCCTTTCTCGGTTGCCAGCTCCAGAAGATACAGTCCTGCGGGGAGTGAGGACACATCCAGACGCTGATGCTGTTCACCCTGTACCGCGGGCCAGGTTTCCACACGGAGAACTTTGCCCGTGACATCCGTTAGACGCATCGTCACCGGCAGCGACTCGGGATTGGTAAACGAGACATTCAGCTGGTCGGCGACAGGATTCGGATACACTTGCGCATCCTGAACGCCGTTGTGGTCATCCACACTGGCGATGGCATAATACTCGAAATTGAATCCATCGTCCTGATCCCAGTTATCGGCCACAAAAACGACACGCATCTTCGGAAAAGAAACATTGTAGGTACCCGATGGCCTATTATTGTTATCGAAACGCTTATATAATGTGGGCGGGTTAGTGGTATTGTCATACACATCCACAAAATCGCCGCTGCCGAGCTCAAATTTCGGGAACGCAAAAGCATAGCCGCTGATGTAATTAATGGATACATTCCAGGTGCAGTTGGTTTCGGGAGAGTAATCCTTGCCCGCCGCCGTGCCATCGGAAAGAATTGTGTGCCAGTCTGTCACATTGGTCATCAAATTGCAGGGTGTATAATCACCCAACTGGCTCTGATAGCTGATGAGGAATCCGTAATAATCCGTATTCGTAGTCTCGTTACCCGTTGTGGTGAAGGTGATCAACACGCTGTCTGCATTCACCGTATAAGTATTGGTAGGCAACTGATTGCCAGTAAGCGACACCTTCACACCGGAGGATATCTCAGGGCCATTGTAAATAGTCACATAATCCACATTCGGTTTCAGATCGAGGCGGTCGAAGGAAAACGTGTAGCTTGTGGCACCGGGTGCGGCCACAATCCATGAGCAGTCTGGGTTGGGCTGATAGGGACGTGCCGTCTGGGAACCATCGGCGACATAGCCGAAGGAGGCCGTGTTGCGCTGGCGTTGCACACAGGTGCTGGGAGTGATAGCAATCGAAGGACGGATATTGGTAATGGCTTTGCAACCCGAATTGAAACTGCTGCCACCGACAGTGAAATTGTCCATGGCAAAATAGGCGTTCGACGATCCGCCCCACCCCCAGTTGATGTGGAAGCGGTCGTTGTCATCATAGTCGTCCAACACGTAGGCATGACCATTCGTGCCGTCAGAAGCGTGTCCGCAATAGAGAATCGGGCGGCGCTGATCAATCTCATTTTTCAACACGCCAATATATTCCGACACAAGATCACCAGGATAGGATTCTCGCACATACTTGGTAACACTTTGGTCATAAAAGAAGTTCTCGTACAGCCGTCTGGCCGCATCTTCGGTAAAGGCACCAGATCCGGTGGGATTGTATCCCATCTGTATCGCAACGCCAACATGATAGACCAGTTTGGAAATCTCATTGGCATACGAGAATGGTTCATTGCACATGGCATCCCAATTGTACGTTTGCTGCGCAAAATTCACGCTCTGGATGCCATATCCCTGGGCGGCGTACATCGAGGCCCCCTGACCCTGTCTGGGATGACGATGGTAGTTCATGATCTGCGCAGTGGCCAGGGCCGTACAACCATTGGGCACGCGGTAGTCGTAATACGGACCAGACTCCACATCCCACGGGCAATAGGTGTTGTAGAACTTGTTCTGGTTCCAGCGGGTGGTCAAGAGAGGTCCGCGGACGGGCACCTTGGATGCTTTCGGCACGAATTCGTCGGCCAGGTAACGTTCCCAGTCGGCGGCATCGCGCGGCATCGCGCCCACCTTGGCCGTTTCCACACGGCGGGTGGCCAAAGCATAGCCCTCAAAGGCACTCTTAACGGGCGGTATCGCCGCATAATCATCCTCAAACGAATAGGCCAGCACCGGCATCACGGACTTGGATGCGGACACCAGCACAAAGCCGTGCGGTGCCAAGGCGAAACGGTACAGATAGACCATTCCGTCTGCATCTGCCACAGACTCCTGCAAGGATGCCGACATGGCGGCAGCCGCCTCCGGGGAGGTCTTTTCGATCAGGAAACGCAGGCAGACCTTGGAGGCCTCCTCCACCGTCACCGACTGCGCCGACAGTGTGCCGGCCAAGAAAACAAACAAGATGCCGACGCACAAAGCGAACAGCCCGTTAAGAGAGTGTCTTTTCATCTTTTTACAATTATTATATTAACGTTAATTACAGCAATAAACTTTTACAGACGATCCATGCAGTTGAGATCCTGGAAGGCCACCTTCAGGCGCTCCACCATAGATTTCTCGCCTTCGCGCAGGAAGACACGCGGATCATAGTACTTCTTGTTCGGCTTGTCCTCGCCTTCGGGATTACCGATCTGGCTCTGGAGGTAGGCTTCGTTCTTCTTATAGTAGTTCATAACGCCCTCCCAGAAAGCCCATTGCGTGTCGGTGTCGATGTTCATCTTGATCACACCATAGCTGATGGCTTCCTTGATCTTGGCCGGTTCGGAGCCGGAGCCACCATGGAACACGAAGTTGACAGGATTCTCGGCGGTGCCGTATTTCTTCTGGATGTATTCCTGGGAATTGTGCAGGATGATGGGCTCAAGCTTCACGTTGCCGGGTTTGTAAACACCATGCACGTTGCCGAAAGAGGCGGCGATGGTGAAGTTCGGGCTGATCTTGCTCAGCTCCTCGTAAGCGTATGCCACATCCTCGGGTTGGGTGTAGAGGCGGGCGCTGTCGATACCAGTGTTGTCCACACCATCCTCTTCGCCGCCCGTGATGCCGAGCTCGATTTCGAGGGTCATCTCAATCTTGGCCATGCGGGTGAGATACTTCCTGCAAATCTCAATATTCTCTTTCAGAGGCTCTTCCGAAAGGTCAAGCATGTGGGAGCTGAAGAGAGGCTTGCCATATTGGGCATAATATTTCTCACCGGCATCCAAAAGACCGTCAATCCACGGGAGGAGTTTCTTGGCGGCATGGTCGGTGTGAACCACCACGGGAATGCCGTACATTTCCGCCATACGGTGAATGTGCATGGCGCCCGAGATGCTACCCTGGATGGCTGCCTGTTGACCATCGTTGCTCAACGACTTGCCGGCGCAGAATACGCCGCCGCCGTTCGAGAATTGGATCATCACCGGGGAGTTCACCGCCTTGGCAGCCTCCATCACGGCGTTGATAGAGTCCGTGCCCACCACGTTCACCGCCGGAAGGGCGAACTTACCGGCTTTCGCGATTCTGAAAATTTCCTGTAAATCTTTTCCGTAAACCACTCCGGGTTTCACTTTGCTTAAAATTTTTTCCATGTTATTATTGTTTTTAATTGTTAATCAAATAATTATCATTTATGTTTACGTTTCCAAAGCCAACTAATTACCTTGGCACCCACAGACAAGGCCGTCACGAGGCCCGGCTTGTTCGATAGTGCCGAAATCTTGGACAGTCGAGACGACACGTTGTCGGGCACCGTCCGTTTGCGGAAGGTGGCGATGCTGACGATGCGGTTCCAAACGTGCTTCAAAGTATCCACGTCATCCTGATAGGCATCGAAGTCGCGGCTCAGGCGTTTTTCCTGTTTTGCTATCTGCTTGCGCAGCTGCGCCTTACGGAGGGCAATCTCCTCCAAATTCTGATAAGGCGACGATGTGGTGCGATTAGTCATGGTCATCTCCTTCCTTGTCAAAAATCACCTCAACAGGGGTGCGTTCGTCATCGGGTTCCGAGTTCCCCTTTTCGGAGCCGCCGTACAAGATGCGGCTGAACTTCCGTATCAGGGGTTTTACAAAAAGCATGTCCTTATACCGAAGCACCACCAGTATGATAACCACAAACAGGGCGCACACGATGGTGTAGGCCCATCCAGCGTTCAGGGCCAGCGTGAGCCAGCTGATCAGCGCGGATGAGAGGTAGATGAGCACCGCCAGCGCACACACCACGACTATCAGCATGGACAAGATCACCGACAACAACTTCGATGACTTCTCCAGCAGTTCGAGTTTGAGCAAATCGTAACGTTGGGACAGATAGGTTTTTACATCCTTGATTGTCCGGTCGTTACGTGGCGAGTCTTTGGAAAATAAGCTGAAGATATCCATTCGGCGAAAAAATTACGCTTGAACGTCTTCTTCATCCATGTCGTCCAACAGGTCATCCATTTCCACTTCCTCCTCGGTGGGAGCAGCGCATCTCTTGTTTTTCAGTTTCTCAATGATGCGGTCAATCTCCTCCTTGGTCAATTTCTTGGAGACATTGGTGCGAATTTCCTTACCTTTTTCCGTGGTGAACAACAAGGTTACACCTACTGCTGCTGCAGCGCCGGCGGCAAATGCCAAAATTTCAGATGCTTTCATAAACGTGTGTTTTTAATTGTGATTTGTAACTTGAAAATTGTAATCTATTAATTATCAACTATTATTTATTAATTGTCAATTGTCTATCGTCAGCTTTCCCGCAATGGCCTGCGCCGTATAGGAACGCTTGCGCTCGACCAGCTTTTCAGGAGTACCTTCAAACACGATTCGTCCACCCTGCTCCCCGCCCTCGGGTCCCATGTCGATAATCCAGTCGGCGCACTTGATGATTTCAGCATTATGCTCGATGACCACAATCGTATTATTACGCTCAATGAGGCGGTTGAAGGCCACGCACAATTTGTTGATGTCGTGGAAATGAAGCCCCGTAGTCGGTTCGTCGAAGATGAAGAGTTTGTTCTGGTCGTCATCGTTCAAGGATAGATAGTAGGCCAGCTTCACGCGCTGGGCCTCGCCACCGGACAGCGTTGCCGAGGACTGGCCCATCACCAGATAGCCGAGGCCCACATCCTGCAACGGCAGCAGTCTGCGTATAATATTGGTAGTCATATCGTTTACAGGCAGCGTCTTGAAGAAATCCACTGCCTCCGTCACCGTCATGTTCAGAATATCGGTGATAGTTTTATCCTTTATTTTAATATCCTGGGCCTCCTCGCGGAAACGGCTTCCGTTGCAGGAGGGACACATCATCTCCACATCCGCCATGAACTGCATGTTGATGTGGATGACACCCTCGCCTTCGCACTCCTCGCACCGTCCACCCGCCACATTGAACGAGAAGAAACTGGGCTTGTAGTTGCGCTGCTTGGATAACGGCTGACTGGCAAACAGTTCCCGGATATAGTCGTAAGCCTTCACGTAGGTCACAGGATTGGAGCGGCTGGAGCGCCCGATGGGGTCCTGGTCCACGAGCACCACATCGGAGATCTTGGTCAAATCCGCATCAATACGCGTATAACGTCCGGGCTTGACATTGCCCTTGTTGAGCAGTTTCAGCAAGCCAGGGTACAGCACATTCGCAATCAGGCTGCTCTTGCCGGAGCCGCTGACGCCCGTGATGACCGTGAAACACTCCAACGGGATTTTGACATCTATATTCTTCAGGTTATGCTCTTTAGCGCCGATAATCTCCACATAGTTGCGCCAATGTCTGCGCCGCTTGGGCAGCGGGATGTAGCGACAGAGTTCCGCCGGGTACCCGCCCGTCATGCCTCGCAGATAAGAAGCCGTCAGGTTGTCGTTTTCTTTCATCAAATCGGAGAACACACCGGAGAACACGATTTCTCCCCCATTGCGTCCTGCCAGAGGGCCGATGTCGATAATACAGTCGGCGGCGCGGATGATGGACTCGTCATGCTCGACCACCACCACCGTGTTGCCAATATCGCGCAAACGCCGCAACACCTGTATGAGGTTCTGCGTGTCACGCGGGTGAAGGCCGATGCTGGGCTCATCCAACACATAAAGCGAACCCACCAGGCTGCTCCCCAACGAGGTGGCCAAATTGATGCGCTGGGCCTCCCCACCCGACAAGGTTGCCGTGGAACGGTCCAAGGTGAGATAACCCAGGCCCACATCATCCAGCAGCGACACCCGATTGTACAATTCCTTCACCAAACGGGTGGCTACCTCACGCTCATAATCATTACTATATTTGAAATCCCGGAAGAAGATTTTCAACTCCGAAACCGGCATAGAGGTGAGTTCCACGATGTTGCGTCCCCTCACCTTCACATAATGCGCGTCCTTGCGCAGACGCGTCCCATGGCAGTCGGGACATATCTCGCGGCCACGATAGCGTGCCTGCAGGACACGGTATTGAATCTTGAACGTGTTGGCCGCCACGAACTGGAAAAACTGCGTGATGCCCTCCACATGATGCTTTTCATCCCCATACCACAAAAGGTCGTACTCTTTCGGGCTCAAATCCTCGATAGCCCGATGAACGGGAAAGTCCAATCGTGATGCCTGGCGCATGAACTGGCGTTTCCACTCGCTGAGCACATCGCCATGCCAACAGGCCACGGCATCTTCCGCCACCGACAGGGTCTTGTCGGGAAATACGAGATCCGGGTCCACACCCTCCACCATCCCGGTGCCGGAGCATGACTTGCACGCCCCGTACGGGTTGTTGAAGCTGAAAAGGTTGACACTCGGCTCCTCGAAATGCATCCCGTCGGCCTCGAAAAGGTCGCTGAAGGTCTTCTGCGAAACAGTGTCGCCTTCCGTTTGAATCACGCACACGCCTTTTCCCTCGGCAAAAGCAATCTGGATGGAGTCGGTAAGACGGGCCATGTTGTCGGCAATCTTCTCCGACTTGAAACGGTCCACAAGCACGAACATGCCCGACTCGCGGGTGGCCTTGCGGCCTTTCAGGAACTCGTCAATCTCATGTAGTTGCCGGTTATAGACCACACGGCTGAAGCCCTGCTGGCTGAGGATGGCTAGCTGCTCCTTCAGCGTGCGTCCCGACGGCAGCACCACCGGGGCAAGCACATACACCTTGCGGCCTTCCGGCACATTCTGCACGTAGGGCACCACGTCCGACACCCGCTCGCGCCGCACCTCCTTGCCCGAAATCGGCGAGATGGTACGCCCTATGCGGGCGAAAAGTAATTTCAGATATTCGTATATCTCCGTCACCGTGCCCACCGTGGAACGCGGGTTGCGCGACATGCTGTGCTGCTCAATGGCGATGGCGGGCGGGATGCCCGTGATAGAATGGACTTCGGGTTTGTGCATCCGCCCCATGAACTGGCGGGCGTAAGAGCTGAGGCTCTCCACGTACCGGCGCTGGCCCTCGGCATACAACGTGTCGAACGCCAACGACGACTTTCCCGACCCCGACAAACCGGTGATCACCACCAGCTTGTTGCGCGGTATGTCAACATCCACATTTTTCAGATTGTTGACCTTGGCACCCCGAATTTCTATCATCTTCTGACTCATCAGCTCAATATTGCAAACAGGAACAACATGGCCGGAAACACGGCCAGCAGGATGGAATCAAAACGGTCGAGCATACCGCCATGTCCCGGGATTGCCTTGCCGGTATCTTTCACACCGGCGCTCCGCTTGAAGGAGGACTCCAGCAAATCGCCCAGCGTGCCGAAGACGACCACGATGACGGCGAAGCAGGTCCATGCCCATATCGGCAGATGAACACGTCCGAAGAAGGGAATGGTGGACAACACCACTGCGGCTATCACGGTGATGACAAAGCCCGTAACCGTCCCCTCCCAAGTCTTCTTGGGCGAGACACGTTCAAACATCTTGGTACGACCATATAACGTTCCGCCCAGATAGGCGGCAGTATCATTAATCCATATCAACAGCAAAAATGCCAACGCCATCGGCTTGCACCAGATGGCGAAAGCGGCCAGCATTGCCAAGGGAGCCACAATCCAGCAGAAGCCGAACACCGACTTGCCAATCTGCTCCACGGGACAAGCCCTATTGCGGAATATTTCAACGATGGAGAGGATAATCGTCAACAGCATCATCAACAACGGAATCATCAGAAAAACGGCTGTCAAGGTCTTCATGCCCGGCGAAAAGAAAAATGTGCGGGGCTGCAGGCTATAATGGCAGGCCACCGCGAACAAAGACACGGCGAAGGCCATCATCAAATAACGGGCAGGCTTATCCTCAGGACCGCAAGTGATTTTCGACAATTCGTAAATGCTGACACAAGCCGCCACGCAGAGGACAACATTCATCAAGGCGGGATAAAACACGCCGGCAATCATCAGAGCCACATAGACGGCACCCGCCAACGTCCTAACGATCAGATTCTTCAACTTCGGATTCATGTTGCGTTTCGTTTGAATTTTGCGATTCGGGTTGTTCGGTTTCCTGCGGATGGCTTTCTTCCACCATCATCAGGATAAAGCGCGGATTCCGGGGTGTGAAGACATCGGCACCGTCCGACTGCTCCGGTTGCGACGGACAGATGAACTCCGTGATGGGGTTCGGGGCGTTACCGTTACGGTTGAGCTGATAGGCCAAGGCATCCTCCATATCCCGGAAGATGCAACGCTCGCGCGACACTACGATAATGTCGCGAGCCAGATTCCGAATGGAAGGATAAAGCGACACCGAAGGCGTGAAGCCTATGGCACCGGTGTGGGCAATCAGCATATCCGAAAAGAAGAGCGCAGCATCCACCGTTTCCATGGGGTTTACCGCCGTGACATGACGCACATGGTGTTTCTTCAGGAACTGGCCCAGGTTGGGGCTGGTGTTCAACAGCGTGCCATACTGCTGGCCCTGCGCAATCTTGATGAGGCGGGGAACAAGATTGTCCTTGGTGCAGGGAATGTACTTACCTCCGGCACCGCGGAAATGGCGGACAAACTCCACCAGCGGGTGCTCCGTCGAGTCGGCGCCCAAGCCGGCACCGATTTCCGGCGGCGCGGACGGATAAGGTTTCTTATAGGTCAAACCATTGCGGATATTCCGGCGGATGTTCTCCTTGTCCGTCAGAATTTGATTCCCCATTTGATTGCTGTTGTTTGCCATATCTATTCGGTTTTTTCAGATTCTAATAAATTCGTTTCCGTGTCCAAGCCATCAGAGGTTTCGGTTGCCGGCTCCTCCTGTGCCACAGCGGATGTTGCCGTCTGGAACGGGCGCGGTCCCAAGATGCGCTCCACGTCTTCCGTGAAAATGACCTCGCGCTCGATCAACAGGGAGGCCAGCTCATCCAGTTGGCTCTTGTGTGCGGAAAGGATATCCTTGGCCCGCTGATAGCAGGATTCTATCAAGCTGTGGACCTGCTCATCGATTTCGCGGGCGGTCATCTCACTATAGGGTTTGGTGAGGCCATATTCCTGTTGCCCAGTGGAGTCATAATAGCTGATGTTGCCAATTTTCTTGTCCAAACCATAATACACCACCATAGCGTATGCCTGCTTGGAGACGCGCTCCAGGTCGTTGAGGGCGCCGGTGGAGAGTTGTCCGAAGACGACATCCTCGGCGGCGCGGCCACCCAGGAGGGCGGTCATCTCGTCCAGCAGCTGGTCGTAGGTGGTCAGCTGGCGTTCCTCGGGCAGATACCAGGCCGCGCCGAGGGCCTTGCCACGCGGCACGATGGTGACCTTGACCAGCGGCGAGGCATAACGCAGCAGCCAGCTCACGCAGGCGTGGCCGGACTCGTGGTATGCGATAGCCTTCTTCTCCTCCGGGGTGAACACACTGCCCCGGCGCTCCAGACCACCGATGATACGGTCCACGGCGGCCAGGAAGTCGGCCTTCTCAATATGCTTTTTATTATTACGGGCGGCAATCAACGCGGCCTCATTGCACACATTGGCAATGTCGGCACCCGAGAAGCCGGGAGTTTGCTTGGCGAAGAAATCGAGATCCACATCGGGACCGAGCTTGAGGTTGCGCACATGCACGCCGAAGATGCCGCGACGCTCGTTGAGGTTGGGCAGCTCCACCGTGATCTGGCGGTCGAAACGTCCGGCGCGCAGCAGGGCTCGGTCGAGGATGTCGGCCCGGTTGGTGGCGGCCATGATGATGACGCCGGCATTGGTGGAGAAGCCGTCCATCTCGGTGAGCAACTGGTTGAGTGTGCTTTCGCGCTCGTCATTGACACTGGACATGGCGTTCTTGCCACGGGCGCGCCCGATGGCATCGATCTCGTCGATGAAGATAATACACGGGGCCTTCTCCTTGGCCGTCTTGAAAAGATCGCGCACGCGGGACGCGCCCACGCCCACGAACATCTCCACGAAATCGGAACCCGACAGGGAGAAGAATGGCACCTTGGCCTCGCCGGCGACGGCCTTGGCCAACAGGGTCTTGCCCGTTCCCGGAGGGCCTACTAAAAGCACACCCTTGGGTATCTTGCCACCCAAGACGGTATATTTCTGCGGATTCTTCAGGAAATCCACCACCTCTTCGATTTCAAACTTGGCTCCTTCAAGCCCGGCCACATCCTTGAACGTGACCAGTTGGCCCGACTTCTCGTCGAACTCCTGCGCCCGCGACTTGCCGATATTGAAGATGCTGCTTCCGCCGCCCATTCCGCCCCGCATGGTGCGCGTGGAATAGTAGAACAGCAATATGATCATCGCCATCGGCAGGATCCAGAAGATGACCTCAAAACCCCAACTTTTACTGTTGTCCTGCTTGGTAGGAAAGTCGTATTCACGGGACAATTCACTCACATTCAACGTGCTGTCCGAAGCCAATGCCTCTTGAACAGCCTGCGACTTCACCTCTTTCAGATTATCATTGAAAACCTGCAGATCGGTGACGGTGATGAAGAACTGCGGGCCATTCACATTGTCCTTGATTTTCTCGTAAGCAGGATTGGCCTGCAACGCCTCTTTTTTCAGGAACACATTGACACGGTCGTCCTTGCGGACATACTCTATATGGTCAATCTCTTTGTTTCGCACCATCTGGTTGAACGACATGTCGTCAATATCCACCGGTTGTCCGCCGCCCATGGCGAACATCCAATAGGAAATCAGGGCAACACCGACAAGGATATAAATTGTGGTGAGAAGGGGGAATTTCTGTTTTGGTCCCTTGTTCTGCCCCATTCCAAACGGGGAATTGGCCCCTCCATTATTGCGTGGCGTATTCTTTATAGGCATAGGATTTCAGATTGTGGGTTAGAAACTCTGGACTTCGGCATCGCTCCAAAGCGCCTCAATGTTGTAATACGTCCTGGCTTCAGGCTGGAAGATATGCACCAGCACATTGAAATAGTCCAGCAGGATCCACTCGCAGTTCTCCAGACCTTCCACATGCACAGGCTTTGTGCCGGCCACGCGCTGCGTCTGCTCCTGCACATAATCGCACAACGTTTCCACATGGGGTTTGGAATTTCCCGTGCAGATGATGAAATAGTCGAAAAAAACGTGGTTCAGCTTTTTGAGGTTGATACACTTGATATCAATGCCTTGCTTTTCAATAAGTGCCTGAATTATAAGCTCATCAATATTCCCCTCGTATGGGGTTCCTTCAAATTTGACTTTTTTTCTTACGGTCATTACGTTCATATTTATTTTAGCGGGCAAAGGTACAATTTTTTTTATATTTTTGCAGCCCTAAATATTACAATCATTAAACGATGAAAAAAACACTCTTTTTTTTGATGGTTTTATCATTGGCGTGGATGGCCAATGCACAGGAAGACGTCAATAATCTTCCGTATTCCTACACCCATAACGATGTTTCCTATTCCATTGACGAGATAACGATGCCCGCAGTGGACCGCAAGGCGTTGCTCACAGAAGATGCGCAAAACATCAAGAACGGCACTCCCATGCGTATAGGCATCCTTCACCAAGTAGGCTACACCTTTGAGAACTGCGGACGTACGGACATCCTGCCCAACGGAGCGAAGCTGTGGCGGCTGGGAATCAAATCGGAAGGCGCCGTTTCCATGGCTGTCTATTTCTCCCAATTCAACATTCCCGAAGGAGCCACGCTGCACATCTACAACGGGAAACGTTCCCAGCTCACCGGCACCTACACCAACGCCGACATCCAGCAGAATGGCATTCTCGTTTCTGACGATATCGATGACGACGAGATTGTCATCGAGTACTACGAACCCGCCGACGTGCTTTACCACGGTTCCATTTATATAGACCGCATCAGCCACCGTTATCGCGACATCAACAAGATTGCCATGACAGATGAGGAGAAGGCTGTCTCTGGCGGCTGCCACTTCAACACTGCTTGTCCGGAGGGCAACGGTTGGCGCGACCAAATCAACTCTGTAGTGCGTATTGAGATCACCAGCGGCGGTGCGTCATACCTCTGCTCGGGAGCCATGATCAACAACACCCGTTTCGACAAGACTCTCTATGTACTCAGTGCCAACCACTGCATCAACAACGACATGAGCAGCACATTCAAATTCTATTTCAAATACGAAACGACAGCCTGCGATGTGGACGACTACGGTTTTGCAAACCAAAAGGTTACCGGGGGGAGCATTATCGCCACAGACAACATCAACTACAGCTCCGATTTCCTGCTGCTGAAAATCACTGGCGACATGAGAAGGGTTACGACGGACAGTATCTTCTTCGCCGGATGGGATGTTTCCGGCGCTTCCTCTGTGGGCATGGCCATCCACCATCCCGCCGGAGATTTCAAGAAGCTGAGCATCCCAAAATCCGTCTCTTCCAACTATTACAGCAATTATTGGACGGTTAGCTGGTACACGTACACTGTCAAAGGCTGTACGGAACAGGGTTCCTCTGGATCTCCGCTGTTCAATGCCAATAAACTCATCATTGGCGACCTCAGCAATGGCAGTTCGGCCTGCGACCAGTTGTGGGGTACCGACAACTATGGGAAAATATCCTACTCTTGGACAAACGGCAACAACAGCAACAACGCAAAAAAACTCAAACCGTGGTTGGATCCCGACAACACCGGCGTGACCTGGATACCGGGTATGCGCTATGACGGAACTGTCGTGGGTGTGAGTCAACATGATGCCGACATCCGCACCTTCAACATCCTCCCGAACCCCACTTCCGGCAGTATCCTCATCCAGGGCAATTTCGATGCCGAGGAAGGTATTTGCAACGTGTACAACATGCTGGGTGCAAAGATCGGCTCCTACAATGTAAACCTCGACCCCTCTTTCTCCATGAACTTCAACGACCTGCCCAACGGCATCTATGTGGTGGAAATCTTGGGCGGCACGCACACCTACAAGAGCAAAATGGTGATCACCCGTTAGTTGTGGACAGTACGACGCTCCTTTCTACGGCCTATCTTCCACCCATCGAATACATTGCCTGTCTGATGCAGGGCACAGCATGGGTGGATACCCGCGAGTGCTACCAAAAACAGAGCTACCGGAACCGGGCACGCATCCTCACTGGCAACGGTGTCCAGACGCTCACCGTGCCTGTGGAGCATCGCACCGGCCCAACCCCCATCCGTGAGGCCCGCATCGACTACAAGATGCCGTGGCAACGCACACACTGGCGCACCATCGTTTCCGCATACGGCAACAGCCCCTACTTCCTCTACTACCTCGACCCGCTGAAGCCCTTTTACGAAACAAAGTTCGAGTTCCTGTTCGACTACAACCTGCAGCTCACCCGCACCATCCTGCACATGATGCGCATCGTGGCAGAACCCCGCCTGACGGATGGCGATACCCCTACGGACGCCTGCGACCTGCGGGAAGTCATCCACCCGAAGGGCGCCTCACTGCCCAGCTACCGGCTCCGACTGCAAAGTCCATACTACCAGGTTTTTGAAGACCGCTATGGCTTTGTCCCGAACCTATCCATCCTCGACCTGCTGTTCAACACCGGCCCTGACGCAAACAGATACCTGAAAACCCTGTCTGACCTTTACACCTTCTGCTAATGGAAAAAAAGAACCTGTACTTCGTAGAACGCATCATCCACTTCGTGAAACAATTGGTGGACAAGATCACTTATTCCAAAGATCTGTTCGCTGACGACGTGTGGAAGTTGCGGGTGTCGAAGCAGTTCCGACAGAAGGACAAATACGCATCCCTGCACAAGAAACTCTTCGCCTTCTCTTTCAAGGAAGCCGACGATTTCTACAAATACCTGTTCATCATCATGATGGCGGCCATGCTCGTCAATATGGTTTTCATGAGCCGTAATGTGGGTATCTCCACCCGCGAGCTGGAACAGAACCACTATTCTGAGCTGGTTTACAACCATTTCCACCACATCGGCGACACGGAAGCCTACCGCGAACACCCGTTCGCATCCACCCAGGCGCAATACATCGACCTCATCCTCTTCAGTTTCTGCAAGGTGCTCCACATCCAGGACATCTTCATGGTCAAGCACATCACCAGCGCCGTCTTCGGCTGGTTGCTCATCCTGTACCTTTCTATTTTGGTTCTGAGGGCGTTTCGCTGGAGAGCGGCCTTTTTCACCGCCTTCCTCCTTTTCATATCGCCCCGTTTTCTCGGCTACTCTCTCTGCAACGTGGTGGATGTGACCTTTGCCTTCGGCTTCATCTTCGCCATCACCCAGATTTACTATTTCTGCCGCGAACTGCCCACCATACGCATCTATCGCATCGTCAAAATCATAATAGGCACACTGATCGCCCTTTCCACCTATAACGCCGGCTTTGTACTGCTTCATTTCCTTTTCATCTTCACCCTTTTGAACTTCCTACTTTACAATCCCATAAAAAAAATCTTCAAATGGGAGTATCTGAAGCCTTTGCTGCAATTGGTCGCATTGGTTTATGGTATCTCATTGTTGATCATCTGCATACACTGCCTCTGCACGATTTTCCTCACCACCTCGATGGTGCCGCCGCGACAGGCTTTTGTCCTGCTGGCCAACAACTACCCGCTGTCCGACAACCAGCTGTTCGCCGGCCATGAGATTGGGCCAGACAACTTCCCCCCTCGCTACCTCATCCAATACCTGTTCATCACCATTCCGTCGGTCGTCCTCATGGGCTTCGTGCTCTTCTTTATCTTTTTCAAAACGGCCGTACGGAATCTGAAACCCTACTCCATCTTCATCTTCCTGTATGCATTCTGTTACTGTCTGGTCAAGGTAAAAAACCTCTATCTGAACCCTGATACCGCCTGGGCCATCTACTATTTCATCTATCCGCTGTTTATGCTGATTGCCGTCAGCGGCATCGAATGTACGTTGAGCAGCATACAAGACCGATATACCAACATCGTCATCATCGGCCTCATCGCACTGTTCTCCTTCATGCCCATCCGGCACATCACCCACAACCATCCCCTTACTACTCTTTATTTCAACGAGTTATCGGGCGGCATCCAAAATGCATATGCGAAATACGAGCTGGACTACAACGACCAAGCCAACAAAAAAGCCTGCCAGCTCATGCGGGAACACATCCACCGTCAGGATGTAGGGCAACACGTCAGCCAAGAACCGTTCATGCTTGGCACCAACGGCAATGCCGCCTGCGACTTTTTCTTCCAAAGCGACAGCAACATCGTCCTCGTTCACACGCCCTATCTTGCGAACGACACCACGTGGGACTACTATCTGTTTTTCTGCCATGACATTGCCGCCACGCAGCTGCGCAACGGCACATGGCCCGTGGACACGCCGTTCACCACCCTCAACATCGAGCACAAACCCATCGTGGCCTTCTACAAAAATCCTTACAGGGCAGCCCAGCGGGCCTACAACGACAGCATCGCCAAGGCCATCACCGACAGTTTGACCGCGCTGGCCGATGTGGAGGGAATTGAAAAATAATGTACTTTTGCACCAAATAACACGAATCGAAAAATAATACTACAAGTATCTCATTACTTTATGATTGAATACAACACCAAACGAAACAAACTTGCCATACGGGAGTATGGACGCAACGTCCAGAAGATGGTGGAAGACGCGATGAAAATCGAGGACCGCGAAAAACGGAACGAGACCGCGCGGGCCATCGTGCGCGTAATGGCCCAGCTCAGCGAGGTGAAAGACCCGTCCATCGCCAACAAAAAGGAATCGCTGGACTATTGGCACAAGCTCTGGGACCATCTGTTCATTATGTCGGACTATCAGTTGGACGTGGACGCACCCTTCCCGAAACCGGAGCCTGACACGACGGAAAAGAGCGTTGTGAAACCGGATTACAACAAGCATCATATCGCATTGCGTACCTACGGGCGCAACATGGAGAACATACTCAAAGAGGTGGCCGGGTATCCGGAAAAGGAGCGCGACCGTATGGTAACCCAGCTGGCCAACCATCTCAAGATGATGTATTTGACCTATAACCGCGACTCTGTCAACGACGCGCTGATCGCCCGTCAGATTTTTGAATTGTCAGGGGAGAAAATCACCGTGCCCGAAGGCTTCGTATTCGCCACCACCGGCGAACTCCTTCAGACGGTCAACAGCAACCAGGCTTTCTACGTTACTCCCGAGAAGAAGAAGAAAAAGAAAAAGAAG
>JAFZKY010000050.1 GCA_017551725.1 Bacteroidales bacterium
CCGTCTTCCTGACCAACGGCGGCTTCGTGAAACTGCCCGCCGGCTTCAGCGGCAGCTGGAATGATTTGACCGACAAACCCATTATCCCTAATGTCCCCACCAACGTGAGCGCCTTTAACAACGACGCGCACTACATCACCATGGACTCCATCCCCACCAACGTGAGCGCCTTCACCAACGACGCGGGCTACATCACCGGCTATACCGAAACCGACCCGACGGTTCCAGCATGGGCGAAAGAGGCCAACAAGCCGGCTTACGATTACTCTGAAATCGCCAACACGCCCCCCATCCCCACCTACCAGGTGCTGAACATCAGCAACGACACCGTCTTCCTGACCAACGGCGGCTTCGTGAAACTGCCCGCCGGCTTCAGCGGCAGCTGGAATGATTTGACCGACAAACCGACGCTGTTCAGCGGTAACTATAACGACCTTAACGGCACGCCCACCATCCCTACTGTCCCCACCAACGTAAGCGCCTTTAACAACGACGCGCACTACCTCACACGCGACTCACTGCCCACCAACGTGAGTGCTTTCACCAACGACGCGGGCTACATCACCAAAGACTCCATCCCCACCAACGTCAGCGCCTTTACCAACGACGCAGGCTACCTGACCTCTTTCACCGAGCAGCAGGTGCTGACCATCAGCCACGACACAATTTATCTGACCGGCGGCAGCTTCGTGAAACTGCCCACGGCGGAAGGCTTCTCCGGCAGCTGGAACGATTTGACCGACAAACCCAACCTGTTCAGCGGAAACTATAACGACCTTAACGACAAACCCAGTTTGGCAACAGTTGCCACCAGCGGCAGTTTTAACGACCTTAACGACGTTCCCACCATCCCTACTGTCCCCACTGACGTGAGTGCCTTCAACAACGACGCTGGCTACATCACAAAGGACTCCATTCCCGCCAACGTTAGCGCTTTCACCAACGACGCGGGCTACATCACTAATGCCGCCGTGCCGACATTCAGCATCATGCAGACCGACACCGGCTATATACTCACCATGACCCCTCCGGGTGGACAACCGCAGACCTACATTTTACGGAACGGCATTGACGGAGAGCAGGGTGCGCAAGGTCCGCAAGGCGAAAGAGGACCGCAAGGCGAGGCCGGTTATTCCCCAACAGTCACCACCTCCACGGGTGGCGGCACCACCACAGTGACCATCACCGACGCCACGGGCTCCTCTGAATTTACCGTAAGTGACGGTACAAATGGAGAGCAGGGCGAGCAAGGCCTGCAAGGAGCTCCAGGACCGCAGGGACCACAGGGCGAGCAAGGGCCCCAAGGACCGCAGGGTATCCAAGGCGAACCGGGTGTCGGCATTCCACAGACACTTTCCATCAACAACAACACGCTCTCCATCTCCGACGGCAACAGTGTGGAACTGCCGGCCGGCTTCAGCGGTGATTACTACGACTTGGAGAATCTGCCACATATCCCCGAAGTGCCGGAAAATGTGTCAGTTTTCAACAATGATGCACAATACATCTCCCCTGGCAGTGACATCAGCACGCTCAACAACGATGCCGGCTACATCACCTCCGCCGAGGTGTGTCAGACCGCACAGGATTGCGGCTTTGCCACCCTGCAACAGATGCAACAGATGATGGAGGCGTTGAATGCCCGACTGGACAGTATGACGAACCTCTTCAACGCACTGGCCCCATCCGTGAGAACGTTCTCCGTGACCGCCGTGGACGAGACGTACGCTTCCGCCTCCGGTTCCATCACCGCTTCCGCCAGTCCTGTTATAGAATCCGGTTTCTGCTATAGCATCACGAACCAAAATCCAACGATTGAAGACAGCCGAATCTCCAATGGTCCCCACTCCGTAACCTCCTTCCGTAGAACAATCAGTGGTCTTCTGCCAGGCAACACATACTACATCCGTGCCTACGCCACCTCTGCCATTGGCACCGGCTACGGCGACGTGAGGACCGTAACCCCGCAGACTTTCACATGCGGCACTTCCGAGATTGCCGACTTGGACGGCAACACCTACGAGACTGCCCTCATCGGATCCAAATGCTGGACCAAGAGCAATCTGCGTTCCACCACCTATTCTGACGGCAGCAGTGTGGCCGACGGCGGCACATCAACCAGCTACACAAATAGATATTATTACGACCCTGTTCTCATCAACAGCGGCGGCATGAATCCCGCCGGCGATGCAGATGACTACGGATACCTCTACAACTGGCCCGCCATCATGAATGACGCACAACCTTCCGATGCCAACCCGAGCGGCGTGCAAGGCATCTGCCCGCTTGGCTGGCATGTGCCCAGCTATGCAGAATGGGGTACGATACAAATGTCGGATTACACCAACCTTGACATCAGCAAAAAAGCAGGATATTATGACGGCATCAGCCTGATGAGCTATGATTTTTCATCCTACTACTGGACCACATCTTCCACCTTTATGGGCGGAACGGTATATGACGCCACCTGTTATATGCTGGAAGACTACTCCAGTCCCATGGACCAGACACAAAGCAGCCAATACGGCATGTCGGTGCGTTGTGTGCGTAATGGAAACTCGCTGCCGCCAGCCAACCTCGCCACGGTGAACACAACTACCGCCACCAACATCACAGCCAACTCAGCGGTTGCCGGCGGTAACATCACCGCTGACGGCGGCGCAGATATCGTTGCACGCGGCATCTGCTGGGCTGCGGGAAGCACTCCTACCGTTGATGGCAACCACACCACCGATGGCACAGGTACCGGTTCATTCTCCTCTACCCTTTCCAACCTCATGCCAAACACAACCTACTACTACCGTGCCTACGCCACCAACCGCGCTGGAACCGCATACGGCGAACAGAAGAACTTCACCACCCCCGCCGCCGACCTACCCACCGTGGTCACGATCGCATGCAGTTCAAGAGGTGACGATTTCGCCAACGTCAGCGGCAGCATCACCAACGACGGAGGTGCCAACATCACCGCACGCGGTTTCTGCTACAGCACCACCAACCAGGCCCCGACAACAACCGACCAAACTGTGGCAGCTGGCACCGGTTCCGGCGACTTCAATATAATGCTGAGAGACCTCGCACCGGGAACGTCCTACTATTTCCGTGCTTACGCCCAAAACGCCGCAGGTGTCGCCTACGGCGCAGTGGACACCTTCACCACTATGCAGAACAGAAGTTGTGGCACCGTCACTGACGCGGCCGGCAACACATACAACACAGTACAAATCGGCAACCAGTGCTGGATGCGTGAAAACCTCCGCACCACCCAATACAGCGACCAAACAGACATCGCGGCAGGTAGCAGCACCTCTTCCGAGACAGCCTACCGATACAACCCGGGCAACAATTCCGCCAATGTGAATGCCTACGGCTATCTGTACAACCGCAAGGCAGTCCTTCGAACCAGTGAGCCCACAAGCAACAATCCGAGTCAGATTCAGGGTATCTGTCCGACAGGATGGCATGTGCCTTCCCTGTCCGAGTGGAACCAGATGCTCAACTTCCTGAAAGCCCAGGGTGACTACTCCTGCAACGGTGTAACCAACAACATCGCCAAGGCTCTGGCCTCCAGCGACGGATGGACCTCCGCCTCCAACACCTGCGCCGTTGGCACCGAACCGGCCAGCAACAACAGCAGTTGCTTCAGTGCGAAAGCGGCTGGCATGGTGGCACCGCTCTCCAACAACGTCTCCTACATGAATTTCCAACAGGAGGCCCTCTACTGGACCGCTACAGGCAGTGCATCCAACGGCAATTACATCGGCATCTCCGCCAACTCCGCCGTAACCTCCGCCTCTTCCAACGGTGTGGGCTATGCCATGGCTGTACGATGCGTCAAGGACGATGCCCCCACGGCACCCTCCGTCAAGACTCTCAATATCAGCAACCGCACCAGCGCTTCCGCACGGGTGAGCGGACGGCTGATTTATAACGGCGGCAGTGCTGTGACACAATACGGCATCTGCTACACCACCGACGCCCAGCACGAGCCTACGGTGAGCGACAGCCACGTGGAAGGCACCACCATTTCGGGCAACGACTTCGAGTGCGCGCTTTCCGGCCTTGCCTCCGGCGTGACATACTACGTGCGCGCCTACGCGGTGAATGCCATTGGCGTGGGCTATGGCGAGCTGAAGAACTTCAGCACATTGGCCACAGGACCGAGCATCACCGCCACGATAACCGTGGACAATGTCAACAACACCGGTGCCCACTGCATGGCAACATGTTCTGGCGACGGCGGCAGTCCTGTGACAAGCAAAGGCTTTGTTTGGAACACAAGTGGAAATCCGAGCATTGGTGATGGAATCAGCAATTCTAACGATATGGGTTCCGGCACCGGTAATTTCGAAGCCACCCTCAGTGGTCTCGACTTGTTGACCACCTACTATGTGCGGGCCTATGCCACCAACGCCAACGCCACAGCCTACAGCAACGTGGCCACCTTCACCACCACAGGCCTTGTGGGTGGCACCTACATGATTCAGAATATCACGGAAAACTCCGCAGACATTACGGTCACCATGCCGGGAACCACGGATGAATTGCAGCCTGACGGCATCTGCTGGAGCTCCAGCAGCCAAAATCCTACCATTTCACTTTCCGCCAACAATCAACAACTTGTTATTACGGGAGATTATGCCGTAGAAGAAAGCCACACGGGTAATATGTATATGTATCAGATGACCGGATTGCAGCGAAACACCACCTACTATCTGCGCACTTTCAAAATCATTGACATGGACAGAATCGCTTACAACGACTACATCGTCAACTTCACCACATCATCAAGCGGAGGCGGTCTGACCTTCACCTGCGGTTCTTCCTCAGTGAAGGACTACGACAACAACACATACAACACCGTGCAGATCGGCAACCAGTGCTGGACGAAAGAGAACCTGAAAACCACCCACTACAGCGATGGACATGAGATTGTCGGGGGCGGTTCCAACAGTTCCATCACCACCAGATACTGGTATTATCCTAACAATCAGGAAAGCAACAAGGAGACATACGGACTGCTCTACAACTGGCCCGCCGTGATGCGCGGTGAAACTCCTTCCCAAAGCAATCCCAGCCATGTACGAGGCATCTGTCCCAGCGGCTGGCATGTGCCAAGCAGCAACGAATGGTGGCAGCTCATATCATATCTCCGTTGCAATGAGCAGTATCTGTGTGGTCAAACGCCTTCCAATTATGCCAAAGCTTTGGCTTCCCAAACAGGCTGGAACAATGCGACAGAACCGTGCATGGTAGGTTACAATCCCAGCGAGAACAATGCTGCCGGTTTCTCCGCATATCCAGCTGGTTTCCATGGTGGGAACTTTGGTCAGAATGCCTTTTTCTCCTGTTCTGACACGATAAACAACAATATGAATCTCGCATTCCGACTGGACTTCGACAACAGTACAAGCGCATGGTATTATAACAGTTTTGACTATGCCTTCTCCGTCCGTTGCGTGAAAGACATCAGTGGCGACCAGGCTGTAACTCCCACGCTTTATTTGGATTACACTGAACAAAACGACAGCACACGCCAGGTGACGGTGAGGTTCACCCTCTATAACAGCGGCAGTTCATCCGTCACCACCAAGGGTGTTTGCTGGAAGCAGGGCACTGGTCAAGAGCCGACCACATCCGATCTTTACACCACCAACTGCGAGAGCCTGGGCAACAACCAATATCAGGCCACAATCCGGGTTACGCCTGGCATCACCTATACGATACGGGCCTTTGCCGCCAACAACACAGGCTATGGCTACAGCGACGCCGTAGAAGTGACATTGCAGGAGATCCCACTCTCCGTGGAAAGCGTCGGCTATGAAGACCTTGGACGCAGCACCAACACCTTCAAATTCAAATTAAAAGGCAAAGTAAGCTGCAACGGCAGTTCCAACATCACGAGATACGGATTTGTTTACAGTATGGTCGGGTACAACAGCAATCCAAAGCTTGGTGGACAATCATGCCAAAGCATCTTCGCCACCACCTCTTCATCGGCCACCCCATTCGGCGAGTTCTCTTTCACCACCACTTCCCTGAACCTGCAAACGATCTACTATGTCAAAGCTTTCGCCATCAACAACACCGACACCGTTTACGGCGAGGCGATGATCATCACTCCTTTCCTGTGCGGATCAAACTCCGTCCAAGATGTTGACAACAACAGCTACAACACGATTTGGATCGGCAACCAGTGCTGGATGAAAGAGAACTTGCGCACCACGAAATATGCTGACGGCACATACATTTCTCCTGGAAGTTATCATTACGGCATAAGCGAAAACAATCCAATCGGGTATTTGTACCGCTGGTATCAAATGATGAGTGCTGATCAAAACTACGACAACATTCATGGCTCCTCTTTCAGCCCCAGCGGTGTACAAGGCATCTGCCCCAACGGATGGCATATACCAAGCCTCGCAGAATGGAACCAACTCCTCAATTACGTAAGCAGCCAAAACGAATATGTTTGCGGCAATAACAGCAGCAACATTGCCAAGGCATTGGCCTATACAGATTACTGGACTGCTTCATCCAACCCCTGCGCCGTTGGGAACAACCAAAATGCGAACAATTCAACAGGATTCTCCGCCATTCCGGATGGCAACTTCTATTTTTTGGAGAACGACCCCAATGAACATGAGGGCGACAAACATAACTTTGCCCATTTCTGGAGCACAACAGAATCCGACAACGACAATGCCATGAGAATCAGTTTGAGTTGTGGAAACAATGTTGTAGAACAAAGTGTATCTAGAAAAAGAACCTGTTGTTCCGTCCGCTGCGTGAGGGATTAACGGTTTTGTCTAATCCGAATACATTTTACGGAAAGAGGCTCTTCCCTGCACAGGAGGAGCCTCTTTTAAAATGATAATGCTGCCAAAAACAGTTGGTGACAGACAAAAATGATCTCGTCAGAGCCCCACATAGAGGTTCACGGAGGCGAGGCCGTTGTCCACCGAATTGCAGGTGATGGAGAACACCCGCAGGTGCTGGCCCATATAGGAGGTCTTTCCCTTGTCAGAAAGCAACTGCAGCAAAGGTCTCTGCGAAGAGGAGTTGAAATAGTCGAACTCCAGCAGGTTGTCGGAAGCCGTGTTCGTGCTGGCGAACTGATAGTATCGGTTGGAGGCCAGCGCCCCGTTACGGTTCAAATCGCGCAGATACCAGGCCATCGCCTCCATGGACGGCGCAAAGACATAATACCCGTCACGGTCGGCGAAACAGCGGTAAACACCCGCCCCGAAAATCGTCGCATCCGGCATCTGGATGTCTTCGGTAACCGGGTAAATGCCCGACGGATAGGCCAGCCGCATACTGTCGGTCCACGCACTGCCCTCAAACGGATTATAGGCCTTGCCCAGCGTATCGTGCGGGATCAGCAGGTAACGGCAGATGGCATTGGAGTCGTTGAGCATGGCAAACTGATGGGCCGGATATCCCGCCATGGCCTCACGGTAACACCAAACGGCATTGAAGGGCATCCTGTCGTCCGGAACCGTTGTCACGGCTTTCTGACCCGCCAGATCGACCAGCTTCGGATTATCGACCGTCGCATAACCCGACAGGAACACTTCGTTCTGCGAAACGCGCAGCTGGTACCCCGACCACTCAGACAGCGTTTTCAACTTATCCACAACCGATGTCACGGATTCGTTGAACCAGGTGTTTAGAAAATCGAAATAAACCGGATTATGGACAAAAAGCCAGTTCTGCTTCTGGTTCTTCCCCGCCACCTCAAGCAGATGAAGGAACGCCTTGTCCGCCAGCAGCTTCTTCGGATGCGTATGCTGCATCAGCGCTTTCTTCAGCAGCTCAACATTGTCCGACACCGACAACACATGGTTGAAATAGACAAACTTAAGGCTCTTATAATGAGTGCCGTAGGTATAAATCTTGTACTGCTCGTACGAAGTGTAGTTGGCGGGGTCGATGCTGAGCGAACGGAGCAGTTTTCGGAACGCATGCTTGTCGGCCCGGGCGTTGAAGAGCAGCGACAGTCCGTTTTCCGAGGCATGTCCCGATATGATCAGGGGCATATCCGACGCATCCACCTTCCCGCTCACATCCTCATACGCGGGCAGCACATCCATGGCGAACAACTCGTTCAGGCAGGGCTGGATGTCCTTGTACGTCTTCTGAACAAAGTCGTCATGGTCATGGATTTCAAAAAGGAACACAGCATCGTTGGGCACCACCTCAATCAAAGCCGCCGGCGTTTGCCTCAAAAAGGTATAGTAAAAGAAAATGCCCACGCCCATCAAGATCACGGCGATCAGGCTTATCCAAACCACCCAGGTCCGGTGTCCCTCTCGGTTGTATTCCTCTTTCATATTCGATAAATTTACAGGTAAAAAAATCGGGTGACCAACATCCGCCGCCGTCAGCAGGCCGATACAGGCCATCCGTCAAAACAGGTCTATTCCGCAGGCGTTGCCGGCTCGGAGAACGCTTCGGCTTCTGCCGGCTTTTCTTCCTCCAAATCCACCAAGTTATGGTCGATCAGGATATTATACCAGAGGATAACCTTCTTCATATTGGAAACATAGACACGCTCACGGTCATATTCCGGCAGAACCTCGGCAAAATAGGCCTTCAGCGCGTTGTTGTCCTTCGGCATCTCCTTTTGCGCACTATTTTCCTTTTTATAAATAGATTGGAAAACAGACTGCAACGACACCTCGCCCTCCTCGGTGAAGATGGCGATATTGTCCAGCGTGGCCACACCGTCATGCGAAAAAGCTGGGAAACGGTGCCCGTCGGTGAGCGATTCCACGATGAAATTGTTGGGGGCGCGGGAAATGAGTTTGTACAGCCCGCCCTTTCCGGTAATTGATAAAATTTTGCTTAAATCCATAGTAGCTTGATAAAGTTAAGGGTTTATAAAGTTTGTAAGGTTTGTAAGGTTTATAAAGTTAAAAGTGGGAAAGTAGGAAAGTAATAAAGTTTTAAAGTTCAACGTCATAGTTCCAAGTTCATAGCCCAAATCCAATCATTAATTATTAAGTGTTAATTATTAATTGTTAATTATTAATTGTTAATTAATTGGTTGATAGTACACAATCTTCCTCTTCCTCACAGAAATAATCTGATCATTTTCCACCAGGACTTCCATCTTCCAGTTTTTCTCCGGGTCAAAATCCATATACATGCGGGATTCCTTGCGGTGGTGGATGCGGTCCTCGTAGATAGTCTTGATCTGCCGTCCGTCCTGATCGTACTGATTATAAGTATATTCCAACATCTGGTTGCCGGACTTATACACGCAACGGTTGACCTCGTCGCCATAGTTGTCGTATTCGATGGTCACGGTCTTGAACACCTTCCCGTTGGGCTCGCACTCGGTGATCTTGTACACCTGTCCCTGCTCATTGTAGCGGTTGCGCGTGTGCGTGACCACGTCGCCAAACGACTGCGAACTGGTCAGGATGTTGCCGATGCCGTCGGTCGTGTAGGAGAAGGCAATGGCGATGCTGTCGCCGCAGTATATCTGCTCGCCGATGAGGAAGTGGTTACGGTCGTACAGATATTTGCCGTGCGTAACCTGCATACCGGTGGAGTCGTACTCCTCCCAACGCGTCGGGTGCGCGAGGTCGTTGTAGTGATACTCCCGGCGGATCAGCGTGTCGCGGTGCTCGTCCAACTTAACGAAGCGCGTCAGGAAGCCATCGGAGGTGTACTGTTGGTACGAGACAATATCCGGCTTCCGCTTCTTGAGCAACGATGCCAGACGTGTCGTGTCAGCCAGCGTGAGAGAGTCATCCGCCATCAGGTAGGTGGAGGTCTGGATGCTCTTCACCTGCCCGAAAATGTGGTTGCGCTGCAGGTGGTTCTTCTCAATGTCGGGCGTAATCTGGATCGGCTCCGGTTTTTTCTTACAGCCGACCAGCGCCAACAGGCATAGCAACAACAAGAAGAGTCTGTAACGATTCATCCTATTCAGTCTGAGAGTTTTAAAGACAGTTTAGAACATAGAATTCACAAGGTCGTCATCCGCCATGTTCGGGAGGGTAACCTTCAGGTCGGGGTTGGCGGCCATGGCGCGCTTGATGGCGAAGAGGGCGCCGTCGTTGCGTGCCCACGCGCGGCGGCTGATGCCGTTGTTGACATCCCAGAAGAGCATGCTGCGCAGGCGTGCATCGCTCTCCTCGGTGCCGTCGAGCACCATGCCGAAGCCTCCGTTGATCACCTCGCCCCAGCCTACTCCACCGCCGTTGTGGATGCTCACCCACGTGGCACCACGGAAGCCGTCGCCAATGACGTTCTGCACGGCCATATCGGCACAGAAGCTGGACCCGTCGTAGATGTTCGAGGTCTCGCGGAACGGGGAGTCCGTGCCCGACACGTCGTGATGGTCGCGGCCGATGACCACGGGGGCGCTCAACCGGCCATCTTTCACCGCCTCGTTGAAGGCGGCGGCAATGCGCGTTCTGCCCTCCGCGTCGGCGTAGAGGATGCGTGCCTGCGAGCCCACCACCAGGTGGTTCTCCTTGGCCCCGCGAATCCACGTGATGTTGTCCTTCATTTGCTGCGAAATCTCCGCCGGAGCGGTCGCGCTGATCTCGTTCAAGACATCCATAGCCAGGTGGTCGGTCACCTCCAGGTCCTCAGGCTTGCCGGACGTACACACCCAGCGGAAAGGACCGAAGCCGTAATCGAAGCACATCGGGCCCATAATATCCTGCACGTAAGAGGGATAACGGAACGTGCCGTCCTCTTTCAGAATGTCGGCGCCGGCGCGCGACGACTGCAACAGGAAGGCGTTGCCGTAATCGAAGAAGTACATGCCTTTGGCGGTCAGCTTGTTGATGGCGGCCACCTGACGGCGCAGGGATTCCTCCACAGCCTTCTTGAAAGCCTCGGGCTGCTCGGCCATCATCACCTTGGCATCCTCGAACGAGATGCCGACGGGATAGTAGCCACCGGCCCACGGGTTGTGCAGGGAGGTCTGGTCGCTACCCAGGTCCACCTGTATGTCGTGCGCGGCGCAATACTCCCAGAGGTCCACCACATTGCCCTGATAGGCGAAGGAGCGGGCCACCTTGTTGCGGCGTGCCTCGTTCACCTTCTCGAAAAGCTCATCCAAATCGGAGTGCACCTCGTCCACCCAGCCTTGGTCGTAGCGTTTCTGCGTGGCCGACGGGTTGATTTCGGCGGTGATGGAGACCACACCGGCGATATTGCCAGCCTTGGGCTGGGCACCCGACATGCCGCCGAGGCCCGCGGTGACGAACAGTTTGCCCCCGATCTCGCCGCCGATCTTGCGGCTGGCGTTCAAGACGGTGATTGTGGTTCCATGGACGATGCCTTGCGGTCCGATATACATATAGGAGCCAGCCGTCATCTGTCCATACTGGCTCACGCCGAGGGCATTCATCCGCTCCCAGTCGTCCGGCTTGGAATAATTGGGAATCACCATGCCGTTGGTCACCACCACGCGGGGAGCGTTCTTATGGGACGGGAACAGCCCCAGCGGATGGCCGGAATACATGACGAGGGTTTGCTCGTCGGTCATCTCCGACAGGTATTTCATCACCAGGCGATACTGGGCCCAGTTTTGGAACACGGCACCGTTGCCGCCGTAGGTGATCAGTTCGTGGGGATGCTGGGCCACCGCCGGGTCCAGGTTGTTCTGGATCATCAGCATGATGGCCGCCGCCTGGCGACATTTGGCCGGATAGGCCTCAATGGGACGGGCGTACATCTCATAATCAGGACGATAGCGATACATATAGATGCGGCCGTAGTCGTGCAACTCCTTCGCGAACTCCGGGGCCAGCTGGGCATGGAGCGACGGGTCGAAATAGCGGAGCGCATTGCGCAAGGCGAGTTTTTTCTCCTTTTGCGTCAGGATTTCCTTGCGCTTGGGCGCGTGATTGACAGTTGGATCGTATGGTTTTGCCTCCGGCAATGTGCTGGGAATGCCTCTTCTGAGGTCATCCTGAAATTCTTGAAGTGTCATAATTATCGCATTTTAAGAAATGTATTTGAATCTCGAAACAAGACGAGGCTCATGTATAATCTTTTTCTCTGGCAAGCACAAGATTTGCCGGCGCAAAGATACTCAAAAAAACAATACGGGCTGCGAGGCGCAAGATGACAAATTCCCAACCCCTCTCCAGAATGCGTTTAGCTAGGGGTTAATGACATTCAGCCTCCCCGAGGCCGCTGGCTGAGACACCCTTTAAAAGCTTCCGTATCAGCATCGACGGGTAGCCGTACAGGATGGCGGCGAAGCAGAAGAAGGTGTTGAGCAGGCTGATACGGGTGAAATCCCGGGCGGGACGGAAGTGCGAAACGCGCTCGCCCTCGGGCGGGTAATAGACCTTCACCGGCACCGCCACGATGGGGATGTTGCGCCACGCCGAACGCACCAGCATCTCCAGCTCGCCTTCATAACGGGAGGTGATGAGCCGCATATTGCCCATCTTCGCCAATGGATAAAGGCGGTAGCCGCTCTGCGTGTCGGGCAGGCGCCTACCCGTCTGCACCGCGAACCAGAAGTTGGAGAACTTGTTGGCAAAGGTGTTCTTCTGGGGCATGTTGTCGTGCTTCATCCCCCTACTACCCACTATCAGGCAGTCGGGCTGCAAGGCCACGGTCTCCGCAAAGACCGGTATGTCGCTCGCATAATGCTGCCCGTCGGAGTCGATGGTGATAGCATAGCGGAACCCGCGTTTCAAGGCCTCGCGGAAGCCCGTGACCAAGGCGGTGCCCTTGCCCTTGTTGGGCGAATAGGAAACCACCGTGGCGGGCACATCCGGCCGCGCCAGCAGCTCGCCCGTGGCATCCGTGGAGCCGTCGTTCACCACAATGATATCCGCGCAATACTCTGATACACTGCATATAACATCCATCAACGTGCCGGCATTGTTGTAGGTGGGGATCACCACGCAGATACCAAGTGCTTTGAGATTTTCCCGGATGTATTCTGTTTCACTCATCGTCTTAACACTTAATGTATTAATAGGTTACCGTTTGCGGACCACCAGCTGGGCATTCTCGAATTTCACCACCACCACAGGCGTGCCCTTGTCAATAAGTCCGTGTTCAGAGGTGGCCTCCAGAATCTCGCCGTCAATGTTGATTTTGCCCGCCGGGCGCATGAAGGTGGCGGCCACCGCCTCCCTGCCCACATACTGTTTCAAGTGCATATCCTGCGAGGTGAAACCCTTGTCCGTGTCGAGTTCGGTGTTCAGCGCCATCGTGCCGAAAGGGGTTTGGACGGTGATGATCTTCTTGGCCAGCCATAGCGACAGGAAGAAGCCCGCCACCACGCTCACCACCACCAGCACCGTGCTCTGCCCGATCTGGGCGGCCGCGTCCAGACTAGGGTCGAAATGGAAGTGGAAGCCCACGTTGAAGACCATCGTCAGCACCAGCGAGGCCAGAATGAGCACAATGCCGGACACCCCCGCCACCCCGAAGCCGGGAATGACGAAAAACTCCAACATCAGCAGGACCACCCCCGCCAGAAAGACCAATATCTCCCAATGCGCCGCCAATCCTTCCAGATAATGCGGGGCGAAATAGAGCAAAGCACCCAGGATGGCCAAGATGATGGGCAGGCCCAACCCCGGCGACTGCAGCTCAAAATACAAGCCGCCGACAATGCACATGATCAGGATGCCGCTCACAATGGGGTTCACCAGGAAATTGATGATTTTGTCAATGCCGGAGAGATGCTGTTCCTCCACCGTGCAGTGTTCCAGGCCGGCCTGCCGAAGCACCGCCTCGCGACTGTCGGCCATGCCCTCGCAGAAACCGTTTTTCACCGCCTCTTCGGTGGTGAATGTCAGCACCTTGCCGCTGTCGCTGATGCCGCGCACCCGCACATCGGGGTCCACCATAGCCTGCGCCACATCGGGGTTGCGCCCGTTCTTCTCCGCCGTGGCGCGCATCAGCGACCGCATATAGGACTGGTACTTGTCGGGCATGATTTCGCCCTGCTGGTTGACCACGGAGGCCGCACCCAACGAGGAACCGGAGGCCATGTAGATGCTGTCGCAGGCAATGGAGATGAGCGCGCCCGCCGAGGCCGCATTGTTGTTGATCCAGACCATCGTGGGCATCGGGGCGTTGAGGAGCAGCGTACGGATCTTGTCGGCGGCATCCAACTCCCCACCGAAGGTATTCAGTTCCAGCAGGATATAATCCGCCTTCATCGCCTCAGCATCCTTCACAGCCTTCTCTGTCTTGCGCTGCGCAGGCTTGGCAATATTGTCATCGATTTTATAATAATAAACTTTCACAGCATCCTGCGCCGTCAAAGTGCAAGTTAGAAAACAGAGTAAAAATGCAAAATAGAAATTGGCGAATTTCATAGAAATCTACTTGATTTATTTCTTTAATTATTTCAATTCAACATTATAATTCACAGAAAGATGGTCTAAATCCTTCAACAAAGATTCAGGATTGACCTTGGTGGCAAAGTTGAAGAAATCGGCATAGAACACCCCACCCTTTTCAAAGATGCGGAGATTGAACGGCACGGTTCCCGAATGTTTCGCCAACAGCTCCTTTATCTCCATCGCCAGATCTCTGTTCACATCCTTGACGCTGACCTGCAAGGTCACCTCATTGCACAGCTGCTCGTATGCTTCTTCCAAATAAAACACCTTCAACGGCTTGAAGTCGATTCTTTTCTCCTCCTTATTTTCCCCATTATCGTCTTTTTTCTTCCACATTTTAATATCCAGGGCAGCCTTCACAAATAGACGTTTTCCCGGTTGGAAAAGATGTTGGTATTGGGTGAAATTGGTGCCGAACATCGCCCATTGCCAGGTTCCATGCTGGTCTTCGAGCGTCACTTTCCCGAACTCACGGTTAGTACGGGTCTGCCCGGAAACCACGTCGCTCACCAGCCCCACGAAACAGAAGGGGTTCCCGTTGCCATATTTGTTCTCCATATAAGAAATATCCGCCAGATTGGCAAGGTTCACGTTGGTGTAATTCTTGATAATGGGCTTGTAGTCGTCCAGCGGGTGCCCCGAGATGTAGAATCCGGCAATCTCACGCTCGTGGCGCACCTGCTCGTAAGTGGTCCACGGCTCACAATACGGGATTTCAGGATTGGCATCCTCCTGCACAGTCTCATCCATATCAAAGATAGAGAACTGGTCCTGCGGGCCGTTCTGCTTCTTAGTAGCGTAGGCAATCAGCTTGTCCACGAAATTCGTTTTACCATCTTGGGAAATGAAGAACTGGGCACGATGGATGTTGCCGAAGCAGTCGAAAGCGCCGGCCTCCGCCAGAGTTTCAATACAGCGCTTGTTGCAGTTGCGCAGGTTCACCCGCGACACAAAATCGAAAATGTCGGTAAAGGGGCCGTTCTGCTGACGTTCCTCCACAATACTGTTGGCAGCGCTGTTGCCCACGCCCTTCAAGGCGGCCAAGCCGAACCGGATGTCGCCATTCTTGTCCACCGTGAACGTCTGGTCGGACTCGTTTATACTGGGACCCAGGACCTGGATGCCATGCTTGTGCGCATCCTCTATATATTCGCTGATGGTCGTGATGTCGCTGATGTTGTTGGTCAAGTTGGCAGCCATGAACTCGGCACGGAAATGCGCCTTGAGGTAAGCTGTCTGGTAGGAGACCCAGGAATAGCAGGTGGCGTGCGACTTGTTGAAGGCGTAGGAGGCGAATTTTTCCCAATCGGCCCAGATCTTCTCCAGCACACTCTCCTCATATCCATTAGCCTTGCCCTGCACCAGAAACTTGTCCTTTAGTTCCATCATCTTGGCTATCTGTTTTTTACCCATAGCCTTACGTAACGTATCCGACTCGCCTCGCGTGAAGTTGGCCAACAACCGCGACAGAAGCATCACCTGCTCCTGATAAACGGTAATGCCGTAAGTATCCTTGAGGTATTTTTCCATAACAGGGATATCGTACTTGATCTCCTCCCTACCCTGCTTTCGGTCAATAAACTGGGGGATGTAATCCATCGGGCCCGGACGGTACAGTGCATTCATAGCAATCAGATCCTCGAACTTGCTCGGTTTCAGTTCCTTGAGGTATTTCTGCATACCGGGGGATTCAAACTGGAACGTGGCCACCGTGTCGCCAGCACAATAGAGTTCGTAGGTCAGCGGGTCATCAATGGGGATGTTGTCAATGTCTATCTCCAACCCCTTGGATTTCTTGATGTTGGATAACGTTTCCTTGATGATGGTCAAGGTTTTCAATCCCAGGAAATCCATCTTGATAAGACCAACATCTTCAATCACAGAGCCTTCATACTGGGTGACGATGATATCTTCCTTGGTGTCTTTGTCCTTCACCGTGGAGAGCGGCGCAAAGTTGGTGAGATCGTCGGCGCCGATGATGATGCCACAGGCATGGATGCCGATCTGGCGCACCGTCCCCTCCAGCTGGGTGGCGTATTTCAGGATGTCATGCACTCTGGGTTCGCCCTCCTCATACTCTTTTTTCAGCTCGGGGACCATCTTCAGACAGTTCTCCAGATTCACCTTAGGAGCCTTTTTGGTCTTCGGATCTTCCGGAAACTTGTCAGGAATCATCTTGGCCAAGCGGTTGGATTTATCCACCTCCAGACCTTGCACGCGGGCCACATCTTTGATGCTGGACTTCGTGGCCATCGTGCCGTAAGTGATGATGTGTGCCACCTTCTCTTTGCCGTATTTCTGTGTAATCCAGTCCAAAATGCGGTAGCGGCCCTCGTCATCGAAATCCACGTCAATATCGGGAAGGGAGATACGGTCGGGGTTCAGGAACCTCTCAAACAGCAAGTCGTACTTCAGCGGATCCACATCCGTGATTTTCAAGCAGTAAGCCACCACAGAACCGGCGGCGGAACCACGTCCCGGCCCCACGGAAATGCCCATGCTGCGGGCGGCGGCGATGAAATCCTGCACGATGAGGAAGTAGCCCGGGAAGCCCATGTTTCGCATCACGCCAAGCTCGAAGTCGATCCGCTCCATGATGTCATCGGGTATGGGATCGCCATAGCGCTTGACCGCGCCGTCGAGGGTGAGTTTCCGCAGATAGTCGGCCTCCAGCTTGATACGGTACACCCGTTCCAGACCGCCGAGCTTCTCGATACGGCCCTTGCTGGCCTCGTCGGGTTCAAATTCGGCGCGCAAGTCTTCTTCCGTGTATTTTTGATGATACTCTTCCTCCGTGCCGAAATCAGCCGGGATCTCAAACATCGGCATGATGGGCGCATGTTTGAGCTTGAAAAACTCCACCTTGTCCACGATTTCCTGCGTGTTCTCCAACGCTTCCGGCACATCCGAGAAGATGGCGGCCATCTCTTCCGGCGACTTCAGCCACTCCTGCTTGGTATAATGCAGTCGGTCCACATCGTCCACCTTGCGTCCCGTGCTCAAGCAGATGAGGCGGTCGTGAGCCTCGGCATGTTCCTCTTCCACAAAATGCACATCATTGGTGGCAATCACTTTCGTGTTTGTCTCCGCCGCCAATCGCATAATACCCTCATTCACAATCTGCTGGTGTTCATAAACCATCCGATCTCCGCCGGGCTTGTCGGTTTTATGACGTTGGAGTTCCAGATAATAGTCCTCGCCAAACAGATTCTTGAACCACATAACGGAGTCCTTGGCCTTCTCATAATCATTGTTCAACAGCGCTTTCGGCACCTCACCGGCCAGACAGGCGGACGAGACAATCAGGCCCTCATGGTACTGCTGCAAGAGCTCGCGGTCGATACGGGGACGCGAATAGAAACCGTCGGTCCAGGCACTGGAGACGATCTTGCACAGATTATGGTAGCCGGTTTCATTTTTGGCAAGAAGAATCAAATGATAGCCGCTGCTGTTTTCCTTATGTTCCTGCACTAATCGGCTGCCCGTAGGATTCGTCTGGGTGATGCGGGCCATATAGGCCTCACAACCGAATATCGGTTTGAAGAGCTGCGATTTGGCCTCGGCAATCTTCGCCCTACATTCGGCCACGGCATCCGCACCCGACAGTTCCGACATCTGCTTCTCCAACTCCTTGATGCTGTCTTTCACCTTGCCGTTCCGTTTGTCCACATAGTCGAAATATTCCTTGATGCCGAACATGTTTCCATGATCCGTAACCGCCATGGCATTCATGCCGACACGGAGACATTTCTCCACCAGATCGGGAATCTTGGACATTCCATCCAAAATAGAGTATTGTGTATGTACGTGTAAATGAGTGAATTTGCTCATATTATATAAATTATAGGTTTAATGGTTTTATAATAATCTCAAAAGAACAACTATCTACTTCCGAATCACTTTTCTAACTATAGAAGCCTGTCCATTGCAACGGATTTCAAACAGATAAAGGCCGGGGGCAAACGGGTGCATATCGACCGATGGCTCACGCGTGGTCATCAGGCAACGGCCATACATGTCGCACACGCGGATTTCGGCATCCGGCATGAGTCGATCCATCCAGACCTGCCCGGATGTGGGATTGGGATATAGCACAAACTGCTCATCGGGAGAATGATCTTCCACGTCCCAATCAGCCGTGCAACGCATAACCGTATTCGAAAAAACGCCATTGGCCATGGGCCCACTTCCAGAATATTGGAAATTGCGGCCTTGCACAGTAAAGGAACATTCATTGCCGTTAAAGCCTTGAAGCCATTTCAAAGAAAGGTCGCCCGAAACCACGGGCACCTCAGCCACACCTTCAAAGCCTTCCAGCATGGAAAGGGTCACCGTATCTATCGGTTCATTTTGGTGCAGCACCACGATGGAGTTTCCTTCCCAGCCGTTGCCATTACTGTCATGCATTTCAAATGTAAGAGAACAAGCATCGGCAAAGGTCACCCATTTGGAAAGCACCCGCTGACAGCCGGAGGCGTTGGTGACGGTGACAGTATATCGAGTGGGGAGCGTTGGCGAAACCGATATGGATGCGGTATTCTCACCTGTACTCCACTGGTACGACACGCCGCCCGTGGCGGTCAGCGTCGTGCTTAAACCCGCATGGTCCAGAGTGGTATTGCCGTTGAGGGAGGCATTAAAATAGGGATAGCACGGATCGGGCTGCACCCCGAACACGGCTGCCTGGAGGCTCGAAAAATCATACGTGGATGGGTTCAGGGCCGACAGAGTAAAATAGCCATCATAATCGCCACCCCACCCCCAGTTGAAATAGAAATAGTCTTGCGAATCATAGCCCGCACACAGAAAAGCATGTCCGCCGCTGGAACCCTGTCCTCGATAAAGGACCGGTCGTCCGGCATCCAATTCGGTTTTCAGCATGGATATCCACTGCGCATCCGAAAAGTTGAATTTATAACGCAGGGTTCCTTTTGTATATCCGAAATAAGCATTCAGCGCATCTGCAATCACATTCAACGAAGCACTGCTGTGCGTTTCGGCATACATCATATTGACACTGATGCCGCAATGGTACAACAATTGGCCAACTTGTTCTATCTGCTGATAATAAGAATCGGCATCCAATTGATTGGGCATAGCCGCATACTGGTAGTTGGCCGTGGCAAAGTTGGCCGAAATCCTGCCCAGATCGGCATACCCCATAGATGATAAATTATGTTCATAGCTATGCTGTCCAACCCCATGCTGCGGATGCTGATAATAGCGCATCAGCTGGCCCATGGCCAACGCCACGCATCCCACAGGCACATAATCTCCGTTGTACACCGGACACATCAAGTTATAAGGATAACCCTGTGACCACGTGGTAGTGACCAGCGGGGCCACCGAGCGCGTGCGGACAGGCGTATACGTGTTGTCGAGCAGTTGCGCCCACATCGCCTGCACCTTGGAATCCCGTTCCCGGCCCTCTGTTTCGGCAACTATGCCCTGACGGATCTGCCGTCCGTACTCATCCAGCCATGCGCTGACAGGAGCGGGAATCTGTTGCAACTGACCTGTCCCTTTCAACGCGTACCCCAAGACCGGCATACTCACATCATCTGAGGAAACCAGCACAAAACCCTGATGGTCCGGAATATTGAAAACATGGCAAACCGACGTGCCCTGGGCATCCACATACCTTCCGGCGTATGTCATGGATATATTGCCAGTCCGGTTCCACTGGTGGGCCAAGAAATTCCGTCCCACCATTTCCGCCGTGGCAGAATCCACGGGATGCGCATTCACCGACAGAACCATGAAGGAAAGAAAAACAGTCAGCAGTGTTAGAAAACAAAGGTTTAAACGATTCATAACAAAGAAAATTTGTCTATTATGTATGAGGTGCAAAGATATAAAAATGGCGCATACTGACAAACTGTCATACCAAAAATCTTTTTGGCACAGATTTTGCAATTCGGCACCGTCTTTTTTGAAAAGAAAAATTTCATTAATATACAAATTAAAAACACAATCACTATGAAATGTAACATTAAACCTTTAGCTGACAGAGTTTTAGTAAAACCTGCCGAAGCCGAACAGAAAACCGCCGGTGGCATCATCATCCCTGACACCGCCAAGGAGAAACCGCAAAAGGGAACCGTTATCGCCGTGGGACCTGGCAAAAAAGACGAGCCCATGACTGTCAAGGTGAACGACACCGTCCTCTACGGAAAATATTCCGGCACAGAAATCCAACTGGATGGCGAAACCTTCCTCATCATGAAGGAGAGCGATATCTACGCGATTTGCTAGACAGTGATCAGTAGTCAGGGGACAGTAAACAGTTAATTCCGACATCAACAGATCACAAATCATAAAGTAATAATAAACCTATAAACTATAACAACAATGGCAAAAGACATTAAATATAACTGGGAAGCCCGTGAAGGCTTGAAAAAAGGTGTTGACGCATTAGCCAATGCTGTAAAAGTAACCCTTGGCCCGAAAGGCCGCAATGTGATCATTGATAAGAAATTCGGTGCACCGCAAATCACCAAGGACGGTGTGACGGTCGCCAAGGAAATCGAGCTGCAGGAGCCCATCGAGAACATGGGTGCGCAGATGGTGAAGGAGGTGGCCTCCAAGACCAACGACCAGGCCGGTGACGGCACCACGACTGCCACCGTGCTGGCACAAGCCATATTCAAC